>JAPPLD010000003.1 GCA_028819565.1 Gammaproteobacteria bacterium | reverse complement strand
TGCCGGACTTGAACTGGCCGTCCGGGTACGGATTGTTGCCGTCCAGTTTCATCCATCCGACCTTCTGCACGAATAGGCTGTCGCTTGAAACCTTCGCCGATTGATAGTCTATCGGGAAAGACGGGATAGTGGTGTACTTGCCGTGGAAGCGCGGCAACTTGCGATTGAGTTTCCCGCCGGCCTCACAGTCCTTGAAATATTCCCGGTAGGCCGTCTCGATGGGCTTGAGAGAAATTCTGACCACTTTTGACGGATAGTCCTGCAACCACTTTGTCGTGGCATCGTCTCTCCGCATGATGGTGAAGACATGGCACAGAGAGTAGTGCCGAAAGTCCGGTTTGATCCCAAATTCATACTCGTCCTTGAGTTTTCCTACCATGTGGTTCCAGACGAACCGACAAGCTCCGGCGGTGCCGTGCAACTGCTGATTCTTTCTTGCAGAACCAGGATGCAGACGGTAGCGGACGGTACGGTGGACTTTCATTTTAGGATTGTAGCACTGCGGATTTTGCTACATAATCCCCTATCGCACCTCGCCGCCTGCCGCATGAACGTAACCGTTTTCTACGATCTGGATCATACGCTGATCGGCTGTGACAGCGACTACGAATGGGGTCAATTCCTGGCGGACTCGGGAGAAATCGACGGCGACGCCTACCGTGCTCGCAACCAAACTTTCTATAACGACTACCGTCATGGAACCTTAGACCCGGTTGCATACCTGGAGTTCGTTTTGGCCCCTCTCAGGCAAATCGACGGACAGAGGCTGGAAGAACTCCGCGCACAGTTCCTAGAGACCCGGGTCCTCCCAGTCCTGCACCCCCGCGCCCAACAATTGATCTCGGAACACCGGCAACGCGGGCTGCGGCAGGTGGTCGCAACCTCGACCAATGCCTTTATCGCCGAACCCATCGTGCAGGCATTAGAGATCCCGACCCTGATCGCTCCCCGGCCTGAGATGCGAGCGGGACGCTATACCGGCAAACTGCTGGATTCCTCCTGTTTCGCCGCCGACAAGCCGAAGCGAATCCAAGCTTGGGCAGAACAGGAAGGAATACGACTCGGTGAGACCTGGGGGTATTCGGATTCGTTCAACGACATTCCACTTCTGGAATTCGTCGATCACCCAGTGGCAGTAGACCCGGACCCAACCCTGCGCGCCCATGCTCAGGAACGGGGTTGGGAAATTATTAGCTTGTGCGAGGACTATTCCGGGGAATAGCCAAACTCTTCCCTGAAACGTTCCGTTAGTTCGGCCAAGGTCGTGGTGTGGTTTTGCGCGCCCTGATGCTTGATTTTGCAGGCCCCCATCAGCGAACCGAAACGTCCACAGGTCTCCCAGTCCATGTCATTCAGGATGCCGTACAGAAGTCCGGCCCGGTAGGCGTCGCCGCACCCGGTCGGATCCACATCTTTCTCCACCGGCACCGCCGGGATCTCCAGCATGGGCCGGCCTTTCAGATAGATGCAGGACCCCCGCTCGGAGTGCGTCACGACCACGGCTTCGAGTCGTTCCGCTAACTGTTCGATCGTCAGTTCACACTTTTTCTGCATTAGCTCCGCCTCGAAACCGTTGAATGCCGCCCAAGTCGCCTGCTCCACGAAGCGCAAGAAGTCCTCTTTCTGGAACATCGGCATCCCCTGCCCCGGATCGAACAGGAACGGGACTCCAGCCTCCGCCATCTGTTGCGCGTGTTCGATCATGCCAATCCGGCCTTCGGGGGAAATCAGGCCCAAGCGCACATCAGTCGGGTCCACTTCCTGCTCATGACAGAGGTCCATTGCACCTGGATGGAAGAGTGTAATCTGGTTGTCGTCGAGATCGGTCGAAATGAACGCCTGGGAAGTGAATCGGTCTCCCAGTTCCTTGACCCGGCTGCGTGAAATCCCCTTCTCATCCATCCACACGGCATAATCCTGGAAATCGCGGCCGACCGTCGCCATCGGATATCCGGTCACGTCCAACAGGCCCAGGTTGTAAGCGATGTTTCCGGCGCACCCCCCGAATTCCCGGCGCATGTGCGAAGCCAAGAACGAAATGTTCAGATGGTCAACTGCTTCCGGAAGGATGTTCTCCCTGAAACGCCCATCGAACCGCATGATGACGTCGTAGGCCAAGGAGCCGCAAATCAGTACCGACATGGGAAGAGAGAACTTCGAGGAATTTGGGAGTGTCCCTATAGTTTATCGGTTTCGTTCCCGTCCGCATTGGAGGCGGGCAGGCTTTCGTTGGGCAGCAACGGCAGTCCGGCCTTCTGTTTCTCTTCGACTTCTTCGATGGCTTTCTCCATGGCGAGAAAGCGTTTGGCCGTTGAAGGATGAGTCGTGCCTTCTAGATTGATCGCATAGGGATTCTCCATAGCCATGCGACGCCAGAATTTCATGGCGTTCCGGACATCGTAGCCCGCACGGGCGGCATGATAGACCCCAACATAGTCCGCTTCAGCCTCAAAATCCTGACTATATGCCTGAGCGCCGATGGCGCGGCCCGTTTCCGTCATGTCGATCCCAATGGCCGCCCCCACCAGGGCCCCTAAAAGAATGCCGATGAATTCGTTGCCCCGCTTGGATTTGATGTGCCCGCGGGTGTTGTGTGCCAACTCGTGCCCGATCACGGCAGCCAGCTCATCGTCATCCTCGACAAAACGCAGGAACCCCGTAGTCACGTAGACACTACTGCCATCGGCAAAAGCGTTGACTTCGTCGCTGGGTCCCCAATGCACCGGGAATGCGCAGACTCGGTCCGGCCGCACGGCCACCGTACGTGCCTGACCGTCCCGAATAATGCCCAGCTGGACTTCCTTCCCGTCCGATTCATCCAGTATTTCAGCCAAGTCTTCCATGGCATCCTCACCGTCGTCCAAGGCCTCTTCGTCTACCGAAGCGATCTTGTCCCCGACCCGAATGTCCGCACGCTCACCCGAGGAACCCGGCGTCACGTTGACGACGGTCAGAACCTTTCCGATCCCGAATTCCTCTTTCGCGATGTCGCGGTATTCCTCATCCATCTGTTCCGTCGTCCAGCCACTGATGCCGAGGCTATAGGTGATATCGGTGCCACATAGTGCGGCATTGTGGAACAGGACGGGATAGGCAACCCGGGCAACGCGCGCCTCGGTACTGAGGACATTCTGCATGACCGCAACGCGCTGCTTTCGAGCCTCCTCCGCAGCGGCCTTGTCATCGATATCCGGAAAGTCTGTCGTCGGGGCGCAAGCGGCTAGAGCGAAAATGACCGCAATGCCGGCAACCGCATGTCTCAATGTAATCATCATTCCGCGAGCAGACGATTTGACGCCTAATGATACTCCACGCTTGTGCACGATATACATTCGAAACAGGGCGTGGCGCCCGGTTTTAGGAACTCAGTAAGCTTCTCGGAACAAACCCTCCGCCACGTTCGATCCGCCAACTGTAATATCCAAGTGTCAGGCTGCGCGCGATCATAAAACCGGTCAGCGCGAGCCACAACCCATGGTTTTCCAGACTCCCTGTGACAAACCAAATTGCCAAGTAGGCCCCAATCGACAAGACCATGCTGTTGCGCATCTCGCGGGTACGGGTCGTGCCGATGAACAACCCGTCCATCAGGAAAGGCAGCAGGCAGAACACGGGCAACGCGATCAGCCAAGGCAGGTAGACCGATGCCGCGCCCTGAACCTCGGGCAGCGAGGTCAACCAGCCGATGATGAAGGTCCCGGCCCCCGCGAAGAAAGTAATCAGCAAAATCCCGATCAGCACGCACCAGAACAGTGCGGAGGCGATAACCCGCTCGAATAATTTCCGGTCCCGCATTCCGACTGCTCGCCCGCACAACACTTCCAGGCCATGAGCAAAACCGTCCATGCCATAGGCCGTGATGTAGAAGAAATTGATCAACACGGCATTGGCGGCCAGTACGACCGCTCCAAAGTCCGCGCCCTGCGCCATGAAGAAGGCAAACGAAAACAGCAACAGGATCGTGCGCACGAACAAATGGTGGTTAACCACGAACAGGTTCTTCCACGCCGGTGCGTCCCACAATCCGTACATCGTCATCCGCGGCAGGGGTTGGAGCATGCGCCGCAGAATCCAGACTCCCAGCAAAAGGCCACTGTAGTTCGCCACCAGGGAGGCATACGCCACTCCCCGTGTCTGCAGGCCGAAATAGAACACCAGTACCACGTCCAGCACCATGTTGACCACGTTGATCCAAAGTGCCAGGTACAGGGGAGCCCGGGCGTTCTGCATGCCCAGGCACCAGCCCCAGATCACCATGTTCAGCAGTACGGCCGGCATGCTCCAGATGCAGATCTCGAAATACAACTGGGAGTGAAGGTTGATTTCCTGCTCCAAGGCCAGAAGCGTGTAGCTGATGTGCTGCAGCGGTTCTCTCAGAAGCACCACCACCATCGAAATTAATACGGCGGATACCAAGCTGTGCAGTAAGATCAATCGAGTCTTGTTGGAATCATGGGATGCCTGCGCAGCCAACGCGGTCGTGCTCATGCGCAGGAACCCGACACCCCAGAACAGCAGTTGGATCAACGTCGATCCGACCGCCACCGCGCCCAGGTAGTACGCCGCTTCCAGGTGCCCCATCACGAACGTATCGACCATTCCCAGCAAGGGAGTGGCCAAACCGGTCAGCGTCATCGGCCCGGCGATCCGCCACAGATGCAGGTGATCCTCCCGTGTTGGCAGGCGGCTTCGAAGCGATGTCAGCAGATTCATGGTTCTAGGGTGATACGCCTGCTTCTACAATACGGCGTATGTGTTTGTCGGAACCCCTTCCCCGACCTGTCCCACGAAATTCGTCAAATCTATGGCTTTCCATCCGCACGGATTGTACGCGCTGACCCCGGACGGTTGCTCTTCCCCGGCAGAAGCCGTGGAGGCAGCCATCGCGGGCGGTGCCCGCATGATCCAGTACCGGGACAAGACCGCCGGCACGGAGGAGAGCGAAGTGCGCGCAAAGGCTTTGCTCACGCTGTGTCAATCGCGAGGCATTCCATTGATTATCAACGACAATCTTGATCTGGCGTTGGCTATCGGCGCCGATGGGGTGCACTTGGGCGAAGACGACTGCTCCATCACCGAGGCCCGGGATCGGTTTTCGAGCGGATTGATCGGTGCCTCTTGCTACAATGATTTTGCTCGCGCCCGAGCCGCCATTCACTCAGGCGCTTCCTACGTGGCCTTCGGAAGTTTCTACGCCAGCCCTACCCGGCCCGACGCCGTCACCGCCCAACCCGACCTCCTGATGCGCGCACACCGCGAACTGTCCGTCCCAGTCTGCGCCATCGGTGGAATCAACGCGGATAATGCGGCGTCCCTGATCCAAGCCGGCGCCGACCTGCTGGCGGTCTGCAGTGGAATCTTCGCGCAATCGGACATCACTTCCGCTGCCCAAGCGATCACTAATCAGTTCCAGGAAAATGGCTGATTCCAGTTGGTTCGACGCGGCCTGCCGCAAGATTCCCGGGGGCGTCAACTCTCCAGTTCGCGCTTTCGGTGCGGTCGGCGGGACCCCGGTATTCATGCAGCGCGGCGAAGGAGCCTACCTTTACGATGTGGAAGGGCGTTCCTATATCGACTATGTTGGCGCTTGGGGGCCGATGATCGTCGGACATGCCCACCCTGCCGTGCTCGAAAGGATCAAAAACACGGTGGATCAAGGCATCTGCTTCGGCACGCCGCATCCACTGGAGACCGAGATGGCGGAAAAACTGTGCCAACGGGCCCCTACGCTCGAAAAAGTGCGTCTGGTCAACTCCGGGACGGAAGCGGCCATGAGTGCCATTCGGCTTGCGCGCGGCGTCACCGCGCGGGATCGAATCATCAAGTTCGCGGGCTGCTACCACGGCCACGCCGACGCCCTGCTGGTGCAGGCCGGTTCCGGGGCCTTGACCCATGGCGTTCCCTCTTCGCCCGGCGTTCCCGCAAGCACCGTCGAACATGCCGAGATCGCGCAGTACAACGATGCCGAGGAAGTGCGGGCGATCTTCGCCGACCGCGGCGACCAGATTGCTGCGATCATCGTCGAACCCATCGCCGGAAATATGAGTTGCGTACTGCCAGAGCCGGGCTTCCTCGAAGCCTTGCGCGATTGTTGCGACCGCTATGGCAGCCTGCTGATTTTTGATGAGGTCATGACCGGGTTCCGAGTCGGACCCGGCGGTGCGCAGCAGCGGCTCGGCATCCAGCCTGATCTGACCGTGCTGGGCAAAGTCATCGGTGGTGGCCTACCAGTCGGGGCTTTCGGGGGTCGCGCTGAACTGATGGATCAACTGGCCCCGCTCGGACCGGTGTACCAGGCCGGAACCTTATCCGGAAATCCGGTCACCATGGCGGCAGGCCTGGCGACACTGGAACTGACAGAGCAGGAAGGCTTCTATGAAGCACTCGGCGATTGCGCGGCACGTCTGATGCAAGGTCTGCGCGAACAGGCAGACACGTACGGAATTTCTTTCGAGGCGGTCGAAGCGACTGGTATGTTCGGCATTTTCTTCACATCCGGCGGGCCGGTCCGATGCTATGCCGATGTCCAAGCCTGCCAGACCGAAAACTATCGACGCTTTTTCCACCACATGCTGAAACAGGGCATCTATCTCGCGCCCTCCAGTTACGAAGCAGGATTTTTGTCCAGCGCGCACACCCATGGAGACATCGACCGGACCATCGAGGCTGCGGGCATCGCATTCGACGCGATGCGCCAAGAAAATCAGTGACGCTGCCCTGAATACAACTTGGAGTACAGACCGTCCTGATCCATCAACTGCTGCGGTCCACCTTGTTCGATGATTTTCCCGTCCTCCATCACATAGACATGATCGGCATGCCGCACGGCGCTTAGCCGGTGCGCCACGATCAGCATCGTACGTCCCTCGAAGCGGGCAAACAGCTCGCGATGCAAACAGTCTTCGATCTGAGTGTCCAGCATGGATGTGGCCTCGTCTAAGATCAGGATTTCCGGGTCCATCAGCACAGTCCGGGCAATCGAGAGACGTTGCCTCTGACCCCCCGAAAGCCGAACCCCGTCCACTCCGAGCTGGGTTTCCAGTTTCTGCGGCAACGCTTGCGCCCACTCCCGGAGTTGGGAAACCCGCAAGGCTTCCCACAGCGCATCGTCGGACAGGGATTGTCCCAGCGTTAGGTTCGATCGGAGCGTATCGTTGAACAGGGTCGGGTGCTGGAGCACGATCGCGACATTTTCCCTCACCGTCTCGAAGCCGATCTCCCGTACGGATCGTCCTCCGAATCGGATCTCGCCCGAATCGGCTGGATACAGGCCGAGCAAGACCTGCATCAGGGTCGATTTCCCGGCTCCACTGGCCCCCACGAACGCCACTTTCTCTCCCGCCGCCACCCGCAGGGTGATGCCATTCAATGTCGGCTGCTCGGGAGTGAAAGAAAAATGCACGTCTTCAAGTTCCAGAGACGTGGTGGGGACGGCGTCGAACGGATCGTGAACGTGAGGATACCGGGGCTCTTCCTGAAACTTCAGAATCCGGTTGACCCGATCCAACGCAGCAGATGCCGCGTAATAGGCGTACTGCACACCAAGCAACTCCTGTACGGGCGCGATCATGAACCACAGATAGCCGAACACCGCCATCATCTCCCCGATGCTGAGGTCGGAAAACACCACCATCAACATGCTGACCGCACGGAAGACATCGAAACCAAGCAGGAACACGGTGCCCGAGGCCCGATTCGCCATCTCGCTCTTCCAGAAGTAGGCCGTGGACCAGTCGCGGACACCCCGCGCTTCATCCATCACACGAAGAATGTAGTGGCGTTCCCGGTTGTGCGCCCGGATCTGGTGAATTCCATCCAGGGTTTCGGCCAGAGACTGCTGAAAGTGTTCGATCGCAGAATTCTCTCGCTTTTTCAATTCTTTGACTCGCCGCCCCAACACGATCGTGAAATAGATCACCAACGGATTCATGCACAGAATGAACAGTGCCAAGCCCCAGTGCAACCACAGCAGCACAGCCGCCGTCCCGATGATGGTGAGGCCGGCCACCACGAACTTGCCCACGGTGATAGCCACGAAATCGTCAATGGTCTGCAGGTCCGTGACCAGGTGGGCCGAGACCGTGCCGCTGCCTAGGGTTTCGTATTCGGACAGGCTGGTTCGCTCGAGTCGTTGCAGCAACTGGCAACGCAACCGGTACACCATGTCCTTGGAGATGGTCGCCAGTTCCCGCACTTGGAACGCATGCAACAGAATCGACGTGAGCCGCAGAAAGATTGCCACGAGCAAGATTACGCCGACATACAGGATCGGCCCGTGCCATGGCTCGGGCGACCACGCCTGAATCAAGGGAACCAGGAATGCCGGCTGCTCCAGCAGAACCTCGTCGACCAGCAGGGGCATAAGCAACGGCAGCGGGACACTGGCGGCCGTCGCGGCAATCGCCACCAGGTGCGCGTCAATCAACTGCCGGCGATGGCGCCGGATCAGGTAGACCAGATAACGAAGGGTGTACTCCTCAGGCGGCTTGTCTTCGACAACCTGCGCCATCGCGGTCATGAAGCGGAGCGTTCCTTGATCTGGTCGTGAATCGGTTTCATGTCCAGTGCTTTTGCCTTCTGCACTAGGTCTTCCAGTTGGGCGATGGACAGCGCCCCCGGCTGGGCGAACAGTTGAATCTGCTCGCGGAATAGCATCAGGGTGGGAATCGAGCGGATCTGAAACGCCTGAGCCAGTTCCGTCTGTTCTTCGGTATCAATCTTGCCGAAAACAGCATCCGGATGGTTCCCCGCCACCGTCTCGAACACGGGCGCAAAGCTCTTGCACGGCCCGCACCATTCGGCCCAGAAATCCACCACCACGATGTCGTTGTTGTCGACGGTATCGTTGAAATTCTCCTTGGTCAGTTCAATGACGCTCATTTAAGTCTCCTATGCTCCAAGCGCCATCACAGACGCGATTCCAGATGTTGACAAATGTCCGACCCTGCACGATTGCTCATGACCAGAACGACACCGCCGGATGCGAGTTGCTCACGAATCTGCGATTCCAGGGTGGCTAGATCGGTCGTGACGCTAACCTGCCCGTGAGCCTGCCCCCATTCCACGGCATCCCACTGCATCTCCTGCGACACGTGCAACCAGTTCCGATCCGCCTCCTTCAAGGCTTCGGCGAGGGAATCCTGATGTACGCCCAGTCGCATACTGTTCGAAGCCGGCTCGACTACCGCAAGAATTGGCTGATCCAGATGTCGCTCTCTCACGGCTTCGATGCTCGCACGTATTTCGGTCGGATGATGGGCAAAATCATCATACAGGTAGACCCCCCCGTTCCGGGTGGGACGCTGCGTCAGTCGACGCAGAACACCTTCGAAAGATGCCAGCGAATCGGCTGCCGTTTGCACCGGGATGCCAGCATGTGCCGCCGCCGCCACAGCGGCTGTAGCATTCAATGCATTGTGCATCCCCAGAGGTTGATGGTCTCGCGCCACGTAGGCCGCTCCGTCATACTGGATCACCAACTCTTGTCCGGGTTGCCACTGACAGCACCAGTCACTGCCTTCCTCGAAACCGAACGTCTCCACCGGAGTCCAGCACCCCATGTCCAAGACCTTCTTCAGGTTCGGATCGCCTGCCCGGCACAGGATGCGACCCTCGCTCGGAACCGTGCGCAACAGATGATGAAACTGGCGCTGAATGGCCTCAAGGTCGTCAAAAATGTCCGCATGGTCGTATTCCAGATTGGTCAGGACCAGCGTCCGCGGACGGTAGTGGACAAATTTCGACCGCTTGTCGAAAAATGCCGTGTCATATTCATCAGCTTCGATCACAAAATGCGGCGGTTGCCCGGCCTGAGCGCTTTTCTGCGTCCGTGCAGCCACTCCTCCGATCAGATATCCCGGAGACCCGCCCGCTTCGATCAGGATGTGCGCCAGCATCGCGCTGGTCGTGGTCTTGCCGTGCGTGCCTGCGACCGCCAACACCCAGCGCTCGTACAGCAGGTGGTCCCGAAGCCACTGCGGGCCCGAGACATACGGGATCGAACTGTTCAGCAACTGCTCGACGATCGCATGACCCCGGCTCATCACATTGCCTACGACCACGCAATCTGGAGGCGGTTCCAGGTGAGACCACTCGTAACCGACGCGGCACTCCACCCCGGCCTGTTCCAGTTGGGTGCTCATGGGAGGGTAAAGCGCAGCATCAGACCCGGTGACCCGATGCCCGTACTCGGAAGCGATCCGGGCAATACCGGCCATGAAACTTCCGGCTACGCCCAAGATATGGAGATGCACGCTGACTGGATTGCGCCGCCTATCTGGCGAACACCCACTCCGTTTCCGTCGACATCTCCGGAGAATACCGGTAGCCCCCGTCGGTGAATCCGGTAATCGCATCCACCTTGGTCAGGCGATTCTTGATGATATAACGGGTCATCATGCCCCGCGCCTTCTTGGCAAATAATCCGATGACTCGGTACTGGCGGCCTTTTCGCTCCTTGAACACCGGAGTGATGACCGGCACATCGAGCCCTTCCGGGCGAACTGCTTTGAAGTATTCCTGAGAAGCCAAGTTGACCAACACCGAATTCTTCTGGTCGGACAGCGCCTCGCAGAGACCCTCGGTAATTCGGCTGCCCCAGAATTGATACAGGTTGTCGCCACGCGAAGTCCCCAACCGGGTTCCCATTTCCAGTCGATATGGCTGGATCAGATCAAGCGGACGCAACAGGCCATAGAGACCGGAGAGGATGCGCAAGTGCTTCTGCGCGAAGTTCAGATCCTGCCGGGTGAAATCCCCCGCGCCCAATCCCGTGTAGACATCTCCTTTGAACGTCAATGCAGCTGGGCGGGCATTGTCCGAGGTAAACGGGGTCTTCCACTGATGGTAGCGATCGAAGTTCAGGTTGGCGATCTTCATGCTCACGCGCATTAGTTCCGCGATATCGTCCGGAGACAACTCGCGAAGGCAGCGGATCAGCTGGCGAGATTCCTTCAAGTAATCCGGTTGCGTGCACATCGCAGCATCCACGCACGCCTCTGGATCCAGCGTCTTGGAGGGGGAAAGGACAATTAACATGGTTGAATGATGGGTAGTCCCGAAGCTTAGAATTATACCGACCCGCGACGCATTCCGGGGCGCAGGAATGCACAATATCCTCGTTTGCTCGGCGCCGACAACCAAGCCTTGAGGTAGGCCACTTCTTCGCTGGTTCCTTCCAACTCCTCTGCCCTGCCGCCACTGCGCAGCACGCGCCAGGCCGCCTCCAGTTCGCGGTAGCACTCTCCCTCGATTCCCGCTCGTTTCAGGCCGACCCGGTTCAGGCCGTAGTGTACGGCCGGATCACGCCCCAATAAATGAAACGGCAGGACATCCTTTGTCACCGCTGCCAAACCCGCAATCATGCTAAGCCTCCCGATGCGAGCAAACTGATGAACCAAGGCATGCCCGCTGAGAAAGGCCCCCGCTCCGATTTGCACGTGCCCACCCAACGCTGTGAAGTTGGCCATGATTGCCCGGTCTTCCACCACACAGTCATGTGCGACGTGTGAACTGATCATAAAAAGGCAATCAGAACCGATTCGGGTGGGTTCGCCTTCTTGGGTGGACCGGTGCACCGTAAAGCACTCGCGGAACCGGTTGTTCGCCCCGATCTCGACACCACTCGGACAATCCGGGTCGAATGCCAGATCCTGAGGCGGCCCGCCCAGTACCACATGTTCGGAAACCTGATTTCCCTCGCCCATCGAAACACCCGGGTGCACCGTGCTGAACGCGCCGATCCGGCAATGCTCCCCGATGCGGGTACGCTCGTGAATCACCGCGTAGGGGCCGATCCGAATGTCGGCACCCAACTCGGCGTCCGGGTGCACGACCGCCGTGGGGTGGATGTCACTCATTCAGTAGTTCTCCAAGTTCGACTTCCCCGATAATTTGGATGCCCAGAGCGGTTGCCCGGTCGATTTTTGCGCCGCCCGGCTTCTCCCCCGCAATCACGGCGCTTGTATTAGCGCTGACGGTGGTGCCGACTTTCGCACCACGTGCCTCCAGTTTCTTTCTGACCTGAGCCCGTTCGATACCAGAGAAAGTCCCGGTCAGCACGTAGACCCGCCCCTCCAAGGTTGTCGCACCGGTATTCGGCGCCTGCACCTCCAATTCTTTCAGCAGGCGGCCGATAACCCGGCGGTTGGCAGGCTGGGCAAAGAACTCCACGATGTTTTCCGCGATCACCGGCCCGATGTCCGGGATCTCGAGAAGTTGCTCGGTATCCGCCCGCAGGAGCTGTTCCATGGTGCCGAATGCCCGTGCCAGGCCCACCGCCGTGACGCGTCCCACCCCCCGGATGCCCAGAGCGTGAATCAGACGGTCTAATTCCACACTTCGGCTGCGGTCGATATTGCCAATAATCTTCCGCGGCAACTCCAGTTCCATTTCCTGTCCTTCAGCCAAGCCCTCAAACAGGATCCTGATCTGGGCTTGAGGCACGGGCATCTGGGCAAAGAACTTTTGCACCGCATCGGCGGTTTTCGGACTGCAGGAAGGGAGTGCGGACAAGTCTGCCTGATCTGTATCCCGCAGCGCCTCGAGAGATGGGAAACTCCCTGCCAATACCGCTGCCGCTTTCGGGCCGATTCCCGGAATGCGCTTAATCAGGTTCTCCAAGAGGGTTCGCTGGAAATGCTCCACACCGAGAGGGCCTTCCAAAAATGTACCAATCGACTGCCGGGCCGCCTTGTTCAAGCCTGCCGCATTAAGTTCCTCGGAAGTCGCCTTTTGTAGAGCATCGAGCGAGGCAAACCCGGCCGCCAACCTGCTGACTTGCGCACCTGAAACATGAGGAATCTCCAAAGCTGCCAACAGCACGGGCAGTTCCGGGATTTCACTGCATTGCAGGGTTTCCCAAGTGTTGAGCCAAGCCTTGATTTTCTTCCGGCTCAGATTCCTGCGCTGTTTTCTCGCCTTTTTCCGGAAAAGACTTTCAATGTCGGATTCTTTCAGTTGGTAGAAATCATCCACATGCCGCAACTTCCCCTCCTCGACGAACATCGCGATGTGTTCTTCTCCCAAGTCTTCTATGTCCATGGCATCGCGGGAAACAAAATGTATCAGCGTGGACCGGATTTGCGCCGGGCATTCCAATCCACCAGTGCAGTACAGAATATCTTCCTCGCGGATGACTTCCGAGCCGCAAACCGGGCAGGCGGAAGGCGGTGTCACGGCCTGCGATTCCTCGGCAGCAGCAGGCTCGCGAACGGAGACAATCTCCGGAATGACGTCCCCGGCACGGCGCACCTCGATGGTGTCCCCGATGTTCAGTCCCTTATCCCGGATGAACCCGAGGTTATGCAGGGTAGCCCGCCGCACCGTCACTCCTCCTACCTGTACGGGAGACAGATGAGCCACTGGAGTCACGACTCCGGTGCGCCCGACTTGGAAACTGACAGTCTCCAAGACAGTCGATGCGGTTTCAGCCGGGAATTTGTGCGCGACCGCCCAATGTGGTGTCCTCGCATCCTGACCCAGACGCCCCTGCAGTTCCAAATCGTTCACCTTGTAGACAACCCCGTCGGTTTCGTAGGCGAGGTCGGCTCGTTCGGCATGAATCTCGCGATAGTAATCCCAGCAGCCCCCGATTCCGGTCACCACTCGTGCCCGATCACAAACCCTGAAGCCCCAATCCTGAAAGCGTGCGAGGAGATCGCTATGCAGCTTCAGATCCGGTCCCATTTCCATGGCTCCGAGGGCATAGCAATAGATGTCCAGCTCTCGTTCGGCGGTAATGCGTGGATCCTTTTGCCGCAGGCTCCCGGCTGCTGCATTGCGCGGGTTGACGAACCGTCGATGGCCCGAAGATGGCCCCTCCAACGCTAACGCCTTCTCTGCCTGCTCGTTGAGCCGGTTGAACCCTTCCCGCGAAATGTAGACTTCGCCCCGCACCTCTAGGAGGCGGGGCGGGTTTTCGTCGAGAATCCGTAAGGGGACGGAACGGATCGTGCGGACGTTCTCGGTCACGTCGTCGCCCACCGTCCCATCTCCTCGAGTTGCCGCCCGCACCAGACGGCCTTCTTCGTAACGTAAATTGACAGCCAACCCATCAAATTTCGGCTCAGCCAGAAAATCCAGCGGCGGATCCTCCTCCAAGCCCACTCGCTTCAGCAGGCGTTCGTGGAACTTTTCCAACTCAGATGGAAGACTTTCCAGCGATTCCTCCGGCGGCATGATGTTGGCCAGAGACAGCATCGCCTGTTCGTGCCGGGACGGCGGGAAACCGCCTTCTACGGGAGCCCCCACCCGTTGGGTCGGAGAATCTAGGGCGGTCAGGTCGTATTCCGCCTCCAGTCCCTGCAACTCTCGAAACAGGCGATCGTATTCTTCGTCTTCGATCTCAGGGGCATCCAGAACATAGTAGCGGTGCGCGTGGTAGCGCAATTGATGACGCAGGCCTTCGACTCGCTTTGCCGCTTCCGCTGGTGTCATACCCATCAATGTGCAAGCACCGGATTCAGGTCCGAGTGGCTCGCCACGAAAGCTTCCACTTTTCGTGTCATGGCCTCGGCGGCTTCGCTGGTCAAGGGAACCTCTTCCTCATCCTGAAGAATTCCTCCGAACTTATCGCAAACCTCTCGCGCGACCCTCAGCATGCCGTTGAACACGTGCAGGCCATTCACGGGCAACGGCAACTGTGTGAAGAACGTGATGCGGTGCAGGGCTTCGATCAGCCGCCCCTGTTGAGTAAAGCTCCCTGTCTGGCTGTGACTCGCCACAAAATAAATAGGGACGGAGTGGCCCTGACGCTCCTGCGTCTTTCTGTACAACCCATCCTCGGCAATCTGCAGCCCTGCCTGGCTTAGAAGACCATGCAACGCTTCCCCTGAACAGGGTTCGGAAAATGCGGCATGCAGGACCAGCAGCAGGCTCTCGCCCGGCGTCCGCAACAGGATCTCCATTTGCTGCGGCTGGCTGAATGTCAGTGACTCGCACGGCAGATCCATGTTTTCAATCCGATAAGTCTGCAGCCCGGTCTCGCGACTCATTTGTTCCAATTCCACGTAATCCGGCTCGTCTCCGGTACGGTTCGCGTACAGGGACTTCACTGGTGCCACGCTTTCCCGTCCGCCCGAAACCGGCCGGGAGGGTCGACGCGCCTGATGACCGTGAATCCAGATCACCAAAAGGATGCAAAGGCCAGCCAGGACGAGCACGCCGTAGGCCTCAAGCATGGCCGACCTCTGCCTGCTCGACCATTTCCATCGCCTGGGCCACGTTCACGGTAACCAGCCGGGACACGCCGGGCTCGTTCATCGTCACCCCGACCAACTGGTCGACATGCTCCATGGTGATCTTGTTATGCGTGACGATGATGAACTGAACCTGTTCGCTCATCTCGTTCAAAATCTGGCAGAAGCGCATCAGGTTGTCATCGGACAAGGGGGCGTCCACCTCGTCCAGGATGCAGAACGGTGCCGGGTTCAACATGAACAGCGACAGCACCAACGCCACGGCGACCATCGCCTGCTCCCCGCCGGACAGCATGTGCATGTTGCGGTAGCGTTTCCCAGGAGGCCGTGCCCGGACTTCAATGCCGGTGCTGAGGAGGTTCTGCTCGGTCATCACCAGGTTGGCCTCGCCACCTTCGCCAATGATGCGCGGGAACATCTGCTTCAGATTTTCATTGACCTGGCTGAACGTCCGACGAAAACGCTCGCGTGTCTCACGATCAATTCTCTCCATGGCATGATTCAGTTTTTCAAGTGCCGCCTGAATGTCGTTCATCCGCTCTTCTTCCTTGTTCTTCTGCTCCAGCAGTTCATCGTATTCCCGTGCCGCCGCCATATTGACCGGTGGCATCCTCTCCAGACGGCGCATAACCCGGAATACCTTCTCTTCCCATTGGTCCGCATCGGCGTCCTCCGGCAGGGTCTGCAGAATCTGCTCGGGTTCGCATTCCTGCTCACGCAGTTGGCTGAGCAACTGCTCGCAGGCGTTCTGAATCTCCTGCCGCTTCAAGTCTTTGTCGTGCAGACCCTTCCCCAGTTCCGTGGACCTTTGGCTAGACTCCCAACGCTTGCGATCCAACTCGCTCAACTCCGAGTTCAACTGGTCGGATGCGGCCCGTTCTCGGCGCATGTGTTCTTCCGCTTCCTGCTCTTTTCCCCGCTTTTCCTTCAGCTGCTGTTCCAGGTCTTCGTCTTCCTGAACCGCGGCCAGACTCTGCGACAGTTGGTCCCGGCGTATGCGATGCCGCTGCAATGTGTTCTGTTCCCGGGACAATTGCTGCTGCCGGGTTTCGATCATCATCTGCGCCGTATTGACCTCTAATTGAAATCGGTTCAGTTCGTCGGACTGTCGCCGGACCTCCTCGTCGCTTTTGCGCAGGGTTTCCTGCGCGTCGGCATGGGCTGCATCCGCGCGAACACTGTCCTGATCCAAATCCTTGATCTGTCGTTCGCACTGCTGCAGCCTGTTTTGGGATTGCCGAATATTCCGTTGCAGTTTTTCCAGCCGCTGAGCCTGGTTTTCGAGCCCCTGCAGTTGAGCCTTGCTGGCAGCAAACTCTTCGAATGCCTGATCGTATTCGGCCTGCAGAGTGGAACGATTTTCTTCTTGCTGCCTCAATTCACGTTCCGCGGCCTGCTTACGCTGCCCAACTTCTCCGGATTCGGATTCCAACTGCTTCAGCTTTTCTCCCAGCGCCTCGATTTCACGCCGCCGTTCCAGTGCCCCTTCCGCCTGACCTTCCGCGGCAGGTAGACGCACCCAGTCCGGACCCAGCCAAACCCCGCTCTGAGTGATGATCGACTGGTGCGGCAGCAATGAATCACGCACGGCGTAGGCCTGCTCCAGAGTCTCCGCAGCCAGCACACCGCCCAGTTGGGACTCCAGCGAGAATGGGCTTTTGACCCGGCTCGCCAGCGACATGCGGTCAGGTTCGCGTGCCCCGGACGATCGGCGATCCAGCAACATCAGCGGGCTGGTTCCCGGCACTCGCGTTTCATCGACTGTCTCTGGCAGCCCTTCCACGCAAAACGCCTCCAGGTTTTCTGCCAACACGGTTTCCACTGCGAATTCCCAGCCGCCTTCGACTTCGATATGGTTCATCAAGCGTTCTCCCTGCAGGCGCATCTCCTTCAGGGCCTTCGCATGCGCTTCCGAATCACTCGTCAGGCCCGCTTGTTGCAGGGCTTCCAGCGAAGCCAGGCGCCCCTGCGCCTGGGTCTTCTGCTCTTGCGCTGATGACAATGCTTCCTCGTGTTGTCTCAGATCTAGACGGGCCTGCTGAATCTGGTTCCAGTTCTGCTCCAGCTGCTCTTTGCACTGCTGCCAGGAAATCCTCGCTGCATCGCATTTCTCTTTCAATACAGCCCGCGGGTCTCCACTTGCTTCCACCGCTCCCCCTGTCTCCCGCAGGTGCTGCAATTCATTTTTGTATTGCTGTAATTGCGCTTGCTCTCGAGTTCGTTCTTCACGAATGGAACCGCCCTGCTCGCGGATCGTGTCGATTTTTTCCTGGCACTGCCGGAGAGCCTCAGTCTGTTCCACTCTCAGGGTTTCCGTCTTTTCTTGTTCCGCCTGAATTCTGGTCAATTCCCCGCTATTTTTCTCATGTTGCCGCTCAAGGCGCTTCAAATCCTCTCGTACTTTCTCCCCACTCTCCTCCAACTCCCCGATTTCCACATCCAGCCGCTCGATTTCCTGGATTGCCTGCTCTTTCCGTTCGCGTTGCAGGCGGATCCGCTGATCTAGGGAGCCCGCATCCGCCAAGAGTTGCTGGTGGAGCGCCACCGCTTCATCCATTGACCGTCGATTCAGATCGCATTCGCTGCGTTTTTTCTCGAAATCCTCGTTCAGGGCCTTCAGTTTGTTCTCTTCCTGAAGACGTTTTTTCTCGACGCCTGCGTATTCCTTTTCCCGGTCTTCCAAGATCTTGCGTTGTTCCTGAAGTTGCAGGCTGACCCATTCGTTTTCACGCGCGCGATGTTCTTTCTGCAGGGATTCAAGCTTACTCGCCTGCCCTTTTTGCTGTTTCAGATGACGCAAACGCTGCTCGTGCTCTTGCAGTATGTCCTGCAACCGGCTGAGGTTCTCTTCGGTGCGGCGAATCCGGTTCTCGGTGTCCCGGCGACGTTCTCGGTACAGGGAAATCCCGGCGGCTTCCTCAATGTATTTGCGCATCTCATCGGGTTTCGCCTCGATCAGCCCCTGCACCATGCCCTGGGCAATGATGGCGTAATTACCCCGGCCAAGTCCGGTGCCCTGGAACAGGTCGGAGACATCCTTGCGGCGGACATGGGTGCCGTTGATGTAGTAGCGGGACTGGTGCTCCGTTTCGCGGGAAACTTCGCGGCGGATCCTGATTTCGCTGAAATTCGCGTATTCGCCTCCGATCCGCCCGAGGCTGTTGTCGATGACAACTTCGATCGAAGCCTGATCCAGACGCTTCCTGGAATCCGAGCCGTCGAAGATGATGTCGTCGAGAGTCTCGCCCCGGATGTTGCGGGCGCTTTCGCCGAGAACCCAGCGGATGGCATCGATGATGTTGGACTTGCCGCATCCGTTGGGGCCGACCACACCGGTCAGCGGCAAATCGAAGATGACTCGGGTCGGCTCTACAAAAGACTTGAACCCGGACATCTGGATGCTGGTCAAGCGCATCTCAGACTAGCTCTGTATTAGAATGGCCGCGTGATTATTCGGGGCAGAAAACTGACCTGAGAGCGGTTACCCCATGACTGCCCAGCCATCCAAAGCACTTGAGACTTTTGATAATCCTGAACCCAGTCGGGATTATACCATTCGCCTGGAAATTCCGGAGTTCACTTGCCTGTGTCCGTTGACCGGACAGCCCGATTTTGCGGCATTAACTCTCGAATATGTCCCGGACGCCCTGTGCGTCGAACTCAAGTCCCTCAAACTGTATATCTGGTCCTTCCGGGATGAGGGAGCGTTCCACGAGGCCGTCAGCAATCAGATTCTCAATGATCTCGTGAAACTTCTAGCCCCCCGCTTCATGCGGCTGACCGCAGCATTCCGAGTACGGGGCGGCATTGCCACCACGGTTACGGTCGAACACCGAAAAGAAGGCTGGATGTCGCCCGAATCCGTCGCCCTTCCCCCGGCGCGTTGAAAGACTTCCTGATCGGCTTCGGGTATCCCTGGCGCGGACTGGGCGTCCTGTTCCAGCCACGCCTACGCGCACTGGCATGGTGGCCGATCGTCATCAATGTTGTACTTTTCTCCGTCGCCTTCTATTTTCTGGTCATAGAAGTCAACAACTGGATTTCCAGCCTCTTGCCCGGATGGCTGGCGTGGTTGGAATGGCTGCTATGGCCCCTGTTCATGTTGATCGCGCTGGCTGCCACGTTGTTCAGCTTTGCTCGTATTGCCAACCTAGTCGCCGTGCCGTTCAATGCCCGGCTCTGCCGGGCACTCATGCGTATGAAACCGGATGATCCGCTGACGCAGGCCGCAGAGAAACAGACGTGGCGCAATGATCTGCGCCTGATTGGCCACGAGGTTCTGAAACTCGCCGTCTACCTCGCGTGGTTCCTCCCCTTGCTTGCTATGTCTTTCATTCCTTTTATCGGTTTCTTGGCCCAGATCGTGCTTCTGTACTACGGAATTTACTGGTGTGCCCTGGAATATCTGGACTATCCCCTCAGCGAGGCCGGAACTCCGATGCGACAGCTCCGGACCCGGCTGCGCGAACAGAGATTCCTGACCCTCGGGTTTGGGGCAGGCCAGCTCTTGCTGTCCTTGACCCCGGTGTTTAACCTGGTGTCCGTCCCTGCCGGGGTTGTTGCCGCCACCCGGCTGTGCCAGCAAAACCCCCTAAACTCTACAAAGTCGGGCTGACCAGAGATTCAAGCATCAAGTTCGATCCTGCGTCCGGCGGCAAGTCAACGCGACCGGAACCCCCGGCAAGCGATACGCTTTACGAAACCGGTTGGCCAAATAGCGGCGGTAAGCACGCGGCATCAATTCAACGCGCGATCCATGCAGGACGAGCCGCAGCGGGTGGTTCCCTCCCTGGTGGCCGTACCGGATATGGACTTGTCCCCCGCGAACCCGTGGCGGTGGATTCTGTTGCACGGCTCGTCGCAGGAAATTATTGACCTCGGGCGTAGAGAAACTCCGCTCCGCGGCATCGTGCAATTTAACCGCCTCTTGCAGCAGGCGGGCAAGCCCCGAGCCCTTGATTCCGGATGTGCGCACGACCGGAAGGTAGGAAGCAAATTGAAGTCGACGTCCCAAGCGCTGCGCGGCCCATGCTTGCTGCTCCGAGCCTAGCAAGTCGCACTTGTTTAAGGCTATCACGACGGCACGGCCGGTATCCAGCGCCAGCGCGGCCAAGGCCGCATCCTGCTCTGCCACTCCCTGTGCAGCATCAATCACCACAATCGCCACCTGTGCGCGCTGCACCGAGCGGAGCGCCTGCGCTACGCTAAATTTCTCAAGCGAATCGGGCTCGATTCGGCTCTTGCGGCGGATTCCTGCCGTATCGACCAGTGTCATTTCCCGATCCTGGAAAGTGAGTTGCACGTCGATGCTGTCCCGGGTCGTGCCGGGTTCGGGCGATACGACCAGTCGATCGCTTTGCAGCAAGCGGTTGATCAGAGTGGACTTGCCTGCGTTGGGTCGCCCGATTACCGAGACCCGGATTCGATTCGGATCTGTATCTGAGTCCGTCGATGCCGCCTCAACCGGAATTGCAGAATCCAGCAGCGCCGTGACTCCCGAGCCCCGCTTCGCACTGATTCCGAACAATGCGTTGGCGCCAAGTTCGGCGAATTCCGCCACCGTCGCATGCAGGTCGCGCCCATCGACCTTATTGACCGCCACCAAAAGCGGCTTGCCGCAGGTCCGCAGGCGTGCATGAAATTCCTGATCGCTGGCAACGCAACCCTCTTGCGCATCGACCACCAGTACCAGAATATCTGCCTCTGCGATCGCCTGTTCGGTCTGCCGCATCAGTTCGCGCTCTATTTCGGTATGGGCTTCGGTCATGCCTCCGGTATCGACCACCACGAACGCGCGGCCACCGTGATCCGCCAGACGGTAGCGTCGATCCCGGGTTACCCCGGGAACGTCTGCGACTAAAGCGTCCCGACTGCCAGTCAGGCGGTTAAAAAGAGTGGACTTGCCGACATTGGGCCGGCCGAGCAAGGCGACGACGGGAACCATGGCCAAAAACCCGAATCATGATTCGCCCGTGGCTGTCCCCAGCAACGGTACAAATTGATAGGCCGCAAATCGGCCATTGAGGTGCAGCAGGTAAATTCGATCCAGCCGCACTTGCGGGGGAGCCTGCAGGGGACCGTCCACCTTGTGACGTGCAACGATTTCACCATCGGTAATCTGGAACCAGTGTAGATAGCCTTCGAAATCCACGGCAATGACATGCAGACCGGTCGGTGCCGGTGCGCTGAGACCCCGGTATGCGAGCTCATCCTGTTCCCAGTGCACGCCACCATTCTTTCGATTCAGCGACCACAGAGTGCTTTGGAGATCGGTCACGTACACGGCCACGTCATCGACCCCCGGGGCATGAAGGGCTTTTATTTCTTTGGCCCACAGCAGGTTGCCTTCCACTGTCTCCACCGCTCCAACCTGGTTGCTCAGTGCGGCGGCATAGGCCACTCCTTCCACTAGTCGCACCGGTCCGTCTACGTCTACGACTCGTTCCAGCTCGGTTCGGCCGGTTGGAATCGCCAGCCGCACCTCCCAGTGCTGCAATCCACTCTCGGAATCGAAAGCAATCAGCCGTCCATCGTCGAATCCGGCTATCAGCCGGTCCTCCTGCGCCGCTGGTTCACCTGCACCGCGCAGAGTAAGGCTAGGACTACTGTGGACATGGCTCCACAACAAAGTCCCATCCTCGGCATCCAGCACGCTCAGGCGACCATCGTTGCTGCGAACGGCCAAGTAATCGTCCGACAGGGCCGTTAGGCTCAACACTTCGCTGGGGACGGTCTGCTTCCAAACTTGGGCACCGGTCTCTCGATTCAGGGCGAACACTTCCTGTCCCCAGGTTCCCACATAAGCTCGATGATCATCGGCCGCAACACCTGCCAAGATCGTTCCTTCGACACTGGCTTCCCAAATCCTCGCACCCGTCGAGGCATTCAGTGCGACGACTTCACCGTCATTGGCGGCCAATAGCACATGATCGCGATCAATCCACGGTGCCACGTGACTGTCCGGGTCGCTGTACTCGGAACCGACTGAATAATCCCACAGCGGGGTCAGCGCAATTCGGTTGATTACCGGCTGCAACTCGGCAACGCGCGTGGGGTCTTTCTCCCAAAGTTCCTGAAGGCCGACAAGCGGGTTAGACATACCAGCACAGGCCGACAATCCCACTGCACAGGCGAGCAGCAGGACCGTCGAATCAATTGGCTTCACTCTGTTCTCCGAGCTCGGCAAGTTTTAATTCGAGAAACTTTCCGCTGTTCCCCTTCTCAATTGCCTGGACATACTCGTGGCGGGCTTCCTGAGCCCGACCAGATTGCCGGTACAGATCACCGCGGATCTCATGCACTAGCCCTTCGTAGCCTTCCAACTGTACGTTCGCCAAAACCGCCAATCCTTCTTCCCATTGCTGCTGTGTCGCATACAGCCTCGCAAGGCGTAATGCCGCCACTGGTGCAATCAGCAGATCGTCGGAGTTTTCGTATGCCCATCGCAGCAGGCGGATCGTCTCCTCCGGCTGTTGATCTTCTTGGTACAGTCGGGCAGAAATCAGGCTGGCCATCAAAGCGTACACAGTCCCGCCATATTCTTGCCGCAACCGCTCTCCCGTTTCGTGAGCCTGCTGCGCCTGCTCACCCTCCAGGTGGACCCGGTACTGCTGGTACAAGACGGCCGCTCCTGTCGCTTGCCGTTCCTGCCAGTAGTCCCAACCCTTATAGCCCCCGACTCCCGCCAGCGCTAGGCCAGCGCCCAGCAATACCCATGCGAGATTGGCCTTCCACCAATCCCGAAATTCTTCCAATTGTTGTTGTTCTTCAGGGCTTAAAGCCATGATTGCTATCCGGTCGAGGCAAAGTGTTCAGCGAGAATCGCCGCGATATTATCCAACAAAACCGTTTGCTGCTCTTCCGACCCGCGCAGGAATTTAAGGGTGACGCTTTGCTGACTCAGTTCCTCTGCACCCATAATCAGTACCGCCTGCGCGCCACTTTTGTCGGCACGGCGCATCTGGGACTTCATGCTTCCCTCTTCCATATTCATCCGGACTCGAAGACCCGGAATTTCCTGTCTCAACCGCATGGCCAAAGCGCGCAAGCACGCCGTTTCGCCCCCTCCCAAGGCAACCAGGTAAATGTCCACTGCCGCCACCGCTTCCGCTTCCAGGCATTCGCGGATTCGCTCCAATCCGAGTGCGAATCCAGCCGCTGGAGTGGCCCGCCCCCCCAATTGCTCGACCAGACGGTCATAGCGTCCGCCTCCGCCCAGCGCAGATTGGGCACCCAGACTTTCCTCCACCCATTCGAATACAGTGAAATCATAGTAGTCCAGCCCCCGGACCAGCCTCGGGCTAAGGGTGTAATCAATTCCGTGGGCATCCAATATCTCCCTCAAGCCCTCGAAATGGGCTCGGGATTCCGCTCCCAGCAGGTCCTCCAGCCGGGGGGCCTCTTCTAGAAGATCCTGAATGGACTTCGATTTACTGTCGAGCAGCCGCAATGGGTTGGTCTTGAGCCGCCTGCGGTCATCGTCTTCCAGTTGCGATTCGAACCGCGAAAAATAATCCACCAATTGCCTCCGCCAAGCTGCACGCTCATCCGGGTTACCCAAGGTATTCAGCATCAGCTGGGGAGACAGGCCGAGTCGTTGCCAACCCTGCCAGCCCAACAGGAGAATTTCCGCATCGATGTCTGGTCCGCACATGCCGAAAGTTTCCACCCCGAACTGGTCGAATTGGCGCAGGCGGCCTTTCTGTGGACGCTCATGCCGGAAAAACGAACCCAAGTACCACAGGCGCTGCTGCCGGTTGGGGATCAATCCATGTTGGATTGCCGCGCGCACGCAACCCGCCGTCCCTTCCGGGCGCAGGCTCAAAGACTCTCCATTGCGGTCTTCAAAGGTATACATCTCTTTTTCGACAATGTCGGTCGTTTCTCCGATGGATCGCTGGAATAGCGCGGTAGACTCCACCAATGGGAAGCGGATTTCCTCATATCCGAATCCACATGCCGCGTCGATCCACACCTGCTCAATCCGACGCCGGATTTGAGCTTCGTCCGGTAGAACGTCGTGCATCCCGCGCACCGATTGCAGACGACTCATGCCATCGCTCCTGAAGCCGCTGGCTGCGACCCATGCACCGGAATGGCAGGACTAATCCACGGCCTGTGCCCGCTGGACCTTTGAATGTCGCCCGCCAGTTGGCCGCAGGCCGCTGCAATGTCATCGCCCCGGGGTCGGCGGGTAGTAGCCACAATGCCTTCTTCGCAAAGGATCTCGCGGAACCGGCTGCGTACAGGTTCGGGCGATGCAGCGTAACCGCTACCCGGAAAGGCATTGAATGGAATCAGGTTGACCTTGCAGGGCAGGCCGCGGAGCCTTTGTGCCAAAGCCCGCGCACATTCAGGATGATCATTGACTCCATCCAGCAGTACATATTCGATGATGATCTTGTGCTTGCGTGCACGCCCCGCGGCGTAACGCCGACAAGCTGCCAGCAGATCGTCGATCGGGTAACGAGCGTTGATCGGCATCAGTTGCGTACGCAATGCATCATTCGGAGCATGCAGTGATACCGCGAGGCTGACATCGGCGACCTTCCGAAGGCGATCAATGCCTGGAACCAGCCCGACAGTGCTGACCGTGACTTGGCAACGTCCCAAAGAATAGGCATGGCTGTCCCGAAACAAGTCTGCCGCACCAGCGACCGCATCAAGATTCGCCAGCGGTTCCCCCATACCCATAAACACGACGTGCGTGACCGGGATATCCGGCTGCAAGCGATGTCGGACTAGCCACAACTGGGAGACGATTTCGTGTGCCGAAAGATTGCGTTCGAACCCGCTACGCGCAGTACGGCAAAACGTGCAACCGAGTGCGCAGCCGGCCTGCGAGGATAGGCACAGGGTGGCGCGTCCCCGTGCAGGGATCAATATTATTTCGATGATATTGCCGCAGGTCAGGCGTAGCAACCATTTGCGGGTTCCATCTTGGGCACAGCTGGATTCAACGACATCCGGCAATGTGCATTCGGTCCATCCGCACAAGGCGGAACGCACAGTCTGGGGAATCGAATCTATTCGTTCCGGGGCCACTTCCCCGTGGCGATGAATTCCGCGAATTAGGGATGCCGCATGAACCGGCGAACAATCCCGGTCCGTCAGCCAGTCCTCCCACTGCTTCCGACTCCACCCGAGTAGGGGAATTTGACCGGGCGCAGAATTCATCGTGTTCGAGGACAAATCTCCTCGGGACTGAAGAAAAAGTCGATTTCCGTACGTGCGGTATCCGGACCGTCCGAGCCGTGTACGGCATTTTCATCAACCCGGGTCGCAAAATCAGCCCGGATTGTCCCGGATGCAGCCTGAGCCGGATCGGTGGCTCCCATCACTTCCCGGTTGCGCGCGATCGCATTTTCACCTTCCAACACCTGCACCACGACGGGGCCGGAAGTCATGAATTCGATCAGGTCCGCATAAAACGGGCGCTCCCGGTGTACCGCATAAAACGCCTCGGCCTGTTCCCGGGAAAGACGCATCATGCGGGCAGCAACGATGCGCAATCCCGCCGCCTCGAAACGCTGATAGATAGAGCCGATACAGTTGTTGCCGACCGCGTCCGGCTTGACGATGGAGAGGGTCTGTTCTACGGCCATGGTCTTTCCTTGACCCGGGATGTCCGGAATCGTGATTTGCTCGGGTGTATGGTGGTTGAAGAACTATTTTAGCGAATTCGTATTTTGGTCTGGCGGCGTATCCACGAGAGTCGACTCCTGCTTCGCGTCGAAATCCGGTAAAAAAAGAAGGGCCCCGAAAAACGGGGCCCCTCGAAAACAACAGCACAATCGTGCGATTACATCATGCCGCCCATGCCACCCATGTCAGGCGCGGCATGCGAGTGGGGTTCCTCTTCCTTGGGAAGCTCCGCCACCATGGCCTCTGTGGTAATCATCAGGCTTGCCACTGACGCAGCATTCTGCAATGCCGACCGGGTCACTTTGGCCGGATCCAGGATGCCCATCTCCAGCATGTCGCCATACTCAGCCGTGGCTGCATTATAGCCGTAGTTGCCTTCGGCCTTGAGCACCTCCGAGATGACCACCGATGGCTCGCGATCCCCGGCATTGGCGACGATCTGGCGCAGGGGCTCAGCCAATGCGTGGTTCAAAATCTCGACGCCACGTTGTTGGTCGTTGTTATCGCCCTTGAGTTTCTCAAGCACAGCACGGGTTCGAAGTAACGCCACACCACCACCTGGCACGATACCTTCTTCCACCGCGGCCCGAGTCGAATGCAGGGCGTCTTCGACGCGCGCTTTCTTTTCTTTCATCTCGACTTCCGTTGCGGCCCCAACCTTGATTACAGCCACGCCACCGGCCAGTTTGGCCATACGTTCCTGCAGCTTCTCCTTGTCGTAGTCGGAAGTCGTCTCCTCGATCTGCTGGCGGATCTGATCCACGCGCGCCTTGATGTCGGCCGCTTGGCCTGCCCCGTCAATGACGGTTGTGTTCTCTTTGGACAAAGACACACGTTTGGCCGTGCCTAGATCGTCGAGAGTCGCTTTCTCCAGAGACAAGCCCACCTCTTCGGAAATC
Organism: Gammaproteobacteria bacterium; assembly: GCA_028819565.1. Classification (GTDB taxonomy): domain Bacteria; phylum Pseudomonadota; class Gammaproteobacteria; order Poriferisulfidales; family Poriferisulfidaceae; genus Poriferisulfidus. The sequence goes on along the minus strand of JAPPLD010000003.1, from coordinate 139,690 downwards.
ACGGTACCGCCCGTCAGAATGGCGATGTCCTGAAGCATGGCCTTGCGCCGGTCACCGAAACCAGGAGCCTTGACTGCGGCCACCTTGACGATACCGCGGATGGTGTTGACCACTAGGGTCGCCAGAGCTTCGCCTTCCACGTCTTCGGCGATCACGAGCAGCGAATTGCCCGACTTGGCCACCGACTCCAGCAGCGGGAGGAGCTCCCGGATGTTGGAGATCTTCTTGTCGTGCAGCAGAATGAACGGATTCTCAAGATCCGCTGTCATGCTGTCCTGGTTGTTGATGAAATACGGCGAGAGGTAGCCTCGATCGAACTGCATTCCCTCGACTACTTCCAGCTCGTTATCCAGTGAGTTTCCTTCTTCGACGGTGATGACACCCTCTTTGCCGACCTTGTCCATTGCATCGGCAATGATCTCGCCGACTGCCGGATCCGAATTGGCCGAAATACTACCGACCTGAGCGATCTCCTTGCTGTCCGTGCAGGGGCGCGACAGTGTATTCAGTGCTTCCACTACCACTGTCACTGCCTTATCAATGCCACGCTTGAGATCCATCGGGTTCATGCCGGCGGCCACTGCCTTGGCGCCTTCGCGCACGATCGCCTGGGCCAACACGGTCGCCGTGGTTGTTCCGTCACCCGCGACATCCGAGGTCTGCGATGCAACTTCTTTGACCATCTGGGCGCCCATGTTTTCGAACTTGTCCTGCAACTCGATCTCCTTGGCGACCGACACGCCGTCCTTGGTGACGGTAGGCGCGCCAAACGATTTGTCCAACACGACATTGCGTCCTTTCGGTCCCAGGGTCGATTTCACGGCGTTGGCCAGCAGATTAACGCCCTTGAGCATTCTTTGCCGGGCGTCTTCGCCGAAATTAACCTCTTTTGCTGCCATTTTTAATTCCTCTTGAGGATTTCTCTGTTAAAAAATTTAGAAATTAGGATTCAATTGCCGGACGGACGAATCAGTCCTCAATCACGGCCATGATGTCGTCTTCACGCATCACCACCAGTTCATCGCCATCCAACTTGCATTCGGTTCCAGAGTACTTGCCGAACAGAACACTGTCGCCAACCTTGACGCCCATCGCTTGGGTCTCTCCGTTATCAAGAACCCTCCCGGGACCCACCGCGAGCACTTCGCCGCGAACTGGCTTTTCCGCAGCACTATCCGGGATGACAATGCCTCCGGGACTGGTGCGCTCTTCTTCAAGTCGTTTGATCACGACACGGTCATGTAAGGGTCGAAGTTTCATCGAAAACTCCTAATCATTCAATTAATCAATTATTTAAGTAGACTAAGGCGGTGGTGAGAACTTGCTCTTTCCCGCCTCTGTCATCCCTATATATGGGGGGCAAGCAATTATATACAAGAGACATGCCCGTTACAATACACCTATCCCGTTCCCACACTCATGCACTCTTCCGATTCTCTGCCCATCCGACGGGCACTTTTAAGCGTCTCGGACAAGACCGGCATCGTCAACCTTGCCCGGACGTTGGCCGAGAACGGTATTGAACTGATCTCTACCGGCGGCACGGCCGCAGTGCTTCGCGAATCGGGTTTGACAATTCGTGAGGTTTCCGAATTGACCGGCTTCCCGGAGATCATGGACGGGCGGGTCAAGACTCTCCACCCCAAAGTACATGGGGGGTTGCTGGCACGGGGCGAACAGGACCTTGATGTCTGCGCCCTACATGGTATTGAGCCCATCGATCTCCTGGTGATCAACCTTTACCCATTCGCACAAACGATCGCCAAGCCGGATTGCAGCCTCCAGGAAGCGATAGAAAATATTGATGTCGGCGGTCCTGCCATGTTGCGCGGCGCGGCCAAAAACCATGCGCATTGCTGTGTCGTGATTGACCCTTCCGACTATGCCAGCATTGCCGAAATCGTTAGCACTGGAGAGGGTGTTAGCGAAGAAACCCGATTTGGGCTTGCCGTCAAGGCCTTTTCGCATGTCGCAGCCTATGATTCCGACATTGCGTATTACCTCGGGCATCAACTTGAGCCGGATAACTTTTTCGGGCAAGACATGCGCCTGTCTCTGAAACGTCAATCCATGCTGCGATATGGCGAAAATCCGCATCAACAAGCAGCGCTCTACAGCTTCGAGAACCCTCCACCAGGTTCCCTGACCGCCGCCACACTTCACCAAGGGCAAGAACTCTCGTATAACAATCTTCTTGACACGGATGCAGCTTGGGAATGCGTTCAGGCATTCGAAAAACCCGCCTGTGTCATCGTCAAGCACGCTAATCCCTGTGGCGTGGCGGAAGCGGACAATATTGAGGCCGCCTACGAAGGCGCTTACCGTACTGACCCGACTTCGGCATTTGGCGGGATTATCGCTTTTAACCGGATCGTATCCGGTTCCCTCGCCCAGACCATCATCGAACGGCAATTCGTGGAAGTGCTGATTGCGCCAAGTTTCCGAAAAAATGCATTGCAGGTCTTGGCCAAGAAGCCTAAAGTTCGGATACTTTCCGCAGGTACCCCCAAAGCGAGCAAGCAGTGCGCAACCGTGCGCAGCATCAGTGGTGGACTACTTGGGCAAACTCCGGATCACGCGCTTCTTGATTCTAAGGCGTTACGCGTGGTGACCAGACGCTCTCCAAGCGAAAGCGAACATCGGGATCTTCTGTTCGCCTGGAAAGTTGCCAAGTTTGTCAAGTCCAACGCTATTGTCTACGCGCGCGACCGATGCACTGTCGGAGTGGGCGCAGGACAGATGAGTCGGATCTATTCTGCGCGAATCGCCACCATCAAGGCTGCCGACGAGAACCTTTCGCTAGACAGCGCCGTAATGGCTTCAGACGCATTCTTCCCTTTTCGAGACGGGGTCGATGCCGCCCACGAAGCCGACATTACAGCAGTTATTCAGCCAGGCGGCAGCATGAGAGACGACGAAGTCATTGCCGCGGCCGATGAACACGGCATGGCGATGATGTTCACAGGAATGCGTCATTTCCGGCACTAGTCTCGCCAGTGCCACATAATTCAAAAAATACCAGGGCAGAATGCCCGTCACTGGATAGCTCAAGAACTCCTTACCGATTGAAAGGCAACTTGGCCAACATCATGGCCATTCCACAAGAGCCAGTAGCACCGGAAAACAGGAGGCCCGCTCCGATGAAAGCAGACAGTCCGAAAAACCAAGGATGGACCCATACTCCCAAGATGACGCCCAGTAGAACCAGGCTGCCCGCAGCAATTTGAACCTGGCGCATGATTTCGATCGGGGCTCCGGAATCTGAAGAAACCGGATAACCCGCTTTCTTCCAAGCCATGATACCTCCCTCCAGGACATACGTTTCAGGGTAGCCGACGGCCGCAAGTTGGTCCGCATGAACCAACGTGCGCCGACCGCTGCGGCAATGGAAAATCCCGATCTTCTGATGCGGCTCGGCTTTCAGGCCCGCTTCCAGTCCGGTCAAGGGAATCCATCGCGCCTCTGGAATCCTCATCTGACCACGCTCTCCAGGATCTCGAATATCAATCAACTCGGCACGGCCTTCATCCAGCCAGCGCCGGGCTTCGCTTGCCTTGATTTCCCGAACTTCCACCATGCGCCTCCTACACCAAGGTATGATCGAAATTGTACACCCGCGAAGATGCGGACTCGCGTGAAAGTGCCCGCAGGGAGACCGAAGCGTCTATACCCGATCCTGAAAGATCAGAATCAGCATGAGACTGGTGCACGCCGTGACGACTAGTCCGACTAAAGTCCAGAAACACACGCTAAATATTCTGAAATCTCGCTGCAACCTCTCGCCAAACTGTTCTGATGCTTTCACAATTGCCCCTAGACTTACTGGTGATAGATGATGGCATTATATTTTCGGGAACGGTGTTTCGGGCGGGGCGGCGGCATTTCTAGGAAGGAGCCTTCATCCCCATCGCTGCCTACACCCTAGTCGCGGTGCCCCTCATCTCCGAGAGCGGGCAGCCACCTTCATCTCGTCATGTCGTGACGCTCAATATCCCCACGATCGCAGCAACGCATCCCCCTCCTCCAACCAAGAGATATCGGTAAAGCTGGGCAAACTGTTTCTCTATACTCGCTTCCAAGTTCTTCATGCCCAATTTCAGCCCCGCCATGTCCGACTTCAATTCGACTTTCAGTTCGGTCATCTCCGATCGCAATTCGGCCTTCAGTTCGGCCATCTCCGATCGCAATTCGACCCTCAACTCGGCCATCTCTGCCCTCAGATCCGCCTTCAATGTGGTCATATCCGATTCCAGCACAAGCTTGGTGGACAGCAGACTTTCCTCCGTGGCCAGCTCGCACTGCGCATCGCGCACGACCCCGACAATGGCATCCGCCGGTCTCTGTTCAATGCCTGCTTTCGTCAATGTATTCACGGCAGCCATCGTATCAAATCCAGGCGACGGTGCCGACTTCTTTGCTGCAACCGAAGCCACTTTGGCATGGGGTTCCTTCATGAATTCCTCCTTATTCCAAAAAACGGTTGCGGTCCGAAACCAGCCTTTCGGCTGGAGATCGAATCCGCGTTTCTGATCCGAAAGGCATCCGGCTTCCCGCAACCGTACCCCCTCTTTCGGGGTTTGGAAAACAGATCACACGCGTCTTTCATGTTGTCCAAACCCATGTCAGCGTTTCATGTTCCGCGCCATTCCCAAGGCACTGATTCGACCGGCATTTCCGACACCCGTCGGGTCCGAGGAAGGCCCCAGCGCGTCCAACCCACGCATGGCAGCATTACCTGCCGCATAAATCACCCACAACATTCCCAGAGGCAACAGCATGTGCAATGCCATCGTGCCGTATCCAAGCGCGATCCGATCCACTTCCCAGCGCCCAGCATCCCCAAGTTTCATGCCGGGGTACATCGCATCAATCAACGCGTCATCGAGAAAGTTCGATATTCCGAACATCATTGAGAACAACCGAACCGCCACGATCATGACCATGATCCGAAGCGCCGCCGTCAGGCTGTAGAACGTCAGGAACAAGTACGCCCCCAGTAACATGTACAGCACCATCAGTATCAGGCTTTGCGCCATTGGTGCGATGCGCCGCATGATGTGCAGCCGGGCATACAGCCCCAAGGCCTCGGAACCAACGAAAGCCGTCGCACCGACCGCGGTTGATAACGTGAATGCCGCTAAACTTCCACTTGCCGCCCAAGCAGCGAGACCACTGGCGATCCCGGAGCCTGCCGCGAATGCCGCCAGACCCGCCAATATCTCGTTGTCCGGCCCACCGATGCCATAGCGACGCGGGCCATTGAGAATGGTGTTGCGGACCATTTGCTCTTCGATGAAGTCCCGGCTGTAGGTTCCTTTCGTAAAATTTGCGATCCCGTCCATGTCCGGCACAAAACGCACGAGAAGCTTCATCAATCCTTCATTTCGGTTGTTACCAAGCCACCAGTCCCGGCAAACCGGCAGTTGGCGGTCTCCTTCCCAGCGTTTGACTTCCGTCCTAGGCCGAGGGTAGGGGTCGAACGAACAGGGGCCTTGTTCTGTGACTGTGCTGCACAACGCGTAATAGCCGGGCTTTTCCAGGAAATAGCGATTCCCCGGATACTCGGCGTCTTTGCGCGGCACAATTTCTTCCGCAGGTTGGAAAATTTCGTATTTCCGCCAAGCCGGTACAAAACATTGGCTGGCAAAATGGTCGAACTCCTGTCGGACGCCGGGATCCTTGATGAAAGCGTGACGAGTACGAAACGCGAGACCGGAGTAGTCCTGAAAACACGGTAGATGCCTTAGCACGGCTTGAGTGATGCCGCCACTAATCGACAGCACGACGGCCCAGAACATCGGGATTCTAGGGTGTTCTTCGTGGAAACGTGCCAACCGGGTGGTGTCGTATGTGGTGTCGGTGTCCCCATACGTATGGGTAGCATCCCCAAGTTGACAGACCGGGGTGTATTCGATGGAATTCGGTTCAACCTTGACGTAAGGCACCACCATGAAAACGAAGACCACTAATGCAACCGGAAGATCTACCCGCATCTGGCTGACAGACCCTCCGCTGTTGGGAAAAATGTTTTCGGTGCTAAGCGGAACGATGAAATTGCGAACGATGATGACCAGGAACGGAATTAGTAGCAAGTTCAAATCATCAGCCAACTCGAATAACAATTCGTACATGCTCCACCCGAACATGGTCAGGTAAACCTCGATGTAGCTGAATGTCGGGATCGTCGCGTACATGTCTGTTAATACAGATTGCGCAACATCAGCAGAATCTCGTAAGCCACGCATACCGCAGCAACAGCGAACATCAACTGACGTTGCTCATGAGGAGACAGCGGCATGTGCCCCCGCTCAATTCGTTTTCGGTCGAGCCAGCCGATTAACTGCCTCCAGCGCAAGATCAGATACAGGTAGGTAGCGCCATGCAAGCCGAGATGAAGCCAAAAGCCATAACGTTCAAGAAATTCCCGCCACTGTGCCAAATGCGCTGCTGTGCGATTCAGGTGCTCAGGCGTTGCGATAGCCAGCTGCTGCACGGCATAGATGAGTGCGACACCTAACAGCAGGATAGCTGCCAACACTCCGAGTATTCGGCGCGACCAGGAACCGGTCATCGGGGAGAATCTCCAGACAATGGAAAGCCACCGTCGATCAGCCGCGAATCAGTATCCTCGGACGGGGTCAACCGGATCGGCTTTAGGGCGTCTCCAAGCATTTCATATTCGATAAAGGTTCGGATCGTCTCGGATGCCAAGCGGTGCGAGGCCCGAACTTCGTTCAACACGAAATCCACCTCGTGGTTGACGCGCTCGAATGCCGTATTTAGAGCCTTGCGAGCCGGATCCAATGCCGCAACATTGGGTTCTTGGCGCCCTGCTATCAACGCCGCACGGGCCAGAAATGTCTTTTCCACGACACGCGCGGTCGCCAATTCCGAAGCCAAGCGCTGAATACGCCAGTCTGCGTCCGGGCGGGCCTGCAGACCGTCGATCACTTCGCGACGCACGACGAGATTCCGGCTGGAGATACCTACCAGATCCTCTTCCAGAAATTCCACCGGATCCGTCCTGACCAACCGTTTCAACACTTCTTCGATGCGCTGCCGCTCGGGTTCGATCAAGGGCAAAAGACCGTGTCCGGGAACGGTCGGGCTCGGCGTGCCGTCCACCAGGCTGATGGCTTGTTCTCCGGCAATATCGACCAGCCAGTTTGCTACCTCCTCCGGGGTCTTGAACAACGTCGAAATTTCGGTCGCGCGTTCTGTCTTCTGGCACACGGCCGGCTCGCCATTGAGCAGGCACCACCCGGCGCGGGCGCTGTCGTATACCGGACGGATCATGTCCTGCCCGACGCCCCCCGCACGCCGACCGCCCACCCAGGTCAGCCCCTTCTCAGGGGCACTCTCCGCTTCTTCCTGTGCTTCCAGAACATTGCCTTCCTCGTGTGCCTGATATCCCCACTCCAGCGACTTGGCAACCTTCGTCCAAGCACCGGTCGGGCCTCGGTCTGCAATGCTTTTCTCGATCTCCTGGCAGGAACCCAGCGCCAGCTTGTAGGCTTCGCCCGCACGGATGGTGTAGTACTGCATCAATTGGCAGGCACCCGGAAACGCACGGCAAAACAGACCACCCGGCAGTGCCAAAAGAATTTGCTCTGGAAGCGACTTCAGGGTAGTCAACTGGTCTTCCAGCCGTTTCAGGATGTCCTGGACTTGGAAACGGAAATCGAATTTCCCGCAACTGTAAGTGGCTCCGGCTTGGATATCCGGGAGCAACTTGATACGCAACGTCTCGCCCGGAGTTGTCGGAACCGCACGGGATCCTCCGAGCGTGTAATACAAGCCCAATTCCTCGCTGCTCGGCAGTTTGATCTGCGCGTCAGACACTGCCGGCAATGCCGAAAGCGTCAAGTACCAGACACAAGCGCGAATCCGGGAGGTCACCGCCCCCGCCCCCGGCGTTGATTTCGGATTGATTCGCTAACCCGGTGAACCGCCTCGAGTTCCGAGCAATTGTGTTGCCGCATGAGGCTCGCCCGGTGAGCCTTTTCGTTCTTTTCAGTCTGGCTCAGGGCCAGCGAAAGAGCGGGCACGACATTGCGAAAGGGCGCGACCAATTTGCTGGAAAGCACCACCCCCTCCGTGTACTTTCCGGGTTCCTTTCGAGCAGAGAGGATCATTGCTTTCTGCTCTTCGTCGAGTTGGCGGAAACGCCCGATCATTTCCACTTCGTCCCGCTCCATGGCCATGCAGACCCACCATTCCGGTTGGTTCAGCAATTCGCGCGCGGTTTCCGGAACCTGCCGCAGGCTTTGAGTGGCGATCCACAGCCAAGCGCCGTATGTACGCCACATCGCCGAAATCGACAGAATGTAGGGAGAGATCAAGGGGTTCTTCAGGAACAGGTGCGCCTCGTCCAAGACCACCACGGTCTGCCGGGCCGAGTATTGCTGATCCTGCACCTGGTCGTTGATGCGCGACAGCAACCCGCTCATCGCCACCGCCAACCATGCCTCGTTGCGACGGTGCGCCAAGGCGCCCAATTCCACCACTGTCACATCGGACTCGGCCCAGGTCTCGCCCGGGCGGTTGAATATCTGCCCCGCCCGCCCGGTGCAAAATAGTTCGATGGCATTGGCCATACGGCTCAAGCTGCGTCGCTGATCCTCGCTCAACCGGTCCTCTCGCAGACGGCCGGATTCAGCCGCCTGATGCATCAAAGTGGACAAATCTTCGGTCAGTACGGGCTCGTCCGGGTGGTTCGTCGCTGCCTGAGCGACCGCCAGCAGAGACTTCCGGATCAGGTTTAGATCCTCTCGTGCCAAGCGTTGTTCTTCCTTCGGGTCTCCTCCCGTAATCATCAGCCTCGCCTGTATCTCCATCTCTCCCAGAAGATCGCGTCCGGCCTCGGGGTTCATTTCGTCACTTTCGGATTCTTTCCCTGTCTCCAAAAGCAACCGTGCATCGGCAAACGGTGGAATGGAAGTTTGGCCCCCGTTTACGTGGTTGACTGACAGACCTTTTGACTGAAAGTGTTGTGCGAGGAGACCAAACGTCGGCAATGCCGTAACCAGGTACAGCCGGGGACGATGCACAGCAACCGTATGCAGCAAGGTATTGACGAGAAAGGCAGTTTTTCCAGATCCGGTCGGCCCGAATACGAACAGGTGCGCATTCTTGGCTCGATCCACCGGATTGAGCGGGTCGAACGACAGAGGTTCCGCGCCGCGATTCCAAGCCAGTAGGCCCGGATGCCGCGTCCCGGTCGTGCGCCCGTACACCGGGAGGCATCTCACCACGTGATCCATGAACCACAAGCGGGAACGGCGCACATAGAAACGCTGGTCCTGAGCCGGATTGAAGTTGAACGGCAACGCACGGACATAGGAATCCTGTGCTAAGGGATCGTCTCGGGGAGGAACCAGTGCAATGCCGTGAGCCATCAGGGTGGCAGATAGTTCGCGAACCCGTTGCTCCAAAGCAGAGTCGTCCGAAGCCGAAACGAATACTCCACTAAACACCGGCAAGATCGGGTTGCCGTCGGATACCTGGCGCACCGCCTCTTCCGCCAGGGTGCGAATCGCCATCGCCTGTGGATCACCACCGACCGCATTGCGCTTGACGCGTGCGACATGCTCCAGAATTTCGTCTTGCGTGGTAAACACCACAGCCATCATCCAGGCCGTCCCTGCTGGCACCTGGTCCCACAATGTCTGCTGGCGATCGCCAATCACTCGCTCTGCAGTCAAGTGACCGACCCGGGGTTCCCCCAAAATTGCATTGACTGTAAGGAAGCGGTGCGGCCGGCCATGGAAATACCAGCAATCATTCTTGGTCGAAGACCACGGGGCGCCATGACGCAAGGCCCGATGTGCCAAATCTCCCAAGGCCGTTCCCTTCAGCAGGGCGAGCGGTGTGGCAACCAGCGGCCCCTTAGGGGAATCCGAGATTTCCCGAGCCGGCCCGAACCAGTCACCAAGCCAATGACAGAGACTGTCACCGTCCAAAGGGGTCAGACGGATACCCACCTGGGTCAATGAATGACCCAAACGCTCACACAAATCATCCAGATGCTGTCCATCCGGAATGCCTCCCGGCTCTTCAATGCGCCAGACGCACAACCGGATATGGCGCACTTTCCCTTTCCATGGCATTTGGCTGGCGGGATCAAAGAAAAAGCCGTTTCCTTTGCAGGCGTCCTTGTAATGTTCGCGCAACATTTCCATCCAGTGCTTCGAGTAGACCGAGTCCCGAGCTTCCGGGCTGAAATATTCCTCAAGCGTTTGGAGGTTATTGCCCAAATGGTGGCGGTCATATACGAAGAATTGCGCAATCCAAGGCCGATTCTGGTTCGGCGGGAAAACATCGCGCAACAAGGGCACGAGGCGCTGATGCAAGTCCTCGATGACATGATCCGGCCTTCCCTCGGTTTGCGCGGGGGATACATCGAAAAAACGTCCGACGCTGAAAAGATCCTTCATCAGGATCATCCCCGGTTCGAGCTCGGCCTTCGGAAACAGTAGATCTGCAAAGGATGCCGAGGTCCGAATCTCCTGTCGCCCCGACCGGTTGCCCCAAAGCGGCCGCTCGAACTGCTTCCGGGTCAGCGGACGGCAGCCCTCCCCGCTCCAACAACGGGCTTCCGGATCCGGCGCATGTGCCAGATCCGCTGGCAGCGCCGGGCGGAACCCGGCGAGCCAGCGGTCGAACGCATTCCGTTTGCGCTTACTCACCGCAATCCTGCAACACATCATCCAGGGTTCGGACCAAACCCTCCCGCAGTTCCTGAATTCGAACGTAGTAGGAATCGTCTTCGTCACGCTCTCCTTCATCAATCTCCATCCTCATGTCACCCAGCAGGTTGTCGATTGGTATCAGCGATACGTACAGGCGCTTGGCAATCGGCTGCTCCATGATCCGTTCTAAAGTGATTTTCTCTTTTGACTTTTTCTTTTTTTTGTTTTTGCCCACGATGGTTCCTCCTCAGAAAGTTTTGTGGCCAATGAATTTCCCTTTGCCCGGGGCGCAACATTCGTAGGGACGCCACAGGTTCCAGGCATAACTCCCGTCTTCGCTGGTCTTGTCGAACGACCAGTCGTGGGGAGATCCGAAGGTCTCGCAATGCGACTGAATACGTGGGCTAATCATCTGCCAGCGTGCATTGCGCTCGTTAATCGGGGGCAGCCAAGCCCACTGCTCCTGCTGACGGCAGTGCCCAGGTTGCGTATGTGATGGTGGCGGGCCAGGAATGACGCACTCCGACAGCGGGGCCTTGGGCGGACAGTGGACGGGCTTCGAGGCCGGCTGACCGGAATCCCACGACCCACCCGACCACTCGCAGGACTCACGGTTGGTGGCATCGGGATCGCCGTGGGTCACCCGGCGATGACCGGCGTAGCCGAATGGCACGTAGACCCGAGCCTGATTCGGCTGGGTCACGATGTCGGCGGCCCGCTGCACGGCAACGGCAGCCGCCTTTGCATCTTCAGCCTGCAACACGAAGCCAGAACGCGGAAAGACCGACCCCCATGAATACCGGGGCCAGTCGCCGATCTCGCGCAGACCGGGCGTCAGGCTTTCCGGACGTGCGGATTCCAGCCCGCCCCGCCATTCCGCATGATCCAGCACGGAAATGAAATACGGAAACATCGGTTTGGCCTGCGAACGGCAGAGGTAGACCACGTTGAAAACCTTCCGACGCAGCGGAAACGGGTGTCCGATTGCATCGACCTCCTTGAAACGCAGGTAGTGCTGGTCTGCTGTCTCCGTCGACGGGAACGACCCCCCCTGCAACAGGTTTCCCACGCCGGGCAACAAGGCGCGTAATTCCGTCCAGGGAGAGAAACCGGTGTGGTCGTACGCAGTAAAGACCAAGTCCGGCAAGTAGTGACTAACCCGCGGCGTCGTGTTGATCCGACAGCGTCCGTATTTGCAGTGCAGCCAAAGGCACACTCCGACGATCTTCCAGTCCAGACAGTTGGATTGAAGCGAACGCCGCGCCACATCCGCCGTGGTGAAGGTTTCCGCCATGGCCGGGAGGAAGCCGGACAAAAGTACGCAGGCCAGAACCGAGAAACGCATCAATCCGCTCCGGAATCCAGTCCCGCCACTTGGCGCAAGCGGTGGCAGAGCCACAAATACACGTTGCGACCCACGCGTCCCCTCAAAGGGTGTTGACCTGGCGCGGCGTCATGAGGGCGTTCCACCCAAGCCCGGATCTCGGTCGTCAGGCCATCCACGTCGAAGAAGCGGCGTGCCAGCAGGTGGTCGAGACCGCGGACCGATACCTGCATAAGCTGCATGTATTTCGCGATCAGGATCAGGCACAGTCCGAGAGCCAATAGATGGAATATGCGAATACTCAGCACGGCACCCTCCCCGCTGCGTACACGGCGAATCGGATTTGCTGCAGGCGGTTGAGGCCACCATCCAGCCCAGCGAGTTTGTGCTCCTTCGTGTAAGGGAAAGTGTGGTGGTTCATGTCCTGTATTCGTTATATTTCGGGAAAAGTTCAGCGCACGACTTCCAAGACGGGGCCGCGTTCGAATACGTGAAACCAAGTGGCATAGCCGGGGATCGGGGTCCCGGCGGCCGTGAGATGCGGATAGACATACAGGACCAGCCTCGGGTTGGCCAGCACCTTGAAGTCACGGCGCAACTGCCGATCCATCTCCGCCGTGAAGGAATCGCGTCTCGCCAAGCCGGCTGGCATCGGGCGGACCGCTGGGACCGGAACTCCAGACAGCATGGCTTGCCGGTACCATTCGCGCACCGTGCCGTCGGCTTCCGGGAGTTCGACCGGAGAGGCGCAAGCACTAATCCAAACTGCCAAGAGCCACGGCCGAAAAGGGAACCGGTTCGTCATAAATCCTCCGGGTGGGAGAGTGAATGATTGGAATCGCATCCGTGACATGGATGTCCACTTCGCGCCCTGCCGGCACGACGACCGCGTCCCAGGTGTCGTTGGCGAATCGCAGCAGGTAATCCCCGTAGGTCGAGGCCGCGCCCTGCACTGTCTCGCCAAGCAGGTAGCTGAACGCATCTCCCTCCACATGGGCTGTCTCGGTCCCCGCGGAAGCGCTGCGCCGCACCTGCGACTCAGCGAAGGCTCCCCCCATGCCAGCCAGGACACTGGCCAGTAGATGCGTCCCCATGCTCTCAGGGGCGGTGGTGTGAATCTCTCCCTGCAGACACGGATTGCCGAACTTGTCAGCGAGATAGCCGAAACCTTCCTGCTCCGGTGCTTTCGCCACATGGAATGTGCCGTCGTCGAACACGTACACCAGACTGCGGACAGATGCGCTCGCGCAGGACAGCACTGCGTCACCGCGCACGACGCCCCGCCACAGGATGCCCCGCAATCCGGGGAGACGCATGCCGTTCGCCGTCAGGTTGTCGTTTTTGCTGACTGCCACAAATGGCCACGGATCCTGTACCGTTCCCCCACGCGGAATGCGTCCTACCAGAGCCGTCAGGGACAACCCGGAGAGGATGGCGGGCGGAATGTAGAATCTTGGAGATTCGCCAGCCCCGGCACTTGCAGCCAAATCAGTCGACACCGCTTCCAGGTTCTGGCGCAATGCTCCCCCACCATCGACCGGCTCCACCCAAACTAGGGACTGGGCGGTCGGGATTTCCGCGAAATCAGTTGCCAGGCCAGCCGGAAGGTCGTGAGTCAAGGTGTCCAGATTAAACGCCTTGCCGCCCTGCGCCGAATCGTCCGGCAGGGAGCGAGGCGGCACGACCGCCAAGCTTTCCTCCTGCCTCCGCTGATACTGCTTCAACTGCTCGACGCGGTGACCCATCTGGGCAAACGATTCGCCAAGTTCGCGAATCTGCACCGCCTGATCCAATATCTTCTGCTCCAAGCGGCGCATGCTGGTCGCCACAGCACGGACTTCCTCGGCAGCCTCATCCAGTTCCCGGCTGGCGGAAACCGGGTTCTCTGATTCGTCGGGGGGCGGGGAAGTAGACAAGAATGTCACCGACAGCAGCAGCAACAGGGCCACTCCTGCCAACAATGCGAACAACGAACGGCGCGTATTCATTGAGCCTGTCCGAATGGAATACGGGAAATCAATACGACCGTGGTGGCATCCCGGAGACTTCCGGCCGCTTCGAGATAGGGATGCACGATAGTAGACGCCACGAACCGGCCGCGGATGTCGCGAGGGTCAAGCTCTAAAGGTTCGGACAGGCGATTCCGGATCGTGACCGCGGTCACGTAATAGGGCTGCGCTTCCCATGCGGTATGGGGAACGGACTCAACCGCGCCCCCGCATGCAGAGGGATAGGCGTCCCGGCAACGGAACAAGGCGACGGGCTGTTCATCGACCGGGGTCCGCCTGATCCCACGAATCGGCTCCTCGCGGTGGTCTGGCGCGTACAGCGCTTGAATGGCGTAACGCGCCAGATCCACGTAATTGGGCGACTTCTCGGACGGCGGCACAGGCGAATTTTGGGAACCGCTTAAATCAACCGCGATGCTCAACGGTTCCGCCGATGCTCGCGGGTCGGTCCGGATGACCAACACCAGCAATCCGGTTTCAGTCTCAAGGTACACGCGCTGCGGAAACAGGGTGTCCTGGGCGGTTAGCCAGACATGGGGGCCTGCACTTTCAACGCCCAGGCGCTTTCTCAGCGACTCGGACAGCCCGACACGAACTTCCCGTGCACCCTCGATCTCAATCCGCCGTTCTTTCCCGACCGGCAGCAGCACCGGAAGTGGGTCGCCGACGTAAACCAGGGAAGACACCCCTAGGGCCGGCAGCGACACCAGCCACAGCGACAGTGCAAGAAGTTGTTTCATTCGAGGGTGGACAAGTGGGAGCGCAAACGCTCCGGAGGGCGGTGCTGCCGGTTGAGGACCAGACCCCATTCGTTGGTTTCAGGGTCGGAATCCAGCAATACGACTTCCAAGAAGTAGCGGACATCTATGTCCTTGTAGAGCTGACTCTCCAGATAGTCTCTCAAGCGGACATCGAGAACAACCTGCCAAGTATCTTTGCCGATTGGTTGCACGGATGCGTTGCCGTAACTTCCCGGCACCGGACTGACGCTGCGCTGCCGGTTTCGAAACTGGGCTTCGTGACGCTGATGTTCCCGCGTCAGCCAATAGCGATAGTCTGGGCTGAGAAACGCTGACAAACGCTGGATGTTTTTCAGGTTGTCAAGGGCACCGTTGTCGGTCCAGTTGTTGATCTGCTGGTGAATGTATCCGGCGAACACATACACTTCCCACGGCTGGATCTCTCCGCTCTGAATAGTCGTGCCATAACGTAACTGGGGCGGCAAGCTCAGGCGCTGCGTCCCAGAAGCATGCCACCATCCGGCATATGCCACCAGTTGGGACACGGCCAGAAATATGAGCCCGGCCTGCAACGCCCGGACATACTGACGGCGGTTCAATTCCTCATCGCGGAAACTGCGGGCTATCACCGTTCTATCCTCCAGGGTCCTTCTCGCCAAATGATGTCTGCCCGTTGCCCGCAGTGGCGTGCCAAGCGTTGCAAGTACCAATTAGCTGGGCGATTTTGCTTAAGGTGTCGCAGCACCGTGCCGGCAAACAGAACCGTGGCAAAAGCATTCAGCACCAGTACCGGAAGAATCCATAGCAGAGAACCGATCCACAAGCAGAGTAGACCCGCCACTACCATGCCCGGAATCATCGACAACCCGATTGTTGCGGTCAGTTCAGTGCCGCTAAGCCCCCGGAACATGGGCGGCTCGAAACCGAGGGACGAGGCCGGTCGCGTCACTCGAAATCGGACAAGATCTGTCCGCCCATATAGCCCATCAGGGCGATGATGATCACCACCAACAGACCGGTTCCCAGGTAAATCCCGAGGCTGCCCCAGTCTCCCTTGACTCGCGCTTGGTTGAGCTTCGCAATCAGCCCGCCGCCGTAGCCGAGAAATGCGCCGACAACCAGGAAGCCGAACACCAGGGCCGTGCCCGTGATTGCAACGGACTTGATGAATGAGAAAGGATCGGTCGCATCGGCAGCGACACCGTCGAAAACAGGCAGGTCCAGCGTGTTGACAGCCGTACCCAGATTCGGATAGGACGCCAAGGCGCAGACCAAAAGAAAACCAAGCTTTTTCATGAGTTCACTCCACAAAAGCGATCAGGGCGACGACCATGCAGAACACCAGACCCCCCCAAAGGATTCGGGACGCGACATCTCCAACCGCTATGATTTCATCGCGCAATTGCCGCAGACTGGAGAGAGCCACCCAGGAAACCCAGAGGGTTACGACCAACAGACAGGCGGCAGCTGTCACCTCCGCCAACGTTTCGCCTGAAATGCCGGAAGTAACCTCGAACTGGCTCAGCATGGAATTACTCATAAAGCTGGTAGTCTCCGGTAATGTCGAAGCGGTCGCGCGGAGCCGTCTCGGTGACTGTCAGGGTTCGCCGTAAACCTGTTACGATCCGATCGAATTCGTCGGCCAAGCGCGCATAGTCCACCCGTACCCTGGCACGCTCGTCACGGCGGGCGTAGGCGTCATCAATCAAGTGCCGGACCAGTTGCAATTCGTGCAACAACTGCCCAAGTACTTGTCGTTCGCCGGTATCCGGACGAACCAAATAATCGGGGGTTGACATCGAAAATGCCGAATGGTTGATCGGTCTAGAGCTTGGAGTGCCGCTTGATTCCCGAAACTGCGAAACCGGGACCGTGTGATGCAGCATCTCACACCCTGTCACCAGCAGTGCTGCGGTCGTGCCAATCAGCCATTCAGCATGTTTCATTCACCACCTCCTGGGCGGGAAAGGGCCGCCCAAGGCAGGGGCGACCCTACGGCCCCCATCCTTGGGGTTACACCGCCCACGCAGTCTCCAATACCTGTTTCTAAAAAGCAAGGAAAAATGGTCGGAATTTTTAGACCATTTTTTTTGCCACTTAAAGGACTGATAATAAATATATTTCTTTATAAAAAATCACGAAATGTAAAGTTTATGGCTTTTGTCTATCCGAAAACCTAGCCAATTCTTGGCGATAAAGTTTTTCAAACTCCATCGTTCGCCGGTAAAAGTCGAGCATGAAGCGGGCATTTTCTCTCGCGAACCTCCGCCGTTGCTCCGGGTCGTCCGCGTAAATGCCCAAAACTTCGTAGGGAGTCATTTCGGCCAACGGCTTGCCGACCAAGGCGCGCCGCGTCTGATATCGTCGCCATTCCTCCTCGCTCAACCCCAACCAACGGGACGCATGCAGTTCGGTCTCCTGCCACCGGCTTGATTCCTCGCGTGCCGCCTGGACGCCATAAACCAGAGAGGCGATGGCTCCGGCCAAAACCGCGGGCACGATCAGCCACGCGACCCTCCAATGCCATACCCCATTCATCATTGCACCTCCAAAACGTATTCCTTCATGCCGTCGCCGACATGCAATTTCTGGCTGTCGCGATCAATGACGTGGATTCTCCACCCCAACCGCGATTCCCCTTCCCGCACCGGCACAATGCGTCCTTCATACTCAAGCAATGCATAGATCTGGCCGTGCCATATCTCAATCCCACGAAAAACAAATGTCGGCTCCATGGAAGGCTCAAGTGCTTCATCTTCGAGAGTATTCAGCAATTGGTTTATCTCGTATTTGATCGAATCCAATTTTTGATCCAGATCCGCCAACTTCGAAGCTTGCATTTCGATCTTGACGTCCAACCTTTCCTTCCATTCTTCGATCAACTGTGTCTGCGCGAATCGACTTTCCTTCAGTTCCTCAAGGGTGTGACGAACCCGTTTATCGAGATGTCGGTTCAAGGCCTGCGCCAAGGATTCCGACAACTGCTCTACATTAATTTCGGGGACAAACTCTTCCGGGTGCGCTGAATTAACACCTAGACTAGGAAATGAAAGAGTTTCACCGGGATCTCGCGCCACACCGTAGATGGATGCCGCCGATAGCAGAAGAAGCAGTCCACCTACCAGCCACATCCACCGACGCACGCCGGATATTTTTTCAAAACTCATCGGTTCCTCCTGAGAAGAATTGCGAAGAGTTCGGTTCTATCCCAAAACCTCTGAAAAGTAAACAAAAAATGGTCGGATTTTTTAGACCATTTTTTCTCTTTATAAATCAAATATTTATAGCCGAATTTACTGGTTAGTCTGCCTTGAATTTGCCTATTTCTTCTCTTTTAGCCTCCGAGTTCGACCCTGCGCGGAAAATCAGCACCTTTCCAACCAGATCAAGGTCGCCATGCGACCAGTTGTTCGGTCTCGGCGGTGCGAATAAAAAAGCTGTTCGTCCTGAAAAGTGCACCAATTCCCACCGAAACAGTCCGCAACCCCAGCCTGCTCCAGTTGCCATGCAGCAGCAGAAGCCAGATCCAACAACCAGTGCCCCGCCTGATTGGACGGACGCAATGCTACCGATGAAAGTCCTTTGCCCAACGCCTTCCTCACCGGTTTATCCACTTCGTAGAATTCTGCGCTAATGACCGGACCCAGCCATGCCAAGAGATCCGCTGGTGATCCAGGATAGGCACGAACCGTTGCTTCTAAGACATTCGCGGCGATACCCTTCCAGCCAGCATGTGCAGCAGCCACCCAGTCCCCCTTGCGGGAGCACAATAGGACCGGCAGGCAATCTGCCGTCTGCACGACGCAAACCGGCCCCACAGATGTCGTGTGACTTGCATCCGCCGGAGCAGTTTCGGGCATGGTCTGCGCCTCCCGAACTCCTGCACCATGTTGCTGATCCAACCAATAGGGTTCGCTTGGCAGTTGAAGGGCCTGCATCAAGATTCTTCGATTTTCTGCAACATCTTCGGGTCGATCGCCCACATGTGCGGCCAGATTCAGTCCAGCATAAGCACCACGGCTGATGCCCCCGACTCGGGTGCTTGCGGCCGCCCGCACGTGACCGGGGACCGGCCAATCAGGATAGATGAACTCCAATTCAGTCATGGTCTTTTCCCAGTTCCGCCAGCAGGCCCTGAAAATCCTCAGGCAAATCAGCTTTCCAGTCGTATAGAGTCCCATGGGACGGATGCTGGAGTTGAAGGCTGCAGGCATGCAACGCCTGTCGTCCGAACCCCCGTACTGCGTCGCGCACGGAAGCGGACGCGCCAGCCGGACTCCGCGCACGGCCGCCATAAACGGGATCCCCGACTACCGGGTACCCCAGATGAGCCAGATGCACCCGAATCTGGTGCGTGCGTCCGGTCTCAAGCTGAATATCAAGAAGAGTCAAACCACTGAATTTTCGACGCACTCGATAATGCGTTATGGCCTCTCTGCCGCCCGCGCGTACACACATGCGCTGGCGTTGACGAGGGTGCCGTCCGATCGGCTCCTCAATGGTTCCGCCTGCGACCAAATCGCCTTGGACCAAGGCCTGATACCGTCGTCGGATTTCACGTGCCTGAAGTTGTCGGGTCAATGCCGTGCAGGATTCCGGATTATGTGCTACTGCCACAAGTCCGGTCGTGTCCCGGTCCAGTCGATGCACAATCCCCGCTCGCGGCACTTTGGCAGTGGCTGGAAAGCGGTACAGGAGAGCGTTCTGGACTGTCCCGTCCGGATGCCCGGGAGCCGGGTGCATGACTTGTCCGGCCGCCTTGTTCAAGATAATCAGGTCTTCATCAGCATAAACAACAGCCAAGGGCAGGTCTTGTGGTTCGCACTGTGAGGATGCAGGAGCCTGCGGCCAGACCTCGATTCGTTCGCAACCCTGCACCGGATCTCGGGGGCGAGCGGTTTCTCCTTCTATCAATACGTGCCCTGCCCGAATCCAATCTTGAAGTTGTCGGCGGGAAAACTGTTCGAGCATCTGCGCCAACGCAACGTCCAAGCGCTTTCCGACCAAGTCCTCCGGCACTTCCCGAACCAACGGCAAACCGTCCAATTGCCTAATCCAACTCACATAAAAAAGCCCATACTATCACCACGATATATAATTCCGAGGGCACTCCCGATCCTTTGTGATGCGTCTTTTATCCGCTGTTTTTTTGCTCGCGTCGTCACTGATGGTGACCGGTTGCGGGCTATTGCCGGATGCTCCAGAAACCGAATACGAAGGTAAAACCGCGGCACAGTTGTACGCCATGGGTCTCTCCTACCGCCGCGGAAGCGATTTCACCAAGGCAATCGAAACTTTCGAGTACCTGGAATCCGGGTATCCCTTCGACCCCTATGCCCAGCAGGGTTTGCTGGAAATGGCGTATTCGCAATATCGGCAAGAAGAGTACACCGAGGCCATCGTCGTGCTGGATCGCTTCATTGAACAGAATCCGCTACACACGCATATCGCCTACGCGCATTACATGCGCGGCGTCATCTATCTGGATTATGGTCGAACCCTGCTGCACTACGTTCTTCCCTACATCCGGCATAACAAGGACCCGACTCCGTGGCTGCTCGCGTTCACGAATTTCTCGTTGGTTGTAACGAAGTACCCAGAATCGCGATACGCGGTAGACGCTCGCCAGCACACTATCTTTCTTCGCAACCTGCTGGCGCGTTATGAATTGCACGTCGCGGATTTCTATCTGCGCCGCAAAGCCTATGTTGCGGTTGTCAACCGGAGCAAACAGGCATTAGCTCGCTATCACGGTGCGCCAAATATGGATGACATGTTGTGGTACTTGGAACAGGGATACCGGCACATGGAGATGCACCAACTTGCGGATGACGTACGAAGCGTTCGGGATCTCAACTTCCCGGGCTATGAAGCCCGCAAGGCAGCCGAGGAAAAAGAACCGACCTGGCTGTCGGAAACGGGCGAGTGGCTCAGCGATACGGTTGACAGTGCCGCCATTATGGTCGGGTTTGACATCGAGGAATTCCCGCCGCCCGACTTCAGCGGCAAATATCAGAGAGTTGCACTCAACCTTGGTGAGGCCGAGGAGTTCGTCGCTTCGCATGAACCGGACAAAGTCGTAGTCAGTGAAGTCCCAAGTGGCCATATCCCAACTTCGGATATCGATTCCGAGGATCTCTGGTACCAGTTGCGGCAACTACTCAGCCTGTCGGACGACAAGGAATTGCCAAGTGCCCCAGGCGACACCCCAGAACCTGTCGTCAGTTCAGAAACTCCTGAAACGCCGGCGGAAGAAAGCACACCGACCCCGGCACCATCGAACTGATTCAAACTAATCAGGCTTTATACCCGGACGTGATCGGGTAACGCCGGTCCCTTCCAAATGCCCGCTCTGTCGTTTTCACTCCCGGCGGCGCCTGTCGACGTTTGTACTCACTCTTGAGCACCCGGGCAACCACATCGCGGACGAGGTCAGAATCAAATCCCTGCGCAATAATCTCCGAAGGCGAGCGATCTTCCTCAATGAACAGGCGCAGCACGGCGTCCAGCACGGCGTAGTCCGGGAGTGAATCAGAGTCTTTCTGATCCGGCTTCAGTTCCGCTGACGGCGGCCGAGTCAGGATCCGCTCCGGAATGATTTCCTGATCGCGATTACGGTGGCGGGCCAACTGGTAGACCCGGGTCTTGAAGATATCTTTAAGTGGCGCAAACCCCCCTGCCATATCACCGTACAGGGTCGCATAACCGACTGCCATCTCGCTTTTGTTCCCAGTTGTCAGTAGTAGTTTGCCGTTGTGGTTCGAGCGGGCCATCAGCAGCAGGCCGCGAATACGTGCCTGCAAGTTCTGACAAACCAGGTCGTCCTGTTCGGCTTTTGGTCCCAAGGTTTCAAGCATGGACTGGAATGCGGGTTCAATTGACAGGTTCAGAAATGAAACGCCTAAGCGCTCGCACAACAGCATAGCGTCCTCAATGCTGGCTTCCGACGTGTACCGCGAGGGCATCAGCACCGCCTCCAACTGTTCCGCTCCCAAGGCATCTGCCGCAATGACCAGCGTCAAGGCCGAATCGATTCCGCCAGACAAACCCACCAGCGCACCGGGAGCACGGTGTTTGTTCACATAGTCGCGCACGCCCAATACCAGTGCCTGGTATAGGGTCGCATCCTCATCCAGATCTTCGACATCCTGCCGGGAACTGATCCAGTCCGAATCTTCGGGCGTCAGTTCCAGTTCGGCCTCGACGAACGAAGGAAGCTGCGCGACCCGCTGCCCGGAAGCATCCAGCACAAAACTCGCACCATCGAAAACCAACTCGTCCTGCCCGCCGACCTGGTTGA
Source organism: Gammaproteobacteria bacterium (assembly GCA_028819565.1). Taxonomy (GTDB): domain Bacteria; phylum Pseudomonadota; class Gammaproteobacteria; order Poriferisulfidales; family Poriferisulfidaceae; genus Poriferisulfidus. The sequence continues at coordinate 117,626 of JAPPLD010000003.1, read as the reverse complement.
CGTACCAGACCGGGCAACCGGTTTCCAGTACGCGCGCGCGCGCGACTTCCAGGCGCTTGGACGCCTTGTGGAGGTCGAACGGGGAAGCGTTCAGGCAGACTAGGACTTCGGCCCCGGCTGCCGCCAGGTCTGAAGCCGGTTCCGGCTGCCACAAATCCTCGCAGATCAGCAACCCCAGCCGTCGCCCGGCCTCGATGATGAAAGGCTTCGATCCCGGAACAAAGTAGCGCTGCTCGTCAAAGACATCGTAGTGCGGCAAGAGCTTCTTGCACGCAAAACCCACATGTCGGCCCTGATGCAGCATGCAGGCCGCGTTGTACAGAGCACCGTTTTCGCGTACCGGAGCCCCAACGATCACCCAGTGTTCGCCAACTTGATGCGCCAACTCTTCTAGAGCAACAGCGACCTGGTCGATGAAATCATCCCGCAGCAGTAGATCTTCTGGAGGATAGCCACACAACGCAAGTTCCGGAAAAACCCAGATCGAAGGTTCTTCCTGAGTTTCCAGCCATGCTTGGATGCGGGCCCGGTTGCCATCAATATCGCCGACCAGCGGGTTGAACTGGACAAGTCGGGCGGGTGGAAGGCTAGCCATAAAAATTTGCAGAATACGCCAATTAATTGTATGTCGCTGGAACCAATCGCAGCAGTTGCCCGTCCGCATCGTCCGTCAGCAAGTAAATCAGGCCGTCCTCCAACACTCGAATGTCGCGAATTCGATGGCCTTGAGGCTCCGGTAGAACCTGCTCATGCACCCCACCTTCCTGTTCCAGTTGCATTCGGTATACACTGCGGAACTTCAGCGCACCGGCCAGCAAGTGTCCGCGCCATTTGGCGAAAGGTTCCCCGTCGTAGATCGCAAACCCCGAAGGGGCAATCGACGGCGTCCAGTGCCACATAGGTGGTTCGATACCCGGCGCGTGCGTCTGTTCGCTGATGACCCCACCGGTGTACTCGCGTCCATGCGTCACCCGGGGCCAACCGTAGTTGGCTCCCGCCCGAATCCGGTTTAATTCATCCCCGCCCTTGGGCCCATGCTCGTGTAACCAGAGTTTGCCGTCGAAAGGATTCCACGCTAATCCCTGTGGATTGCGGTGACCATAAGAGTACACCTCCGGCAGGGCATCGGCATCCCCGACAAACGGATTGTCCTCTGGAATCCGCCCATCCGCATGCAGGCGAATCAATTTTCCCCAATGGCTGCTCAGTTCTTGCGCATTCTCGCGCTCACCTCGGTCTCCCACGGTCAGAAACAGGTATCCATCGGCATCGAATGCCAGCCGGCCTGCAAAATGCCAAGTCAACCCTCCGCATGGATGCGCTTCGAACAGCAACTGGCCATCCTCAAGACGATGATCCTGCAGGCGATAGCGGCTCAGCACCGTGGTGAAACCCGTCGCACAGACTTTGCTATAACTGAGATAGATCCAACGATTATCCGCTTGCCCGTATTCTGGGTGCAAAACCACATCCAGAAGCCCCCCTTGCCCGACCCAGTCCACTTTCGGCACGCCTTCGATAGAGTGGCGGCTTGAAAAATCGGCACTCAGGTGCAACAGGCGTCCGGACTTTTCCGTAACCAGCACGGAACCGTCCGGCAACTGCACCAAACTCCAAGGATATTCCAACCCTTCTTGCAGCACCTCTACCTCATACGCCATGTCGTCCGACTCTGCTGCTGAAATTTCTGATGCGAAAACATCTCCCGCGAGCATGAGCACTGCGCCAAAAAACAACGGCAAAAATTCTCCCGGAATTGCAGGACGGAAAAGGCCTCTCCCTCGGGCACAGGTCCCCGATTTCCGGTGATGTGAAACCTTCACTGCTCTACTCTCCTCGCGGAGCAATCGCAATCCACTCAACCCCCTACAATACACTACGAGTATCCGGTCACATCAATGCCGCATTCCGAGATTTTCTGGCTCTGCACCGCATTCGTGGCCGGAACTGCCGTAGGCAGTTTTCTGAACGTGCTGGTACACCGCCTCCCCGCCATGGCGCGTGGGGAGGACCCCGAATTGACTCTGTGGTTTCCACGTTCACGCTGCCCCCATTGCTGCCAAACAATCCGCTTACGTCACCTGATTCCGATTTTCAGCTATCTCGCCCTGCGGGGTCGTTGCGCCTTCTGCAGAACCTCCATTTCTTTACGATACCCCGTCCTGGAACTAACAGCAGGATTGCTTGCTGTCGGCGTAACCGCAAGCACGGACAGTCTGCTTGAGGCTAGTGCTTACGCCGTACTGGGCTGGGGGCTTCTGGCGCTTGCCCTCATCGACTGGCAGACGCAACTATTGCCAGACTTGCTTATCTACCCGCTCCTATGGCTGGGACTGCTGGTGAATACATCCGGGTTATTTGTGCCGTTGCATGAGGCAGTCATCGGAGCCGTCGCTGGCTATCTGTCGTTGTGGCTGCTGAACCACCTGTTCTACTTCTTGAGGAAAGAGCCCGGCATGGGTTATGGTGACTTCAAGATGTTTGCCGTATGCGGGGCCTGGCTGGGCTGGATGATGTTGCCCTGGGTCGCTTTTGCCGCTTCAATACTGACGCTCCTGTTGTGGCTCGCCCGACGGATGCGGAATCACACCGAACGTGCCCTGCCTTTCGGCCCGGCCTTGGCATTGACATTGTTCGGATTTTTAATCTGGCGGGATTCCGCCCGATCACTAATTGGTTAGGCTGGATTTTGAGGAAGAGCACGTGATCAAGATCGGCATGACAGGAGGTATCGCTTGCGGCAAGTCTCAGGCCGCCCGGTACTTCGAAGAACGAGGCGCCCCGGTCATCGATGCCGACGAGGTGGTGCGCGAACTGACGGTCCCGGGCGGTCCATTCCTCGAAGCCGTCGTCGAGCGAGCCGGCGCGGAAGTGCTGGAAAGCGATGGCAGCTTGAACCGAACGCTGCTGCGTACACGCCTTTTCCTCGATTCGGCCCTGCGCCGTGATCTTGAAGTCTTGTTGCATCCCCCTGTGCGGACCGCCATCCGCAATTGGTTTACACGGCAAAAAAAACCTTATGCCATCGCAACAATCCCCTTGCTGATCGAGGCCGGTTGGCAGGACGACATGGATCGAATTCTGGTCGTGAATTGTCCCGAGGACCTGCAGCGTCAGCGGCTGCGGGAGCGCTTCCCGAAAATGGATAATAAGCAGGCCGATGCCATCCTGGCAACTCAATTGTCGGCGGACGAGCGTCTTCGACACGCCGACGATGTAATCGAGAATGCAGGGAGCATGGACGCCTTGGCCGAGGCCGTAGACGAGTTGCACCAAAAATATATGGCGGCATGAACGAAACTTCCCCCACCATAATCTACGAGCAAGCCGTCAACGAACGCATGCGCACGTTCTTGCGGATCGACTTTCTGGCACGACAGTTCGAGTATCACTATGCCCAGCCCTCGCTGTGGGGGACCCGAGCCACGGTCGCGACTCTTCTGGAATTCGTCAGCCTGATCAGTCGACACAACATCAAGATCGAATTGATCCGGGAGCTGGATCAGCGACTGGCTTGGCTGGAAATGCTGAGTTCGTCCGATAATGCAGATCTGGACCTCCTGAAAGAAATCATCGAGTTGCACCAGGACCTGCGCAATGATGCGCACAACCTTCAGTATCCGGTGCACCAGCATCTGACTCAGCACGACATGCTCAACACGATCAGCCAGCGCATCCGCATGCCCGGCTGTACCAGCGAAACCGATATTCCGCTGTACCACAATTGGCTGGCCAGTCAGCAAACCGATCATGCTGCCCGGTTGAAGCAATGGTACGAACCATTCGCACCGATTATCCAGATCGCACGAACCGTACTGGAAATGGTCCGAAACAGCGCCACATTCGCCCCCGAAATTGCCAAGGATGGTTGGTTCGAACAGGAACTGGATCCCGGCCGGATCCACCAGATGATCCGGATTCGGATGCCTGCGGAGTCAGATTTCTACCCGGAAATCAGTATCGGAAAACGTTCTTTCAGCATCGTGTTCCGCGAGGACGGCGATCTGGACCAGCGACCCGCCCAGACCGACCAAGATGTCAAGTTCGAATTGGCTTGCTGCCTGTTCTAGGGTGTCAGGTTCCAAAGTATCAGACTGAACCCAGGCTCCGGGAATCCCCGAGCCAACGTTCCATGATGGGTTCCACCGCCTCCGGATCTTTCCGGATGAAGTCTTGGGCGATCCGCTGCACCCGTTTCAGTTGCTGTTCATCTCGGGAAAGGTCCGCCACCCGGAACACCATTTCCCCGGCCTGACGGACTCCGAGCAATTGACCCGGCCCGCGCAGGTGCAGGTCCCGTTGCGCAATTTCAAACCCGTCGGTCGTCTCCCGCATAATCTGGATGCGGGTTCGGGCATTTTCCGATAGCGGCGACTTGTACAGCAACACACAACTGCTCTGCTCGGAACTACGCCCAACCCGACCGCGGAGTTGGTGTAATTGTGCAAGCCCCAGGCGCTCTGCATTCTCGACTACCATCAGTGAAGCATTCGGGACATCGACGCCCACCTCGATGACCGTAGTTGCCACCAGAAGTTGAACCTCTCCACTTTTGAAACGCTGCATGACCCGGTCCTTGTCCGGCGCCTTCATCCGTCCGTGCACCAGACCCACCTCAAGCTCAGGTAATACCTGACAGAGCTTCTGCCAGGTGCTTTCCGCGGCTTCGCATTGCAACGCCTCGGATTCTTCCACCAGCGTACAAACCCAGTATGCTTGCCGCCCTTCCCGGCAAGCCTCCCGAATCCGCTCCATCAGTTCATCCCGCCGATCTTCCGCCATAACAGCCGTCTTGACCGGTTTTCGCCCCGGGGGCATCTCATCCAGGATCGAAGCGTCGAGGTCGGCATAAAACGTCATGGCCAAGCTGCGCGGGATCGGGGTGGCCGTCATGATCAGTTGGTGGGGATGCGTTTCTTTCCCCTCGCCCTTGCGCCGCAAGGCAAGACGCTGGTGAACCCCGAACCGGTGCTGTTCGTCGATGATCAGCAATCCCAACCGGTCGAAGCTTACGTCTTCCTGGATCAGGGCGTGCGTCCCAATCACGATGCGGGCCTGGTGGCTTCGAATGCGCGCCTTCTCCTCCGCTCTCTGCTTGCCCGTCTGGCTGCTCGACAGGAACGCCACCGGAATATTCAACGGAAGCAGCCACTCCCCAAAACTTCGGTAATGCTGCTCTGCCAACAACTCGGTCGGAGCCATTACCGCCACTTGTGCGTCCGAGGCGGTAACACACAAGGCGGCAACCAGCGCGACGATGGTCTTCCCGGAGCCCACGTCGCCCTGCAACAGACGCATCATGGGGTGACTGCGAGTCAAGTCCTGTCGAATTTCTTCGATAACCCGCTCCTGTGCCTGGGTCAGTTGGAAAGGCAAGCGTTCCAAGAATTGACGGATTAATTCGTCGTCCCCAGGAAACGAATCCGCTTGCTTCTGCTCGACCCGGCTGCGCAGACGGATGAAACTCAAATGGTATGCAGCCAGTTCCTCCACAATCAGCCGCTGCCGGGCCGGATCGGATTCCGAAAGCAGAGTCTCCATATCCAGTCCCACCTCCGGTTCGTGGAGGCGGCGAAGCGCCTCGGTAAAGCCAGGCAGGCCCTGCTTCCTGAACAGGTCTTCCCAAGCCGGATGCTCGAGTTGTGCCGGATGAGCTTCGGCCCACTCCAGTGCACGGCGAATCAGCTTGCGCAAGGAAATCTGCGCGAGCCCCTCTGTCGCCGGATACACCGGGGTCAGGCTGGCAGCAGTGTGCCCAGAAGCGTCGGGCGTGACAAGTTCGTATTCTGGGTGAAACATCCGGAATGTGCGACGCCATAGCTTGACTTCTCCGAAGCAGCGCACCCGCGTGCCCGGAACCAGTTGTTCCTGCTGAAACGGGCTGAAGCGCATGAAACACAGTTCCAGCATGCCGGAAGAATCATCAGCCAGCTTGACCCGCAGCCTGCGCCCCCTGTAGAACTCCACACGAGCATCCTGCACGATGCCCTCGACCATGCAGCGGACATTCGGACGCAATGCGCCCAGGGAAACCACGCGGGTTCGGTCTTCGTAGGCCCGAGGCAGATGCAGGAGCAGATGATCGATCCGGAAAATGCCCAAACGGGCGAGTTTCTCGCACACCCGGGGGCCAACGCCGGGCAGTGCGCGAAGTGCCGCCTCTGCTGGATCGGAAGCGGGTGAGTCAGTCCGGGTCATCCGGGCCGGTATCAGGCACGTAGATTCAGGATCGCATCCATCTCGACCGCCGCGCCTTTCGGGAGCGCTGCCACACCCACCGCTGCGCGCGCCGGATACGGCTCTGAGAAATACTCGGCCATCACTTCGTTGACCAGTGGGAAATGATTCAGGTCGGTCAGGTATACCGTCAACTTGATGCAATCCGCCAGACTGCCGCCGCTGGCACCGGCGACCGCACTGAGATTGTCGAACACCCTGCGGATTTGCGTCCGCATATCTCCTTCGACCATTTGCATGGTCTGGGGATCCAAGGGAATCTGACCAGACAGAAACACCCAATCCCCGCTGCGGACCGCCTGGGAATAAGTGCCGATAGCGTCAGGCGCGTCGGGCGTGTGGACGGGTTCGACAGGCATGTGCGAAGAAAACGGCGGATGCGCCGAAATTATACGCAAGAATTAATCCGCGATTTTCTTCAGACGCTTACAGTTTTACGATCAAGGCGACCGCGCCCACGATAAGGCCGGACATCATCAGCATCCGTACCGTCAGGCGTGTCTCAAGGGCAGCCAGTTCGACCTTCGTTGGAAAGTCCTTTAAAGCGGCCTCCAGATCGGCTTTTGTCACCATGTTCTGTAAGATCGCGCTGAATATAGAAACCACCGCCTCGGCCTGCGGCTCGGAAAATCCGCCTTTCTTCAGGTCGCGGGCCACTTGGAGGGTGTCGAACATGGGGCGTTGCCTGGATTCCCGGATGCCCAAACCCTTGGAAGCCTGGGCAGATGCAGTCGGGCGTTCGGGTAGGGCTTCCCCCGGGATTCGGTGAGCTTGGGTCACAATGATAGCACTCCGTAGATGAAATAGAATAAGTGCTGTTGTAACTGAACCCCTTCTTCATTGCAAGGAAAAATGGGCGGTTTTTTCAGACCATTTTTTGCACTATATAAATAATTGATAAATATATATTTTAGATGTAAAAATCTAGAAAATGTAAAGTCTTTTAGATTATGTAAAGTTTGATGTGCCAGACCTGCCCGAATTACTACTACTAACCTCTCCGACTCACCTTTAGCCCGACAGGCGTACGACCTTGCGCACGTCCGGCAGCCGCCGAACCGCCTTGATAATCGCAGCCAGATGAATCCGGTCGCGGACGTTCAGGATGAATCCCATGTTGATATGGGTGGATCCCTTCGCCTCTTCCAAGTCGACCCCCTCGATATTGCAGCCTTCCTCGGCAATGGCGGCGGCAATACGGGCCAAGAGTCCACGGCGGTTCTTGGTGGAGACCCGGATCGAGACCGGATATTCTCCATCCACTGTTTCCGCCCATTCGCAGGGAATCCACTGCTCTGGAGATTTTCGAAATCGCTTCAGGTTTGGACAGTTGCTCTGGTGGATGACAAGCCCGTGCCCGGCCGACGCGATGCCAGTGACGGTGTCGCCTGGAATCGGCCGACAGCACTTGGCAAACGTGACTGCCATGCCTTCCGTGCCCTGCAACGCGACCGGCTGATCTTGCTTCCGTCTCAGCATGCGGTCCAACCAACTTGTTGAGCTGCGGGGTAACGTCTCCGCTCCCATCAATTGATGCGCTACGATCGGTGCCATCAGGCGGCCTAACCCGATGTCTCGAAACAGTTGCTGTGCATTCTCCACCTTCATGGCCTCCAGTATTTTCGACACTTGTTCGCCCGGCAGGTCCGTGAAGGCCTTCCCGGATCGAGCCAGCGCCTTGTCCAGCAATCGCAGGCCCAGTTCCTCCGCCTGTTCCTCTTTCAGGCCTTTCAGGTACTGGCGGATGGACGAGCGGGCCTTGGCAGTCACCACAAAATCCAGCCAAGCCGGAGAAGGTTTGCCGTGCGAAGCGGTCAGGACCTCGACCGTCTGGCCGCTACTCAGTTCCGTGCTCAGGGGGGAAGCGATGCGGTCAATTTTGACCCCGACGCAGGCATTGCCCACGCCGGAATGAACCGCATACGCGAAGTCCAGCGCAGTGGAGCCCTGCGGCAAGCGAAGAATGTCGCCCGCCGGCGTAAACACGTAGACCTCGTGCGGGAAGAGGTCCACTTTGACGTGCTCCAGAAACTCTACGGAATCCGGAGCAAGACGCCGGATGTCCAGAATGTTCTGCATCCAGGTCTTGGCATGTGCCGGCAAATAGAGGCTCGCGCCGGACTTGTAGTTCCAGTGCGCCGCGACCCCTCCTTCGGCCACCAGTTCCATTTCCTGCGTACGGATCTGGATTTCCAGCGGCACTGCGTCCGGACCCTGCAAGGCAGTATGCAGTGACTGGTAGCCGTTGGCCTTCGGGATCGCGATGTAATCCTTGAATTTGCCCGGGAGCGGCTTGTACAGGCTATGAACGACTCCCAGCACCCGATAGCACTGATCCGCCGTATCCACGATCACCCGGAACCCGTAGACATCGAAGACCTCGTTGAACGACAGGTGCTTGTCCCGCATCTTGCAATAAACGCTGTAGACGCTTTTCTCCCGCCCTTCGATCTGTGCGTTGATCCCTCGCTCCTCAATATGCCGAGTCAGGTTCTCGCGAACTTTCTCGACTCGGTCGTGCTGGCGCCCCCGGTGCGCCTGAATAGATTCCTCAAGGACACGGCTGCGCATCGGATAGAGCGTTTTAAAGGCACGTTCCTCCAGTTCCAGATAGAGTGCATTCATCCCTAGGCGGCGCGTGATCGGCACATAGACCTCAAGGGTTTCGCGGGCGATTCGTTGCTGCTTTTCTCTCGGCAATACATCCAACGTGCGCATGTTGTGCAGGCGATCAGCCAGCTTGACCAGCATCACCCGGATGTCGCGCACCGTCGCCAACATCATCTTGCTGAAATTGGCCGCCTGCGCCTCGCTGCGCGAGACTCCGTCCAAGTGCGTCAGCTTGCTGACCCCGTCAACCAGGTGGGCCACATCCTCGCCAAACTCTTCCCGGATCTGGTCGCGGGCAGTCGGTGTGTCCTCGATTACATCGTGCAGCAGGGCCGCAACGATCGTGTCTGCGTCCAGATGCAGGCTGGCTAACGTACAGGCAACTGACAGGGGATGGGTGATGTAGGGCTCACCGGACAACCGGTACTGCTCGGCGTGCCGCTCGGCACTGAATATATACGCTCGGTAGACCCGCCGGACTTGGTCCAGTTCCAGGTACTGGTCGAGTTGATCGCAGAGGCTGTGGAAGCGAACCGGGTTCGGCGAGGGGCTGTCAACCGGCGTGGGAACCGATTCTATCGCCGCGGGCATGGTTCAGAAAGGCAGGGGTCAGGCTCCCTTCGCAGGTTCTTCGCCTGGATTCGACTCATCGGAAACCTTCGCATCCTCAGCCCCTTGGTCCTCCGATGATGCCGCGCTGGCAGAAAGCTCCGCATCTTCATCTTCACCCACATCGAACTCGTCATCGAAGTCTTCATCGTCGTCATGTGCCGCGGAAACATCCTCGACCACCATTTCCGCTGCCTGTTGGTGGATGGCTTCCAGATCCGAAGGGTCGATCTCGTCATCCGGCTCCTGCATCGGCTGATCTAGGATGTCGGGCGTCACTTTTCCAGCGGCGATTTCCCGCAAGGCAAGCACGGCAGGTTTGTCGTTGTCCCAGGGCAGCAATTCAGATGCCCCTTTCTTGAGCATATGGGCACGGCGGGCTGCCACCAGCACCAGGTCAAAACGGTTATCAATCCGTTCCAGACAATCTTCGACAGTAATACGCGCCATTCCTGCAAAACCTGAAAGAAAAAGGAACGGATAATTATACCCGAGATGCAGAGCCAAAAGACCCGTATAGCGGTTTTTCCCGCAAAATGCCACCTTTCGACGGATTATCAGGATCTATGGCAGTGATACAATGTAAATCAGTTGGCTTTTCCGACTAACCTGCTTTTCGAAACAATACACCAACATCAGGGGGGTTTTTTTGAGCGCCAATATTACGGCTGTCGGCGACGAGAATTTCGGCAGCGAAGTTCTCTCCGGCGATGAACCTGTGCTGGTGGATTTCTGGGCTGAATGGTGCGGACCCTGCCGGATGGTCGCACCGATCATCGACGAACTTGCTGAGTTGTACAAGGACCGCCTCAAGGTGGCGAAACTGAACGTGGACGAAAACCCGAAGACTCCGCCGAAGTACGGCATCCGGGGGATTCCGACCCTGATCCTGTTCAAGAACGGAGAAGTGGCTGGGCAACGAGTCGGCGCATTGTCCAAATCGCAGTTGACCGCCTTCATTGAAGAGCACCTGTAGGCCTCTTCCCTCGCGGGAAGTCGTCTGCCGCCGCCAACCAAATGTGCTAGACTAGAGTATCTTTTCGGGCAGGGCATTCGCCCTGCGACCACTGACAATTCCAGGGAATCCTGCCGCACGCGGAGTTTTCCCCCTATCGGTGCGGCGATCGCTGCACTAGATTTCCATAACCTCCACATCATCCATTCACCGACCCTTCCACATCAATATGAATCTCACGGAACTCAAACGCACCCCCATCACAAAATTGCTTGAAATGGCCGAACAGGCCGGTCTCGAAAACGCCTCTCGCGCACGCAAGCAAGACCTCATCTTCCAACTGCTCAAGTCCCATGCCCGAAACGGAGAAGATATCTTCGGGGAAGGCGTGCTGGAAATCCTGCAGGAAGGATTCGGCTTCCTGCGCTCCCCGGACGTCTCGTACCAAGCGGGCGTCGACGACATCTACGTTTCCCCCAACCAGATCCGCCGGTTTGGTTTACGCTCCGGCGACACGGTATCCGGGAAGATCCGCCCGCCCAAGGAAAGTGAACGTTATTTCGCTCTCCTGAAGGTCTCGGAAATCAACTACGAACCCCCGGAAAAATCCCGGAACAGAACGCTGTTCGAGAACCTCACCCCGTTGCACCCGGATCAGTGCATGAAACTCGAGCGTGGCAACGGCAGTACCGAAGATATCACGGCCCGAATCATCGACTTGACTGCGCCAATCGGCAAGGGCCAACGTGGCCTGATCGTCTCGCCGCCCAAGGCGGGCAAGACCATCCTACTGCAGAACATTGCGCAGAGCATCACCGCCAATTCACCGGAGTGCTACCTGATTGTGCTGCTGATCGATGAGCGCCCGGAAGAAGTCACCGAGATGGAGCGGATGGTCCAAGGCGACGTGATTTCGAGCACCTTCGATGAAGCCGCGAGTCGGCACGTCCAAGTGTCCGAGATGGCAATCGAGAAAGCACGCCGCCTAGTGGAGCATCGGCGTGATGTTGTGATCCTGTTGGACTCGATCACGCGTCTGGCCCGCGCCTACAACACGGTCGCCCCCTCTTCCGGCAAGGTACTGACCGGGGGCGTGGACGCAAACGCCCTGCAACGGCCGAAACGCTTCTTCGGCGCCGCCCGGAATATTGAGGAGGGCGGCAGCCTGACCATCATCGCCACCGCCCTGATCGACACCGGGTCGAAGATGGACGAAGTGATCTACGAGGAGTTCAAGGGAACCGGCAACCTGGAAATCCATCTGGATCGGCGGATCGCCGAGAAACGAGTCTATCCGGCTATCAACATCAACCGTTCCGGAACCCGCCGCGAAGAGTTGCTGATGGAACCGGCCGAATTGCAGAAAATCTGGGTACTGCGCAAGTTCATCCATTCCATGGATGAAATCGCAGCCATGGAGTTCTTGCTCGGCAAGCTTCAGGCCACTAAGACCAACGACGAATTCTTCGAGGCTATGAAGCGCTAAAGCAGACAATCAATCGCCTTTCCCTGAAGCCAGCACAGCCGCGCCGATGTCGCGTCGGCAGAATTTACCTTCGAACCGGATCCTCTCCGCTGCCTGGTAGGCCCGTTCCTTGGCAAGGGCCAGGGTTTCCTCTTTCGCGCAAACGCATAGCACTCTACCGCCATTCGTCACCACTTGCCCGTTATCTGTCGTCGTCCCTGCGTGGAAGACCTTCACCCCGGCTTCCTCCTCCACCTCGTCGAGTCCGGTAATGGGAACGCCCTTCGGATAGCTCCCTGGATAGTCCCGGATCGCCAATACGACGCCCAACGTGGGGCGCGAATCCCATTCTGGAACGCTTTTGTCCAAGCGCCCTTCGGTAGCAGCAAGACAGAGGTCCAATAGGTCCGAATCCAACCGAAACAGGATCGGTTGGGTCTCGGGATCACCGAACCGGCAGTTGTATTCGAGCACTTTCGGATTGCCCTCCGAGTCCAGCATGAGTCCGGCGTACAGAAAGCCCCGGTATCGTGTCCCTTCCGAAGCCAAACCACGAACCGTGGGGTGGATGACTTCCTCAAGGACGCGGCGGTGCAGTTCCGGCGTAATCAGCGGCGTCGGCGAGTATGCGCCCATGCCGCCCGTATTGGGGCCGCGGTTGCCTTCGTCGCGCGCCTTGTGATCCTGCGACGTGGCCAGTGGAATGACATCCGTCCCGTCCACCAAGCAGATGAAACTGGCTTCCCGTCCCTCCAAAAACTCTTCGATCACGATGGCGCGGCCGGCTTCCTTGAACTGTGCTTCCTGTAGCATCGCCGAGGCCGCCTGCTCTGCTTCGGCAATGGAAGTCGCCACTACGACACCCTTGCCGGCCGCCAAACCATCGGCCTTGACCACGATCGGGGCCGCCTGCCCGGTCAAGTAACGCCGGGCCTGATCAAAATCGGTGAAGCGTTCGTAGCGTGCCGTGGGAATACCGTGGCGCGCCATGAAGTCCTTGCTGAACCCCTTGGAACTTTCCAACCGAGCCGCCTCCTTGCGGGGTCCGAGCACCCGGCAGCCTTCCACCTCGAACCGGTCGACCAGACCACCCGCCAGCGGATCTTCAGGCCCGACCACGGTCAGGTCGATGCCCTCCAACTTTGCAAAATCCAACAAGGCGTCGGTATCCGTGGCGGCAATTGCCACGTTCCGGATCCCCGGCTCCCGCGCCGTGCCTGCGTTGCCCGGCGCCACGAAAACCTGCTCGGCATCCTCCGACTGCGCGAGCTTCCAGGCCAACGCATGCTCACGGCCTCCTCCCCCGATTACCAAGACTTTCATGATTCCTGCCGCTCCCGCGATTGCCGGTCGGCCTCGAACAGCAGTACGCTGGAGGCAGTGGCCACATTGAGGCTCTCGACTTCGCCCCGCATCGGGATTCCGACGCAAAAATCGCACAAGCCGCGCGTGCGGGCACGGATGCCTTCGCCCTCGCCGCCCACGACAATCGCCCAAGGCAGGCGGAACGTGGTCTCCCAGAGATTCGAGCCCGAGTCCGCAGCGGCCGCATAGAGCCAGACCCCTGCCTGTTTGAGTTGCTCCAGGCTTCGCGCCAGATTGGAAACTCGAACCAGAGGTACCCGCTCGGCTGAACCCGAAGCCGACTTGAACGCGCTGCCCGTCAGGCGAGCCTGATGGCGGGCCGGCACGATAACGGCACGAACGCCTGCCGCCTCGGCAACACGCAGACAGGCTCCAAGATTGTGCGGGTCGGTCACCCCATCCAACACGAGGAAGCGGGCAGACTCAGGCTCTCTCTCCAGTAGCGTGGCCAGATCGGCCTCCGACTTGGAAGCCTGGGGACGAATCCGGGCCGCCACACCTTGATGCACCGCATCCCGGGTGTGCTGACGCAGTACGGCAGCGTTGACACGTTGAACCGGGATGCGCAATTCCCGGGCACGGGTCACCAGCGCATCGGTCGGCGAATCTTCCTTCCCGTTCTGCAGCCAAAGTTCATGAACGTCCCCGGGGCGAGCCTGCAGGGCCGCCAGTACGGCATGACGCCCATAAATCAGTTCCGGCGCACTCATTTTCGGCCCCGGCTGTGCCCGTAATGCCGTGCCAGTGCGATCCTGCGTTCGCGGTGGTTGACCTCCCGGATAACCACCTCAATGCGGTCACCCGCCTGCCAAGCCTCCTCGGTGCGCTTTCCCTGCAGGATCTGAGGACCCGGTTCGTAGAAATATTCGTCCCCGCCCAACTGCCGGACATGGAGCAGGCCCTCCGTATACAGGCCATCCATCTCCACGAACAGCCCGAACTGCGTGACCGTGCTGACGGTTCCGCTGAAATGTTTCCCCAAGTGCTTCTCCGCAAGGCGGCATTTGTAGGCTGCTTCAACATCCCACACGGCCTCGTCGGCCCGCCGTTCCGTCATGGAGCAATGTTCTCCAAGAACCGTCATTTCAGCATGGGATGGGGATGATCCTATTTGCTTTCCTCCCTTCAGCGTCCGGCGGATGGCCCGATGCACGGCCAGATCCGGGTAGCGCCGTATGGGCGAGGTGAAATGGGCGTAGCGCTCCAGCGCCAGGCCAAAGTGCCCGATATTGTCGGGCGAGTAAACGGAGAGGCTCTGGGTACGCAGCAGGGTCCGCTCGACCAGTGCTTGATATTCAGTGCCTCGAACCTGCCGAAGCAAGTCGGCACAATCGCTTGGGGTGATGGGATTACTTGACGGAAACTCCAGGCCAAGGCCCGCGACCAGGGCGCGTAGAGTCTCGATCTTTTCTTGCTGGGGTTGGTCGTGGATGCGGTAAAGGCCATGCTGCTTGTGTTGGTGCAGTTGTTCGGCCGCGGCCACGTTGGCCAAAATCATGAATTCCTCAATCAGCCGGTGAGATTCGAGCCGGGTGACCGGGTGGATGCTCTTGACCTGGCCTTGGCCATCGAATTTGAAGCGGCATTCCGTACTGCTGAAATCCAAGGCGCCGCGACGTTCACGCTGGGCGTGGACTAATCGATACAGGGTCGCCAGACTCTCCAGTGCAGGCAAATGAGCGTCGAGACGCCGGCGCGCAGCAGGCTGGCTCTTGAACACGGCCTGTCCCACGGTCGAATAGGTCAGCCGTGCCCGCGAGCGGATCTGCGCCGGGTAAAACCGGGCCGATTGCATCCCTCCGCGGGGCCCGAGCCGCATTTCGCAGACCAACGTCTTGCGCTCCAAGTCCGGGCGCAGGGAGCACAGGTCTTCCGACAACTCCGGGGGCAGCATCGGGATGACCCGGTTCGGAAAATAAACCGAGGTTCCCCGCTTTCGTGCCTCGGCATCCAAGGCGCTACCCGGGCGGACATAGTGCGCAACATCCGCGATCGCCACCCACAACGTCCAGCCGGAACGGGTCTTGCGCGCGCAGACGGCATCGTCGAAGTCCTTGGCATCCGCGCCGTCGATGGTCACGAACGGCAGGTCCGTCAGATCCCGCCGCGGCGATTCGTCCTCAAGCTCGGACAGACCGGCTAATTCCTTGCGGACTCGGCGTGCCCAAGTGTACGGCAGACTGAACGAAGCAATGGCGAAATCGATATCCATATTCTGCTTCGGATCTCCGAGTACGCGGCTGATCTCGGCCTTGCCCGGATGGCCCTGCTGCGGGAACACCGTGATGTCGGCCACCACCATGTCCCCGTTCTTCGCGCTCACGTGCTTCGTAGACTCGAAAGCGTGCTGGATGCGCGGGTCTTCCGGGACGATGACCGACTTGCGTCCGCCCTCATTCTGGAGTCGTCCGACCACGGTCTCGTGGCTGCGCTCCAGAACTTCGTGGAACATTCCGCTGGTCTTCCCGCGCCAGCCTGGCTGGCCGGGCCAGACCGAAACGTAGTCGCCATGCATCGCGGTGTGCATCTGCGCTTGCGGCAGGAAAATGTCTTCGCCTCCGCTGTCCGGTGTGACGAAGCCGTAGCCGTCGCGGTGCGCGGAGAGGCGCCCGTGGATCGGCTTGGAAGAGGCTGATTGACGAGTGGATCGCCGGGAAGATCTGCGGCGGGGCATGGAATGGATTTGGGAGAAGTGGGAAGCCTGAGACGGCGCTAATCACGAGATTCTCATTTTAACCCGGCGCCAAGAAGTGAGCATCCGGGGGTGTTAGTATGGCATCGCGTCTCCAGCCATTACCATGATCCTGAACGTCACCATCAACGAGCATTCCTATCCGATCCGGATTCCGGACGGAATGCCCGAGGAGGCCGCCGGCATGTTCGCCCGTATGGATGCCGACATGGACCGGGGCTGGCAAATGTCCCGGGTCTGGGTCGACCGCCCGGATTCCCACCAGCGCTGCCAGATCGTCGCCGACCGGTTGCTGACGGCGATGGAAAACCACAACCAGGAACTGGCAACGATGATGGCGGCCTACATCGTGGCGCGGATGCCGGACGTCCGGGAAGTCATCGTCGATACCAGCGGGGACATGACGCAGACCCAGATTGAGCGCGGAGACCAGCCGTAAGGCCAGAAAACTCCATCTTCTCTGAATTATCTGGCTTCCATATCTATTTGAAACATAATAATTTTTTTTAGTTTTTCTAAATAAGGTCAGTTGATTGATCCTAATTGAGACTTTGCCCCGATTGGATCGCACAGGAGACTGATTCATGCACCATTCCGTTTTCGTCCTAGCCGTCACTCTGGCCCTGGCTGCAACCGGATCCCACGCGAAAGATCCGGATTACATCGGCTCGGTTCACGTCGTGCGCGGTGACACTATTCCCGATTCCTCGCGCGGCACCGTGTTCCTGGATGCCAACCGTAATTCGAAACTCGATGCAGACGAGACTGGCATTGCTGGTGCCATGGTCTCCAACGGCCGCGAAGTCGTCATGACGGCCGAAGACGGCAGCTACACGCTGCCGGCTTACGACGACATGAATCTCTTCATCACCAGGCCTTCGGGCTACACCCCCCCGGTCAACGCGGACCTGGTCCCCCAATTCAACTACATCCACAAAATCAAGGGTTCCCCCGACCTGCGCTTCGGTGGAATCGCCCCGACCGGCCCCTTGCCGGAATCCATCAACTTTCCCCTGATCGAAGATCCGGTGGGAGACCGTTTCCAGTGCCTGGTGTTCGGCGATACTCAAGCCTACACGAACCGGGAAGTCTCCTATATCCGGGACACGGTCGGCAAAATGCTTGCCAGCCGCGACAACAGCGCGACCGAGTGCCTGATCTTCGAGGGAGACATCGTGGGCGACGACTTGTCCCTCTATGGGCGCTTCAAGAAAATCATCTCGACCGGCGGTGTTCCCCAATACTACGTCGCCGGCAATCACGACGTGGATTTCGATGCTACGGACGATGCCCATTCCCTCGACACCTTTCGGCGCGAGTGGGGCCCCGAGTACTATTCTTTCGATATCGGGCAAGTCCACTTCGTCGTCCTCGACGATGTGCGCTACCCGTGCAACGGGGTCGACGACCACCCCTTCTGCGACCCTGCCGGAAAACCGGCCTACAACGGCGTGATCCACGAACGCCAGCTTGCCTGGCTGCGCAACGACCTGGCCCATGTGTCAAAGGACAAGCTGCTGGTCCTGAATGCGCACATCCCGTTTGCGAGCTATACCGACGCGACGTCGCAGAAGCGTCAAGTCGATAACCTGGTTGATCTCTATGCGATTATCGGCGACCGCCCGACCCTGGGGCTATTCGGCCACACCCACACTACCGAGCAGATCATGCCGGGCGAACATTTCCACGGTTGGCAGGAAATCACGGGGATGGGTCCGGCGCCATTCCACCAAATCATCACCGGCAGCGTCGCCGGTTCCTGGTGGGCTGGTGATCTGAACGACCATGGCATCCCGCATGCGACCCAGCGGCTCGGCGCACCGCGCGGCTATTACGTGATTGAATTCGACGGGGTTGACTATACCGACACTTACATGACTTTCGGGGGCACGAAGGAGGAACAGATGCATGCCTCCTTCAACACCCCCCGGTTCCGCGAATGGGCCGAGGCCTTGTTCTTCTATGCCGACACCCACGAGATCCCGTCCAGCGTTATCCCTCCGGTCACAATTGCGGATCTCGGCGACATGAACATGCTGACGCTTGACGACCTCGAAGGTGGCAGTTGGGTGGCGGTCAATGTCTGGAACGGGTCAAAGGGCAGCACCGTCTCCGTCTCCATCGACGGCGGCGAGACGATTGAAGCCGTGAGGACCCAGCCGGGCGAAGGCGAGGAATGGCTCGAAGGGCCCGAATACGCCGACCCGCTTGCCTTGGCCCGGCAATCGACCAATGCCCGTCTCGCAGTCCGGAGCGAGGAAGGCGGCAATGCGACTGCCGGATTCACGACCTGGCGCGGAGTTGCCTGGGAAGGCGCCCCGGGTCCGTTCAAGCCTTGGATGCTGACCCGGAAATCCAGTCACCTCTGGCGTGCCGACTTGCCCAAATCCTTGCTCGTCGGTCCACACGTGCTGGAAGCTGTCACCGTCGACCGATACGGCCGCCGTTTCCGGCACATCCAGCCTTTCGAGGTAGTCGAAGCACTTCCGAAAATGGGCTGGCGCTGGACACCCGAGAAGTTCGAGTAAGAACCGAACGGAATTGGGTAGAAGGTTCTACGTTACTCGTAAAACGTGGCGATGATCTCGTCGTATTTCTCATGAAGGGCACGGCGCCGCAACTTCAACGTCGCGGTCATCAGTCCGCCCCGTTCGCTCCACGGCTCGGTTTCAATGTGCAGGCGCTTGATTCGCGCGTACCCTGGGAAGTTGTGCAACAAGTCGCCCGCGGTATCCAGTAGTTGAGCCTCGTCCACCGGCTCATCGACCACCACTACGGCCGACAGGAATGGCCGTCCCTCCCCGGTAACCCAGGCCTGACTGATTCGGGGATCGTTGCACAAGGCGCTTTCCAGGTCCTCCGGCGGAACTTTCTCTCCGTTGGACAGCACGATGATTTCTTTCGCGCGCCCCACGATATAGATGTGCCCGTCCTCGATGCGGGCCAAGTCGCCCGTATGAAACCATCCCTCGCGGTCGATGGCTGCTTTCGTCGCCTCGGGATTGTCCAAATAGCCCTGCATGACTCCTTGACCTCTCACCAGCAGTTCCTGGTCATCGGCCAATTTCACCTCCACATCCTTGATCGGTGGACCGACCGAACCACGCCGGATGTCGCCCTCTCGATTGACGCTGACCACCGGAGAGGTCTCCGTCAAGCCATAGCCCTGCAATACCTTCAGGCCAATTCCCGCGAAGAAATCCGCGACCGAGGAATTCATCGCCGCACCGCCAGTGATGGCAATCCGCAGGTGCCCGCCCAGACCCTGAAGGACCTTCTTCCCAATCAGGCGGCGCGGCAGTAGGCCGAGAACTCGCCACAGGGACAGAGGACCTGCACGGCCGGCCCGCCGACCCAAGGACACCAGAAGCCGCCCGACCGGGCTATTCAGTGGCCGCCTCGAAGTCAGGGTTCGATAGATCTTTTCGTAGACGCGCGGCACCGACACCATGATGGTGGGCGGCTGCAGGCGGAGATCCTCACGCAAGGTGGCAACGGAACGGGCGAACGCCACCGTGGATCCGTGCAGCATGGGCGAGTAGTAGCCGACCGTCCGCTCGAACATGTGCGACAGCGGCAGGAAAGACAGCAACCGGTCTTCCGGTCCGATCGGGACCGCGGCAGTCGCCGCGATGGCGTTACTCAGGATGTTGGCATGAGTCAGCTGCACCCCCTTGGGTCGGCCGGTGGTTCCCGAAGTAAACACGATAGTCGCGATAGAGTCGGGATCGTTCTGCGTTACCCGGTACAGCGATGGGGCGATGTTGGAAAGTTCCAGGGGAAACGGCCTGACTTCCGTATCCGGGATTCTGATCGCACTGAAGATATGTTCGACGCCGGGCATGCGGACGCGTTCATTTTCCAGTTCCTGCCACTGCGCGTGCCCACCGATAAACAGCGCACGCATGCGGCTGCGTTCGGCCACGTAAACGACATTGCCTCCCCGGTCCCGATGGTACAGGGGCACGGTCACAATCCCGAGGCTGGCCGCGGCCAAATCCAGGGTGACCCAATAGGTTCCGCCGTGTGCCATGATGCCGATTCGGTCTCCCGCTTCGAGACCGAGCGCCTGAAGTAGAAACTGGGCCCGACCGACCTGTTCGTGCACCGACTCCCAACTGTGCCTGAACCATTTGCCCAGCACATGGCTGTACTCGACGTAGGCCACCGCGTCCGGCGTGGCCGCGACTCGTTCTTCGAACAGTTGTCCCAAAGTGTTTCCGGCTGAAACCTTGCCCAAAATGCTCATGAAACCGTTTTGTGCAGGTGCTCCGAATCCCAGCCCGGCCCGGGAGCAAATCTCGGCCCGCAACGTTTCTCAAGCTCTTCCAAACGCCGGCAGACCGCTTCTGTGCTCCTCCGCCGTACCAAGGCCAGCGGTCCTCCGGTGAAAGGCGCAAAGCCAATCCCCAGGATCAGCCCCGCATCAATCCAGTCCGCGCGTTCCACCAAGCCCTCATGCAGACAATGCACGGCTTCGCGCACCATGCTGAGGATGAGCCGGTCCTCGCAATCCCGTGATGGTTTTCTGCTACGCAGGCGCTTGACTTCCCCGTTCTTCCAACGATAGAAGCCCCGCCCAGTCTTGCGCCCCAGATGGCCTGCTTCGACTATTTCGGTCAAGGTCTTCGGGATTTCCACCCCCTGGGCCTCGGCCAAGGTCGAGCCGGCCGCAAGACAGATATCAAGCCCCACCATGTCTGCCAACTTCAACGGGCCCATCGGCATACCGAATGCCGTCGCCACATGATCGATGGTGGCCACCGGCAGCCCCTCTTCCCGGAGGCGGACCGCCTCCAGAAGGTAAGGCATGAGTACGCGGTTGACCAGGAATCCCGGTGAGGATTTCACGATCAGCGGCACCCGCCGGATACGTCGGACAAAGCCCGCGGCTCGACCGATCAGTGGCTGCTGCCCGGGATCGTGGGAAATAACCTCCACCAGCGGCATCTTGGATACGGGATTGAAGAAGTGAATACCGATCAGCCGGGAGGGATCATCCAAGGTCTGCGCAAGCCTTTCGAGAGGCAAGCTCGATGTGTTGCTCGCGAGCAGGGCGTCCGGGCGCATCCGGGACTGCAACCGGCGGTACAGTTCCTGCTTGGCTCCGAGATTCTCGAAGATCGCCTCGATCACAAGGTCTGCCGCTTCGGCTCCGTGCCCTTCAGGATCCGGAATCAGGCGATCCAGCACGGCTCGCGTATCTTCCGGGCGACGATCAAGCAGTCGGCGAGCACGCCGGATGACCGGGGCAATCTGTTCCGACCCCATGTCCTGAAGCGTGACCCGCAATCCGTTCAGGGCACACCAGATGGCGATGTCTCCCCCCATCACCCCGGCACCGACGACATGTACGCTGGAGACTCCCTCCCTGTCCGAGGCTTGGCTATTGAGCTCCTGGCGAAGCAGGAATAC
The DNA here is from genome assembly GCA_028819565.1 of Gammaproteobacteria bacterium. Lineage (GTDB taxonomy): Bacteria > Pseudomonadota > Gammaproteobacteria > Poriferisulfidales > Poriferisulfidaceae > Poriferisulfidus. The sequence goes on along the minus strand of JAPPLD010000003.1, from coordinate 96,278 downwards.
CCGTGTCAACTGGCGCGACTGCGGCGTCTCGAACAAATCTGCCACGGACTGCGCTTCGGATTCAAGTGCCGTAGTGGAATCCTCGCTCATGCCCTGCCAATGCTTGAGCAACCGGTATGGAGCCGGATAGTGTTCCTTGGGTGCGACCGATCTTATGCCGCGGGCATAGGCCCATGCCACCGTGTTGCGCAAGGCCGGCACACGGGGCACCCGATCACGCCATGAAAGTCGGCGCCCGGTGGGACGGCTCCGGAGGATCTCCCGTGCGGTCGGATACAACTGGCGTCGCGGCACTACCGCATCCACCAATTTCAACTTCAAAGCCTGTGTGCCAGATACAGCCTTGCCGGTCACCATCATCCGCAACGCCTTCATGTCGCCGACCAAAGCCGGCAGTCGCACGGAACCCCCGTATCCCGGGTGGATGCCGAGCCGCACTTCGGGCAGCCCGATCTGGACCTGAGGGCTGCTTTCCGCGATCCGGTAGTCGCAGGCTAGCGCCAACTCCAGTCCGCCGCCCAGACAGTGTCCGCGGATCGCGGCGATGGTCGGGCAGTCCAGGTTCGCCCAGTCCTCGAACAGCTTCTGCCCCCGGTGCAGCATCGCCAAGGCCTGGCTCCGACCTTCCAGTTTCGTGAATTCGGTCACATCCGCACCCATCGCAAAAGCCCGCTCAGGGTCCGAGCCGAGAATAACGCCCGGGGGAGACTCGGTATACAAATACTCCAGCACTTCCTCCAATTCGTCCAGCACTCCACTGTGCAGCACGTTCACCGAGCGGTCGGCCACCTCCAGATACAGTTCCAGGTTGCCGCCTTCACCCGTCACAAGCCGCCAGTGTCGCCAATTGTTCATGACACGTGCTCCAGCAGCGCGGCACCGCCCTGCCCTCCGCCGATGCATAAGCTTGCGATACCGAACCGCCCCTTCATGCGTTGCAGTTGCTTGAGGACATGCAGCACGATCCGTGCGCCCGTCATGCCTACCGGGTGACCGATCGCGACCGCCCCGCCATGCGGATTGAGCCGTTCCTTATCGATTGGCGCGAGGCAATCGGCCCGGCCCAACACTTCGCGCATGTAGGTTTCGTCCTGCCAGGCCGACAGGCATGCCAAGACTTGCACCGCAAATGCTTCGTTGATTTCGAAGCAATCGATTTCAGCAACCGTGATCTCAGCCTGGTCGAACAGATCCCGCATCGCATGCACCGGTCCGAGCCCCATCACGACCGGATCCAGCGCGGCCCAATTAATGTGGTGCAGAATGCCGAGGATCGGAAGCCGGTACTTCTCGATTGCCTCTTCCGAGGCCAACAGCAACGCGGCCGCACCATCGCTGATCTGCGCACTGTTGCCGGCCGTCACATTGCCGTTCGGAGGATCGAACGCCGGCCGCAACCGGCCCAGTTGATCTAGCGAAGAATCGCGTCGCACACCCGTATCCTGCACGTAGACTTCGCCGGTCGATCCGTCGTACAGGGGAGTGATCTCGTCATCGAAAACCCCCGCATCCTGTGCCCGTGCGGCAAGTTCGTGACTTTCCAGTGCAAAGGTGTCCATGGCCCGACGGGAAATCCGAAAACGGTGGGCCAGCTCTTCCGCAGTTTGACCCATGTTGAGATCAACGATCGGATCGGTCAAACCGCACTTGAGAGCGCTGACCGGGCTCAACATGCGGGGCCTGAATCCCAGTAACGCGCGTAATCGAGCCCAACGCCCTCGCGCCTGGCTGAAACGTCCGAGCCAGGACACGGCTTCCGGTCCGAGAAGTACAGGCGCGCGACTCATCGCCTCGACGCCTCCGGCGAGGACCAGGTCCGAAGCACCCTGCGCGATGCGTTGCGCCGCCGCATCCAGTGCCTGCATCCCGGATGCACAGTTGCGCTGGACGGTATGTGCAGGCACGTTCAGGTCCAACCCCAGGCGAAGGCCGATTATCCGGGAGATGTTTGCCTCGGATTCGCTGGGCATCACGCAACCCCAGACCAGTTCCTGCAGGCCCTCTCGGGCCTCCGGATAACGCAAGAGAAGATCCCGGCTGCAGGCTACCGCCAGATCACTCGCGGAAAACGGCCCCAGAGATCCGGATGCCTTGAGGATCGGCGTGCGCCGACCGTCGACGACGTAGACTGTGCGCCCGTAGTTCAGCGGCATGACTGACGTCGGGTTGCGGCGAGTCTCGGCAGATCCTGAAGACTCATCACGTTCCGCGATCCTGCGGGCCCTTAGGCAGTACCGGCGCCTCGCGCGCCCAATCCTCCGGCGCAAATGCATCCACCGCGATGATTTCGTCCACCCGGCGTTCGACCTGTCGCAACTGCTCCACCTGCTCGGCGGTTACGATCCCGGCCTCTATTGCCTGATCCAAGTCGGCACCGCTTTCGCCGGTTGCAATCTTTCCTTCTTTCACTGCGCGACGCAACGCACGCCGGACCGGCTCCAGTTCTTTCGTCTCGATCAAGCCCTGCTCCAGCCGGATGGCCGGGTCGTCTGGCCCCCCGCCCAGGAAAATTCCCTCGCACAGGCGGTCGCGTTCCGGCTCCGGTGCCGAGATCAGTTGGGCGACCGCGCTGTCTGCCGTGTCGGTTCGGAACTGGCCCATGCGCCCTAGCGGCAGGGTAGAAGCACGCAGCAGGGCACGCAGCCAGAAGTTATCAAGGTTGCGGATCAATTCATCCAACGCCGTCAGGAAGTGCTGCCGACATTCCATCAGCGCCCAGTCGCGAAGCACAACCTCTTCCGAGCGACTGCCTCGCGCCCGAAAATGGCGGATCACGCAAACGGCCATGTACTGAGCGGAAAACATGTCCGCCAGACGCGCCGACAGGCGTTCGCGGCGTTTGAGCATCCCTCCGTAGCGTAGTAGCAGGACATCGACCACCCAGGCAAAACACGCGCTCTGCCAAGCCAGGAACCGGTATGGAGCCAAAGGCGCGTCCGGAAGCGGATAGCGCCCGCCGCTGAGCCCGAGCACGAATGCGCGGGCAGCGCTGCGGAGAGTGGTTTCCGCGTGCTGATGCAGGATTTGGTCGAATGCTTCCAGCGTCTCGTCTCCTTCTTCCATCTGCAGGCACTCCATCTCCCGCAGCAAATGGGGGTGGCAACGCACCAAACCCTGCCCGAAGATGATCATGTTGCGCGTCAGCAGGTTGGCGCCTTCCACCGTGATCGCGATCGGCACCGCCTGGTAGAGGCGGGCCACCTGGTTGCGCGGACCCACGCAGATGGCCGCGCCGGCACCGACATCCATGGCGCCGTTGACGACCTGCCGCATGCGCTCGGTCAGTTGCTGTTTGGCAATCGCCGAGGCGACCGAGGAACATTCCCCCCGATCTTCCTGGTGCGCGATCTCGGTTCGCACGGCATCCATCAGGTGTGTATTGCCGCCAATTCTCCCGAGCACTTCCTCGACCCCCTCGAAGCGCGCGATCGGCAGCGAGAACTGGCGCCGCACGGCAGCATAGGCACCCGTATGGCGAGTCGCGAGCTTGCCGGCCGCCACGGCCAAGGCAGGGAGCGAAATACCCCGGCCCTCGCCCAGGCATGCCATCAACATCTGCCAGCCACGTCCAACTCCCTCGCGTCCGCCGATGACCTGATCGATCGGGATGAGCACGTCGCGCCCGAGAACCGGTCCGTTCATGAACGGAACCTGCAAGGGCATGTGCCGTCGCCCGACCTCGACCCCCGGCGCATCCGCCGGTACCAGTGCCAGCGTGATCCCCCGGTCGGGCGGCCCTCCCAGCAAACCGTCCGGATCGTGCAGGCGGAAAGCCAGGCCGATCAGCGTCGCGACCGGCGCCAGGGTGATGTAGCGTTTCTCCCAGTTGAGGCGAATGCCCAGAACGGTCTCCCCATTCTCCTCCCACTGGCAGACTACGCCGGTGTCTTGTAGAGACGCCGCGTCCGACCCGGCGCGTGGCCCGGTCAGGCCGAAGCAGGGTGTTTCCTCCCCTCGGGCAAGCCGGGGGAGGTAATGATCCTTCTGTTCCTGCGTGCCGTAGCGCAGCAGGAGTTTGCCCGGACCGAGCGAGTTGGGAACCATGACCGTAACCGCAGCCGTGACGCTGCGGCTGGCAATCTTCATGACCACTTCGGAATGAGCAAGTGCCGAGAAACCCAGGCCACCGTATTGTTCCGGCAGCACCATTCCGAAAAACTTCTCCTCCCGGATCAGTTGCCAGGCTTCCGGCGAGAGGTCGTAGTCGGCTGTCGTGATGCGCCAATCGTCCAGCAGCGCGCACAGGCGCTCCACGGGCCCTTCTAGAAACTCCCGTTCCGCCTTGGTGAGCTTTGCAGGTTCGCCTTGCAGAATCTTCTCCCAGTCGGGGGAACCGGTGAACAGCGCCTCCTCCCAGCCTGCGACGCCAGCCTGCAGGGCTTCGCGCTCGGTGTCGGACAGGGGCGGCAAGGCCTTGCGCAACCGATGCCAGGCCGGCTGAACAATGACGGATTGCCGCCAGCCCTGATGAACCCACATCAACACCGGCACCACCCACACCGCCACCACCAGAATCGCCCACCAAAACGGCGGCACGAACGTCAGCGTCCACAGCAGCAGCGCCAATCCTGTCGCGGCCAGCCAGACCCAGAAATTTGCGGCATGAACCGTAATCAGCGCCCAGCCGACGATCAGCAGGACGACCCCCACCAACTGGCAGAAAACCGCGCCTAGAAAACCACCCACTTAGGCCCTCCTCCCGTCATCGTCAGGTTGGTCTTGTACATTTTCGGATTCCGGATGATCCAGTTTGACATGCATGATATTGCAATCTTCGAGACTCTCCTGAGCCTCTTCGGCCAGGCCTTCCTCCGACCACGGCAGTTTCCTGTAGAACCCGATGTCGTCCTGGCCGAGCAGCGGGTACTTGATGACCGAGAAATACGGGGAATGATCAAAGTCGCGCGGCGTGATCAGGCGCGGGTTGCGCTGCACCATGCGGAACTGTCCCTCGCTCTCGACGACCAGCGGGACGACCGGAAAGCGGACTCGGCTGAATGCCCTGGCGATCATGGTCGAGCAGATCAGCCGGGTCGGGCCTTGGTAGTTGTGCTCGAACAGGGACGAGTGCCAGCGGCGCGGAACCACCGCCCACCACGGCACCAAGAAGCGCGCAAGGTCCAGGATCTGCCGGACGTTGTAGTCTGCCCCCAGATGCAGTAGCGCATAGGTCGTGATGCGCCGGGCATCGGCATGACTCAGTCCTTGCGGCCGACATAAGCGAAGATGGTGATCGCGGTAGCGCAGGATAGAAGAAACGACGGTACCGCAACCAAGCTCCGACTCCACAATCAACGGCGCATCCAATTCGTCGTCCCGGAGGTAACTGCGTGCAACCGCCCGCAGGGCCGGGTCCCGGATCATGTCCAGGGTGCCAATGACCAGTGCCGAATGCGTCCAGATGCTCTGTGTGATGGCTCGCACCGCGTGCGCCACCCGGGTACGCCCTTCGACCAACAGCACATCGCCCATGCGCACTTCGGCCAACAGATGGTCGAAGTTGATCGGCGAAAGGACGGCTATCTTCTTCTTCTCGACCAGCAACCAGGCGGTAACCCGTTGTTCCAGCCACTCCACCATTTTCCGCCAGAGAACCAGTACCCGGCAGGCATATGCCCGGCCTCGGTCCATCCAGCGCTCCGCAGCCCGCCGCCAAACCGCCGGATCCGAAAGACGCAGAGGAGAAGTCAAGCGCATACTTGACTATTCTAGTCGGCGCGCCTATTCCGCTAGGCGAAAACGATCCAGGTGGTCGCCAGGTATTTGACGCCCTGCTCCAAGGTGACGCCTCGATGCTGATGGGTCCAGAACGGCGGGAACAGGATCAGCCGCCCGGCCGCGGGCTGGATTTTTACGCCCTGGTGCAGGAACTCGGTCTCGCCGCCCGGTCCCGCCACGTCGTTGAGGTACCAGATCGCGACCAACTGCCGATCCGCCAAGGCTGTGCTGTCCGCGTCCACGTGCCAGTGGTAATACTCGCCCTCGTCGGTACGCTGCACGGCATATCCCTGGTCCTTGAACCGTCCGCGAAAATACGGGTAGTGCCGCTGCAACTCCCGCAACGCGGTCGACAAGGACGTGAACAGCCAACGGTCGACATCCCGCCACTCCGGTCCCGCCAGGGTCAGGTCGGTCGAGCGCTTGAGCTCAAGCCGCTCGCCCGCATCGGCGCCGGTGCGCCCGGGTCTTTTGCCCGGATGCGCCTCGAATCGCTCGATAATGGCCTGACACTGTGCCTCCGTCAGGACGCCGTCCTGCTGCCAGATGAAACTGCCGGGGAGAACCTCGTGCAGTTCAGACAGGGATACGCTCACAACGTCGACGCTTCAAGTTCGCTCGTTATTTTTTGTGCAGGATCTTGGGTTCGGTTGCCGACACGCAGCAACCGCTTGGCAGTTTTTTCCCAATGTTCGCGACCCCGGTCGACCGTCTTGAGTAAAACGCGTTCATCGCGACCCTCCCGCCAGCGATCCAGAGCCTCCACCAGATCCGGGAATAACTGCCGGCGCATGGCCGTCAGGCTGGCCCGGTAGAACAACAGCGCAGCCCGGTTGCCTTCCTCCAGCAGAGCCGGCAGCGTTACCTGACAGTCGGCCCAGTGGTCGCGCACCGCGCGCAGGCCAAGTTCCGCCGCCCCACGGGGCAAGGCGTGCAGCAAATCGTGCCAATCTTCGCCCAATTCCCGGCCTACCTCGATCTCGCCAATTTCATGCAGGATTACGGTCTTCGCCTCGCATTCCGTCATCGCATCCAGCGCCGACTCCAGATCCTCATCGAAGGGATAGCAGCGCAGGGCCTCGCCCAGCACATTGTCCTTCCGGTTCCAGCGCCACTCCTGCAGGCGCTCCCACAGCATGCGACGCAAGGACTCCCGGCGCACGAAAATGGTCCGGCCCAAAGCCATCGCCGGCGGCGCAGTCAGATCCCGCGCGCACTCTTCCCGGGCTTCATAAATCCGATAATCCCCCCGACCCTGTTCACCCAACAGCCGGCCCAGGAAAAAATGCGGCACCTTGTGCAGCCCCAAGCCCGCGCTGTACACGTAGCCTTCCGGCAGCAGCGCCCGGTTGATGCCTTCGGTATCGAACGGGTCGTAGGTTTGCCCCTGGATCGACACGGGTTGATACGATTCTTCCCCCAGTTCCTCCCAGCGCTCCTCTCGTTCCTGGATCCAGCGGCCCACTGTCTCGTTCGGCAGGGTCGCCGTGAAATCCAGGCCCATCTCCCAGCGAAAGTATTCGCGCATCTTGAGCAGGTACACGCACATGGTCAGGGCTCCCGCATGGCGGGCATCGGCAATGTCGCAGTTGGCCTGGACGCGCTCGCACAAGGGTTCGATCAGTGGCATGGTGTTTGTCCTGTCTTCTCTTGCTCTCGGGACAAGCCTGTATTCAGCGGATTTTGCCGGCATGTTTGACCGCCATTTCTTGCTTGAACTGGCGACTGTCAAACGGCTGTGGATCGCCGCTTTCCTCGCCCTCGATCAGTGCGGCACGGATCGCCTCAATATCGGCTTGGTTTGCCTGGTCGCGACGTATCGGATCACGGACATATTCGCTGTCATTGGTAAACTGTCCGGCGGTGATTATCTTGCGGGTTGTACCCATAAGAACGGCCTCCAAGAAGTTACGAAAGTATCATACTATTGGTGCGGATTAGCACAATTCCTGCCAGAGTCCTGCCATGCCCCGACTTTCCCGACACTGGAACCAGCGTGAAACGCCGCGAAGCGCAGACCAGACGGCCAGCGCCCTGTCGGTCAATATCTGGCGGCTTGCCGGCGATGCCCTGCTGGCGCTTGAGAACGAAGGGTTCGAAACCGCCGACTGGTCGCAGCGGCTGGACGTCATCGCGCAGTTTGCGATCTTTGGCGTGCACCTGGTCGACCGCGAAACCCAGTCACGACTGCCCGACGAAGAGCGCGCCCGGCTGATTCCCTCGCTGGCCAGGCACCTGGCCGCGCTGATGCAGGACAACCGGTTGGAATGCGACGGCCCGGGGGAGCATGCGGCCCGCTTCATCGAACAACTCGATGCGCAAACCGAAGCCTATGCCAGCTGTCAGTGGTCCGAAAAAGAGGGCCCTGGATTCGCGCTGTGCCGGGAACTCGGCGATGCGGTGGCCTGCAGCATGGGAGAAAAGGATCAGGAATGGATCGCCACTTACGTCATCGATCGCGAGGCGCCAAAGTTTGCGACTGCGTTGCGGCGGGTTCTCCGCGGCCTGGTTGCAGGTGGGACATAGCTTTGCCGCTTATGCAGCATCACGCTTTCCGATCCATTCGCGAAGGGCCTGGTCGATTCGCGTCTGCCAGCCTTTCCCCCCAGACTTGAAATGATCAATCACGTCACGTGAGAGGCGGATAGTCGTAGACACCTTCGGCTTTTCGAGAGGGGGTCGTCCGCGGCGCACCCGCGTAATTTTTTCCGGCCCGTCACTTTTGGGAGGGTTCGAAGCTCCCTCCGGGTCAACGCTTCGGGATGCAGAACGGTCTCTTCCGGCCATCAACTCTTCAATGGGAGGCGGTCCGTGGCGTACAGGCACCTTGGAGAGTCTCTCCGGCCAATCACCTTGAGAAAGGTCCGGGGCATCGTCCGGATCATAGAATTCTGGAGTACCTTTTTCTTTCCCGTTCATTTGCTTTCCTCATGCTGATGATTCGATATGCGCCATCTCGAGGCGTCCAGGCAAGAACCAACATCTTGCCATCAAGAAACCCGATGGTGATGAAGCGAGCCTCGCCACAATTTCTCCGGTCGTCCTCATCAGTCAGAGTGGTGCCCTCAAAAACTCCCCCCCGCCCGAGCCATGTCCAGTCCCCTGGATTCAAGGGTCGCGAGACGCTTCGCCTCGTCGAATTCAATCAAGAACGATTTGATGTTACCACATTAAATCTTGTCCGGTCTGTTGCAGTGACAAGTTGTGACAATCAATCAATAGATGGCATTAGCGCGAAAAATTCCTCACAACGCTCCCTCACGATCTCGATAGATTTCCCACGAAACACCTCCGTGTGTACTCTGTCACATCCTCTGGCTATACTTTCAATTGCGGTTTTCTCCCAAAGTTGTTTGCAGGGCCATATCCCGACAACTTTTGAATATGGTGCTGCCGTCTTGTGTTGCCGAAGCCTAGAGGAGACATCAGAGGCAAACCCTAATTTGAAGCGAGTTGGATCATGTTCTGGCTCCAACTGAATCAGATAGAAAACTCCACCTTGTGAAGGGCCAACAGAACTAGGTTCATTCTCCGTGTGGGAATCTTTTAAATATTCTTTCAAACGCTCAAAGTCTTCCTTAGAAATGAAGGCAATTTTCGCACCCCTATGCGGACCTGTGCTATCACTTTTCTCTTGATGTGTTTCTATGCCTAGGCGTTTAATTATCTTGAAAAGGTGTGGCTTCTGCACACCGAAGATGTCTGCTGCTTGAGCAACTGAAACGCTACTCATTTTCACTTTTTCCATGTATTGCAGAGCTTTCAGGTGCTCGACAACACAAACCGATTCATCTGGATCGCGTCCAATTCCCGAAATTACCGGTTTCTTTTTCCTGACCGTCCTCAAATCCCGCCTGGTAGGCTTCGGTGAGGCGCTGCTCCTCTCGCGTCGGGTGACCCAGATAGCCGCCTTGCCAACCGAGAACATACTCGGGGTCAACCCCTAGTTCTTCCATGCGTGTAACCGCGTCTCGATAGGTCTGATCCATTATGCTGTATCCATCTAGGAAAGTTTATATATTTTAACACTCGGCCCTAATTGCAAAATAGGCTATGGTCTCGAAAGAAAGTTTCCGAACTACTAACCCACCCCTTGTCTTTGAGCCTAGCTGCCGCGAATTCAATCTGAGTCTTAGAAAATTTCCTCTTCCGCTCATTCCACCCGTAGACCTGCTCAATGGTATCTTCTATTGATTCAGGTTTCTCTTCCTCCAACACCCAGTGGACTGTTGCCATAAGTTCCAATCCGAAAGCAGATTCATAACCCGTAACCAAATCAACGACTTTATTGAAGCGTAGTTGGGTCTCTGTAGAGCCTTCAAGAAAAGCTTGCGCCTGCTCTACAGCTCCAGGAATAAGTTCCAAGCGTTTTTTGGGCGCATCTCCGCCATCCGCATAGCCAAACAAAAAATAGCCTTCTATTTCTTTCAGGACGTGTCTCAGATTCTCGGCATATGGACCATAAATTTCTTTTTTATAGTTCAGCCGCAAAGGCTCTCCGGAGACCTGCATAAAGTACATCAGCTTGTGCACTTCCAGCAACGTGACAAACGGGTCAAGTAAACTGCTTAAATAGTGGTTTACCAGCCCTACCAATGCCGCCCGGCCTGCGGTCATTTTGATTGATCCTTCCTGGCGTGTCTTATCGGAAAGATCTCGGTCTTCATTTGGTTCGAAAACAACCACGTGCAGGTCATGCAAGTCGCTTAACGCCTTTTCAATGCAAACACGTACTTTCTCCCACTCAAGACCGCCAAGTCCACTACCGAGAGGGGGAATAGCAACTGAACGAATGTCTCGTTCTTGAATTTCTTTGATCAACGATTTCAGCCCGACCTCAATGTCCTCAAGCCGACTGTGATCACGCCAATGATTCTTTGTCGGAAAATTGATGATATAACGAGGATTGACGGACTGGTTCAACTCGTGCACGAAAACCTGGCCTAATCGTACTTTTTCCCGCGCACAAGCATCAGCATATGCCTTGAAGTTTTGGGGGTATGCTTTCTTGAACTGCAATGCAATACCGCGCCCCATGACACCAACACAGTTGACCGTATTGACCAAGGCTTCCGCGTCTTCGGCAAGAATGTCGCCGATCTTGGACTGAATCATCCAGACCACCTCCTGATATCAATAATACCAGTTTTTGTTAACCTGGACGGCTGGCCGGTGCTGAGCAAATTGGACTGCTCTGAGAGCCACTTTCGCCATCTGTTCAGTGCATACACCAATACGCTGCACTAATTTCCATGGGAACGCTCCTTCAACCAAAAATTCTGCCTGCTTGTTTTCCTTGCAGTCATGCCAATCATGTGCTGAGACGGCATTCCAGTCAATTTCATCCAATTGATCAAGATCACAGAAGTCTTCACAATACAATGAACTGGCATTGGATTTGGTAAACGCCCACCTTCTCCTTTCCTCTTCGGCCCAAGCAACCGTTTCCCGGAAGTCTGCTTCCAAGTGGACTATAGGGCCCTGTCCATCACGGTAGACAAGCCCTGGGCGATTGGCCCTGTAGATGATGTAAAGCATAACGGAACGCGGACAAAAGTAGAAAGGCACGCAATCGCCGACGCTCAGTCCGGGACGGCTGTGTAATCTTCTGCTCATACGTTGCTGTTTGAGATCAGGAATGCCAATGGTCGTGCCCGGCAATCGCCTTTCCTCCACCTCCGAATCACACAACAAACAACCACTGTCAATAATCGAAGACAGGCGGTCCACATGGACAATGTGGTATATCTTCGGGTCGGGAGGAGAAAGCATGGCTGCTTACAATCCGTTGAGTCCAAGACACATAGTGATTCGGAGTGCATCAGGAAAATATTGAGTGGATGCCCAGTGTATCAATCCGACTCCTGGAATGACCCAAAGAGGCAATCAATCTATAATTGAGCAGAGCCATGCGGTAACTCCAATGAATCGCATCACGCGGGGCGCGTAAGTCGGGCAAGCGCAGGGTCCTGATGCGATCGGTAAAGAGACACGCCTTGCTAGCGGAAGTGTCGGTTCGAATCCGACCCGCATGGCCTTACAACTTCATGGTGTCGTCCGGATGTACCCATAGCAGCATGGCTCTCTTCGGTTCCAACTCGTCGTCCTCCAGCATTTCTTGCCTCTGCCGAAAGAACCGGGAACCTATCTCTGCTCTAAAATCGAGATACACACGAGTGGTTTTTAGTCTCTAACCCGATGTCCCGCTTACGCACCCTCATTTCGAATTACCTGTCCCAGGTCATCCTGCTGACCGTGGGCGTGGCGCTGGCGGCCCTGTACCTGATCCAGTTCAGCGATCCGCCTTATCCCGCGTTGGTGCCAGTGGCATTCTGGTTTTTCTATCTGGCCTACCTGAGCCTGCTCTGGCTCTTGCGGCTCCTCAGCGGCGGGGCCTCGGTCTGGCAGCAGTCCATGGCGATCGGCACCGCCGCAGCGCTCACCATCGCCCTCTACCTGGCCGGACACGTCGGCGAACAGCAGCGCGAGATCGATCTGCAGGAACGCAGCCTGAGCGACTGAGCATGCTCCACCTGTACGACACCGCAACCCGCAAGAAGGTTGCCTTCGCCCCGCTCGACCCGAAGCGCGTCACCTTGTACGTCTGCGGCCCCACCGTCTACGACCATATCCATATCGGCAACGCCCGCCCGCTGGTCGTGTTCGACGTGCTCGTCCACGTGTTGCGTTTTCTCTATCCCCAGGTCGTCTATGCTCGCAACCTGACCGATATCGACGACAAGATCCTGGACCGGGCTGAACAGGAGAACTGCCGGTACGACGAACTGACCGCCCGCTATATCGAAGCGTTTCACGAGGTGTGCGCCGCCCTTGGGAGTTTGGAAGTCGACTTGGAGCCGCGTGCGACCGAAACCATTCCGGCCATGCTGGAAATGACCCAGACCCTGTTGGATTCGGGTCACGCTTACGAAGCGGACGGACATATCCTGTTCGCGGTAGACAGTTTCGACGGGTACGGCGAACTGTCCGGGCGGCGGGTGGAGGAAATGCACCCCGGGGCCCGAGTGGAAGTGGCCGAATACAAGCGTAATCCGGCGGATTTCGTACTGTGGAAGCCTTCGACGCCGGAACAACCGGGTTGGGACAGCCCGTTCGGGCGAGGCCGGCCGGGCTGGCACCTAGAGTGCTCGTGCATGATCGCGCACCATCTCGGCCCGACCATCGACATCCACGGCGGCGGCCAAGACCTGGTATTCCCGCATCACGAAAACGAGCGCGCGCAGAGCTGTTGCGCCTACCCCGGCGAATCGTTCGTCCGGCTGTGGATGCATAACGGCTACGTCACGGTCGACGGCGAAAAAATGGCCAAGTCCATCGGCAATGTGCGCCAAGTCCGGGAACTTCTCGATCACCATCCGGGCGAACTGCTGCGTCTCGCCCTACTGCACGCGCATTACCGCAAACCGCTGGACTGGACGGATGACCTGCTCCACCAAGCGCGCCAGATCCTGGACCGGCTGTACCGGGCCTGGCAGGATGCGGGAAGCCCGGAACCCGATGGAACCGAACCGGATGCGGAATTCCTGCAGGCCCTGCTCGACGACCTCAACACCTCGTTGGCCCTGCAGCGCCTGCGGCACGAGGCAGCGGCCTTGGCTCATCTGCAGGGAACGCAGCGCACGGAAGCCGCCCGACGGCTGTGCGCTGGCGCCCGGATGCTTGGTTTGTTCGGATCTGCGGCCGAGGATTGGTTCCACGCCGGCGCGACGATCGGCAGCCTGGACGATGCCGAGATCGAGGCCCTGCTGGCCGAGCGGCAAGCCGCCCGGGAAAGTGGGGATTACGCGGCGGCCGACCGCATCCGCGATCAGCTATTGGAGGCCGGAATTGCGGTGGAAGACCTGGCAGACGGCAGCCACTGGCGGCGGGTACGGTAGACTGTGTAATTCAAAAGCTTTTCTTTGCAAAATGTCTTCTTTATTTTCTCCCCGGGAGAGTGTCGAGCAGGTCGAAGAAGGGGATCAACTGGCCCCGAAATTCGATGAAAACGGGCTGATCCCCGTGGTGACCACCGACTACGAATCCGGTGAAGTGTTGATGGTCGCGTACCAGAACGCCGAGGCGCTGGAGCGGACCATCCGCAGCGGCGAAGCCTGGTACTACAGCCGCAGCCGCCAATGCCTGTGGCACAAGGGCGCCACCAGCGGATTGGTGCAGAAAGTGCGCGAACTGCGCATCGACGACGACCAGGACACGGTCTGGATGCGTGTGACGGTTGCCGACTCCGGCGCCAGTTGCCACGTCGGCTATCGCTCCTGCTTTTACCGCAAGGTGCCGACGGAAGATTCGGCCGGCCAGGCGCTGGAATATCTGGAACGCGAGAAAACCTTCGACCCCGAAGAGGTCTACGGCGACGCTGAAAACCCGACCCGCCTGTAACCCCCACACTGCCGATGCCTTCGACCTTCCGTCTGTTACTGACACGGCGGCTCGGCCCTTTCTTCTTTACCCAACTGACCGGGGCCTACAACGACAACGTCTTCCGTAACGCACTGGTCGTCCTGATCACCTACCGCATTACCGAACTGGCCGGGTTCGGAAGCGAAGAACTGGTTGCCGCCTCCGCCGGAATCTTCCTGCTGCCTTTCCTGCTGTTCTCCGCCCTGGGCGGAAAACTGGCTGATCATTTCCCGCGGCACCGGCTAATTCGACACATCAAACTTGCGGAATGCGCCCTGATGGCGTTGACCTGGATCGGTTTTGCCACCGGGTCGGTCGGCTTTCTCTTCGTCATCCTGTTCCTGACCGGGCTGCAGTCCGCCCTGTTCGGTCCGGTGAAGTACGCCATCCTGCCGAACTTGCTGTCCCGGGCCGAACTGCTGGCCGGCAACGCTTGGGTCGCGGTCGGTACGTTCATCTCCATCCTCGCCGGAAGCCTGACCGGAACCCTCGTAATGGGTATTCCCGACGCCGCCCTGTGGGTACCCGGCATTCTGGTAGTCAGTGCCGGTGCCGGCTACTTGGCAAGTTATCGAATTCCAGCGCAAGTTCCCGCCGGTGCCGGCCTGCGGCTCTCGTTTGAGCCGTTCAGTGAAACCGCGCGGATCGTACGGGAAGGCTTGAGCCAGCCTCGCCTAGCCTGGTTGATGCTCGCCATCAGCTGGTTCTGGATGATCGGGGTTGGCATGCTCATCCAGTTGCCATTGTTTGTCCGGGACGTGTTGGCTGGCAACGAACAGGCGTTGGCGGGCGCGCTTGCGACCTTCACCGTTGGCATCGGGCTCGGTGCCCTGTTGTGCAACCGCTGGCTCGGCGGCACGGCGCGGGCGACCCTAGCACCCATATCCGCAGCGGCCTTGGGCGCCGGCTTCGTGTTGCTCAGCCTCGTTCCTCCCGCCGATGCACCACTTCGCGGATTCACTGCCCTGCTGGAGGATCCACAGGCCGTAACCGCCCTCGGCATCTTGCTGGGGCTTGCCGTGGCGGGCGGTTTCTATGTCACGCCCCTGTACACCCTGGTGCAGCAGCGGGCACCGGAGGACCGGCGCGCGCGGGTCATCGCCTGCAACAACATCCTCAATTCCATCTTCATGGCGCTGGCCTCGGCAACATCCATCGTCATTTTCCAGTCCGGCGGCACGATCGTCACCGTGTGGCTGGCCATGGCCGCCACCGCTCTCGTGGCAGCATTGCTGTTGCTGCACTTCACGCAGGGCAGCTTCCGCCATGTCCTTTTATGGCCAATCGCGTCAGTCGTACTGACCACGGAAACGCCACCGCCCGGTTCGCTGGTATTCGCCCGGCGTGGAAGCGCCTGGGTCGCCTGGGCGCTGGCTGCCACCATCCCCGGCAAACTCGAGATCCATGTCGCTCCCGCGCTGCTGCGCCGCGCGAGCCTTCGGCTGCTCGCCTGCTGGGTCCGTCTGAAGCCGCTGGATCCCGCCGTCCTGGACGACCAGTGGCCGGGCAACCAGGATGAACCCACCCGCACTGTGCTGATCCTGCCACCATCCGGTCCCGAGGGCGAGGCTACGCTGCTGGAGTTGATGCAGACTGCCCGGGAGCGATCCGGCCACCCCGTCGAAGTTGCGTCCGTCAGTGACCCGGGGATCTACATGCCCCGCTTTTACCCGCGCATCCGGGTCGGGTTCGAAAACTGTCCGCTTCCGCCCCGTGCGGCGGATGAGCCGAAAGCTCTTCGGCGCGATGCCTTCAAGATCTACGACTTGCTGTGTGAACTGGAATACCGGATGCACTGCCGGGAATGCACGACATTGCAGTCCTTGTACGGTGCAACCCGAAGGTTCGGAGCTGGTTGCCCGATCCTAGCCGACCTGGAACGGACCCTGACTTACCGTCAACTACTCCAGGCGATTCACGCCGTCGCCCAGTTGCTCAAGCAAGCCTTGCCGAAGGCTCAAGATACGGTCGGCATCCTGTTGCCGAACGCTGCCGCCACGCCAATCACTTTTTTCGCCTTACATACGCTCCACCGCATTCCGGTCATGCTCAACTACACCGCCGGACCGGCCAATGTCGCCAGCGCCTGCCGCACGGCCGGGCTGACCCACGTCGTGACTTCCCGCCAGTTCGTCGAGAAGGCCGACCTCGGAGGCTTGGCCGACGCTCTGGCCGAGGACTACACGCTGCTGTGGCTGGAGGATCTGAGGCCGCAGTTGAACCTCGGCATGAAACTCAAAGCCGCCTGGCGCGCCACGCGACCGCCGCCGAAAGGGGACCCCTCGGACCCCGCCGTGGTGCTGTTCACCTCCGGATCGGAAGGCGAACCCAAAGGCGTTGTACTAAGCCACCGGAACCTGCAACGCAACCGTTGCCAGGTCCGCGCGATACTGAACCTGACTCCCCAGGACCACCTGCTGCTGTGCCTCCCCACCTTTCACTCGTTCGCCCTGGGCGTTGGCTTGCTACTGCCGTTGATGGCCGGGTTGCGCTGCACCCTGTATCCCAGCCCCCTCCACTACAAGCATATCCCAGAACTAATCCGCGAACACAGCATCACCGTATTCTTCTCCACCGACACGTTCCTGAACGGCTATGGGCAGGCGGCAAGCCCGGAAGACCTGCAAAGCCTGCGTTTGATCGTGGCTGGCGCCGAACCACTCAAATCAGGCACCCGGAAATTCTGGCAGGAACGTTTCGGTTTGACCGTCCACGAAGGTTACGGCGTGACCGAAACCTCGCCCGCGGTCAGTGCCAACACGTTTGTGTGCAACCAGCCAGGTTCGGTCGGCCGCCTGATGCCGGATATCGAAGCGCGCCTAGAACCACTGGACGACTCTCAAGACACCATCGGCGCCACCCGCGGGCGATTGTTTCTGCGCGGTCCGAACGTGATGTCCGGCTACTGGATGCCGGGAGAAAACCGACTATTGACCCCTCCGGAGGACGGTTGGCACGATACCGGCGACGTCGCCGAATTTGACGATGACGGGTTCCTGAGCCTGCATGGCCGGGCCAAGCGGTTCGCCAAGATCGGCGGCGAGATGGTGTCGCTCGCCTACGTAGAACAGCAGGTCAGCGAGGTCTGGCCGGAATACCGTCACATCGTCTGCGCAGTCAACCACCCCACTCGAGGCGAGCAACTGGTCCTCATTACCGAACATCCCGAACCGGACCGGAGCTGGTTGAGACAGGCCTTGGGAGAACAGGGAGTGGGGGAACTGGCGCGGCCCCGGCTGATTTTGCCGGTCGAGGCTCTGCCGCTGCTTGGCAGCGGCAAACCAGACCTGCGGCGCGCGCAGGAACTCGCCGTCTCGGTGCTACACTAATTCCGCAGACAGTCCAGACGTGGGATCGATCCCGCCCGGGGCTCCGTCCGGGGGACGAAGATGCGAGAAGTGACACCCGTTTCCTTCGATCCATTGCTGATCGTAATGGACGTGCTGGCCACGATGCTGCTGGTCAGCGTTGGTCTCGTCATCCTGGCCGCGATGGTGCTCTACATCGTCGACGTCACGCAGACCCGGCATGCGGTGCGCCGCAATTATCCCGTCATCGGGCGCTTCCGATACTGGTTTGAACACCTTGGCGAATTCTTCCGCCAGTATTTCTTCGCCATGGATCGCGAGGAAATGCCGTTCAACCGGGCGCAGCGCTCCTGGATCTACCGTGCCAGCAAGAACCTCAGTAACACCCTTCCTTTCGGCTCCACCCGAGACCTGACGCGCCCCGGCACCATCCTGTTCGTCAACGCCACCTACCCAGAACTTGACCAGAAAGACGCCGCTCCCCCGCCGCTGACTATCGGCCCGGAGACTGCGGAACCTTACACCACGGAACACTTCTTCCACATCTCGGGCATGAGCTACGGTGCCATCTCGAACGTCGCCGTGCAGGCGTTGTCGCGAGGTGCGGCTAAGGCGGGCTGCTGGCTCAATACCGGCGAGGGCGGGCTGTCGCCCTATCATCTGGAGGGCGACTGCGATCTGATGTTCCAGATCGGCACCGCCAACTACGGCGTGCGCGACGAGCACGGCAACCTGTCGGAAGAACGCCTGCGGGAACTTGCCGAAAGCCCTCATGTGCGCATGTTCGAGATCAAACTCTCCCAAGGTGCAAAACCCGGCATGGGCGGCATCCTGCCAGGCGTCAAGGTGACTGAGGAGATTGCCCAGATCCGTGGCATCCCGATCGGCAAGACATCGTTCAGCCCACGCCGGCATCCCGGGATTAGCAATACCTCCGAACTGCTGGACGCGATCGCCCGGATTCGCGACCTGACCGGCAAGCCGGTCGGTTTCAAGACTGTGATCGGCTCTGAGCAGATACTGGATGACTGGATCGAAGAAATCCTGCGCCGGGGCCCCGAGTCCGCCCCAGACTTCGTCACCATAGATGGCTGCGACGGTGGCAGCGGCGCCGCCCCCATGCCCTTGCTGGACGTAGTCGGGCTGCCGTTGCGCGAAAGTCTGCCGATGACGGTCGATCGCCTGGAGCAGAGCGGCTTGCGCGAACGCGTGCGCGTCATCGCGTCCGGCAAGCAGGTCAATCCATCCGACGTGGCCTGGGCACTGTGCCTGGGGGCGGACTTTATCTGTTCGGCTCGCGCGTTCATGTTCGCGCTCGGCTGCATCCAGGCCATGCAGTGCAATCGCAACACCTGTCCCACCGGCGTCACGACGCACAATCCGCGGCTGCAACAGGGCCTGAATCCGACGAACAAGGCCGTCCGGGTTGCCCACCTGGCCCGCAACATGGAAGCGGAAGTCGCCATGATCGCGCGTTCCTGCGGCGCGCCTCATCCGCGTGCGCTGAATCGAACTCATGCACGAATCGTGCAACCCAACGGTCTGAGCATCTCTCTGCACCAACTTTATCCTTCGTCCGCTCGAGCCGCCTGAGTCAGCATGGAACTGGTCGTCCCGATTTCCAGCCTTGCAGGCCTGCTGCTTCTGGGCCTGGTGCTGAAACCTCTCTTCAGCCGCTTGAAGTTTCCGTTCGAAGCACTGCTATTGCTTCTTGGTTTCGCTTTCAGCAGTTTGATCGTCAATGCCGACCAGTTGGGCCTGCACAGCGGCATACTGCGTGACTTGGTCTTCTATGTGCTCCTGCCGA
Source organism: Gammaproteobacteria bacterium (assembly GCA_028819565.1). Classification (GTDB taxonomy): domain Bacteria; phylum Pseudomonadota; class Gammaproteobacteria; order Poriferisulfidales; family Poriferisulfidaceae; genus Poriferisulfidus. The sequence continues at coordinate 77,024 of JAPPLD010000003.1, read as the reverse complement.
TTCTGATCTTTTCCGCCGCCTACAGCATGGATGTGCCGAGATTCGGGCGGAACCTGTTCGGCATCATCCTGCTGGCACTGCCGCTGGCGCTCATCTCCCTGGCATTCAGCACCGTGCTGATCTACTACGGCATGGGCCATCCGGCCGGGTTCCCGTGGATTGCGGCTCTCCTGACCGGCACCATGCTGATCGCCACCCACAGTCAAGCATTTCAACAGGTCTTCAGGCATCTGAACCTGCCCCCGGACCTGCGTACGCTGATCAGGGGTGAGGGTCTGCTGAACAACGCGTTGGCCATCGTGCTGTTCACTCTCCTGTTGGCTTTCGCGCTGGAACCCGACTTGACCCTTGGACCCGGGGAGATCGCGCTGTATATCGTCTGGGAGGTGCTCGGCGGTGCCGTCATTGGAGTGGTAATTGGCTTTTTATCCCTGGTCTTCCTGCGGGTGCGTCAGCCTTCCCCTCACGAAGTGGCCCTGTTCACCCTGGTGACCGCCTACATGGCCTACCTGGTCGCGGACTATGTGCTGAACGTCTCCGGCGTCCTGTCCGTGCTGGCGACGGCACTGATCATGGGCCGCACCATGCACCAGGACCTGGACGCTCCGCAGGACCACTTTGTGGACGAGTTCTGGCGCCTCATGGCCACCTTCGCCGAATCCATGCTGTTCCTGATGCTCGGGTTGAGCATTTCAATCGATATGTTCTCCGACCGCTACCTGGCCATCCTGATCGGGATCGGCGCAGTGATTCTGGCCCGCATTGCCGGACTCACTCTCGTCATGCCGTTGTTGACTCGGACGAACAAGGCGCTGAAGGAACTTCCCGACCACAACATCCTTTATGTCAGCAGTGCCCGCGGCGCCGTCACCGTGGGACTGGCGCTGAGCGTACCGATCGCGCTTGACTATTGGTGGACCATCGAGTCCATCGGTTTCGGGGTAGTGCTGTTCTCCGTTCTGATCCAGGCGCCTCTGCTGGAACTATGGAGGCAGAAAAAACTGAAGAATGATAAAAAGGTTCTGGACCCAGATGGTCTGGACTGATTTTTTTGTACAATTTCTTATAGGTCTAAGACTTCATCGTGTCCTCGAAAAATATCCCCATTACGCCTGAAGTCCTGGTCTGGGCACGGGAACGGGCAGGTATGACGCTAGAAGATGCCCGGTTGAGATTCAGAGACATCGCGGCATGGGAATCCGGGGAATCCTCTCCGACCTATTGCCAACTTGAAAAACTGGGCGAGGCTTTCCAGATACCCATTGCAGTGTTCTTCTTCCCGGAACCACCGGATGTACCGCCAATACGTGAATCTTTCCGGACGTTGCCCGACGCGCAGTTCGAGCAGCTCCCACCTGCAATTCTCGCTCTTTTGCGCAAAGCAAAGGTTTTTCAAATGAACCTATCGGAACTGAGCGATGGACGCAATCCTGCAGAGCGCCTCATCCTTCGCGACCTGCGTTTTACTTCAAGGACAGACGTTGTCTCCATGGCACGGCGCGTGCGGAAATACTTAAGGGTCTCGCTTGATGAACAGACAGGTTGGCTCGACGCAGAGACTGCCGTCGACGCTTGGAGGAGCGTTTTGGAGGATTGTGGGGTCGCGGTGTTCAAAGACACTTTCCACAACGACAACTATTCGGGATTCTCGTTGTACGACGAAACCTTTCCGATCATCTACGTCAACAATTCCGCGAAGACCCGCCAAACCTTCACCTTGTTCCACGAAGTCGCGCACCTTTTGTTCCATACGAGCGGCATCGTCTCGATCAGTGAGATGTCCGAGGAAGGCATTCCGATGTCAAGTCAGCAAACCGAGATCATCTGCAACCGATTCGCCGCAGAATTTCTTCTGCCCGGGGAACGCTTCGAGCAGGAAATCAGAGACCGCGCCGCGAATGAACGAACCGCTGAGTATCTTGCGGGAAAGTACCATGTCTCCCGGGAAGTAATCTTCCGGAGATTCCTCGACCGGGGGCTTATCACCAAAAGCCAGTACGATTCCGCCCAGAAAAAGTGGGCCAGACAGTGGCGGCATAAAAGCGGCGGAAACTACTACTGGACGAAGGTCGCGTATCTAGGCGCCCGCTACATCGGCTTGGCCTTCTCGAAATATCACCAGAACCGCATCAGTGAGCCGGAATTGGCTGACTATCTTGACGTGAAAGTCAGCAACCTGCCCAAACTGGAAGATTACTTCTTCAGGAAAGCCGCTTGATGTATGTCTTCGACACGTCAGCCCTGTCCGAGATTTTCAGGAGTTTCTACCGAAGCCGTTTCCCGACTCTCTGGAAGAAATTCGACCGGTTGATAGAAAAAGGCATGATTACTTCCACACGGGAAGTCGGCCGAGAACTGAAGCAGTATGGCCGGCATGACCTTCAGAATTGGATACGCGAACATCCTGAAGCTTTTCCGATTCCCTCGGTTGCAGAAGCCGAATTCGTTCAGAAAATCTATCTGGTCCGGCACTTTCGGCAAAATGTTGAACGAAAAAAGATACTCAAAGGCGGCCTCAATGCCGACCCTTTTGTCATTGCTAAAGCCGCCGCACATGACAGCTTGGTCGTGACTCTCGAGACCGAACGTCCACAAGCAGTGCGCGTCCCCAACATCTGTGAGTACTTTGATATACCGTGCCTGAATCTCGAAGGATTCATGACCAACGAGGATTGGGTCTTCTAAAGCTTCCTACATCAGCGATGGTCAAAAAAGCAATCAGGTTGAGGTGCGGGAACGGGAGTCCAACCTCTTTCTGAAATTAAAATTTCAACTGACTGTCATTCATGACTTCCTCTCAACTGGAGCTTCGCCTTCCTACCCCACCAGCAACAGTTGACACGCCACTGGTGCCTGCAAGAATGGTGAACGAATTCGTTTACTGTCCGCGCCTCGCCTATCTCATGTGGAGTCAAGCCGAATGGGTCGAGACAGGCGACACAGTGGATGGGCGTCGCATCCATACCCGAGTTGACAAGGCCAGCAAACCGCTCCCCGAACCCGAAACATTGGAAGAAGAGCACAGCAAAGTGATCAGCCGTTCACTCACTTTATCCTCCGATTCTCTGGGTGTTATTGCGAAGATCGATATTGCCGAAGCTGAAAATGGCGTAGTCACGCCGATCGACTACAAGCGAGGCAAGCGACCGCACGTGGCACAGGGAGCCTACGATCCCGAGCGAGTTCAAGTCTGCTTGCAGGCCATGCTGCTGGAGGAACACGGCTACCAAGTAGACGAAGGGGCCATCTGGTTTGCGGAGAGCCGCGAGCGCGTCCGCATCACACTTGACGATGAATTGCGCGATGTGGCCAAAAATGCAGCGAATCGCTTGCGCCTATCCGTCTCCTATGCTCGCATACCACCACCCTTGCGAGACAGCCCGAAATGTCCCCGTTGCGCCTTGGTGTCTGTCTGCCTTCCAGATGAAATGAATTCACTCGCTGGATCAAATCTGGCTCCACGGCCTATCGCAGTCGCGCAGGACGAAGCACTGCCACTGGTCGTCCAATCGCAGAAAGCATACGTCAAGAAAAAGGGCGGCACCCTTCAAATCACCGAAGACGACAAGGACGATACGATTGCCCGCATCAATAACATTTCCGATGTCGCATTGTTTGGCAATGTCTCAATCAGCACCCCCGCACTCACCTGCCTGCTCGAACGCGAGATCCCGGTCACCTTTCATAGTCATGGAGGATGGTTCCGAGGAATAGCGCATGGTCTCGGCCATCGCAATGTCGAAATCCGTACGGAGCAATATCGACTGAGTTTCGACAAACACTTTTGCGTGCAGTTCTCCCGAAATCTCGTTGCTGCCAAGATACTCAACCAAAGAACCATCCTGCGCCGCAACTGGCGGGGAGATAAAGATTCGAGGAAAGCCATATTGAATAGCCTTTCCTCAAACCGGAAACTGGCGGGCCGCGTCCAATCCTCAGACGAACTGCTTGGAGTCGAGGGCGCTGGTGCCGCAATTTATTTCCGGGCATTTGCGGATCTGCTCGCACCACCAAAATCCAAAAATGCCGCCAACGCCTCTGACGGCATTGATGCATTCCAGTTCGATGCAAGAAACCGCCGACCCCCGAAAGATCCCGTCAATGCGATGCTGTCACTGGCCTACGCCATGCTGACCCGCCATATGACCATTGCGCTTTCCTCTGTCGGATTCGATCCCTATCGCGGATTCTTCCATGCGCCCCGGTACGGCAGGCCCGCGCTAGCACTGGACATCATGGAACCTTTCAGACCGATAATTGCCGACTCGACCGTGCTGTCCGTCGTCAACACAGGAGAGGTATCAGCGGACGACTTCGTAACCGGAACAACTGGAACTGCATTGACTTCTGCTGGACGGAAAAAATTCGTCGGTGCGTTCGAACGCCGCTTGACTCAAGAAACCACGCACCCAATTTTCGGCTACAGGCTCAGTATGCGGAGATTGATCTTGGTACAGGCGAGACTGCTAAGCCGCCATCTTCTTGGTGAACTTCCCACTTATCCCCACTATCTACCGAGGTAGGCATGAACGATGAACGAACCTACATTGTAACCTACGACATCGCCAACAGCCGCCGGTGGAGGCGTGTCTTCAAGACCATGAATGGCTTCGGAGAGTGGCTCCAGTTGTCGGTGTTTCAGTGTCGCCTTTCCCGACGCAGACGTGCTGAACTAGAGACGGAACTTAGGGAAATCATCAAAACGGGCGAAGATCATGTCTTGGTGATTGACATCGGACCGACGGACAAAACCGACCTCGCCGTGGAAAGCATCGGCAAGACATTTTCAAGAATCGAAAGACAGGCGATCGTGGTATAAGTGGAACTTTCTGTGCATTAACCCACAACCATCCCCATGGAAGCCTACGCTCTTCAACTGCCACTTCGCCGGTTCAGTGCGAGCGGTTCAGTGCCGCAAAAACATCGGGGGTCGATTGAATTTTCTCATCGCCTTGATTTTGTTGGATTGTTTAGCATAATGTCTCCTACCGGAAGATCCGCTTGCCCGGTTTTTAACAGTAGAAATCATAAGTGCTCGAATGTAAGCAAGTTTTATCTTGCTAAACAACAAGTTAGGAAGGCGGAAATTTCCGGGGCGAATTTGCCCCGGCCTCATTGAAGTTCGATGCGCCAGGCGAGGGATTCGTACAGGTCGAAGCAATTTCCGGGGCGAATTTGCCCCGGCCTCATTGAAGTCTTCAACGTGCCGCTCCCCACAATGCCATCGGCCTCAATTTCCGGGGCGAATTTGCCCCGGCCTCATTGAAGTTACTCTCATATTGAAGCCATTATCCAGAAGGAAGGTGAATTTCCGGGGCGAATTTGCCCCGGCCTCATTGAAGTAAACCAATTCGGCTATCTACCCGTCATCGGTTCCGGATTTCCGGGGCGAATTTGCCCCGGCCTCATTGAAGTACCTCCGAGATATTGAGCATATTGCCCGCACCGACATAATTTCCGGGGCGAATTTGCCCCGGCCTCATTGAAGTAGTTCCTCACTGTCCCATCCGCGCTCCGCCGCGAAAATTTCCGGGGCGAATTTGCCCCGGCCTCATTGAAGTGCGCAGAGGCAGCACGGTTACGACCTGACGACGACCAATTTCCGGGGCGAATTTGCCCCGGCCTCATTGAAGTCACGGTGGTTTCGGCTTCGGGATGAACTTCGGCCACTAATTTCCGGGGCGAATTTGCCCCGGCCTCATTGAAGTAGCCCCACGCGATCATCCTACAAACTGGTATCGAAAATTTCCGGGGCGAATTTGCCCCGGCCTCATTGAAGTAGCCATCTCGCAAACTTCTAGGCGTTGCCCCATAAAAAATTTCCGGGGCGAATTTGCCCCGGCCTCATTGAAGTCTTGGCTTCCCGGCTGACCATCGCAAAAAAGGATTAATTTCCGGGGCGAATTTGCCCCGGCCTCATTGAAGTGGCAAGTTCAACCTAGCAACCCCGGAAACCCGAAACCAATTTCCGGGGCGAATTTGCCCCGGCCTCATTGAAGCTGGTCGTCGTCGCTGATAGCAAACTCGGGCGCCGCATTTCCGGGGCGAATTTGCCCCAGCCTCATTGAAGCACAGCAGTCAGCGTGGTGCAAACGCTCGGCTGGCCCGCTTCTTCAGCAGGTGCGAATCCTTAAAACCCGTAAATATTTCACGCTTGACCCATGGGAGATTTCGGACTGCCGCACGCCAGCCCAACCGAAAAGGGGAAATTTCAGCTTTGGGTTGGCATGTAGTAAACTCTCGCCCAAAGAAATCTGTCCCCAGTGTCACACTTCATAGTTGAACTAAGGTTCCTTGGACTAGTTCTTGCCAAACATTTAGGGAACATCAAAGATGGGTGAGAAATACTTAGACTTCTTTCGCTCTGCTTTTGCCCAAAACGAACGAACACCTTACCCATATCAAGAGCGGTTAGCCAGTGATCCCGCTTGGCCCGAATTTCTGGATATCCCCACTGGTATGGGTAAAACGGCCGGTGTCACCATGGCTTGGCTCTACAAGCGCGGTTGGCGAAAAGGTGGGCAGATAGCTGACATTGATGAAGCCACTCCCCGGCGATTGATTTGGTGTCTGCCGATGAGGGTATTGGTGGAGCAGACTCAGGAGAATATTTGCGAGTGGCTACAAAACCTAAACATTCTGGGGAATGCTGGCGAAGGCAAGATTTCGGTTCACCTTCTGATGGGTAGCGAACCAAACCTGAAAACTTGGGCTGAGCACCCGGAAGAAGACATGGTTCTGATCGGCACGCAGGACATGTTGCTTTCTCGCGCCTTGATGCGTGGTTACGGAATGAGCCGTTACCAATGGCCGATTCACTTCGCGCTGCTGCACAACGACTGCCTCTGGGCATTTGATGAGGTGCAACTTATGGGCGCAGGTTTGACATCCTCGGCTCAGTTAGAAGCATTCCGCCGCAAATTTCCACTTGCGAAATCCAGCCATTCCATTTGGCTCTCGGCCACGCTCAAACGTGACTGGTTGGATACGGTTGATTTGAGAGACCAACTACCTGATTTCAATTCGCTGGGTTTGACTGATGCTGACCGTACGCAAGTCGCCGAACGACTTGAAGCACGAAAAGCCCTGCATGGCCCATGCTTATCCCTCACCTCGGAAGCCACGAAGAAAGACGGAATGAAAGCCTACATTGAGGAACTAAGCCAAATCATATTGGAAAAGCACCACCCAGACAGTCAAACGTTGGTCATACTGAACCGCGTAGACCGCGCCCAGCAACTATTTCGGCAGATTCGGCAAGCACGAACGGAGCATGATGATTTGCTCATTCACGCGCGATTCCGTCCAACTGAGCGCTGTCGGCAAAATAAGAAACTGAAACTGAATGCAACTGCAGCCAATCGCATCATTGTCGCCACACAGGCTATTGAAGCTGGGGTTGATATATCTTCAAAGACCTTGTTCACCGAATTGGCACCGTGGTCGTCGCTAGTGCAACGATTTGGCCGCTGTAACCGCTACGGCGAGTACAAAGCAGATAACCCCGCACAAGCGTTCTGGATTGACATTGAAGATGATGTGGACACTTTACCTTATGACAGCGAAGCACTTCAACATGCGCGAAAAAAACTGGTAGAACTTGATGATGTCCGCCCTATAAACCTGCCATCAACCGACGAGAAGCGTCCACTGTCCGCCGTATTGCGGCGCAAGGATCTGCTGGATTTGTTTAACACCGATCCAGATCTGTCCGGCTTTGATGTGGATGTGTCCGACTACATCAGAGACAAGAGCGCCCCCGGCGTGCAAGTGTTCTGGCGCGACTTCGAACAAAACCCAAACAAACCGGAAGCGCAACCGGCGCCACATCGCAACGAACTTTGCCCCGTCAGTCTCAGGCAGGCAAAAAACATAAACTGCACTTGGTGTTGGGACAGTCTAGCCCAGCAGTGGCAATCTCTAAAACAAAGTGCGATCCGCCCAGGTATGACTCTGCTATTGGCTGCCGCAGACGGCGGCTATGACGAAACACTTGGATTCATCAATGTCGGAAAAATGGCAGTTTCGATAGTTGAACGCGAACAAGACGATAAAAATGAAAACTTCGGGGATGATTGGCGGTCTCGCACAAAAATTCCCGTGTTGCTTGCGAATCACCTCGGAAATACTGCTGGCGCGGCTAAATCACTCTGCGATGTGGTGGGCGAAAACGCCAACTTCGATGAAGTCGTCCGTGCGGCACGTTGGCATGATGTCGGCAAGACTCATGAGGTGTTTCAGAAATCCATGCACCACTGCCCGGAAACGCTTCAAGGTGTTCTCGCAAAGTCGAATTGCTCTGGTCCAATGAAACATTCCCGGCCTTATTTCCGCCATGAGTTGGCATCTGCACTGGCATGGCTAGCGCAACATGATGACCCAAACAACCCGGACAGCAATATTGATCTGATTGCTTACTTGATAGTGGCTCACCACGGCAAAGTGCGAATGAGCCTGCGGGCGATGCCGAACGAAAAACAACCCGATCCAAACGATGTGCGTTTTGCGCGTGGCGTTTGGGAAGGCGACCGGCTTCCGGCACTCTCGTTTGACGGGGAGCAATGCGGCGAAGTTGAGTTGAAACTTGCCTTGATGGAGATAGGCGAAGGAGAGCAAGGCCGTTCTTGGGTTGCCAGAACACTTGCGTTATTGGAAGAACATGGACCATTCCGCCTTGCATGGTTGGAAACTTTGGTGCGCCTTGCCGATTGGCGCGCGTCGGCACAGGAGCAAAAGCAAGGAGGCGTGGATCATGACTGAATCCCATGAAATCGTGCTGACAGGTTGCACGCCCACGCCGCTTGCCAGTTATCTCAAGGGACTGGGAGTTTTGCGCATACTGAGCAATTGCGACCCTGCAATCAAAGCGGCCTGGGTCGGTGAAAATATGCACCTTACTTCCAAGAAGCCAATCGAAATTCTTGTTGGCTACCTGCTTGACGACTATGCGCCAACTCCGGTTCTAGCACCATGGAACGGTGGGAGTGGCTTCTATCAGAACGACAATCGGTCATCATTGCAGGAAATTTTAAAAAGCAGCACCTCGCGTCTGTCTGCTTTCCGCTCATCTCTGGATGCTGCAGAACGAGCTCTTGAAGGCTTGCAACGCGAGTCAAGCCCCAAGAATGAAGCCAAAACAAAACTGCTGAATCGCCTGCGTAGCCTATTGCCTGATGATGCTCTGGAATGGTTTGATGCATCCATTCTGTTGGCTGGAGAAAAGGAAAAATTTCCGCCTATGCTCGGCACGGGCGGCAACGATGGGAGGCTCGATTTCACTAACAACTTTATGCAGCGCCTGCTTGACCTTATTGATGCGGAAAGCGGAAAGGCGAAGCCTAAGTCTGCTGATTTGCTTGATCTTGCCCTGTTTGCTGAACCAGCACCCGGATTGGCCAAACAAGCGATCGGTCAATTTAACCCTGGGCAAGTTGGCGGCCCAAACGCTACAACGGGATACGAAACGAAAGGTGCTATCAACCCGTGGGATTTCGTGCTGATGATAGAGGGTTCCCTACCTTTTGCCGCCGCCGCGGTACGTCGTAATGAGCAGTCTGGCGAGGGCATCCTGAGCTATCCCTTTACAGTACACACTGTGTCTGCGGGTAGTGGCAACTTGGGCGTAGACGATGCAACTACATCGAGGGGTGAATTGTGGATGCCACTGTGGAGCAATCCGGCTAGCTATATGGAGATTCGTGCCCTGCTGTCTGAAGGACGTGTCGCACTTGGTACCCGTCCTACAAAAGACGCGTTGGATTTCGTGCGGGCCGTGCACCGGTTAGGAGGTTATCGCGGCATAGACCGTTTCCAGAGATATGGCTTGCTAATGCGTTCCGGGAAAGCCTATCTCGCCACGCCTCTGGAGCGTGTTCAGATTACGACCGATCCCCAAAGTGGGTGGATTGATGAACTTGAACACAATGGCTGGCTGACAAAATTTCGCAGTTTTTCGCAAGGGAAAAATACCGCGGGTCGCTTAACCGAACTGCGCCACCGACTTGATAACACGATGTTCTTTATGGCGCAACGCAAACCGAACCCCGACCAGACTCAATCTCTACTGATCTTGCTGGGAGAAATCCAGAGTGCTTTGTCGCGTAGCGTCAAAGCACACGACAATGTTCCACCCGTGCCGCAACTTTCGGCGAAGTGGGTACAGGAAGCGAACGACAAAGGTCCTGAATTTCGTATTGCTCGTGCGCTCGCAGGTTTACGTGGCATCGGGGAACAGGCGTTGCCTTTGCGCTCACAATTATTCCCGATTCACCATGCGAACCACAACGAATGGCTGGTGAAGGCATGCAAAAGCGAGAAGCACAAGAAAGACCCTGCTTGCCGCATTCGCGTTCAGGTCTTCGCCCAACAGGATTTGGTTTCAACCTTGATTGAATTGCTGCGCATGAGGCTGTCTCTGCCTGCCCGATTAGACTTCAAAGACAAGCCGCTAAATAGCAATGCAGGAATCAGTCTGATCGACTTGATGGGTTTTCTCGACAGTGATTGGATGGATACAAAAATTGCTGCCTTGCTCCCAGGACTTGCGTTGTGCAAGATTCCAGAAGATGCTGACCACAAGCCAGGTGACGGTGAAATTTTTGCCGCTTTTGCCTTGTGTAAATTGGCTCTGACACCCACCACTACATTACATGGCTTGCTAGACCTACCCGAGAAATTTCATTTTCCTGTCGCACCTCAGGTCCTCGCCAAACTAGCTAGCGGCGACCCTATACAGGCGGAACAGGCTATCAAAATCGCTTGGAGGCGATTACGCAGTTCTGGCCTTGAACCAGCGATGCCGTACAGCCAATTGCCCAAATCGGCAGGTATCGAACCACGCAGACTTGCCGCAGCACTACTCATCCCGCTCAAATTTGGCGCCACTCGCACATTAGCCGAAGCGATACTGAATGAAAATGAAGGCAGGGAACCGGAACTGCTCCACCCAATTGCCTCGCACTGAATCCACAATGAATAGAGGAGATTACGATGCCCCTGAACCTGAATAACCTCGAGGGTGCCCCACGCCTGTTGCTCAAAGCCAAGCTTGAGCCTGTGCAAGGCACACGCTTTCAGCCCACTGGCTTTCCTGAAATTGGAGCCGCGCAATATGAAGGACCAAACGGCGAATCAATGTTGCTGGTGGAATCCGCGCAAAGCATGGCCAACCGCCTGGAGGCCATTTGCTGGGACAAGACTGCTGATGACTGGGTGCCAGAGTTGTGCGGCTTATCTGTCATCAAGGTAGTGGATAAAAACTCCGAGCCGCTCACCAACTCGCTTCTTGAAGCACACCGCATAAATTCACCCTACATCCTCGAAGGGAAGGACAAAAAGGTTCTGGACTTGCTCAAAGATGAACTTGCTGACATGAAAGAAGGAATGGTCGATCTTCGCAAGTTGGCATGCGTGTTGCTGAGGCTGGACATCAATGCTCTGATTCATGGAGCCTTTCTGGCGAAGAGGGATTTGGCAGGCGGTCGTTTGCGTTTGCCACGTGCCTTGTCTGGTTTCGTTGAAGCCATGGAAGTCAAGGTAGCTGTGAGCGGGGGCGTGAAGAATGACGCAGTCGACCCAAAGGGCAATACAAGCAAAGGCTTCGGCAATGTGCCCTTCTCCCGTGAAGAGTTTGTCTCATCGGAGATCACGGCCTACTTCAATCTTGATCTGGCACAGATTCGCGGCTATGGCTTCCACAAGGAAGTTGAAACGCTGTTGGTCGCGTTGGCCTTGTTCAAGATACAGAGTTTCCTTGAAACGGGTCTGCGTTTGCGCACTGCCTGCGATCTGGACTGCCAGAGCGTTGAGATACAGCGGCCTAATGGATTTGAGTTGCCTTCGCTGAGTGATCTGAAACAGGCCCTGCCGGACCTGATTTCCGGCGCAGGGGTAGACTTTCAAACCACTACTGTCACTTACCAAAAGTAGGTACCATGCTTGCTCTGAAATTTCGCTTTCTGGCTGGACGTTATCACGGCAACCCTTGGGGGCGGCACATCAACGAAGGTGATGTGGACTGGCCGCCCGAACCTTGGCGTTTGTTGCGCGCACTGATTGCGACCTGGCATCACAAAATCGAGGTCACAGGTAAACACGACAAAACTACTTTGAGTGCTCTGATCGACACGCTTGCCGAGGTAAACCCCTTGTTTCACTTGCCAGCCGCCAGCCAGAGCCATACCCGACATTACATGCCGGGGAAAACAGGAAACCCATCGTTAGTGCATGATGCCTTTGCCGCAGTACATCCTGACACGCCATTGTATGTAAACTGGCCGGGAGTTAATTTGCCGGAAAAACAGGCGCAACTGCTTGATGACTTGCTGAGAGTGATGGGTTTTTGGGGTCGGGCGGAATCTTGGGTAGAGGCCTGTCGGGTTGAAGATCTGCCGGAACCAAATTGCAGGCCTGGCGACGACCCGATTGACCGAATGACAGGCGAACTGCATGGCGAGGTGGTCAGCCTTCATTCTCCTGTTACCGCCAACAAGTATGCTCAACGACGTGAGAAGTTTGGTGCGGACAAGAAATTGGCGAAGACGCTACCGGACGGATTGCTTGCAGCCTTGTCCCTGGATACGGCAGACCTGCAAAAGCAGGGTTGGAGTACACCACCAGCCGCGCAACGCATTAACTACATCCGCCCACTGAATGCGTTGCAACCACATAGGAAGACGAATAGTTACTCACGACCGCCATCAAGGATTACTACCGCCTGCTTCCTTTTGATTGGCAAGCCGCTGCCACGTATTGAAGACAGTCTGCGCATTGGCGAACTGATGCGCCTCACCATGATGAGCGCTTTTGGCAAGGATGATGCAGGTAAACATCGTGCTCCCCCACTGTTTTCCGGTCATGATTTGCCCGAGGACAACCTACATCAGCACGCTTTCTATCTGCCGTTCGATAGCAACGGGAATGGCCGATTGGACAGGGTGATGCTTCATGTGCCTGCCAGTTTCAGCAAAGAGGCACGGCGCGTTGTCGGGAAGTTGTCGCAACGCAAGAGAAAGTTATGGGATCCCAATGGTGGTGAATGGCAATTGCTACTGGAAGGTATAGGCAGCAACGAGGTTGGCGGCGAACTGACAGCAGCAAGCCGGTGCTGGATCTCGGTAACGCCGTACCTACACCCATGGCACACCAAAAGGAACTTCAACGTTGCCGATCAGGTCAGGCGCGAGTGCGAGAAACGCGGTCTTCCTGAAATCACCGACTTGAAGCCCGTGCAAACTATCAAGGTGGGTAGCCGGAATCGCCGCCCAATAGATTTTCGTCGATTCCGATCATCCAAGCGCAACCAGAGCCAGCCCGACCGCCATGGGAGTTTCTGGAAAATTACCTTTGCTATTCCCGTCAGTGGACCGTTAGCGCTTGGATTCGCCTGTCATTTTGGTTTGGGATTGTTCCAGCCAGACCGACACTAAGGCGGAACGATTTGATCTGGTACACCGCAGACTCAGGCTGTTCGTGCGGAAAAAGGTCATGCTGATGTTACTAACGGCAACCACGTTCGCTACAACCAAATACGAGGTGTAAAACCAGAGGCTGAAATCTCCCCGGACACGCCCCTTCTGCCAATGGAGTTTTCAATATTTTTCCTCACAGCAGATGCTGCCAACTGTTTTCTCCGTACACGAACCAGGCATCGACCCGACTTCCATCCCACCGATAGCATACATGCCTGCCTTGAACAGGGATACCGACGACATCGGGCCAGAATGCCGCGACGGCGTCGCCGGTCGGGCAACGCACGCTGGGGTAGACAACACCATCACTATCGTGTTCTTGCTTCAATTCGTGCGCCAGTGATTGCGCGGCCGTGTAATCGTCAGCATCCAATACGAGTTTGAAATCGGTTACACCGCGCAGGTCATGCAGTTTCGCATCCAGACGTCCGACTAGTTCTCGATAATCCGCCGTCGACGGGTCTTCCTCGGTCGCAGACATGAACCGCTCGAAATGGAATACCGATTCCGCCAATGCCACTTCAAAGCGGTCACCGACATAACATACGCCATAACGTCCGTCACTAAAACGACTTGGCCGATCACTCGAAACGTGGCAGAACGGAGCCATCGCCCAACTAGCGCCAGGTCCCGAGACGCGCCGTTCCGGCGGAATCAGGTGAATCGCACCGATTTGGTCGCGTACCCGTGGGTTGGTTTTGGCCTCTGCATTGGCAATTAATTCCCAATCGGCAGGATCAGCAATGTCTTCGAACAGGTCGATCGGTGGATAGATCGACCGGATAAGGCGGTATGTTTGTCGCCAGGAAACTTGACTGAGAGGAGGGACTACCATCCCCCTCGCTCCGCATCAAGATAGGCACGGACTGCCACCAGGTCGGAAATGGAGCCAGCCAGCAAACGATCCAGCGCGGAGCCGCCCCCAAATGCCTGATTCGGCTTATGCAACCAACCGTAGGCCCGCGACGGTTCAGGAAACATGTAGCGCAAACTCTTGTGAATACCCATCAGTATGGACAGACGCTCGCGGATATCCCGCGAGATGCGCGACTGGTCAACATCCCCGGTTTTCCAGCGGGCGTAAGTCCGCGTTGCCGGTTCGCCCAACAAGATGCGCCCCTGCCGATCATTCAACTGCCAACGCTTTACCAAGTTGAAGAAAGCTCGAAGCATGGCACCCGTCTCTGCATTATTGATGCTGGAAGAAACAGGGGCCGCATCCTGCAAAATAGAAGCATTTCTTGCCATATGGCGAATTTTAGACTATTTATAGCCAAATGGCAAGTCTATCCGGATTCGACAAACCTGCCAAGCGAGCCCAACGATAAGTCGATCAGTAGACGTACGGAATGATCCTTTGCGGCACTCTCTCCCGATACTGGCGCCATAACTCACCGTACTTCTCTTCGCAGCGACGGTCGTCGTCGCGTTCGCGTGTAGGCAGGAACACAGCGTAATAGAGTGGATACAACCAAGGCACGATTAACCAGGGCCATCCTAACGAAAGCGTCAGGCCGGTCGCCATCAACACTTCACCTAAATAGTTGACGTGTCTTGATAAGCCCCAGAATCCGCTGCACAGAATATGCCGCTCTCCGTCCGAGATGCTTTGCGGTTTGATCAACCCCAGAAATACATGCGAAGGATCCCGCTTGAAATAGTATTTCTGCATGTTCGCGCCGCGCGCCAGGATCCATCCTGAAAAGAAAACGACCGCCGAGAGGATCAGATACCAAGTCGGCAAATCCGAGTTGGGCAAGTCGGCTGTCGCCCACAGGCCGATGCCGTAGAAGTACGGGTAGAACACCAAACACCCCCCGACGAGCTTGAACCCCAGCTGTTCCGCAAACAGGTCGTAGGTGTACAAGTGGACATGCTCGAACACCAGGTACTCGCAGATGAACTAGGTGAACAGGCAGACGTACAAAATCACGCCCAAGGAAAAATCCGTTGGATGGCTCAGAACATGGTGCGCCGCGAAAGACAGCAGGTTGAGCTCAAGTACGATGGCGCCGGCCGCGTAAAGGTACATCTTCGCGTCCACCCGCCCGCCCGCCAGGCCTGGGTTCTTCTTTCGACCGAGAAAATAGTCCTTTAGCCAAGAAGCTGATTGGGCCAGCGTATCCCGCAGGACGAGACCGGAAGCGATCAGCCCAAGGGCCAACGCACCGGTGAGACCGCTCCAGCGATGTTGCCAAAACCACTCGTAAGACATTAGCCCGGTGTGCCCCGCCGCAAACCAGGCAGCAACGACCAAGAAGAAGACGGGAAGCCCGTTCAGTCGGTAGGTTATCGGTTCGTTCGAGATTTCATCCCGGGCGTAGCCTTCGACCCGGCGGGCCGGTACCAAGGCCTGAAGCACCAGAATCAGGGCAAAGAGACCCCAAGGCGCAAAAAATCCCAACAGGTGTTCGGTCACAGCAGGCGCCGAGTCGATCTACCAATTACCTGGATGGCAGCCTTTCGTGGAAGTAGGCGGGTCGTGAGGAATGCCGCCATCCGGTTGATTGCACCTGGAATGAAACGTGGACCTCGGCCCAATGCCCGGAGCGTCCGTTTCGCCACCACCGCAGGATCCAGCATCCCGGGCGCATCCATGTTGAAAGTGCGCTGGTAGCCCGGCGTCGGCATCGCGCCGGCGCATGACACGATTACGTCGATATTCCGTTCGCCGAGTTCGGCCCAGAGCCCTTCCGCCAGAATGGTGTTGAATGCTTTGCTGGCTGCGTACGCGGCAACCCCGGGGGAGCCCTGCATGCCAGCCAAGGAAGAGACCAGAACGATGGCGCCCCTGCTCCGCTCACACATGGCGGGAGTCAAGGCCCGAACCATCGTGACCGGACCCTGCACGTTGACGCGGACGAGTTGCTCCAGGCTGTCCGGATCCATTTCGGTGAACCGTCCCGTCGGGACGTAGGCCGCGTTGTAGATGATGATTCCGACCTCGAGGTCGGCCGTGGCCTCCTGCAGGATTCGGGCGAGTTCCGTGTCGGCCAGATCCTGGACCAGGCATCGCACTTCGACTCCGTGTCGGCACCGGATGTCCTCAGCCACGACTGAAAGCAACTCCGCCTGCCGAGCAATCAGGAGGAGATTCACTCCGCTTTCCGCAAGCTGCTTCGCGAATTCCGCCCCCAGTCCTTCCGAGGCGCCTGCAACCACAGCCCAAGGGCCATAACGGCTTGAAAACGGGTTCACCGTGTCCCCCAATTACCCACCTTTCCTGACTTTTGAAGTATAGCCCACCGTTCCCCTTGTTTTTTGGGAACGGTGGCTCAAGTCACGTGCCTTTTTCGACCCTGTCTCAGCCCGAGTCCGCAGGCGCCAAACACTGTTTGAACGAAGTTGCCATGTTGCGGATCAGGTCAAAATACGCCTCGGAACCATTCGGGTCGGCGGCACCGAGAGGATCAAGCATGCCCGTCCGAGCCGAAGTCCCTTCGATGATCGTGTCGACGAGGCTCGGTTCGAACTGAACTTCGGCGAACACGCAAATTGCGCCGAGTCGACGAACCTTGTCGCGAAGTTCCGTGATGCGCCGGACGCTCGGAACCTGATCCGGGCTAACCATCACTGAGCCGACCGCTTTCAGGCCGAAGCGACCCTCGAAATGCTGGTAGGCGTCATGGAACACAATAAAGGGCCGGTTGCGCGCCGGAGCAAGCTCCGTCGCAATTTCCGCGGTCAGGCCCTCCAGGCGACGCAGAAGCATTTCGGCATTGGCCGCATATGCCCCGGCATTGGCCGGGTCGGCCTCGGACAGAGTATCTGCGATCACGCGCACCATCGTCCCGGCATTCGCCGGGTCAAGCCAAAGGTGCAAATCGAGTTCGCTATCTCCTTTATTCTCATGGTGTTCATGATGGTCATCGGCCCCATGGTCGTGAGCCTGTCCCTCGTCCGAATGCTCCTTCTCGTGGTGCTCGTGAGTTTCAAAATCCCCGCCATCCCGAAGCGGCCGTTGGACCAAGCCTTGTGCCTCGGACAGCAGGACGATGCGGGCGTGGCGCGCCAGTGTGCCGGCCGAACTGACAAGGGAGGTCTCCACCGACTTGCCGACCAGAAACACCACCCGGGCATTCTCAAGGCTCGCCGCATCGGAAGGACGCAGACTGAAGGCGTGCGGTGACGTGTTGCCGCGTATGATCAGGTGGGGCTCGCCAACCCCCGCCATGACACCACTTACCAGCGAATGCACTGGTTTGATCGAAGCGACGACCTGGTCGGCGACATCGGTTGCCTCTGCACTGGGAAAGGCACTGCCGAGCAATGCTGTCGCAATCAGCAGGCAGTGTAAAGGCTTGGGAGCGAGAACGTATCCCAGATTCATGTTCGGCTTTTCATTAAAAGTGGCTCTTGAACGACATGGGGCACGCCGCCCGACATCGCTGGCCATTCTAATGTAACATTATAACACTTATGGGTCGGGAAAAGTGCGCCCGGCGACCCCTAGCCGGATACGGCAGCCGGATTGTCGGTGCAATCCTCCAGTTCGACTTGTACCGTGACGTGATCAATATTGAAGCGCTCCGCCAAACGGACCCGAATGGCGGCAATCGTCGAATCCGGTTGGGTGTCTTCAGTGATGCGCGCGTGCAGGGTCAACAGCGAGTGCTCCTGAGACAAAGACCAGGCATGCACGTGGTGAACATCTTCGACGCCTGGGATGTGCGTGACCAAGTCCGGCCCAATTTCCTCCACGTGCAGTTGCTCGGGAACCCCTTCGAGCAGCACGTGCGCCGATTTCTTCAGCACGAACCAAGCGCTGCGCAGCACCAGTAACCCGACCAGGAAGGAAAGCAGCGGGTCAATCATCATCCAGCCAGTCGTCATGATGATCAGTGCCGCACTGACCGCCGCGACCGAGCCGAGCATGTCGCTGACCACGTGTATCAGGGCGCCCTGGACATTCAGATTGTCGCGATTCGCCCCGTAGAACAGTGCGAAGGCCCCAAGGTTGACGACCAGGCCAAGCGATGCCACCGCAAGCATAGGTCCGGCAAGCACTTCGGTCGGGTTGAAGAGCCGGCCTACTGCTTCGAAAAAGATCCAGCCGACGATGAATATTAGACTGACGCCGTTGGTAAAGGCGGCAAGGACCGGAAAGCGGTGATAGCCGTAGGTTCGAGTCGTGTCTTCCGGGCGCCGGCTCAACCGGAAAGCGATCCAGGCAAACAGCAAGGACACCGCATCGATCAACATGTGCGCGGCATCGGCCAGCAACGCCAAAGATCCCGAGATCACGCCGCCGATGACCTCGGCGATCATGAACCCGCCGATCAGCAGAAATGCCCAGAAAATACGGCGGGCGTCACCCTCGTGCCCGCCGGAAACAGGCCCGGATCCGCGTGGATGGGAATCAGCAGACATCGTGATTCTCCTGCACAACCCAGTATAGTCGCACCCCACTGCCGGAAGCACGCCGGGCCGAGGCTAGCCGGGGGCACACGACTACTGCCACACAAGAGCGGCCACCACCTGAACATATATAATGAGTGTTTGATTTCGCTATTCCAGACGAAACACGCCCGATATCTACACATGCCGGAAAGAATCCGTCGGTTGCTGCCGAATTTAAAATCCATTCTGAACCTTCGCCGCCTCGCGGCCGGGGCTATTCTGTTGCCCGTCGCAAGCGCCGCGCTAGCCGGCTGGGACACCCTCAACATGCCGGTCGGTGTCACCGAAGTCAGCCGTATCGTCTATGACCTGCACATGCTGATCTTCTGGATCTGCGTAGTTATCGGCATCGTGGTATTCGGCGCCATGTTCTATTCCATCTTGATGCACCGAAAATCCCGCGGCGTAACTGCTGCGACGTTCCACGAAAGCACAACCGTGGAAGTAATCTGGACAGTCATCCCCTTCATCATCCTAGTCGCCATGGCGGTTCCGGCGACGGCCACCCTGATCAAAATGGAGGATTCCGGCCAATCCGAGATGACGATCAAGATCACCGGCTACCAGTGGCTGTGGCGTTACGATTATCTGGACCACGATTTCGGTTTTTACTCGTTCCTTTCGACTTCGCGCGATTCGATTCGCGATAGGGCGGAAAAGGGCGAACACTACCTGCTGGAAGTCGACCGACCCCTGGTCATCCCGACCAACACGAAAATTCGTCTGCTGGTTACCGCCAACGATGTAATCCACGCCTGGTGGGTACCGGATCTCGCTCTCAAGCGGGACGCCATACCGGGCTTCATCAATGAACTGTGGACCCAAATCGATGATCCCGGCGTCTACCGGGGCCAATGCGCCGAACTATGTGGCCGCGACCATGGCTTTATGCCGATAGAGGTCCATGCCGTGCCCCCTGACGAATACCGCGCTTGGGTCGAGAAGCAGACCGCCAGCGTGGCCGAATAACCTACGGAGCCGACATGAGCGAAATCGCCGCCGCGCACGACGACCATCACGATTACCATCCCAGCGGCCTGTGGCGCTGGGTGACCACCACCAATCACAAGGACATTGGCACGCTGTACCTGTGGCTGGCCATGATCATGTTCTTCATCGGCGGCGCGATGGCACTGGTGATCCGCACCGAACTGTTCTCACCGGGCCTGCAATTCGTCGATCCCCAGTTCTTCAACTCGATGACCACGCTGCATGCGTTGGTGATGATTTTCGGCGTGGTGATGCCCGCCTTCACCGGGCTGGCCAACTGGCAGATCCCCCTGATGGTCGGTGCCACCGACATGGCCCTGCCGCGCCTCAACAACTGGAGTTTCTGGATCCTGCCATTCGCATTCGCCATGCTGCTGTCGACCATGTTCATGGACGGCGGCGGCCCGGCCGGCGGCTGGACCCTGTATCCCCCGCTCACCCTGCAGACCGGCAATGCCCTGCCGTTCGTCATCTTCTCGATCCACTTCATGGGCATGTCTTCCATCATGGGCGCGATCAACATCATCGCCACCATCGTCAACATGCGTGCGCCGGGCATGCACATGATGAAGATGCCCCTGTTCGTTTGGACCTGGTTGATCACCGCCTTCCTACTGATCGCCGTGATGCCGGTGCTGGCAGGCGGCGTTACCATGCTGCTGACCGACAAGTTCTTCGGGACCAGCTTTTTCAACGCGGCCGGCGGCGGCGACCCGGTCATGTTCCAGCATATCTTCTGGTTCTTCGGCCATCCGGAGGTCTACATCCTGATCCTGCCTTCGTTCGGGGTGGTATCCAGTATCCTGCCGACCTTCTCCCGCAAGCCGTTGTTCGGTTACAGCTCGATGGTCTACGCCACCGCCTCGATCGCCTTCCTGTCGTTCGTCGTGTGGGCGCACCACATGTTCACGGTCGGCATGCCGCTAGCCGGCGAATTGTTCTTTATGTTCGCCACCATGCTGATCGCCGTACCAACCGGCGTTAAGGTCTTCAACTGGGTCGCCACCATGTGGCGCGGCTCAATGACGTTCGAGACCCCGATGCTGTTCGCCATCGGCTTCATCATCATGTTTACCATCGGAGGGTTCTCTGGTTTGATGCTGGCGATCGTGCCGGCGGACTTCCAGTATCACGATTCCTATTTCGTGGTCGCCCACTTCCACTATGTCCTGGTCCCCGGATCGATCTTCGCGATCATGGCGGCGGTCTACTACTGGCTGCCTAAATGGACCGGAAACCACTACCCGGAACGCTTGGGCAAATGGCATTTCTGGCTGTCCACCATCTTCGTCAACCTGACTTTCTTCCCGATGCACTTCGTCGGCCTCGCCGGCATGCCGCGACGCATTCCCGACTACGCGCTGCAGTTCGCCGACTACAACATGCTGGCCTCGATCGGCGCATTCGGCTTCGGCTTCGCGCAGTTGCTGTTCCTGTACATCGTGGTAGTGACCATCCGGGGAGGAGAAAAAGCCACGGACCAGGTCTGGGAAGGTGCGGAAGGACTGGAGTGGACCCTGCCGTCCCCGCCCCCCTACCATAGCTTCACCACCCCACCGGTGGTTCGATGACCCAGCCCCGGACGCCCGAGCGCCGCGCCGCAATACGGACTGCCTGGATCGTAGCAATTGTCGCCATGACGATCTATGTCGGCTTCTACTTCCTGGTGGGAACTGCAGGATGAAACGCCCGCACCGTCGAACGGCAGTCCGGCTGGCAGCAGTCTGCGTGCTGATGTTGGGCTTCTCTTATGCGCTGGTTCCGCTTTACGATGCCCTGTGCGACCTCACCGGACTGTCCGGGTCGACCAGCAACCTGACCCAGGCAACCCCCGCCGCACCTGAGGTTGAAACCGCTGCCGAACGCCAAGTCACTCTGCAATTCGTCGCAAACGTTAATCATTCCATGCCTTGGGACATCCGCCCGGACCAGTTCGAGATGAAAGTCCGTCCTGGCCATACCTACCAGACCGTATTCCATGCGCACAACCGCACCGCACGGCCCATGACCGGTCAGGCCGTCCCCAGCGTCGCCCCGCAAATGGCTGCCCCGCACCTCATCAAGCAGGAATGCTTCTGCTTCACCAGCCAGCCGCTCGATGCCGGAGAGAGCGTTGAAATGCCTTTGATTTTCAAGGTCAGTGAACGCCTGCCCGAAACCATCGGAACCCTGACCCTGTCGTACACCTTCTTTGACGTTTCCCAAACTTCCGGGACCCAATCAGGCTAACCCTCATGTCGGACTCTACGCTCTACTACATTCCCGAACCCAGCCACTGGCCGATCGTCGGCTCCGTCGGCCTGTTCACCACGCTGATCGGCGCCGCACTGATGATGCTGGACTCGGCCATCGGCTCCTGGCTTTTGGCGGCCGGCATCCTGATCGTAGTGCTCATGATGTTCGGCTGGTTCGGCACCGTGATCGGTGAAAGCGAAAACGAAACCTACAACGCGCAGGTCGACCTGTCGTTCCGTTGGGGAATGTTCTGGTTCATCTTCTCGGAGGTCATGTTCTTCGCCGCCTTCTTCGGCGCCCTCTACTACGCCCGGCAGTATTCGCTACCGTGGCTGGGGGGCGAAGGTTCCGGCATCTTGACCAATACTTATCTGTGGGAAGGCTACGAGGCCCTGTGGCCCTATACCGCGAACGGCCCAGGCGAGATCGGCGGCGCGTTCACCCATATGCCAGCCTGGGGCTTGCCTGCCATCAATACGCTGGTCCTGCTGACCAGCGGTGGCACGGTCACTTGGGCGCACCACGCACTCAAGACCGGGCACCGGGGGCAGTTGATCGCGGGGCTGTTCCTGACCGTGGCGCTCGGCTTCCTCTTCATCGGGTTGCAGGCATACGAATACGTACACGCCTTCACGGAACTCAATCTGAACCTGGGATCAGGCATCTACGGTTCAACTTTCTTCATGCTGACCGGCTTTCACGGCCTGCATGTCACGATTGGGGCCATCATTCTGACCGTCGTGCTGTTCCGCTGCATTTCCGGGCATTTCACCCCGAACCGACACTTTGCGTTCGAGGCGGCCGCTTGGTACTGGCACTTCGTTGATGTTGTTTGGCTCGGTCTGTTCGTCTTCGTCTACTGGCTGTAACGGAACACGTCAAGGCCGGGGATGCAATCCATGCGGCTCGATCCAACCCATCCAGCCTGCCAATAGCAACAGCAAAAACAGGCCGATCGACAAGCCGATCCGCCAGGTCAGCGCCCGCACGGTGCGGTGAGTCGTACCTCGGTCCCGTACCAGGAACACCAAGGCGGAAAACAGGCTTGCCAGGATCACCAGCAATAGAATGACCACCAGAAGCTTCATCGTGGGTCCAGCCTGATTCTCATGCGTCGATTCCGCCCTTCACTCCTGCTCAGTTTTGCGACCGTCGCGCTGACCGCCATTCTCCTCTCGCTGGGATTCTGGCAGCTCGAACGAGCCGAACTCCGCCGTGCACAAGACGAGTTGAAACAGGAGCGGGCGCAATTGTCCCCCGTTTATATCACATCCTTCCCTGAAGAATCTCTTGAGGAACTGGCCAACCGCCGGGTCCGTCTTCGCGGGCAATATCTGCCCTGGCAGTTCCTGCTCGACAACCAGATCCACGACAAGCAGCCCGGCTATCACGTGCTGAGCCCTTTCGAACTGTCTACCTACGAACAGGTTGTTCTGGTCAATCGGGGCTGGGTTCCGGGAGAAGTGGATCGCTCCCGGTTGCCCTCCGTTCCAGCTCCCACCGAATCCGAAATCCAGCTTGATGGGGTCGTCTATCTTCCCCAACCCAACCCATTCACCGACTCGGATCACCTGCTGGAAGGCCACGGCTGGCCACAGGTGGTTCAGGGCATTGATTACCCCCGCCTCGCCGAACGCCTGTCCGAACTTTCGCTCGTCCCCGCCACGGTCCGGCTTGGCGAAGATCAGCCGCACGGCTATACGCGTGCCTGGCCGAGCCCCCCGATGAGTGCGGGGAAACATACGGCGTATGCGGTCCAATGGTTCGCCATGGCTGCAGCGGTGGTGATTTTGTTCCTTCTGTATTCCGTGCGACCGATCTTCCGAAACTGATGTTCCACCTTGGTTCGCACCCGGAAGCCAGGCGCCTGCTACGCTCCCGCCTTTACTTGATCGGGTTGGTGCTGGCGTTTGCAGGTCCCTTAGTCGCCTCCGTCGTGCTGTATCACAACCCGCAATTGCGCGGGGATGTCGGTGGTGACAGTCACGGTTCCTTGATCCTGCCTCCCCAACCGCTCGGGCGCGACTTGTTCCGGCTCCCCGACCAACCCCCGCGCTGGACCCTGCTCTACTATGCCCGCGCCGCGACCTGCAATCTCGACTGCGAAGCGACCCTCTTCATGATGCGGCAGGTTCATCAATCCCTGGGCTCCAAGCGCAGCCGGGCACAGATTCTGATTCTGCTCGAGCATGCGGAACTGGAGGCACCCTACGCAGAAGTACTGAAACGCTTCAGGTCGGATCAGGTTCGCGTCTCTCCAAAAAGCCCCGATATCGACGCACTGGACGACCAGCCCGGCGATACCCTCTTTATCGTCGACCCCCTAGGGAACCTGCTGATGCATTACGACGGTCGGTCCACCTCCCGGGGGATCCTGCGTGACTTGAAACGTCTCCTGACTGCCTCCCGGATCGGCTGACTCCAATGTTGTTCCGCCGCCTTCTGTCGCTGACCGTGGCACTGACATTCCTGGTAGTGGTGATCGGCGCCTTCGTGAGGCTGACCGACGCCGGGCTCGGCTGCCCGGACTGGCCAGGATGCTACGGGCACCTGACTTCTCTACCGGAAACCGAACAGGAAATCGCGGCTGCGCAGGCGCAGGACCCGCGCGGGACGTACGACGCCGGAAAGGCTTTTCGTGAAATGCTGCACCGGTATCTGGCCGGCGCGCTCGGCCTGTTGATTCTGGCCCTGGCCGTACTGTGCCGAACCCGGCTGGGCAGCGCACGCCTTGCACGCGGCACAATGGCACTGCTCGCGTTGGTGATACTGCAGGCCCTGCTCGGCATGTGGACCGTCACCTTGCAGTTGAAGCCCCTGATTGTCACCCTGCACCTATTGGGAGGTTTCGCCACCCTGGGCTTGATCTGGTGGCTGCTGCTGCGCTACCACGACTGGCCCCGCCCAACGGCTTCGGATCCACCGCGTTCTTTGTACTACCTGTACACCGCCGCTTTGGCAGGGCTTGTCGTGCAGATCACCCTGGGCGGATGGACTAGTACCAACTACGCCGCCTTGGCCTGCCCCGATTTTCCTACTTGCCGGGAACAGTGGTGGCCTTCCGGCATGGATTTCTCCGAGGCTTTCGTCCTGTGGCGGGGGCTGGGCATCGACTATGAGTACGGGGTTCTGGACAGCCCGGCGCGCACCGCCATCCATGTCGCCCATCGGATCGGCGCCGTCGTGGCTTCCGCCCTGATCCTGGCTCTAGCGGCCGCATCCATCCGAAGCGGACTCGGTGCGTGGCGTACAAGCGGTTGGGTTCTGATCGCGCTGCTGGTCATCCAGGTTTCTCTCGGTATCGGCAATATCGTCCTGCAACTTCCTCTTGCCGTCGCCGTCGCGCACAATGCTTTCGCGGCAATCCTGCTGCTGGCGATTCTCACCCAGGGGCGACTTCTGCTCAACCGCGGAGCCAGCCCGTGAATCCGACTTCCTCCTGGCGCGATTACTGGGAGGTCACCAAGCCGCGCGTGGTTGCGTTGATGACGTTCACCGCACTGATCGGCATGGTCCTGGCCGATCCCCTGATGCAAGTGCCCATGAAAATGCTGTACGGCGCAATCGGCATCACCCTCATGGCGGCTGCGGCTGCGGCCATCAACCAGATCGCCGACCAGCACGTGGATGCCCAGATGGATCGCACGCAGGCCCGACCCCTGCCGCGCGGTTCGTTGCGCACGCCTCAAGTACTCGGATTTGCATTCCTGCTCGGCATGGGCGGCTTCCTGCTGCTGTACTTCTGGGTCAACGGATTGACGGCTTGGTTGACGCTCGGCTCCCTGATCGGTTATGCGCTGGTCTATACCCTCTACCTCAAGCGCGCAACGCCCCAGAACATCGTCATCGGCGGGGCTGCCGGCGCCACGCCCCCCCTGCTCGGCTGGGCTGCGGTCACCGGCAACATCGAAGCAGGGGCCTTGGCCCTGTTCCTGATCATCTTCGTGTGGACGCCTCCGCATTTCTGGGCACTGGCCCTGCACCGCAAGGAAGACTATGCGAAAGCCGATATTCCAATGCTGCCGGTGACGCATGGCGACAGCTACACCCGGTTGCAGATCACGCTGTACACCGTATTGCTGGCCGCCACGAGCATGCTGCCGTTCGTCATCCAACTTTCCGGCCAGGTGTACCTGGCCGGCGCATTGATCCTGAACGGGATTTTCCTGGCCTACGCGATACGAATGCAGAAGGAAGCCAGCAACCGCCTCGCCATGCCGACCTTTACTTATTCGATTATCTACCTGATGGGATTGTTCACGCTATTGTTGCTGGATCGGTACCTGGGATTGTTCCAAGTTCTCTGACGGCCGTTTCAGGCAGCGAATTCCTGGGAGACTGGGATCTATCGGGCGGGCTATGGCCGCGATCTCTCCCATTCCTTCAATACTTCCTGTGGCGCGCGGTCCGGTGTTCTAAACGGGTCAATTACTCGAATCTCTCCAATCATTTGGTCATGCTGTAAATCTTCGGTAAGCAGCGTGGAGCATTCGCAAGTCTGTGCAGCCGCAACAATCAGGGCATCCCACCATGAAAGCTTATGAAGTTGCTGTACAAGCCAAGCCTTCTCCAAGACCGGAAGGTCGATGGCTGCCGGTTGCCATACCGACAATTTCCGCACAATTTCTCTTGCTTCTCCCTCCTTGAATCGGGGCTCCAACTTGCGCGTCAGCGTCGCATAGAGTTCCAGTAAAACCTGAAAGCTGATCCGGGCCGACCGGTGATGTGCCAAAAATTCAATCCAAGCCTTCGCGCATGATCGCTTGGCAGGCTCCGACCCGTCCTGCAGATAAACCAGGATGTTGGTGTCAACGAAAACTGGCCCGGTCATGCAATTCCTCCCGCGTCGGTTTTCGGCCATCCACCCATTTGAACTTTCGAGGTTTTCTTGCTAGAAGAGCCCTCATGGCGGTGTCGTACTCGTCTTCCTGACGCTTCATTCCCTCTAGCAAACCAGCCAACCATCTCGAGACACTACGGTCGCTCTCTGCCGCCCGGACCCTCAACCAGCGGGCAACATCTTCCGGCAATGTTACGGTGACATTCTTCATAACACGATTATACGGAAACACGAAATCCATGTCAAAATGAATTTGAGTCAGGAAATCAAAACCCCAGGAGCCCAGCCCAATGTTTGCGCTCGAACAGGGTGGTTCCATATAATAATTGGATAAGGAGCACGCTGAAACATGGCAAAACTTGAAGTTCTCCACTTCCCGGACCCGCGCCTGCGCACGGTGGCCGAGCCTGTTGCCGAGGTGACGGACGAAACCCGGGAAATCGTCTCCAACATGCTGGAGACCATGTACGACGAATTCGGGATCGGCCTGGCGGCCGTGCAGGTCAACATTCCCAAGCGCATCGTGGTGATCGACCTGAGCGAGGACGGCAGCGAGCCGATGTGTTTGATTAACCCGGAGATTCTTGAAGCCGAAGGCACCGAAGAGATGGAAGAGGGCTGCCTGTCGGTCCCGGAGTTCCGAGCACTGGTGCAACGTGCCGAGAGAATACGCTGCCGCGCCCTGAATGCGAACGGCGAAGAATTCGAGATCGAGACCGACGGCTTGCTTGCCGTCTGCATCCAGCACGAAATCGACCACCTGAACGGAAAACTGTTCGTCGATTACCTCTCACCGCTCAAGCGCGAACGCGTCGCTGAAAAATTGCGCAAAATGGCACGCGCCGGAGAGATTCCGAAACGGACTCGGCGGCCGGAGTCTTACGTTCACGCCTGATTCCCCTGCTGCAGCGCCCCTGCGGCTGATTTTCGCCGGCAGCGGGTCTTTCGCCGCCGTCGCACTCGAACGCTTGCAAGCCAGCGGCCACACTCTCTGCGCAGTGCTATCGCAGCCGGATCAGCCAGCGGGCCGGCGTCTGCAGTTGCGCCCCACTCCCGTCTCGGAAATCGCCTTGGCTTCGCACCTGCCGCTACTGCGACCGGACTCACTGGATTCTTCGGTACGCGATGAACTGGCATCGCACCATGCCGATGCCCTCGTGGTGGCGGATTTCGGACGGCTGATTCCCGAACCATGGCTCTGGCTTTGCCCGGGCGGCAGCCTGAACATCCATGCATCATTGCTGCCCCGATGGCGTGGAGCGGCCCCGATTGCACGCGCAATTGAAGCCGGCGATCTCACTGGCGGCTGTACGCTCATGCTCATGGATGCGGGTCTGGATACCGGCGACATCCTGGCTCAGGAATCTTTCTCTTTTACCCCCGACGAAACCGCAGCTTCGGCCCAGGATCGACTGGCCCCGGTGGGTACTGATCTGCTACTGCGGTACTTGTCCGATTTCGATCCAAAACATCCATCACGACAGCCGCAGGACGAGACACGGGCCTGTTACGCACCGGCGCTGCACAAGGACGAAGCTCCCGTTGACTGGCACGATCCGGCCGATCAGGTCGCCGCCAAGATCCGCGCCTTCAATCCCCGCCCGGTTGCCACCACGCGGTGCGGTGACGACACCCTGCGCCTGTGGCAAGCCCAGGCACATGCAATGCAAACCGCCGAACCGGCAGGCAAGGTGTTGCGTTGCGACCGCACCGGCTTGTGGGTTGCATGCGGCGAAGGGCAAGTGCAGATCACCGAACTACAACGGGCCGGAAGCCGGCGAATGTCCGCGCAAGACTTCTGCAATGCCCGTCCCTTGGCCGGTTTGCAACTTGCGTGACGGAATCCCAGCGTTAAACTACTGGGGTTTGGATTACGGGAAGTCCTCTATGCGTGCATTTTGGCTTTCGCTGCTGCTTCTCGGCACGTTGCTGGGCATTAGCCCAGCCCATGCGGAACTGACTTTGGCCTCTGTCAAGAGCCATCAGGCCGCGCAGACCGTGCTGCTGGACCTTGAAGTGAAAATCGATGATGTCGATTCTGAAATCCCGCGCGCGCTTTTGCGGGGCGAAGTCTGGCTGGAGATCGAAATCACCCTGGTGCAGAAACGCCGCCTGTTCGGCCACCAACCGGTCGGCCGCCTCCACCTTCTTCAGCGCCTCTCGTACGATCCTTTGCACAACGTCTACCAAGTCACTCGCGTCAATCAGCAGGAACAGCAAACATTCACGAACCTGGTCGACGCCCTGGCCCGGCTTCGGGTACTGAATGCCATCCCGGTCACGCGTCTTGACTGGCTGCTGCCGGAGCGTGAACAGTATCAAGGCGAAGTGCGTGCACGCCTTTACGCCAACCCGATGCCGATGGCGCCTTCAGTCGGGTCGGCGCGAAGCGAGCCCCTGGACTGGCAAAGCGGAATGGTTCCATGGCTCCTGCCCTGAGATGGTTCCTGGCCGGCCCCTGGCCGGTCATCGGCATGTTCCTGTTGCTGGCGGGTTCACTGGTCATCATGGCAGAAGCCACGCAGAGTTCGGGTCATTTCCACCGGTGGCAATGGTGGGTGGCCAGTTTCAACGGCGTGCTGGCCTTGGCGCTTCTGGCACTGATTGGTCTCAGCCTTTCCCGTCTGATCCAGAGACTGCGCCGCCGCGAGGCCGGGTCGCGCCTGTCACTGCGCATGACGGCCATGTTCGCCAGCTTCACTCTGATTCCGACTGCCATGGTGTTCATATTTTCGGTATGGCTGATCTCCAGCGGCATCGACAGCTGGTTCGACGTGGGAGTTGACGACACCCTGAACAAGGCATTGGAATTAAGCCGGACCTCGGTCGACATGCAAATGCGGGAGCGACGTTCGCAGGTGGAGCGTCTATTGCAGGAACCCATCGACGTCAGTGACCCCGAGGCCATGGTCGTGCGCATGCATGACCTGATGGTCCAGACGGGCGCGGTGGAAGCGACGTTGCTGGATTCCAGCAACAAGATCATCGCCTCCCAAGGAGAGGTGCCGGACATCCTGCCGGATCTGCCGGGCGAAGCCCAGCTCCAGTTGCTGCAGGAAAGCGAGGAAAGCGGCTTCTACATGGCTCAGGAAGAACACCCGGAGCACGGCACCATCGTACGTATCCTGATGCAGGTTCCGGCGTTGAGTCGGGAGTTGCCTCTGACGGACCAAGAGTTGCCCCTGGCCCTGAACCAGGAACTACCCCTAGCCATGAATCAGGAACTGCCCCTACTCCTGAGCCAGGAACTGCCCCTGACCCTAAACCGGGAGATACCCCTGACGACTCGGGAACTGTCCCTGACCCTGCAGATTCTGTACCCCGTGTCCGAGTACATGCTCGGCCTGACCGACAGCGTCGAAAAAGCCTCCATCACCTACCAATCACTCCTGGAACAGCGCACCCCTTTGAAATACAACCTCACTTTCGTGATGGCCCTAGCGGTCCTGTTGGGGCTCTTGTTCGCGATGTGGGCCGCCCTGTTCTCGGCACAGCGGATCCTGTCGCCGATCTCGGAACTCGCGCGTGGCATCGAGGCCGTGGCAGTCGGCGAATACAGCCAGCGCCTCCCGACCGGACGGGGCGACGAACTAGGCCAATTGGTGCAATCCTACAATGACATGATCGAGCGCTTGGCCAACGCCCGGTACGTGGCAGAGACCCGGCGCCTGACAATCGAGCAGCAGCACACCTACCTGCACACGGTCCTTGAGCACTTGTCCTCCGGGGTCATCAGCGTGGATGACCGCAACGAGGTGATTACCGCCAACCCCGCCGCCAGTTCCATCCTGGACCTGGACATCGAGCGCTACATCCGACAGCCCATTTCCGTCCTGCGCGAAGAGCATCCCCAGCTTGAACCGTTATGGAATCTCATGGATCACCAGCAGTACAGCGTTGCCGATCTCAGGCGGCAGTTGCAGATCAACAACGAATTGAAAGTATTGCACTGCCATGGCGCACAGTTGCCAAAAGGCGCCGGCTACGTGGTGGTATTCGAGGACATTACCGACTTGCAGCAAGCCCAACGCCAGGCGGCCTGGGGTGAGGTGGCCCGGCGGTTGGCCCATGAGATCAAGAATCCGTTGACTCCTATCCGCCTGTCGGCGGAGCGAATGCAGCACCGCATCCAATCCAACCTCGCCGAAGAAGATTCCGAGATCCTGCAGCGTGCCACGCAGACGATCGTGCGCCAAGTGGAATCCATGAAAACCATGATCGACGAATTCAGCGAATATTCTGCCGATCGCTTTACGCCGGAGTTGCTGGATCTGAATGCCTTGAGCGTGGAAGTTCTTGATTTATATATGGAAGATCGACCTAAAATTTCGATCCGAACCGATTTGAGCGAAACACCCGCCTGGATACAGGGAGACCCGGATCGCATACGCCAGCTACTGCACAACCTCATCAAGAATGCGCTGGAAGCACAGGAGGAGCAGGCAGAAGGGACCATCATCCTGAGCACCGAGATGCAGGAGGCTACGGTAGTGCTGAAAGTGCAGGATACCGGCCCTGGCTTTGCTCCGGAGATCATCACCCGGGCATTCGAGCCGTATGTCACCACTAAGCCCACTGGAAATGGGCTCGGGCTTGCCGTGGTGTACCGGATTACGGAGGATCATCAGGGGCGAATTCGCGTATACAATGACCCAGCGGGAGGCGGGTGCGTAGAAATCGAGTTCAACGCATCCCCACAGTCTCCTCAAGAAGTTCAGAGTCCAGCAGCCGTGGCATGAGTCGTGAAACCATCCTGATCATCGACGACGAGTCCGATATCCGGGCTCAGATCCGGGACATTCTGTCTGATCATGGCTACCAAGTCCTGCAAGCCGATTCCGCTTCTGTCGCCCGCAAGCTCGTGCGCCAGCAATCCGTAGACCTGGCACTGCTGGACATCTGGATGCCGGGTGAAGACGGGATGAGTTTGCTCAGGTCGTGGCGTCACGACGACACCCCGGAGTTCCCCATCCTGATGATGTCCGGGCACGGCAACATTGAAACCGCATTGGAGGCCACCCGACTGGGAGCCTGGCATTACCTGGAAAAGCCTTTCGCGATGGACAAACTGTTGCTTAGCGTTTCGCGGGCATTGGAAACCTACCGTCTGCGCCAACAGAACCGGGTCCTGTCCAAGGATTCTGCGGCAACCGAACAGTTGGTCGGCGACAGCCCGGAAATCCGCCGGCTTCGGGAACAAGCACAGGCGTTCGGCGACGACGGCAACCCGGTCCTAATCCTCGGCGAGCCGGGCTGCGAATTTCTGGCGCTCGCCAACCACATTCACTACAACGGCGTTCGCCATCACTGGCAACTCGTCATCGGCAGCGGACAGAACCTGAATCAGCGCCTGCTGGAAGAGACCCCCGGCAATGGCACCTGCCTGCTGCTCGAAGCGCACGGTGGCACGCTGTTCATGAATCCTCTGGATCAATTGACGGTCAAAACGCAGAGGCGCTTGCTGTCAGTGCTTGAAAACCACCATCTTCTCCAAGCAAATGGCACCGCCACGCCGATTGACGTACAACTCATCGCCACCCTGCACCAGAGACCCGAAGCCGCGCTGGCCTCGAACATTCTGGATCCCTCGCTGTATGCCCAGTTGGCGCCCTATACTTTGACTCTTCCGCCCTTGCGCGAACGAACTCAAGACATCCCGGAACTGATCGAACACTATGCCGCCCGTTACTGTGCACGTGAAAGCCTACCCATGCGCAGTTTTCCGTCCAGCGTGATGGAAATGCTGCGCAAATACGACTGGCCGGACAACGTACACGAGTTGCGACGCCTGGTCTACCAGCTCCTGATCAGCGGCGACGGGGCCGAGGTCGGAGTGGCGGAAATCAATCACCTACTCTATCCGGTGCCGCAGACCGATGCTGCCCCCGGAGGATTGGAAAACCTGATGGGTCTGCCGTACCGGGAAGCCCGTACCCGGTTCGAGCAGATGTACTACCAGTTTCAGATCGAGCAAAGTGGGGGCAGCATGAAACGGCTGTCCGACAGCACCCACATGGAGCGAACCTACCTCTACAGGAAGTTGCGTGACCTTGGCATCGAACGCCCGCGGGAATCCTCTTCTTGAGCGGGGCTTGGACTTTTCCTGACGCATGAAAATCATCATCCTCGGGGCAGGCCGGATCGGCAGTTCGCTGGCAATCGGGCTGGCACAGGAAAACAACGAAATCACGTTGGTTGACCTGGAAGAGCAGTATCTAAGAAACGTCAGCAACCGCGTAGACCTACGAACCTTGTGCGGCAACGGCGCGCATCCCAACATCCTGCAGCAGGCCGGCGCCGAAGATGCTGACATGCTGGTGGCGTTGACCAGGAGCGACGAAGTCAACATGATCGCCTGCCAAGTCGCCTACAGCCTGTTCAACACGCCCCAGCGGATCGCCCGGGTGCGGGCCGCGGAATACCTGACGCAGGGCAACCTGTTTATGACGGAGGCCCTGCCGATCGATGTCCTGATCAGTCCAGAACAGATCGCTGCACGCAACATCGAACGACTGATCCGCCGTCCCGGCGCATTGCAAGTGCTGGAATTCGCGGACGGCCTGGCGCAACTCGCCGTGGTGCGCATCTCGCCCGGCGCCCCTGCTGCCGGCCGGAACCTGCTTGACCTGCAGCACAGCGTCCCCGATGTCCAGTTGCATGTCGCCGCTGTCTACCGCGACCAGCAGGTCCTGAAGCCAGAGCCCGAGCTGCGCCTCAAGGCACATGACGAAATCGTTGTGCTCACCCGCACGGATCAACTCAACACCGTCGTGGAAAAACTGAGAGCCCAGCCTGGCCGGAGTCGCCACATCCTGATCGCGGGCGGTGGAAATGTCGGCAACGGCATCGCGGCACAACTGGAATCGGACTGCCACGTCAAGATCATCGAGCATAACGAGTATCGTGCACGTTACCTGTCGGAACAGTTGGCCCGGACGACCGTGCTCCAGGGAGACGCGACTGATGACAAGTTGTTGCTGGACGAGAACATCCGCGACATGGACGTGTTCTGCGCGGTGACCAACAACGAGGAAGCCAACATCCTGTCGGCCATGCAGGCCAAGCGCATGGGGGTGTCCACCACAATCGCCCTGATCAACCGCCCTTCCTACATCGACCTGATCGAACGTTCCGTCGATATCACGGTTTCCCCCCAGCAGGCCACGCTGAGCGAGTTGTTGACTCACATTCGTCGCGGCGACGTCCTGGCCGTGCATTCGCTGCGGCGTGGGCGCGCGGAAGCACTGGAAGCCAAGGCCCACCAAACGGCAGCTGCGATCGGCCAACCGATCGGCCAACTCAATTTGCCGACGAGTGTCGACATCGCCGCACTGGTCCGCAATGGCGAAATGATCCTGCCGAACACGCTCACCACGATCCAGCCCGACGACCACGTCATCCTGTTCATCAGCGACAAGCGGTATCTGAAGGATGTCGAGCGGCTGTTCCAGGTCAGCGCCACGTTCTTCTAATCCATGCCTGTCCAATACCGGGTCGTCCAGCGCCTGCTTGGCTACCTGCTGACTTTCTTCAGCCTCGGCATGCTGCCGCCCTTGGCCCTGAGCCTGATCCTAGGCGACGGCGAGGCATTTTCGTTCCTGTACGCATTCTTCCTCCTGTTCCTCCTTGGCACCGCCTTGTGGGTCCAGGCGGCGCACCGCGCGCCCCGTCGGCAGCCACTGCGGCTACGCGACGGATTCGTGGTGGTCTCGTTGTTCTGGATCGGCTTGGGGATGGCTGGCTCCATTCCCCTGTATATCTCGCCTTCCCTCCAGCTCAGCGGAACCGATGCCGTGTTCGAGGCAGTCTCGGGACTGACCACGACCGGTGCAAGCGTGCTGACAGGCCTGGACGATATGCCCCCCTCCATCCTGTTCTACCGCCAATTCCTGCAGTGGGCTGGCGGTCTCGGCATCATCGTGCTGGCGGTTGCGATCCTGCCTCTGGTCGGCATGGGCGGCGTGCAACTGTACCAGGCCGAAGCACCGCATTCCCTGACTGAGCGGCGCCTGACCCCGCGCATCACCGAAACGGCCAAGGTCCTATGGTATCTGTACTTCGCGCTGACCGCCGCCTGCGGGCTTGCATACTGGCTCGCTGGCATGAGCCCGCTGGATGCCGTCGGCCATGCATTCTCTACCATTGCCATCGGGGGGTTTTCCACCCACGACGCGAATTTCGGTTATTTCGACAGCGCCCTAATCGAGATGATCGCGGTTGTCTTTATGGTCTTGGCGGGAGCGAACTTTGGCCTGCATTATCTCGCCCTGAGCCGGCGTAGCCTGCAACCGTACCGCCAGAACGGCGAGTTCCGGGGCTATGTCACGGTCTTGGCCTCCGTGGGAATCATTTGCATTGGCTACCTGTGGGCCACCTCCTTCTACGGCGATTCCGTCGAGACCCTGCGCCATGGGCTATTCCAGGCCGTGTCAATCGCCACCACCACCGGCTACACCACTACCGGCTACGATCACTGGCCCGTGTTCGCCTCTACGCTGCTGTTGCTTGCCAGCTTCATCGGCGGCTGCGCCGGTTCGACTGGCGGCGGCATGAAAGTCATCCGCTTCCTGCTGATGGTCAAACACGGCGGAAAGGAGCTGTACCGGATTATTCACCCGACCGCGCAAGTCACGGTCCGGGTTGGCGACCGGGTAATATCGCAAAGCGCCCTGCAATCGGTCTGGGGGTTTTTCGCCGCCTACATCACCACGTTCACCGTTCTCTTTCTGTTGCTGACAATGACCGGCCTGGATCAGGTCAGCGCATTCTCGGCAGTTGCCGCGACCCTCAACAACCTGGGCCCCGGACTCGGGGAAGTCAGCCAGAGCTACGCTTCCGTCAGCGACTTCGGCAAGTGGCTGTTGTGTGCCAGCATGGTCTTCGGTCGCCTGGAGGTCTTCACTCTGCTGGTGATTTTGACTCCGGGCTTCTGGCGCCGCTAGTGAGTTCGCCGGAACTCTGGGATTCCCGGTACCACGAAGCCGCACACGAGCCGCAAGCCTGCGCGGTTTTGCAGCAACACCCTTCTCATCTGCCACAACAGGGATTGGCCTTGGATCTGGCTTGTGGGCGGGGTGGCAATGCGCTATGGCTGGCACGCCGGGGGCTGACTGTCCACGCCTGGGACTACTCCGAAGCCGGAATCCGGCACCTGCGCGCGGATGCCGAACGACACCGCCTTGCCATTCAGGCCGAAGTCCGGGACGTCGTGCTTGAGCCACCGGAACCGGGCCAATACGACCTGCTGGTGGTCAGCCATTTCCTGGACCGGAGCCTGATGCCGGCCTTGCTCGCTGCGGTGCGCCCAGGCGGGCTGCTGTACTACCAGACCTTCCTAGTCGGCCACCCAGGGCCAGGACCCCGCAATCCCGACTTTCTGCTGCGCCCCGGAGAACTGCCGGAATACTGTGCAAATTGGGAGATTCTCCACTCTCTGGAGCAGGATGGGCAGGCGCAACTGATCGCGCGCCGGTAAACGCCTAAGAGTACAAGGATTCGGGCTGGATCAGCCGTTTTCGGAAACGCGGATAGCTCCACCAGTACTGCGCCACATCCTCGGCAATCGCCGTCTCCACCATGGCGTTGATGCCGGTTGCGGCTTCCACCCGGTCATGGGAATAAACGCGCGGGTCCGCCGCATGGAATGAAACATGGAAACCGCCGCGGCAACGGCGCGACTGGATCAGGAGCACCACGACATCCTGCCTCCGGGCCAAGCGGGAGACCAACGCGCCCGTATTCGCCGGAATTCCAAAGAACGGCGCCATGACGCCATCCTCTTTCCTGCGCGGGACATGATCCGGCAGGATACCGACTGCATGACGCTCCTGCAGTGCGCGCAGAAGCAGGCGCACGCCGGTCATGTCCGCAGGAGCCAAAATCGCTCCGGTATGCTGTCGGCCCCGTCGTACAAAATCATCGATGAGGCGGTGCTTCAGCGGGCGGTACATGCTGTATATGGTGACGTGCCCGGTCAGGTACAGGCCGCTGAACTCCCAACTCCCGAAGTGCGGTGTGACCAGAATGACACCCTTGTCCTGAGCCTTCGCCTGCTCCAGCAGATCAAGCCCCGATACCCGAACCGCCAAAGACTCGATTTGGCTTGGCGACAGACGCCATAGGCGAACCATCTCCAGCATGGTGCGGGCCTCATGGATCAGGCTCTTGCGGGCTACGCTCTGGTGCCACACATCGTCTTTCTCTGGATAGCACAACCTTAAGTTTGTTAGACAAGTCTCGAATCGGCGACCCGGCACGTAACCGATCCAAAGTCCCGCAAGGCTGCCTAGAAGACGCAGCAGGGGCAACGGCATCCATGAAAGGAACCGCAGCAGCCACAGGGAAAAACGCGAATCGAGTACGGACATCTGACCAGCCTCGCGGCAAGTATAGAATGAAAGGGCTCCTCGGCGATTTCTATGCTCTATCCCGCCATCCGGCCCTACGCAACCCGCCGCCTGCAGATTGACGCCCGGCATGAACTGCATATCGAGGAATGCGGCAGCCCAGACGGATTGCCCGTAGTATTTTTGCACGGTGGACCCGGTGCCGGTTGTGAAGACTACCATCGTCAGTTTTTCGATCCGGAGAACTACCGGATCGTGCTGTTCGACCAGCGCGGATCCGGCCGCTCGACTCCTCATGCGGACCTGACCGATAACACGACCGTTCACCTAGTCGACGACATTGAAAAAATCCGTGAGGAGCTGGGCATTGATCAATGGTTGGTATTTGGAGGTTCCTGGGGCTCGACCTTGGGGCTGGCCTATGCCGAGGCCCATCCCAAGCGGGTGCTGGGCCTGATCCTGCGCGGCATCTTCCTATGCCGGCACCACGATCTCTCGTGGTTCTACCAAGAAGGCGCAGACAAGATATTCCCGGATTACTGGCAGGACTTCCTGGAACCCATCCCGGAGGAGGAACGCGACGATCTGATGCGGGCCTATCACAGCCGGCTGACCGGCCCCGACGAATTGATACGCATGAAAGCGGCCAAAGCCTGGTCCATCTGGGAGGCACGCTGCTCGAACCTGCAACATAACGCCAAGGTCTTGGAAGCGTTCAGCGACCCGCATATGGCGCTCAGCCTGGCGCGCATCGAGTGCCACTATTTCGTCAACCAGATTTTCCTGCCGGAGAATCACTTGCTGGAGCAGGTTGGAAAACTGGCCGGAATCCCAGGCATCCTAGTACATGGCCGCTACGATGTCGTTTGCCCCATCGATCAGGCCTTTGCCCTGCATCACGCTTGGCCGGATTCGCGTTTGGATCTGGTAGCCGAAGCCGGTCATTCGGCACTGGAGCAAGGCATTACCACCGCTCTGATTGCCGCGACGAAGGAGATGCATCTGCGCTTGACCAAGGCATAACAAAGAACACGGCATGCCCTTGTATAATGCGCCCCGCGCCTGTTCGCGGGCTTTCAGATCAAGGCCAGGTAGCTCAGTCGGTAGAGCAGGGGACTGAAAATCCCCGTGTCGGCGGTTCGATTCCGTCCCTGGCCACCACTCCTGAATACGCAAAAACTGGGACAAAACCTCGTTTTTCGATGTGAGTCTATAATTTCCGCCTTACGGTTCTCGTGCCTGTTACACGGGAAACTCTCTAGCGGAGAACTTTTATGGCACAGAACAGGGATTGCTACTGGTCGTCCCAGAAAGATATCTGGAAAGAGCTCAAGCAGTTATGTGAAGGTGCGACTTGGACATGTGTTCCACTAGACCGAAGGAGGAAAGATTCGATTCCTTTAGATGCGGGAGTGTATCTAATGTGCACCCGTCTTCAGTCTACTAAATTACTGTTCCTAGTCAATCACTATTTACAAACTTTTTTTATTGCAAATTTCACCCACTCCGACTGAGAATTTGTTATATTTGACTATAACAATACAGTTTGATATAGTGAACTAAAGCACTGTAAAAATATAGTCCGTGAGGTGATCACAATGGCTCAAGCTGAACAACTACTGCAACGCGGTCCCAGTGTCACCCGTTCATTGCTTCCGGCAATTTTCAACATTTTCAGCGATTGGAACCTGAAGGGTGCCCAGCAAATGGTTCTGCTGGGACTCAGCAACGAGAAAACCCTCTACAACTGGAAAAACCAGCCGGAAAAAGCCAAGTTGACGCGGGATTTACTGGAGCGAGCCAGTTATATCCTCGGGATTTACAAGTCCCTGCAGATCCTGTTGCCCGACCGGACGCTTGCCGACCAGTGGCTATCCACACCCAATGACAACCCGCTATTCAATGGCACGACACCGCTGGACCGATTGCTGGCTGGGCAAGTCGTCGATTTGGCCACGGTCAGAAATTTTCTCGATGCGGAACGAGGCGGCTGGTGATCGACATTGGCTCCCTGCCCGACAGTGATGTAGATGAATCGGTCTATCGAGTCATTCTGTCACGCTATCCGCAGATCAGCCTGTTCGAACGTGTCTCCAATGCACAGGATTGGGAGGTACTTTACGCCGTTGAATCCTTAACCAATCTCAGATTGCGCGATGAGGTTGGTGACATCCGCATGGTGCCACCGGAAGACCGTGTCTACGGCGATGGGGCTTCCTGGATTATGGCTGCCTTTACCCACCCACCGGTGGACGGTCGCGGTGGTCGATTCAACCGGAATTTCGGCATTTACTACTGCGCTGCCGACGAGTCCATCGCTATCGACGAGTCGGCTTTCCACCGGGCACGCTTCCTGCAAGAATCCAGAATTGGGCAAACTGTGCAGGAAATGCGTGTTATCCGGGCGCAACTCGGACCCATCGTCCTGCACGACCTGCGGCATCTAACCGAACACGCCATTTATGATCCCGATGACTATGGAGTCGCTCAACAATTAGGCCATACGTTGAGAAATGCCAAAAGTTATGGCGTTCACTATCGAAGTATCAGGGCAGATGGGGAGTGTTTCGGAGTGATGCGGGCCAAGGCTCTCTCGGACGCGATTCACTGGCGTTACCTACGCTACCACTATGCGCATGGATCCGGCATCGAGGTTGAATCGTTGGATGGCGGTGGAAGAGGTTGACAACGCATCAGCATTATTAATTGTGCCGCTCGCGCAAAACATACTGCCCGTCGTAAAACCCGCTGAAGATCTGATCGGCCAGCGGGTGCCGGATCGGGCGCGATTCCTCGTCCGGTTCCAAATTGCGTTCCGCCACGTAGGTCTCAAGCGGCTGGCCGTCGACCAGTACCCGGTACCAAGGCCGATCCCGGGGCGGCCTTGATTTGGCATTGCGTTCGTACCACTCGTCACTCCCCTGGAATACCGGATCCACATCGAAGACTACGCCTCGATATCCGAACAGGCGATGCGTGACCAGTTGTCCCAGAGCAAACCGCGCTTGGCTTTCGGTCATGCCTCAACTCCATCCTTACGCTTGCTATACTGACAAAAGGCTCTGGGTGTACTGCACATGGAACGTACCGTCGAACAGCGAATTCTCGTGGTGATGCGTAAGATTCTGGCACAGATCGTGCGGGAAGTCACGCCGCCTCCAGGCATGAAAAACCCCCTGTCCCCGCAGACTTTGCAGGACATACGGGAGGCGTTCGAGTTGATCTCCACGAGGGAAAAGGAATTGATGGAGGTGGCGGGAAAAACTGCCCGTGAACGGCCCCGATACGCAGATGAACCCAAGACCACCCAGGCCGTGCAGATGCCCACCACAAAACGCAAGCTGGATTCATGAGTTCCCCGTCGGAGGAATCACGAGCAAGAATGGCACGTCAAACCATGGCAGTTCTTGACCAGTGGCAGCTTAATACAGACGAAATCGTGACCCTCTTGGCATTGCCAAAAAAGACTCGAAGCACGCAACTTGAACGTTTTCGTCGCGGCGAAGCCTTGCCGGACGACCCTCCCCTGATCGTACGGGCGGAACACATCGTCGGTATCGCCGATGCCCTGCGCACTTCATTTCCGCGCAACAGCCGCATCGGGGCACGCTGGCTGGTCACGCCGCACCGCCGGTTCCGGAAACGGACACCCCTGTCGCTGATGCTGGAGGATGGCGTCAACGGTCTGTGCCGGGTGCGTGCCGAGCTTGATTGCTCTTTCTCCTGGAGGCGGTCACAGGAGGACAATTGATGCCGGAATCCATTGCCATCCCGGTCATCGCCAAGAGCGTCAAGATGACCCCAGAGAACAAATGCGACTTCTGTACCAACTCCTTGTGTTGCCATTACGTCACGCAGGAAATCGACACGCCCCGCTCAAAATACGACTACGAACACCTGCTCTGGCAAGTTTCCCACGACCAAGTCAGCGCATACAAGGATTCCGATGGTTGGACCCTGATGTTCGAAACCACCTGCAAACACCTGCAGAAGGACGGACGTTGCGGAATCTACGAAATCCGTCCGCAGATCTGCCGCGACCACAGCAACGACTTCTGCGAATACGATCAGCCACCCGAAGAGGGGTTCGACCTTTATTTCCCGGATTACGACAGCCTGCTCAAGTACTGCAAGAAACGCTTCAAGCGATGGGATCGGGGCTAGGCGGCATGATGTCGGAAAAATCCCGGATCGCCGGATACGCCAACTGTTCCCGTTCCGGCTGACCACTGTCCGGCTGCCGGACCGTCAGCAAACAGCCGATGCCGGCGGCCTCCGCGTGCTTCAGGACATTCGGGTCGTCGTCCACCATAAGCGTCCGGGCGGGTTCATGCACTACCGCGCTATGCAGGGCTCTCCAGAATTCCGGGCTTTCCTTGGGCGCCTGGAACTCATGGGAACTGACGACTTTCTGGAAGTAGGGCCGGATCTGGGATTCTTCCAGCTTAATGTCGATGAACTTGGGGTGCGAATTGGTCACCAGGAAACAAGGCCTGCCGCTGTCGTTGACCCGAACCAAGAATTCCTCGACGTGAGGCATGCGCGTCACACGATGGCGGATTTCATGCTTGAGTGCGGCGACGTCTAAACCCAACTCCTCGCTCCAGTAATCTGCGCAATACCACTGCAAAGTGCCGCGCATCTCGCGGTAGCGAGCGGTCAAGTCCGCTTTGGCCTCCGAGAATTCCAGCCCGTAAGTCTCCGCAAAACGCTGCGGCAGATGGTGGTACCAGAAATGGGAGTCGAACCGAAGGTCCAGCAACGTCCCGTCCATGTCCAGAAAGACGGTATCAATGACATTCCAGTTAATCATGTTGCTACTTGAACCCGTATAAATTGGATTTTACACTTCCTTACTCCTCTAATTTGTTAGTATGGCGCATCCCGCCACACCCCCGATGGATTCCGAACAACTTGCCCGACTCCTGCCCGAAGTGCGGCAGATCGCCATCGACGCCGGGGCAAGCATTCTGGAAGTCCGCCGCGCGGGCTACGAAGTCTACGAAAAGACTGACCGCTCTCCGGTCACCACGGCTGATTTAGCGGCGCACCAGTGCATTTTTGAACGGCTGGAGGCACTGGATGAGTGTTGGCCGGTACTGTCGGAAGAAAACCCTTCCCCGACCCCTTGGGAGACCCGTCGAAGCTGGGACACCTATTGGCTGGTCGATCCTTTGGACGGCACGCGCGAACTGCTCAGGCAGAGCGACGAATTCACTGTCAACATCGCCCTAATCCACCATCAGCAGCCCGTGCTGGGCATCATCGGAGCTCCCGCTCTGGATCTCCTCTACTATGCGCACCGTGACGGTGGCGCCTGGAGAGTACAAGGAGAAAAATCGCCCACTGCCATACACAGCCGTCCCTATCCCACTGATGGAACCTCAGTCGTGGCAGTCAGTTTCAGCCACGCGCGACCCGAAGTACAGCGATTCCTCAGGCGGCTCGGGCCGCATCAGGAAAAACGGGTCGGAAGTTCGCTCAAAAGCTGCCAGGTTGCCGAAGGGAGCCTGGACCTGTATCCACGTTGCGGTTCAACTCACGAGTGGGACACGGCGGCTGCCCAATGCATCGTGGAAGAAGCGGGTGGACAACTTGTCGACTGGGCACTGCGACCACTTCGCTACAACCTTAGGGAGAATCTGATCAACCCTCCCTTTCTGGTGCTCGGAGACCCCGACTTCGCCTGGGCCCCCTTGTTGGACGGGCTTTCAAAGCACTAGGTTCCATCTTGGCGGCTCGGACACATCAGGCTCAGTTGTTGCTGTCGAGCCACTCGATCAGATAGTACAGGTATTGTCCTTCGGAGGATTTTGACGGTCCTAGAACCTGGGCCGCATGACAATCAGCCTCAGCCTTCGCCTGTCGAACTGCCGCGTCGGAATCTTCTACGATCCGGACGATCCCGGCTGGAAAACGCCGCCGGTTCCGGTTCGGAGTCTGAATGACCGCGTAATGAGTGCCTGAGACGGAAGTCTCCGGATCCGGCGGCACGAACCCCCGCATCACTCCTCGGCCGAAGCCGCACGATTCTCAAGAAAATGAATGTTCACGCCGCCTTCCTGAAACTGCGGATCCTCCAGCAGTTCTTGATGGAGCGGGACATTGGTGCGGATACCCTCGACTAC
The DNA here is from genome assembly GCA_028819565.1 of Gammaproteobacteria bacterium. Taxonomy (GTDB): domain Bacteria; phylum Pseudomonadota; class Gammaproteobacteria; order Poriferisulfidales; family Poriferisulfidaceae; genus Poriferisulfidus. Next base: position 33,616 of record JAPPLD010000003.1, on the reverse strand, counting down.
CAGCTCCGCCAAGGCGCGGTTCATCCGGCGCAGGGCCACGGTGCGATCCCGTGCATGCGCGACGACCTTACCGATCATGGAATCATAGTTCGGCGGCACGGTGTAGCCGGTGTACAGGTGCGTGTCCATGCGCACGCCGGGACCGCCGGGGCTATGGAAGTGCGTGACCTTGCCAGGCTGCGGCAAGAAAGTCTTCGGATCTTCCGCATTGATCCGGCATTCCACGGCATGTCCGCGCAGGCGCACTTCGGACTGCCGGATAGACAAGGGCTCGCCCTGTGCAACCAGTAACTGGTGGCGTACCAGGTCAATGCCGGTAACCATCTCAGTCACCGGATGCTCGACTTGAATCCGGGTATTCATCTCGATAAAGTAGAACTCTCCGTCCTGATACAGGAATTCAAACGTCCCTACGCTTCGGTAATCCATCTTCTTGCAGGCTGCGATCACCCGTTCGCCCAGTTCCATGCGTTGCTCCTCCGTGATGCCGGGTGCCGGAGACTCCTCGATGACCTTCTGGTGTCGACGCTGCACCGAGCAATCGCGTTCGGCAAGATGAATGGCTTCGCCGTGAGCATCGGCCAGCACCTGAAATTCGATATGCCGAGGGTGGTCCAGGAATTTCTCCAGATAGACCGCCCCGTTCCCGAAAGCCGCATGCGCCTCGGCCCGGGTTAATTCCAGGGATTCTTCCAACTCCGCTTCCTCCCGAACCACTCGCATGCCGCGTCCACCTCCACCTGCAGTCGCCTTGATCAGGACCGGGTAACCTACTTCGCGGGCCTGTGCCTTGCTGTCTTCGAGGGAGTCGGTTAGTTCCCCATCACTACCCGGCACACACGGGAGACCGGCTGCCAAAGCCGCTTTTTTGGCCGCCGCCTTGTCGCCCATTTCGCGAATGTTCTGCGCTTGCGGTCCAACGAAGATAAAACCGCTGGACTCCACGCGCTCGGCGAAATCTGCATTTTCCGAAAGAAAACCGTAGCCAGGATGGATGGCATCGGCATTCGTGACCTCAGCCGCCGAAATGATGGCGGGGATATTCAGGTAGCTCTGCTGGGAATCCGCAGGACCGATGCATACCGACTCATCCGCCAACCGCACATGCAGGAGATCGCGATCCACTTCGGAATGCACCGCCACGGTTCGGACTCCGAGATCCCGGCAGGCTCGCAGGATGCGCAGGGCGATTTCCCCGCGGTTGGCGATCAGGACTTTTTCCAGCACCGCCTTTCAGCCGATGATGAACAGTGCCTGCCCATATTCCACGGGCGTCGCGTTTTCGACCAGGATGGCCCGAACCGCTCCCCCCTTGTCGGCCTCGATCCGGTTCAGCATCTTCATGGCCTCCACGATGCACAAGGTGTCGCCTTCTGCGACCTGATCTCCCACGTTGACAAAAGGCTTCGCGCCCGGAGAAGGAGCGGAATAGAACGTCCCAACCATCGGCGATACAACCCGGTGTCCTGCCGGAAGATCATCCCCAGGCGATTCCTCCTCAGTATCAGGCAGAGGCTCAGTGGGCGCGGGCGCAGTTGCCGGTGCCACCGCAGGGACCGGGACATGAACTTGGGGCGCGGGAACGGCAGCTGAACTGGTGCGGCTGATGCGGACTGATTCCTCACCCTCGGATATCTCGATTTCCGCAACATCGGATTCCTCCAGCAACTGGATCAGGCTCTTGATCTTTCGCAGATCCATCAGGCGTTCTTCTCCAGCCAGGCCACAGCTGCCTGCAATGCCAATACATAACCTTGTGCCCCAAGGCCGGAAATCACGCCGATTGCGATATCGGACAGGTAGGACACCTGCCGGAAATCCTCGCGCGCGAACACGTTGGACAAGTGGACTTCGATGAATGGAATCGAAGTCCCCAGCAACGCGTCCCGGAGCGCAATGCTGGTGTGCGTCAGCGCCCCCGGATTGAACAGGATGAATTCCACCTTGTCCTCGCGCGCCTGGTGAATCCGGTTCACCAGTTCGCTCTCGGAGTTGGACTGCAGGGTTTCAATGGTGCAATCATGGTGCACCGCATATGCCCCGACCTCTTCCATGATCTCTTCCAAGGAAGCCGAACCATAGATCTCGGGTTCGCGAGTTCCTAGAAGGTTGAGGTTGGGACCGTTGAGAACCAGAATGCGCGACATAAGGAACCTAAACTTATTGCCTGAACGGGCACAAGTTTACCATAAAACACAGAAATCGACTTTTACAGTGATTTTGGCGTTAAATAGTGAAAAATATCGAGAAATAAGGACTACTCGGAAAACTCGAGCACTTCATCAAGCATCATGGCGAATTGGGGTGCGGGAACATAGCTTACGGTTCTGTACGCACGCAATTCCTCTCCGTCAGGGGCATAGAAAAGGATTGCGGGCGGCCCGAACAGGCCCAGTGATTCGAGCAATTCCTTATCATCTTCATCGTTGGCCGTGACATCGGCTTTCAAAAGCGCAAAACGGCGCATCCGCGCCTGAACGTCAGGGTCAGAAAACGTGAATGCTTCAAGCTCGTGGCAGGTCACGCACCAGTCGGCGTAAAAATCAACCAGTACCGGCTGACCTCTTGCACTTGCCAGCTCCCGGTTCATATCGGCCATGGTCTTGATGGGGTGGAAATCCACTGACGATTCGACCGATTCCGAGGAATTCGTGAAATGCGCCCAAGGCCGCATTAGGCTGTCGCCGCCGGTCGCAGCCCCCACCAGCAGGACCCCACCGTAAATGAGAAACGCCAACCCCACGCCTCTGCCAAGGCGACTCATCGTGTTGGCATCCGGAGGCAGAGATTCGACGGCGTGCAGGATCATTCCAAGCAAAAGCAAAAGCAGCCCACTCAATCCCAAGGTCACCTGTCCAGGCACCACCCGGTCCAGCATCCAGATCGAAAGTGCCAGCAGCAATACGCCGAATACTGCTTTGACCCGCACCATCCAGGGTCCCGAATGCGGCATGAAACGGCCTTCGAAAGTGCCGAATGCCAATAGTGGAAGCCCCAATCCCAGCCCCATCCCGAACAAGCTGACTGCGCCGCGCACAGGGTTGCCGGTGTCGGCGATATGAATCAAAGCCCCGACTAAGGCTGGAGATACGCAAGGACTGGCCACCAATGCCCCGAGGAGGCCCATGACCGCAGCACTTAGATAGCTGCCACTGCCCACGAACCTCTCCCCCACCCGGTGCAGGAAATTATGAAGATCCGCTGGCATACGGAAGTCATAGACGCCGAACATCGACAGGGCCATCAGAAGCAGAATCAGTACGAAACCGCCAATTACCCAAGCATTCTGCATGTACGCCTGAAGGTTGGCTCCGGTCAAGCCGATGATGATGCCGAGCGTCGCGTAGGTGGTCGCCATCGCCAGCACGTAGACCAGTGACAGGCGCAATGCACGGGCCGTACCGGCATTGGCACCCGCGATAACACCGGCCAGAATCGGGATCATCGGCAATACGCATGGCGTGAATGCCAGCAATAGACCGAATCCCCCGAACACGATGAAACTCCAGATCAAGGTTTCTTCGGACAGGTCTTGGGCGATCTGATCGGAATGCGACAGCAACCCACCCGAACGGTCTTCCGTTTCCACGGCGGGAGAGGGCTCCAGTTCCGAAGCGCTCAGGCTGATTTTCAGGATTTTGGTCTGCGGTGGATAGCAGACACCTTTCTCGGCGCACCCTTGATAGTTCGCAACCAAAGCAACCCCGCCGGACCCCGCTGACGCTTCCGCCAAGCGCAGGTCCACCGCGACATCGCCCGACCACGTCTGGACCTTCCCGAACAACGGATCATCCTTGACGACACCCGACGGCAATTCGTAGGGCATGAGCCCGGAATCGTCCCCCTCAATGGAAAAACTGGTCTTATCCCGGTACAGGTAATACCCCTCGGCAACCCTGAAAGATGCCTGAAATCTTTCCGAATCCTCGGGCATCACAGTCAAGACGAATGCCTCGTCCGGATGCAGGAATTCCTGCTCTCCCGAGTCGAACAAGTCCACAGCCCCGGCTGGCAGCGCCACCAACCACGGCAACAAAAGGATCAGACGGAGTCTTGCAACCATTTCAGATACGGCTCCGAGCCGTCCGTAATCGGAAGAGTGATGAATTCCGGCAATTCGTACGGATGGGCTTCCAGCAGGGCATTCTTAAGATCCGCCTGCCGGGCGCGGGTGGTCTTGATCAGCAGCAGGATTTCCGGTTCTTCTTCCACCGCCCCTTTCCAACTGTAAGTAGAAGCGACGCGAATCTGGTTGACGCAGGCAGCCAAGCGGCTCTCGACCAGCTGTCGTGCAAGATCCCGTGCCTGCGGCTCATCGGAAACCGTTGTCAGGGCGAGGATGCATTCGGTGGAACTCATAGGCATATTCTAATTTATGGGCGCCGCCCTCCCCACCGCTGCGCCCCCCCGAAAAAACATCAGCGTACGACTTTGACCGCCTCTCCGGGAGTCGGTTCCCCCGACGGATACGCCGCATTGAAAAGCCTCAATTGATCTTCAGGATACGGGTCCCATTCGGCACCCTCGGCGTATGCGGCATAGGTGTCCCCGGCCTTGGCCTCGGCGATCTTCAACTGGGACGGCCGCGCCGCATCGTATTCGGTCTTCGCCATCGGCCTCAGGCTCTGGAATGTCTCTTGTACGGCTCCAGCGTAGCGCCGAAATGCTTCCGGGCGATCCGACTGCGCAGCCACGACCAGGAAAATCTCGGAAGAATGTTCCAAGACCAAGATGTCCGCCGCAGACCGGCTATCCCAAACCCGCGCCTGGCATCCGGAAAACCCTTCCGTCGCACGGACCCTCAACTGGGCCAGGTTCTCGAACCGCCGACTTAGAAAATCGCAGGAAGGCTGCCGGGCATTCCGTTCGATCAAGGTCAGTCGGATCTGCATGTCCCGGCCCGGCGCCTGCGCGATCAAGCGGTCCGGGAAGTTCCGGGCCTCCCATCCTTTCGGGAACGCAAGAGTGAAGTTGTAGCTTCGATGGTAGAAATAGCGCCCGCGCAACAGGCCCTCGAACTCGGCGGGACCGATCGCCATGCCGTCGATATGGCGTAGGTATTCCTCGCGTCGCGTCAGCACTTCCGAACCGGAACGGTGCTGGTTTGCCTCTCGGATCACTTCCTGCAAGCGGTCATCGTTGTCAGGGTGCGTGGCGAAGAGACCATGATAGACCTGCGGCTTGCGCCCTTCCTGCCTCGCCATCTTGATTTCGTGAGACTCCTGATCCTTCAGAATGCGGATGACCTCAAGCAGCGCTTCGGGGTCGTACCCAGCCAGCGCCGCATAGCGTGCGCCCAGCCGGTCTGCTTCCAACTCATTCTCGCGCCCATAGCCGCGAAGATGCGCCTCTCCCAGAATATTTGCCGCATTGCTGATCAACGCGCTGTCGGTGGTCACATCCAGTACCAGTTGGATAATGTCGACCGTCTGTTGTTGCCCGATCCTCTGGGCCGTATGCCGCGCCGTAATGTGCGCCAGTTCGTGCCCCAGCACGCCAGCCAATTCCGCCTCGGAATTGAGCAGGGCCAGCATGCCTCGCGTGATGTAGACGTAGCCGGGCGTGGCCATCGCATTGACCATCGGGCTGTCGAGCACCGTGAAACGGTAGTCCAGTTCCGGGCGGTGCGTGTGAGGGACCAGTGCCTGGCCAACTTGTGAGACGTACTCCTGAAGCCTGGGGTTGTCGTAGTAGCCGTACAGATTGAGGATTTCCGGGTGGGCTTCATGCCCGAGTTCCAGTTCTCGCTTCTCGTCGACTACCGTCCAGTCCCGCTCCCCGGTTACCGGGTTCGTGGCGCCCACGCAGGCGCTGACTGACGCACCCAGCGCCAGCGTCAACAGAGAAGTTCGAAAGAAAGAAAGGGTTGGAAGCCGGCGACGCTCAGCTGCCATAGCGCTTGCGGAACTTGTCGACCTGCTTCGCGGTTTCCAGGATTTTCTGCTTCCCAGTGTAAAACGGATGGCACTGCGAGCAGATTTCCACATGCAGCTCGTCCTCGCCATAGGTTGAGCGCGTCTGAAAGCGATTGCCGCAGGCGCAAACGACCGTAATGTCGTGATAGTTGTAGTCTTGGGCTGCCATGCTCATAAAGACCGGGGCGAACCGGGGCGCGTAGTATATCAGGGAGGGTGCCAAGTTGGCGCAAATTGCGCAACTCGGCTGCTTTGCCTATGATGGGGAAGTCGCCCGACCATGACCCAGAATCTCGCTCCAACCCTTGCCGAAGATGTTGTCCTGCTCCTGCTGGACGACCAAAGCGGTACCTTGCTGCCGATCCAGGAAGCCGCTTTTAAATGCGCCCTGGCCGGCGCCATGCTGATGGACTTGGCGTTCGCCTACCGGATCGACACCGACCTGCATTCCCTCATGGTCAGCGACCGCACACCGGTCGGCGACCCCATGCTCGACCGAGTCCTGGAGAGGATCTCGGGCCACCCGGAAGTCTCGAGTGCCCATGCGTGGGTTGAAATACTGTCGTCCGAGGAAGCGGGCATCATTCGCGAGCAGGCTCTGGCCCGCCTCGTCGAGCACGGCGTCCTGCAGCGGCACAGGAAATTCCCGAGGCTGTTCCGGGCTCACCGCTACGCTCGGGTCGACGGCGTCACCGAACGCGAGCTCAAGGGACACATCCGCGACGTCCTGCACTCCGACGACATCCCCGACCCCCGGGATGTCGCCTTGATCTGCCTGGTGGACGCCTGCAGCATTCTTGCCGACATCTTCCCCCGGGAAGAAATCGAGCAAGTCGCCCCCCGAATCGAGCAATTCCACAGGATGGACCTGATCGGCCACGAAGTGACCGGCACGATCGACGAAGCGAGGCGGGCCATCGTCCTCGCGGTCCGAACCCGGGCCGCACGGTTCGGAAAATGGCTCGCGGCCTTCTCCTTCGGCGGCGGCCTCGCAGCCGTTGCCACGCTCCTCGCCCCGCGCATCCCCATGCCGGACCGGTTCGGGCCCGGCCTGTTCGAACTTCTATGGTCCGACGAAACCTGGCAGCAATGGAGCGGCTATACCCTCCTGGGGATCAGCCTCGCAGGACTCCTGGTCGCCCTGCTCATGAAGACCCCACTGCTGGTCCGACGGAAAAGCCGCGACTGGTGGCCGCTGGTGCACGTCGGGTTCGGAGCCGGATGCGTGTTGGCCCTGTTCGCCCACACCGGCTTCCGGTTCGGCGTCAACCTGAATGCGGCGCTCATGTGGAACTACCTGGCCCTGCTGGTCTTCGGCGCACTGGTCGGGATTTCGATGCGCCGGACAGCCCGGCCTCCGCTAAACGCGGCCCTGAACCGGCTGCGCCGCTTCTCCATCAGGGCTCACCTCCTGGCGCTGTTGCCGCTGCCTGCCCTGCTGGCCCTCCACTTGCTGATCGTCTACCTGTACTGACCGGACGAAGCCCGTGTCGCGAAACACCCTCCTCTGGATCCTGGGTACCGCAGGGACCCTGCTCGCCACGGCCGTGGCCGTGGCTTGGATGACCGTGGGTGGCGACCGGAGAATCCTCCTGCCCGGCAAAACCGCCGACGCCCACCACCAGATCGAACTGGCCTGCGAGACCTGCCACGCCGCGGGGGCGTTCGCCAGCGCGAAGAAAGCCGAAAAGGCACTGAACAAGGCTTGCCGGGGTTGCCACGAAGCGGAACTGAAGGCCGCCGGAGACAGCCACCCGCCCAGGAAATTCCGCAATCCGAGGATGGCCGCCCACTGGGAGAAGCTGGATGCGCGCCTCTGTACGGCCTGCCACGTCGAGCATCGCCCCGAGACCACGAGGACCAGCGCGGTCACGGTGCCCACGGATTTCTGCGTGGCCTGCCACTCCGAAGGGGAGCGGGACGTGCGCGCGAACCGGCCGAGCCACGCGGGCCTAGCTTTCGACACCTGCGCATCTTCCGGCTGCCACAACTATCACGACAACCAGGCGCTCTATGCGGATTTCCTGGTCAGGCACGCGGACCAGCCCTGGCTCGTCCCGGTGCCGGTACACCGATTGTCCGTGCAGACCCGAACCCGGGCTTCCCGGACGGAGGCCGCGTTGGGGCGGGGCGATGCCATGGCACCTGAAAGTGCATTGCGGGACCCGGCCATCCTCGACGCATGGGCCGCGTCCGGCCATGCGACGGCGGGGGAGAATTGCGCGGCCTGCCACGCACCTGTCGCAGCCAAAGCGGCCGGGCAGTCGGGAATCGAGGCGCAGTGGGTCGAAGCCCCGGACACGGCGGTCTGCGAAGGCTGCCACCGGTGGCAAGCGAAGACCTTCGCTCAAGGACGGCACGGCATGCGCCAGCACCCCCGGGTCTCAAAACCCCGGGACCCCCACCGCAGGATCGCGGCACTCGGACTCGGCACCTGGCTGCCCGAGGCTGCCGTGGCCTGGTTCACGGACCCCGCTCCACCTCGACGCATGACGGTCGCCGAGACACACCTGCCCATCCATGCCGAGGCCGCCCACCTGAGCCTCCACTGCGGCTCCTGCCACCGGCCGCACGCGGTCGACACCGAAGCCGCCGCGGTCGAAGCCTGCGCGTCCTGCCACAACGACTCGCATACCCAAGCCTACTTCGGAAGCCCCCACCATGCGCTGTGGAAAGCCGAGACCGCGGGTGAAGCCGAACCCGGAACCGGAGTGAGTTGCGCGACCTGCCATCTGGAGAAGGTCGAACGCCGCGGAAACATCGTCGCCAATCACAACCAGAACGACCTTCTGCGACCGAACTCGAAGATGATCCGACCCGTATGCCTGGACTGCCACGGTCTGGGTTTTTCGCTTGATGCCCTTGCCGACCCCAGGCTGATCGCCCGCAATTTCAGGGGAAAGCCGGAAAGCCGGGTCGAAAGCATAGCCTGGGCGGTCCGGCGCGCGGCGGAAAACCCGCAGGAGGAAGAAACCGAATCCCGCGTACAATCACCCCGGAGGAACAGCCCATGAACAGAAATCTATTCAGGCGAACGGGAGTCACGTTCTGCGTGATGGCCGCCTTGGCGGGTACCGGAAGCGCGGCCGGAGAGGGCGTGCCATACCGGCAGGTCGCGGACATGCTGTACACCGTGATGTCGGCGGACCGGGAAGTCTATACGCACATGGTGGTCCAGCGCCTCGTGGAAGACCAGCAGGTCATTGCCGCCTCGGAGCATTTCGAGGACGACGCGGCATTGCCCCTGCCGGCGCAGATGTTCCGCTTCGGCGCGGAGAGGGTGGAAGAGCAGACCGAGGACTTCTCCTATGCCCTGCTGTCGCTGTGGCCGATCAACAAACAGAACGGCCCGGCCACGGGGCTGGAGAGGGAAGGCCTCGAGCGGGTCGCCGAGAATCCGGAAGAAAATTTCTACGGCGAAGAGGAACTCGCCGGGCAGCGTTATTTCGCCGCCGTCTACCCGGACATCGCGGTCGCCGAAGCCTGTGCCAGCTGCCACAACAACCACAAGGATTCCCCGCGCACCGACATTGAGGTCGGCGACGTGCTCGGCGGCGTGGTCATCCGCATCCCGATGCCCTGACGGCATCGCCTGCGGGCGGTCGCCAAAGCGTCAGACGCGTTCCGGGAGGAACAGTTCACAGAGATCGTTCAAGCAACACCAGCCCCGCGGGCTGGCGCGCAGGCCTCTCGGCGACTCCGTGACCAGGCCGAGGGCGCGGGCTTTCTCCAGCATGCCGGCCAAGGCCTTCCGGGGCTGCCCGGTCCGGGTTTCGAACAGTATCCAAGCCGCCCCCGCCTTCAGGCGAAGCGCACCCAGCATGAATTCGAATATTCGGTTTTCAGCACTCCGGTGTCGGCGCTCGATTTCCGCCCCTTCTCTCTCCGCCGCCTCCATCCAATCACTTGGGTCGTATGCCTGCACCGTGCGAAACACTTCCCCTGCCGCGTCCGTCAGTTTGCCGTGCGCGCCAGCCCCTACACCCAGGTAGTCTCCATACTCCCAGTAGTTCACGTTGTGCCGGCAAACCGCATCATCTCGGCACCAGGCGGAAACTTCGTATTGGGCGTAACCCGCACGCTCCAGTATCCCGGCACCCTCCTCGAACATCTCCCACAAGCGATCCCCATCCAGAAGCGGCGGGGGTTTGACGGCAAACGGCGTTCCGGGTTCCAGCGTCAACTGATACCAGGACAGGTGCTCCGGCTTGCAAGCCAGCGCCGTCTCAAGATCGGCACGCACCTGCTCCACCTGTTGATTCGGCAGACCGTACATCAGGTCCAGATTGAAGCGCGAAAAGCCTGCCTGTCTCGCGAAATCGATAGCCGCATGAGCATCCGTCCGGTCATGGGCGCGGCCGAGCCGGCGCAGGCAATCGTCGTCAAAACTCTGTACGCCGATCGACAGGCGGTTGACGCCCGCTTCCCGGTAGCCCGCGAAATGCCCCCGGTCGGCCGACTGCGGGTTGGCCTCCAGCGTGACCTCCAGAGAAGGGCTGCAATCGAATTCCGCCCGAATCGCACCCAGCACGCGCCAGACAGCCTCCGGAGAAAACCGGCTGGGCGTGCCCCCGCCAAAAAACACGCTTTCGATGGCCCGCCCTCGGGCGACTCCCGTCGCCCGCCCGAATTCCCGGATCAGGCACTCCACGTATCGTGTTTCCTCGAACGTCGAAGCCGCATGGGCATTGAAATCGCAGTACGGGCAGCGCGAGACGCACCAGGGAAAGTGCACGTACAAGGACAGAGGAATCATGTGCTGGCTTGCAGGTGTTCAATCAGGGCGCGAAGCGCGACACCGCGGTGGCTGATACCGTTCTTGGTGTCCGGTTCCAACTCGGCCGAGGCGCAGCCATGCGTCGGTACATAGAACAAGGGATCGTAGCCAAAACCGTTGTGACCCTGCGGCGTTTCTAGAATCCGGCCTTCCCAGACACCGCGGGCAATCAGCGGGTCAGGGTCTTCAGCAGTACGCACCAGGGCGATGACGCACTGGTAGCGGGCACCGCGCTGTTCTTCCGGTATCCCTTCGAGTTCCTGCAACAGGAGCCGGTTGTTGGCCTCATCGTCACACTGCAAGCCCGCGTAGCGAGCAGAATAAACGCCCGGGTGCCCATCCAGGGCATCCACCTCGATCCCCGAGTCGTCCGCAAGCGCAGCCAAACCGGTGCAAGCCGCCGCATGACGGGCTTTAAGCAGCGCGTTCGCTTCGAAAGTTGTTCCTGTCTCTTCCGCTTCCGGAACCCCAAGGTCGCCCTGTGCAACCAGTTCCCAGCCCATCGGACGGAGCACAGCGTCCAACTCACGCAATTTTGCCGGATTGTTGCTGGCCAGCACGACTTTCACTGTGTGCGAACCTGCCTCTGCTGCTGCATGATTTCCCGGATGCCGGTTTCTGCGAGGTCAAGCATGGCGTCCAATTCCTTTCGCTGGAACGCATGCCCTTCCGCCGTGCCCTGGATTTCGATCATCGAACCCGCGTCGTTCATCACGACGTTCATATCGGTCTCCGCCGTGGAATCTTCCGCATAATCCAGATCCAACCGGGCCTCGCCATCGACAATCCCCACGGACACTGCCGCAATCTGCCCATGTATCGGGTTAGTCTGCAGCACTCCCTTCTCACGCAAGACATCCACCGCGTCCTGCAACGCCATGAACGCGCCGTTGATGGCGGCCGTACGCGTCCCTCCATCCGCCTGAAGCACGTCGCAATCCAAGGTCAAGGTATTCTCGCCCAACGCCTCAAGGTCAAGCACGGCACGTAGAGCACGGCCAATCAGGCGCTGGATCTCCATGGTGCGCCCGCCCTGTCCGCCACTGCGAGCCTCGCGCCGGGTGCGCTCGCTGGTAGCGCGCGGCAGCATGCCGTACTCGGCAGTCACCCAGCCACTTCCCGTTCCCTTGAGCCAGCGCGACACGCCCGGTTTGAATGTTGCCGTGCACAGTACGCGGGTGGAACCCTGTTCGTACAGGACGGAGCCCTCGGCATATTGCACATAACCGCGCTGATGACAGATCGGGCGCAGTTCATCCGGTGCGCGGCCGCTGGGACGTTCAGACATGAAAGTGGAGCGATTTTGTTGGTTGGATTCCCGGGCGGGTGAATTGATCCCGTGTTGATTGGATATTATGACATTCGGCTTCGCCGTCGTGTCTGAGACAATCAGAAGAGCCGCAACCAAATGCGGCGGAAATCCCAATTAGTGCCATAATACTAGGCCGTGATGCTTTCGCCCTTTGCATCCGGCACCTGCGACCCATTACGGCTTCCTCCTCTGGCTGGCGGAGGCTAACGGACATTTTGAATCCCCATGGCAAGGTACCAGTCCTCGGATATTGAAGTTCTCTCGGGTCTAGAGCCGGTGCGCAAGCGCCCCGGCATGTACACCGACACCGCCACACCGGACCATCTCGCGCAGGAAGTTATCGACAACAGCATCGACGAAGTTTTGGCCGGCCATGCCAAACGGCTGATCGTCACCCTGCACGAGGACGGCTCGCTGGAAGTCGAGGATGACGGTCGGGGAATGCCCGTGGACCCGCATCCCGAATTGAAGAAGCCGGGTGCCGAAGTGATCCTGACCACGTTGCATTCCGGCGCCAAATTCTCCAATCGGAACTATCGGTACGCCGGCGGCCTCCACGGCGTGGGCGTCTCTATCGTCAACGCACTGTCCAAGAACCTTGAGGTCTGGATCCGGCGCGGAGGCCAAGAGTACAACATGGGATTCTCTGGCGGAGAAGTGCGCAGCGAACTGGAGGCGGTCGGCAAGGTCGGCCAGCGCAACACCGGCACTCGCTTGCAGTTTTGGCCGGACCCTCGGTATTTTGATGACGTCCACTTCACCCCCTCCCGGCTGGCCCGCCTGCTGCGTGCAAAGGCCGTACTGTGTCCAGGCCTGGAAGTGAAGTTAGTCACACCCAAGGGTGACCCGGAAACCTGGCAATTCGAAGACGGGCTCCTGCAATACCTCAATGAGGCAGTCGGCGACAATCCTCTGCCGAACCCTCCGTTCTCCGGATCCTACGAAAATGGCCAAGAGGCTGTCGATTGGGCTGTGTGCTGGACCCTGGAGCAGGACGCCACGCTGAGCGAGAGTTACGTCAACCTGATTCCGACCTTGGCCGGTGGCACGCACGTCAATGCCATGCGCAACGGATTGACGCAAGCAGTACGCGAATTCTGCGAAACGCGCAGCCTGCTACCGCGGGGAATCAAGATCGCTCCGGAAGATGTCTGGGAGCGAATCAACTACGTGCTCTCGTACAAGACTGAGAATCCGCAATTCGCTGGGCAGACCAAGGAAAAGTTCGTCCGCCGGGAAACCCAGGCCACGCTGGCGACCGTCATCAAGGACGTGTTCCAGACCTGGCTGACCCAGCATGTCCAGCAGGGCGAGACGCTGGCGACATTCATGATCGAGAATGCCCAGCGGCGCCGGAACCAGACACGCAAGATTGCACGTAAGAAAGCAGCCTCCGGTCCTGCCCTGCCCGGCAAGTTGGCTGATTGCCTCAGTGCAGAGGATGCGGATTCGGAGTTGTTCCTGGTCGAAGGCGATTCGGCGGGCGGCTCCGCCAAACAGGCCCGCGACAAGAATTTTCAGGCAATCTTGCCGTTGCGCGGCAAGATTCTCAATACCTGGGAACTGGATGCCGAGACTGCCCTAAATTCACAAGAGGTACACGACATCGCCCAAGCCATCGGCGCCACCCCGGGCGACCCCGACCTGTCTGGGCTACGTTACCGAAAGGTCTGCATCCTTGCCGATGCCGACTCCGATGGGTTGCACATCGCGACCTTGCTGTGCGCCTTGTTCCTCAAGCACTTTCCGGACTTGGTGAAGGAGGGTCATGTCTACGTGGCCATGCCGCCGCTGTACCGCATTGATATCGGCAAGGAAGTGTTCTACGCCCTGGACGATGACGAACGTGACCGGATTCTGGAACGTGCGGGCAAGCGCAAGAATGCCGCAACTCCGATCGTGCTTCGTTTCAAGGGACTGGGAGAAATGGATCCGGCCCAGTTGCGCGAAACCACCATGGATCCGGAAACCCGCCGACTGGTCCAACTGGAGTGGAGTGCGAAAGACGGCGCCCTGATGGACCGGCTGCTCAACCGCAAGCGGGCCGCCGACCGCAGAAGCTGGCTCGAAAAGCGGGGCCATCTCGCTGAACTTTGAACATGCCTCAGTCCTCGCTGTTTGAACTCCAAGAAACCGATGCCGGCATTCGGCCTCTCGCGACATTCGTGGAGGAAGCCTACCTCAACTACTCCATGTATGTCATCCTGGATCGGGCTCTCCCGCATCTTGCCGACGGCCTGAAGCCGGTGCAACGACGCATCGTGTATGCCATGTCGGAACTGGGCCTGAAGGCCACCAGCAAACCCAAGAAGTCCGCCCGCACCATCGGTGACGTCATCGGCAAATACCACCCTCACGGCGACCAGGCCTGTTACGAGGCCATGGTCCTGATGGCCCAGGACTTCGCTTACCGTTATCCCTTGGTCGCCGGGCAAGGCAACTGGGGTTCGGCGGACGATCCCAAGTCCTTCGCTGCCATGCGTTACACGGAAGCACGCCTGACTCCCTACGCACAAGCCCTGCTGGCAGAACTGGACCAAGCCACCGTCGACTGGCAACCCAATTTCGACGGCACCCTGGAAGAACCCCAACTGCTGCCCGCCCGCTTGCCCAATGTACTGCTCAACGGCACGACCGGCATCGCTGTCGGCCTGTCCACCGACATTCCACCGCATAACCTGTACGAAATTGCCAGCGCCTGCATCCGGTTGTTGGAACGCCCCAGCTCTTCCGTGGCCGAACTTTGCAAACACGTGAAAGGCCCGGACTACCCGACCGGAGGCGAGATTCTCTCCTCGCCCGAGGAACTGCGCGAACTATACGAGACCGGAACCGGCACTGTACGCATCCGGGCCAGCATCGCCAACGAAAAAGAAGGGCTGATCGTCACGGCCCTGCCCTACCAGGTCTCCGGTGCACGCGTCATGACGCAAATTGCCCAGCAAATGCGAGAAAAGAAATTGCCCATGGTCGAGGACCTGCGCGACGAATCCGACCATGAAACCCCGACTCGGCTGGTCATCGTCCCTCGCAGCAAGCGGGTGGACAGGGAAGCGCTTCTGTTGCATCTGTTCGCCACGACCGACCTGGAGCGGTCGGCCCGCGTCAATCTCAATGTCATCGACCTGGACCGTCGCCCGAGAGTCATGGACCTGCGCTCCCTGCTGCGGGCTTGGCTGGAGTTCCGCAAGCAAACCGTCACCCGTCGGCTGAACCACCGGCTGGACGCGGTCAACAAGCGGCTACACCTGTTAGAGGGCCTGCTGACCGCACACGCCAACCTCGACGAAGTCATCCGCATTATCCGGAACGAGGACGAGCCCAAGTCCGTTTTGATGAAAAAATTCAAGTTGAGCCAGGAACAGGCCGAGGCGATCCTGGAAATCCGCCTGAAGCAGTTGGCGAAGCTGGAACGGGAAAAGCTGGAACAGGAGCAGAAGGAGTTGAGCGCCGAGAAAAAGAGAATCGAGAAGATCCTCGGTTCGGCCGCCCGCCTGAAAACCCTGATTAAAAAAGAACTCCAGGAAGACGCAGAGCGTTATGGCGACGACCGCCGCAGTCAACTCGTGGACTCCGCCCCGCAGGCGCAAGCGATGGACCCGTCCCAACTCACGCCCGCGGAACCCGTGACCGTGGTGCTGTCCCGCAGCGGTCTCGTGCGTTCCGCCAAAGGCCATGAGGTCGACCCCGCCTCGCTGACCTACAAGACCGACGATGCCCTGCAGGCCAGCGTGCGCACCCGAAGCAACCGGACCGTGCGGTTCCTCGACAGCCACGGCCGGGTGTACACCATGGCCGCCGCTCAGATGCCCTCCGCCCGCAACCTCGGCGAGCCGCTGGCACGGCATTTCAATCCCCCTGCCGGCGCGCAGTTCATCGGGGTGATGGCCAACGAGGAAAACCCCCACTGGCTGATGGGCACCAGTTTCGGCTACGGCTTCCTCGCGCCCTACGATCGCCTGGAGACCCGCAGCAAGGCCGGTCGAGCCACCTTGACCGTGCCGGACGGCGCCATCGTGATGCAGCCGCACCCGGTGCCGGACCTGGATCAGACCTATGTCGTCGCCGCAACCAGTGCCGGGAACCTATTGATGATCAAGGCGTCCGAATTGCCAATTCTCGGCCGGGGGCGCGGCAACAAGATCATCAACATTGCCGGCCCGCAACTCAAAGACCCTAAAGGTGAGCGAGTCACGCTGCTGGCCGCCGTGACGGAGAAGCAAGCACTGGTGCTGTTTACTCAAGCGACCCACCGGGTCATGCGCTTCAAAGACCTGTGCGAGCATCAGGGAACCCGAGGCGGACGCGGCACCAAGCTGTCCAAGAGTTGGCGGAATTTCCAGCGTTTCGAAGTGCGGGATTTATAATTCCGGATCATGAGAATTCTTCTGTTCCTCGGCATCAATTTCGCCATCCTCCTAGTCCTCGGCATCGTCTTTTCGGTGCTCGGCATCGACGGCCTGCTGGATGCCCAGGGCGTGCACCTGGATCTGTACGCTCTGCTGGTCTATTCGCTGGTCCTCGGCTTCGCCGGTTCTTTCATCTCGCTCGCCCTGTCGAAGTGGATTGCCAAGCGAACCATGCGGGTGCGGGTGATCGAACAGCCTGCCAACCGCACGGAGCAATGGCTCGTGGATACGGTCCAGCGCTATTCCGAGACCTGCCACATCCAGCCTCCCGAACTCGGCATCTTCGACGCTTCGCAGCCGAATGCCTTTGCGACCGGGATGAACAAAAACAATGCCCTAGTCGCCGTCAGCACCGGCCTACTGAAACAAATGAGCCAGGACGAAGTGGAAGCGGTGATCGGTCATGAAATGGCGCACGTCGCCAACGGCGACATGGTGACCATGGCCTTGCTTCAGGGCGTACTCAATACGTTTGTCGTGTTCCTGTCGCGAGTGATCGGATTCCTGGTCGACCGGCTCGTGTTCCGGGTACAGCGCGGATTCGGGCCCGGATATTTCATCGTCTCGATTGTTGCCCAAATCCTGTTGTCGATTTTGGCCACCATCGTGGTGATGTGGTTCTCTCGGCGCCGGGAGTTCCGTGCGGATGCCGGCGGGGCCTACCTAGCCGGTCGCGACAAGATGATCTCTGCGCTGCAGCGCTTGCGCGAAGTCAGCCAACCTCGGGATCTTCCGGACACGATGGCGGCTTTCGGCATCTCCGGAGCCCGCCCCACCTCAAGCATGCGCAAGTTGTTCTTATCGCATCCGCCTCTTGAAGAGCGGATTCGCGCATTGCAGAACAATGAGGTTCAACCCTAGCGGAACCGTGTAGAAGCGGCAGGCAAACACTGCCTCCACAAATTTAGTACTGGGTTCGCCCCTCGAAGGCCGTCATCAAGGTACCTGGATCCAGGTACTCCAACTCTCCACCCACCGGGACTCCGCGCGCCAGCCGGGTAACCTTGGCATCGTGCCGTTGTGCCAATTCGCCCAACACGTGCGCCGTGACATCGCTCTCGACAGTCGTGCCGATCGCCAGAATCATCTCTTCTATCGGTTCGGACTGAAGCCGGGCCTCCAATTGGGACAGGCCGATCTCCTCCGGTCCGATCCCATCCAGCGGAGATAACCGCCCCATCAACACAAAATAGCGCCCTTGGTAATCGGTGTTGGCCTCCAGCAACCGTACATCGGCCGGCCCTTCCACGATGCACAACTGACTTGCGGATCTGGATGCATCCGCACAAATCGAGCATAGTTCGTTTTCCGTGAAATTCCGGCAGCGTGTGCAATGCCGGATGTTGTCCAGCGCCTCCTGCAGCACGGATGCCAGTACCCGCCCGCGCGGGCGATTTCGCTCCAGCAGGTTGAAGGCCATGCGCTGCGCCGTTTTCACACCGACGCCAGGCAGGCATTGCAAGGCTTCGACCAGTTGATCCAGAAGGCTGTCCGAAGCCGACATTCAGGATTCCGAGGTCGCGGATGTGACGCCATTCATCGGGCCGACGACCTGTTGTGCTCCAAGCTCATCCTGCAGAGCCCGAAGCGTCGGAGATTCTTCGATTTCGCGCTGAGCCTGTTCGGCCCGCTCCTTGCGAGCGTGGTCATCCTTCTGGGCCTTGGTTTCCTGTTTCGGAACACCAGAGCGAACATGCAAGGAAACTTCCCGGTTGAAGTATTCGCTTAAGGCCTCTCCTAGAGTATTTTCGACTCCAGACGGGGCCGGATACGCTTTGTCGCAAACCAAATGCAGTGCATCGTCTTCCATGCGTTCTATCTCGCAGTTTCTTGCGAATACTCGGGTGTTCCCAAAAATCTCGAGTTGTTCGATCAACTCTCCCCATTCAATTCCCTCACCCCATTCGATTGATTTTGCGGATGCGGTGGGTTCTTCTGCAACTGCCGGTGCACCTTGGGTCTGGGCGGACACATCCTCATCCGAAGCTACAGATTTTGAGGGAGAAAGCGCATTTTCTTGCCAACCATCCGGCATGAAGCACAAAAGACGCAACAGGGTCATCTCTAGCCCCGTCTGCTCATCGGGCGCATACTGCAAGTCACGCTTGCCCTGCAATAGTATTTGATAAGCCAACTGGAGATCGGCTGGACTGTACGCCGCATTGATTGCACGCGCCCAATCTTGCATTTCTTCCGGCACGTCGGCCTCCACGCCTTCGGATGCCATCGCGCAGGTATGAAACACTCGGGCCAAGTCATCCAGGATATCCTGAAAGGAGGGGGACAGTTCCCGTAAGCCAGCGACCGCCTGCATCACCGCTTCAGGCTCCCGGCCTGCAAGAGCCATCACCAGCGCTCCAAAGTTCTCGCGTGGCAATAGCCCCAGCATCCGACCCACTTCGTCCTGAGTCAGGCCGTCAGCACAATAATTGATGGCCTGATCTAAAAGACTCAATCCATCCCGCATGCTGCCATCTGCCGCACGCGCCAACTGAATCACCGCGTCCGGTTCGGATTCCAGCTTTTCGTGTTCGAGAATCTTGGCCAGTTGATCGCCGATCTGGGACTCGTTCAGGCGCTTCAGATGGAATTGAAGGCATCGGGACAACACCGTGGCTGGAAGTTTCTGTGGATCGGTCGTGGCAAAAAGAAACTTGAGGTGTTCGGGTGGTTCTTCCAAAGTTTTAAGCAAGGCATTAAAACTGTGCGTCGACAGCATGTGCACTTCGTCGATCAGGTACACCTTAAAGCGACCCTGCGTGGGGACATAGGAAGAATCCGAAAGCAATTCGCGCATTTCCTCCACGCGGGTGCGGGAGGCTGCATCAATCTCCAGAAGATCCGGGAATTTCCCTTCGTCGATGCCACGGCAAACCTCGCACACACCACAAGGCTCCGCGCTGACCCCTTGTTTACAATTCAGACACTTCGCGACAATGCGCCCCAGGGTGGTCTTGCCGACGCCCCGGGTCCCCGTGAACAGGTACGCATGATGCAACCGATTGTTTTCAAACGCCTTGGTCAGGACCTGAAGTACATGTTGCTGGCCGACCACTTCGGCAAATGTGCGGGGCCGCCACCTGCGAGCCAGGACTTCATACGCCATGAGGGTCGATGAGAAGGGTAAAACCGGTTCCGATTCGTCTGCAACTCATTATAGTGTCCCACCAGACCCATTCGCTTGACCGGTTCCAAGTGCGTACAATTCGCCTTGATGCATGGCATTTCCCACAATCTCGCCCAATTCGGGCAACAACTGGCGCAGGTCTTTCTGGTCGGCATGACTCTCGGCATGGTGCGCACGGTTGTGCCAGCGCTGGCCGAAAGCGAATTCTCCGTGGAGCGCGGTTCTTACCTCCTGTTGACCGTCTTCGTCGTCGCGTTTGGATTCGTCAAGGGCACTATGAATTTCGTCGCCGGACGGACGGCAGATCGGTTCGGCCGGAAGCCCGTGTTGCTGACAGGCTGGCTATTCGCCCTGCCCGCTCCCTGGTTGATCCTGTATGCCACGAGCTGGAACGAGGTGGTGCTGGCCACGCTGCTACTGGGCATCAACCAGGGCCTGTGCTGGTCGGCAACCCAAACCAGCAAATTGGACTTGGCGCATTCCCGGGAACGGGGTTTTGCGGTCGGATTGGACGAGTTCTCCGGTTACATGGGAGTGGCGATTGCCGGAGTCATGACCGGCTACCTCGCAAGTGCAATGGATGCCCGAGAAGCATTGTGGGGGTTCGGCCTTATCTGCATCATGCTGGCCTTGGGACTTTTGCTCGGATTTGTGCGCGAAACCCTGCCTTGGGCACACCGCGAACAACAGGCAACCGAAACCCCGACTGAAGCGATACCCGCCACCACATGGGAAGCCTTTGCCAAGGTCTCCTGGCGGGATCGACGCATGTTTGCAGTCAGCCAAGCTGGACTGGTTGAGAAATTCGTGGACACCCTGGTCTGGATCTTTTATCCCGTCTATCTGTACACCCACGGTTTCAGCCTTCCTGACATCGGCTGGATCGTGGGCATCTACGGAACGGTCTGGGGGGCCAGCCAGTTCCTGACCGGCCGGCTGTCCGACCGGATCGGCCGCTTGATTCCCTGCGTGGCTGGCATGTGGCTGTGCGGGGTCGGAGTCCTAGGTTCGCTGTGGAGCCTGCAATTCGAAACTTGGGCAATCAGCGCCGCCGTCACGGGGTTCGGCATGGCCCTACTGTATCCCAATCTCAGTGCCGCGATCAGCGACCTGGCGACTCCTGCATGGCGGGGTTCTGCAATTGGGGCATACCGTTTCTGGCGCGATCTGGGCTATGGTATCGGGGCGCTCGGATTGGGCATCCTGGCGAGCCTCGCCGGGTACTTGGAGGCTGGGTTTTACGGGGTGGCTATCAGTATGTTCGCATCGGGCGCATTGCTGGCGTGGCTCGGCCCGAGACGGTCGAGCTAACAGCTACCAGCTGAAGCCGTTCGGCTTTAGAACAACTTCTGGAGACCCAAGCGGAGCGTGAGGCTGTCCCGGTCGTAAAGATCGATATTGGATTTCGTCTCGGTAAGGCCGAGCGTGAGTTCCGGAAGGTAACCGTTCCAGGACAAGGCGCGATTAGAAAAGGTAACGTGAAGATTTCGGTGTTGATCCTTGCGTCGCCTCTGGAAAAGCAATTCCGCCCCCTTGTACCGGATCTCCGACAGCATAGCTACCGCCGACACATGCCAATTCAGACCGAAGACGGTCTCATAGGCGAGCATCCCTTGGTGCGATTTCCAACGCTGCGTGGATAGATCGGGGTGTTCCGTCGAAAACGTCCAGCCCGCCGTCACCCGAGCGCTCTGAAACGTACGTTCCGTATACAAGTTGAATGCCTGCCCTTTCGGTTCCAGCCGGCTTGAACCCTCGCTGTATTGAGTGTCCCAATAGCGGACGTAACCGCCGAGCGCCCAGTGTCCGGGCAGACTCTGCCGTGCAGAGAATCGTATCCAGGCACTGCCCGAATAAGGATCGCCTCCTTGCCAGCGTTTCTCGTAACCGATGTCTGCGCCAGCATAGCCTGGCAGTCTGTGATCTGCGAATTCCGTCAGATAGAACCATTGGGGGCCCGTCGACAGATTCAGCCAAGTGCGATTGTGCGCCTGAGCATTGCGGGCCGTGTTCCGCGCAAGCCCGACCCGAGAGTTCAGGCGTAGACTTCCATCTTTCCGCAAGGGCGCACGGTGGAGCAAATTAACCCCCGTGCGAGCCACCCACGCTTCGACCGGCTTTTCGTTCACGGTGAATCTCAGCCCGCCGAATAGGGGAATTTCCACCTGATCTACTTCGGTTGCGTTATTGACGTTATCGTCTTTCCAAACACTGAAGTCGTAGTCGATCAGCAGGCTTTTCCGACGATGGATGCGCTCCAAAAATTTCTCAACGTTGCGTCCAACCGGCTTCGGCAGGCTTTTCCTCTCGCGGATATCCCGGAATATCGCATCGGCCTCCTCGTCCCGCCCCGTTGAATACAACATGGCAGCATAATCCAACTGGAGCCGATCCACCTGCGGATATTCCTTGGCAAGTTGTCCCAGTATCTGCGTCGCCATCTCGCGATTTCCGAGTCCCAAGTGCGCCTGTGCCGCCAGGAAAAGGATATCGGCCGTAGTCCGGCCACCCAGCATTTGGGTCGCCTGTTCCAGCAGTTTCAGGGTTTGAGCGGGATTGCCCTGCTGAAGTTGCCGACCCGCCGCCATGATCAATTGCCGGTACTTTTCCTCCGAAGCGTTCTGCCCATCGGGCTGTGCGGACTCAGGTGCGGCTTTAGCCGATTTTACAGGAGTCGATGGTGTGACTTCATCGGCCCATCCGGTACCGCAGCCCAAACTCAACAGTACTGCCAAACCAACCGCACCCATAGTCGTGCGGCTGCCATTTCTTCGATTTGAGGAATTCACTAGCACTGACTGGATCCAAAGCACTGGATGCGGGGATCCGGAGTTGTTCCCGGCCCTCTACCTACTCTCAGCCCAGAATTTGCAGCATCTCTTCGCGACGGGTGAACTTCTCCCGTGGCTTGCCCTTTGGCTCGCCTCGGCTGACTTCTTCCGCATCAATCCGCTGCCATTCCGGAAAGTCGATGCTGCGCACACCGCGTTCCTGCAGCAATTCGGCTAATGCGTCCGTTCCCGCGCGATCCGCGGAAAGGTTATTCAGATCCCCCATCAGAGATTCGACTGTCTGCACTGCACAGGCGCGATTGGTCCCAATGATTCCGGAAGGCCCGCGTTTGATCCAGCCCGCCGTGTAGATGCCCGGCACGACCGTCCCATCCGGGCCATCGGTGATCCGGCCTTCTTGGTTCGGAAACACACCCCAAGAGTCATGGAACGGCACCCCCTCGATGGGCACACCCCGGTAGCCAATGGAGCGGAACAGCAGCCCGCACTCCAAGGTTTCGGTCTCGCCCGTGCCCGAGGCCCGTTGCGAAAACGGTTCGCCGGACAACTCGTTACGTTCCAACACCACCCGCTCGATCCGGCCATTCCCTTCGATACGGATCGGGCTCCGGCAGAACATCATGCGGCAAGTCCGGGCCTTGTCGTGCTCTGCGTTCTCCGCCATCTTCTCGAAGACTGCCATGTTCTTGGCCGCCACCACGCCTGCCTTCTTGTCGGCGACCTCGGTCTGACTGGCTTCGTTGAGGGCCAATTCTTCTGAAGCAATTGCCGCCTGGCAATTCTCCAGTTCCAGAAACTCGCGCAGTTCCTTGGTGGTGAATTTCGCCTGCGCCGGTCCCCGGCGCCCTACGACTGCAATTGTTTTGATCTGGCTTTCGGCCAGCGCATCTAAAGCGTGCTGGCTAATGTCGGTATGCTTGAGCTCATCGACAGATTTGGACAGAATGCGGGCGACGTCCGCCGCCACGTTCCCTTGCCCAATAATCACTGCGGTTTCATGCGAGAAATCGAATTCCCGGTCCCGGTAGTCCGGGTGACCGTTGTACCAGCCGACGAATTCCGTCGCGGTATGGCTGCCTGCCAGGTCCTCACCCTCGATCCCAAGGCGGCGATCCGTCTCGGCGCCACAGGTATAAATCACAGCATGGTAAATGTCCCGCAACTCCTGCGGCGTGACATCCTTTCCGACCGTCACGTTGCCGAAAAAGCGGAAACCCTCGAGTGCAGCGACTTTCTTGTAGACCTCGATCGACTGCTTGAGCTTGGGATGATCCGGCGCGACACCGCTACGCACCAATCCGTAAGGGGAGGGCAAACGCTCGATCAGGTCAACCTGAGCAGCAATCTCGGATTTCAGCAATGCCTCGGTGGCATAAAACCCACTTGGCCCGGCGCCGACAACCGCGACCCGCAAGGGCACGGCTTCTGTCCCCAGTTGGCTCACGGAATCAGAATCCTAGTGCAGCCTTGCGCTCGTCTGCACCCGGCAGCGGGTCCATTTTTTCTTCAATCACCGGAAGTTCGGGAGCTTTCTCAGCATTGATTTCGAGCCACTCCTGCTTGTCTTCTGGCAGATCGTCTTCTTCGTAAATCGCCTGAACCGGACATTCCGGAATGCAAGCGCTGCAGTCAATGCAGACATCCGGATCGATGTACAGCATCTCGTCGTCATAGTGGAAGCAGGCGACGGGACAAACAGTTACACAATCCGTATAGCGGCAACCTTTGCAGTTATCAGTTACGATCGTTGTCATTCAAGGCTCCTAAAGTGAAGTGAAGCGGGCTGCGCCCGCATAGGCGGGCGCAAGATTAAATTATAGACGAGCGTTAGCGCGAATCGAACACCAGGATTTCGCCACGGTTCTCTTCCACGCTGTCCCCGCAGTAGCGGCGATAACGGCCACTCATGTGATCGTCGTCGATTTCAAAGCCGCTTTGCCCCAGGTGGCACAGGTAAAACCTGAGGAACGTCGGCCGCAGCCAGCAGGAGTAGGTGAAGGTCGGCAGTAATTCGACTGGCTCGAACGAGATAATCGAGCCGCGCACCATGCCGGCACCCGCGCGGATGCCCATCCCGCCCATCACAACAATGGTGCCAGCACGCATGTTAACCCCGACGAAATCACCTGCCTGACCGCCAACCGCAATCAGGCCACGGCGCATGGCCGACCCTAATTCATTCTTGACATTGCCATGGATCAGAATCTCTCCGCCCATGATTCCGACGCGTTGGCCCCGGTAGGCGCTGCCCACCATGTGCCCCGCATTGCCCATCACCTCGATCCGTCCTCCGCTCATCTCCGGCCCGACCCAATCCGAAGCGTCTCCAGAAACACGAATCACTCCCCCGGACATGCCGGCTCCGAGGTGCATGCCGGCAGAACCATTCACGCGAACCTCGCCCTCTTTCATCCCGGCACCGATGTACTTGACCCGCGACAGGTCCCCTTCCAGACGCAATGAGCTCTGGCCATTTCCGGTCACGCGGAAGAAGTCCCCGACCCGCACCTTGCGATTGCCGTGCATCATCACGAGATGCTCGATCCCTGACTGCGACAGGCCCTTGATCTTCGCAGGGCTCAGGCACTCCGCCTCGATCGGCACCTCCGGCACGGTGGTCAGTTCCAACTCGGTGTGCATGATCAGCCGCTCTCCAGCAATTCATAGAGGTGGAATTTGTATTGGCCGAGCGTCCCGCCGTAGTTCCCCGCGCTGACGTAATCCACGCCACGTTCCGCCGCGGCCTGGATGCCCCGCCGCATGGCTTCGCGCAACGCATCCTCGTCGAGACCATTGACCACCACTTCATAAACCGCTGCAATGCCTTCCGGCAACTCCGAATTCTTGACTCGCCCTCGCAGGGTCGGGCAATAGGCTTCATTGGTCGAGGCAATCAGGCCCTTGTAGCGAGAACCCACCTTGCTGCCAGACCCGACCACGCCTTGTGGGAAAGGCAGGAACACACCGGCTACGTCGCGCATTGCATCCGCTGCGCCAGACGCGGCGCGCAGAGCGGTCCGTCCGCTTCTCCCCAGCATCAATAAGTTACCGCCACCGATAGCGGGCTGAACCCCGAACACGTCGTCCACCAGGAACTCGCCTCCCATGATCGGAATCCTCCAGAACTTCCGGCCTCCCACCACCTTGGCGATCTGGTGGCCATCACCGAAAAATCGCAGTCGCTGTCCGACCGGCACGGTGGTTCCATTTTCCAACCCGTTGTAGCAGGCGGTCGTCGGACAGGTCATCACGCACTGCCCGATCCGCTCGACCAAGCGGGCGCTCATGTCCTTTTCGCTCATTGCGAACAGCAGCACGCTGATTCCCGGGCGCAGATCCGGCGTATCGGTATCAGGAATCTCGCATTCCGCCGCTGCCTCGCATTTGCAGCGGATCACGGAAGTGGCAAAGCCGGTGAAGGACTGGGCGGCGGCTCGCGCCCAGTTTTTGGTGTCGGCGGTGATGATGACGCGTGCGCCCCACATGCCGAAAGCCTCGGCAAACGTATCAACTACCTCGGTCTTGCCGACTCTCATTTGCCCTTCTTCTTCCGCCCGTTCCCGGAATTGCGCAGCGGCATCACTTCATGATCGTGGAGATAGGAAGCATCCACCCGGTAGTTGTTGAACCGGATGGAGTAGTAATCATCAAAGAACGGCCGGATATGGTCTTCAATAGCCGGATCGTACACGGGCTCCGCGTGCAGGAATCGCCCGATATGATCGTCGACGAACTCGTGATCCTCGATGATCGGCTTGCCTGCCTTGATCACGTAGCGCGGCGCATTGAACATTCTCTCGCGGTTTTCGTCATCCGTGTAGATCGTGATGTCGGCATCCGCACCCACGCCCAAATGTCCCTTGTTGGCCAAACCTAGCGCCCGGGCGGGGGCCGCACGGGTGATGATGGCGATTTCATACAGGCTGTATTCCCGGTCCAGTTGCGGCAACAGGCTGTTGCTGATCGCTTTCTGGTTGACCTGCTTCATCATCTCGGCCCGAAAACCGCGATCCATCAGCAGGCGAATCAATCGCGGATACGTGCGGAAAGAGGCGCCGTTCGGGTGGTCGGTAGAGAACATCACTCGCCAAGGGTCTTGTGACAACAGGAACAGTTCCAACCCGATCGCCCACTGCATGGTGTGCGTGTAATTCGTGTCCTGATAAGAAAACGGCATGACCCCGCAGCCACTCTCGCACTCGGTATCCGCATTGATCCATTTGGTGTCCTTGTTGCGCAACATCCAGGTCAGCGGGGCATCCGCCGTCATCGCGGTCGCCTTGCCGAACATCACCATGCCGATGTCGGTCGTGATGTTTTCATGGGTATTGATATAGTCGATGATGGCTTCCGAGCCGGTCTGGACGCGTTTTCCGAGTTCGCCCGCATAACTGTGGAACTGGACGTGCGCAATGTGCGCCCGGTGCCCTTCGGCCGCTTTCATCGTGTCCAGCGTGGTCTGGATATTGCCACTGTGGCCCAGGTTGTTGCAGTGAATGTGCGCAGGATGCGGCATGTTCAGCTCGTCCACCGCTTCGATAAAAGCAGCCGTCGCATGCAGCGGGGTCAAGTCGAACGGATCAATCTTTTCGTTGACGTCGGTGACGTTCTCGTTGCGCCGACCCTTCCAGAATTCATCGCCGCCCGCATTGACCAGCTTGACGCTGGCCGCCCGTGCCGCCGTCACCCACCAGGCGATCGCGTCCTTGAAATCCTGCTTCCGACCCTGCTTCAGGAGGTCGTACAGGAACATGTTGTTGCCAAGCAAGACATAAAAGCCCTTGTCGATCACCGGCGTGTCATGAAACTCCTCGATCACGTGGCGGGCCGCCAGGGGCGGGACCGCCGCATCAAACGCCGTGGTGTAGCCCAGCATGGCGTAACGATAGCCGGTGGCGAACGTCGACGGAGTGACCCCGCCGACCCCAGAGCGAGTCACGTCCGTTCCGGGATGGACATCCAGGCGATGATCTTCGGGTTGCAACTTGCGCGAGAGATTGACTTTCGGGCCAGCAATATGGCAATGGATGTCAATCCCACCCGGCATCACGACCATACCAGGAATGTTGAAAGTTCGTGCCTTCTCGGAAACCTTGTCCACGATGCGCCCGTCGCGCACCAGAATGTCGCGCACCTCGCCATCGATGCCGTTGGCCGGATCGTAGACTTTTCCGCCCTTGATACGCAGTTCCGTGCCGTTCTCAGCCATTTTGGCCGTCTCCTGAACTTGACCAGATGATGAAACTATGCCGCCTTCTTGCGGCCATTCGCCCGGAGCTTCTTCAAACGGGTAAGAATCCCGGTCAGAACCTCCTCGTCCGTCGGAAACGGGGAATCGAATGCCGGGCGAAGGGTAATCGGCACGTCGTCCATGCGGTACACGGTGCCGCCCGTGTTGATTCCGTAGGTAGCCACCATGAAGGCGACCCGCGCCTGCCGGCTGGTGTAAGTCGGCTTGGCGTCCAGCGAGATCACTGGAATCTTCTTCAGGTGCTCGATGGCGTGCTTCGGGAAGTTTGAGGCCGGGTCCGTGGCAATCATCAAGGCTGCGTCGGCGTCGCCGCGTGCCAGCAGGTCTACGGTGGTGTACTCGCCGGGATTGAAGCGCGGGTAGCCACGGTGGAAATTCACGCCGAACGGATAGCCGGTCTGCCACGACACTACGTTGTCGGCACCGGTGACGTTGCCGTGACCGCGTACCGGCTTGGCGACAAAATGCGTGTACTTGTTGAGGTCGGTGGCCAGCGCCAGCAGCGCTCCCGAATTGAAGTGGCGACCGCGGGTCATAGTCAGGCCCATGCCGAAGAACAGAACCCCGAAGTTGCAGTTCTTCATGCGTTCCACCAATTCGTCCAGGACTTCCCGTGACACACCTGTAATTTTCTCGATGTCGGGGTCTATATCGCGGCCTCGCACCAAAGCGCGCAATGCCCACAGCAACTCGAAGTCGCGACCGGGCTTGACCCGGATAAGCTGATCCGCCACTGGTGCACTCGGCGTCTTGCGTACGTCGATCAACACCACGTAACGGTCTTTCTTGCCGTTCGGGATATAGCGTCCCTTCGGCGTCACGGTATAGCGGGTGAAATGCCGCGGATGGGACTCGGCCGGGTTGCCGCCCCAGTAAATGACCAGATCGGCGCGGTTCTTGACCTCTCCCAAGGTCGACGTGCTTTCGCCCACGCCCTGGAACGCGATGCCGGACGGACCATGGCATACGGAAGTGGTGGTGTCGATGTTGCCGCGCACCAGATCGTTGATGGCCACCGCCACTCGCTGTGCCTCGCATGGAGAATCGCTCAGGCCGTAGGTGATCGGGAATTTCGCTTCGTGCAGGATGCGCGCTGCTTCATCCATCGCTTCTTCCAGCGGCACTTCGCGTCCATCGATCATCGCCTGCGGATGATCCTCGATGCCATGCTGGAGGAACCAGGCTCGACCGAGAACGCAGGCGTTCTTGGCTTTCGTAATGCGATTCGCGTCGAGGTCGACGGTCAACTCCATGTCATCACAGACACACCCGCAGAACGTGCAGGTGGCATCCTCCACGATGCGGATATTGGGTTCGTCCTTTTCGGTTTCAGGGGTTTTGGTTTCGCTCATGGTCTCAACAGGCAAGGCAGGGTTTTCATTTGGCTCCCAGGCATTCCACGTCCACCATCATCTGCTTCGACATCGGCATGCCGGATCCGGCGGTGTCGCTTTCCATCAGTTCGCTGGAAGACGGGCCATACGGAATGAAGATCATCCCGTCCGGGAGATCTTCGTCTTTACGCGGCTTCCCGCATTCGACTTCCACCTTACCAGTGGCACAGGACAAGCGCACCCGGTCTCCAGCGGAAAGGCCTAGCTTGCGCATGGTGCTCTCGTTCATCTCGATGGTCGAGGTGACGGCTTGGTACTCCTCCTTGAGTTTCCCGGCATTCAGGGAAGTCCCCTGCTTGCTCGAGCGCCCGGGAATTAGCATCATTTGTTCAGCCACTGACGCATCCTGCCGTGGTTTCGGGGGAAAATGATTATACCTTAGGGGGTCGGTCGGCCTGTGCAGATCTCGCGCGCATATCAAGGGCGACCAAAGATCGGAATGAACTGGGAGCCGGTCCGCCGGTCAGGTGATTTTCAGGATGCCAACCACGACACCCATGACAAGCGGAATGAACCAGTAGAGCCTCTTGAATTCAGCCTGAACATCGGCGCGCAGGCTTTCCATGTCGGCGCGCATGCGGAGCTCCAGTTTTTCCATGTCGTGGCGCATCTCGCTGCGGAGAGAATCGATCATCCGCTTCATGTCGCTGCGCAGGGAGGTCTCCATCTTCTCCATATCGCTACGCAGGGAGGTCTCCATCTTCTCCATGTCGCTGCGCAGGGCAACTTCCATCTTCTCCATGCCCGCTTGCGTGGCGAACCCACTGCGCGCGTCCTCGATGGTTTCGACGATGGCCATGGCCTGCTTCTCCGGGATTTTTTCGTCGACCAGATTCCTGACAGCCCGGAGTTTAGCAAACTTGTGTGGTGGCGGCGCGGTCTGCTCGCGCTCGCCGGATTGCTGGGAGGATTGCCCCATAATTGACTCCTTAGTCGAAATATGAAAAAAAACTGCCCGCGATCGGGCTGTTGATCCAGGCGGGATGATGCCGGAGCAGGGCGGCAAAAGTCAAGGAAAAATGGTCGGAATTTTTAGACCATTTTTACTCACGCAAAATCAATGGGTTACAACGTGAATTCGGTGCCGGATTCCGGGCTGGTGGACTATTCTCGCTATTTCATATCGCGCATGCGTCAGCGATCGAGCGGCGTGGCATGGCGTACCGCGAACCAGCCGATCAGCATGCCGGTCAAGGCGATGGCGGCGGCAGCGTGGAAAGTCGCGGTCGAACCCAGGCCGTCCCAGACCATGCCACTCAACAAGCTCCCAAGCGCGGCGCCCACGCCGAAATTGAGCGACGAATACAGTGCTTGACCTCGGCTTTGCAGCCGCCCGGGGAATAATCGGTGGATCAACTGCACCGAAACGGCGTGGTAAAGCCCATAGGTCGCTGCATGCAGGAACTGGGTCGCCAGAATCACGACCCAAAACTCCGGGAAATTCCCCAATACGACCCAGCGAATGGCCGCGAGGGCAAAAGCCAGTGCGAACAAGTTGCGGGCAGGGTGATGTGCGAGATAACGGCTGAAGAATAGGAATACCAGAATCTCCCCGAACACGCCCACCGACCACAGCACGGCCAGACCCTGGATCGGGTAGCCGTGCCCTTCCAGATAGATGGAGAAAAACGTATAGAACGGCCCATGGCTGAGTTGCATCAAGACGAATGCCGCCAAAAGCCCCAGCACGGCCGGATGGCGCAACAGGTTGGCCAAGTTGATATGCGCCGGATGGCTCCGCTTTTGCGGCCGGCTCGTCAGCGTTAAGGTGGTCAGCCACAGGCCGAAGTGGCAGATGAACAAACTCAGCGGAACCAGCCACCAGATGTCGCCCTCGACACCGAACAATACCGTTGACAGCGTCAGGCAGGCGAAGACAAAACCCATGGATCCCCACAGCCGGACCCGAGTGTAGGAATAGCGCCGGTCGGTTTGGTGCTCGAGGTGGGTCAGCGTAATGCCTTCGACCAAGGGTAGCGAGGCATACCAGAAGAAGCTGAACAGCATCAGCAATGGGATCATTCCGTAGAAACTGGTCACCCATTGCAGGCCCACCGTTCCCGCCGCGCCCCCCAATGCAGCCAGTTGGATCAGCCAGATCCGGCGTTCCGTGTGATCCGCCAGCCAACCCCAGAGATTCGGCGCGACGATGCCGACCGCCATCACCACCGCTACCAGTTGTCCGATTTCAACCGCACTGAAGCCAAGGAACTTCAGATACAGTGGCCAAAATGGCAGGAAAACGCCCAGGGAGGCGAAATAGAAAAAATAAAAGCCGGAAAACCGGGCAAACAGGAGAGGTGTCACGTGCCGCAGGCCTAGGGGGCATCAACCTCCACATCGCCACACTGGGCTCGATGACGCATGGCCTGATCCATCAGGGTCAGGGCCAGCATGGCCTCGGCAATCGGTACGGCACGCAAACCGACGCAGGGATCATGGCGCCCCTTGGTCACCACCTCGGTCGCTTCTCCCTGTCGATCGATCGTACGCCCGGGAATTCGGATGCTCGAGGTGGGTTTGAAAGCCAAAGCAACCCTCAGATCCTGACCGGAACTCAGCCCCCCCAAGGTCCCGCCTGAGTGATTGGACAGGAAACCTTCCGGCGTGATCTCGTCACGGTGCTCGCTTCCGCGCTGTTCGACGACGGCGAAACCATCGCCGATTTCCACCGCCTTGACCGCGTTGATGCTCATCATCGCCTGGGCCACCATGGCGTCCAGTCGCTCAAAGACAGGTTCGCCCCAGCCGACCGGCAGGCCCGTTGCCTCCACCTCTACCCGGGCTCCGATCGAGTCGCCCGCCTTGCGCAACTCGTCCATGAAGTTCTCCAGCTCGGCAAGTTTGCCTGGTTCCGGGAAGAAGAACGGGTTGGCTTCGACCGCCTCCCACTCCGTCATCTCGGCGCGAATCGGGCCGACTTGCCTCACGCATCCGCGGATCGTGACGCCATAGCGCTCGTGCAGCCATTTCCTGGCCACTGCTCCGGCAGCGACTCGGGTCGCCGTCTCCCGGGCGGAAGCCCGTCCTCCCCCGCAATAGTCGCGGATCCCGTATTTACGCTGATAGGTGTAGTCCGCGTGTCCCGGCCGGAACAGGTCGCGCAACTCCGAGTAGTCCTTGGATCGGGCATCCTGGTTCTCGATCACCAGCGCGATGGGGGTTCCGGTCGTCTTGCCTTCGAAGACTCCGGACAGGATCTTCACCTGGTCCGGTTCTCGCCTCTGGCTGGTATGGCGGGTCTGGCCGGGCCGGCGACGGTCCAAGTCGTGCTGTAGGTCTGATTTCTGCAAGGCTAGGTGTGGCGGACAACCATCGATGATGCAGCCGATGGCGGGGCCATGGCTTTCACCGAACGAAGTCACGGCAAACAAGGTGCCGAAAGTATTACCAGCCATGATGTGATGAATTTTACACCGCCCTGCTCTTTTTCTTTCCAAAAACCTTTCTTTTCCCCACCGCGGCATCCTGTCATATGCGTGTTACAAAACTTGGCTTTAATTCGCGACATCAAGGGGACACTCCTACCAAATCAACTCGAACGCCAAGAGGTTTAACGAATGAAATTCCGCATTTCCGCGGTTGTCCTTCTTGCGCTTGCCGCTACGGCAGCTCAGGCCCGCGACCAAATCAACATAGTGGGTTCCTCCACTGTCTATCCTTTCTCCACCGTCGTGGCCGAAAAGTTTGGTAAATCCACCGCTTTCAAGACCCCGAAGGTTGAAGCCACGGGTTCCGGCGGCGGCCTGAAGTTGTTCTGTGCCGGCGTCGGTATCAGCACTCCGGATATCGCGAACTCTTCGCGCAAGATCAAGAGTGGGGAAATTGAAACCTGCTCCAAGAACGGCGTCAGCGACGTCACTGAGGCCAAGATTGGCTACGACGGCATCGTGCTGGCCAACTCCAAGGCTACGGCTCCGATGGAACTGACCCGCCGCGACGTCTTCCTGGCCCTGGCCCGGGAAGTCCCGGATCCGAATGGCGCGGAATCCTTTATTCCCAATCCGTACACCACCTGGAAGGACGTCAACCCGGCCCTGCCCGACACCAAGATCGAAGTGCTAGGCCCGCCTCCGACTTCCGGTACCCGGGACGCTTTCGCTGAACTCGCTCTGGAAGGCGGGTGCAAGACCTTCGCCTGGATCAAGGCCATTAAGAAGAAGGACAAGAAGATGTACAAGTCCTACTGCCACTCCGTGCGCGAGGACGGCCATTACATCGAAGCCGGCGAGAACGACAACCTCATTGTGCAGAAACTGACCGCCAACCCCAGCGCACTGGGTGTCTTTGGGTTCAGCTTCCTGGATCAGAATTCCGACAAGGTCCAAGGCTCGCTCATAGACGGCGTCGTCCCGACGTTTGACGCTATTGCCGATGGCGGCTACCCGGTCTCACGGCCGCTGTACTTCTACATCAAGAATGCCCATCTGGATGTCATCCCTGGCATTCGGGAGTTCGTCGCTGAATTCATGAGCGACAAGGCCAGCGGTTTAGAAGGCTACCTGACTGAGAAGGGCATGATCCCGATGTCCGCCGACGAGCGTGGCGAATCGGTGCCCAAGATTACTTCGTTCACTCCGCTCTAAGCAAAAACTTCCAGAGTTCTGTGAAGAGGGCCGCGAATGCGACCCTCTTTTTT
>JAPPLD010000016.1 GCA_028819565.1 Gammaproteobacteria bacterium | reverse complement strand
AGTCTCCTGCTGCCGCGACCCGCTGCTTATTCCGATATGTGTTTGAACCCGTACATTCCGCGGTGACCTGAGGACCGGGTTTCTTAGGTTTCCGTCTCTCGGCCCGGGTGGCCGAAAGTCTTGGAATGCGCGGAATCGACTGAAAAATCAGGCCAGAAGGAATTCCAGCAGGGCCTTTTGCGCGTGCAGCCGGTTTTCCGCTTCCTGCCAGACCACGCTTTGCGGCCCGTCGATCACCTCGGCAGTCACTTCCTCGCCGCGGTGGGCCGGGAGGCAGTGCATGAACAGGGCATCCGGGGCAGCCCGGGCCATCAATTCGGCATTCACCTGATAGGGCTGGAACACTTGGCAGCGGTCGGAGTGCTCGTCTTCCTGTCCCATGCTGGCCCAGACATCGGTGACAACCAACTGTGCGTCGGCGACGGCGGCATTCGGATCTTCGTGCCACTGAACCTGGTCCGGGGCGCAGTTCAGCCACTCCTCGCCGGGCGTATAGCTAGCGGGCGTGGCGATGCGCAAGGAAAAACCGAATTGCCGGGCCGCATTGATATACGAGCGACACATGTTGTTGCCGTCGCCCACAAACGCGACTTGAGCACCGCGGATGTCGCCACGCAACTCCCGCCACGTCAACAGGTCAGCCAGAAGCTGGCAAGGATGCAGCCGGTCGGTCAATCCGTTGATGACTGGCACGGACGAAGCTTGGGCGTAATTCTCCAGCGTCTCATGCGCGTAGGTGCGCACCATGATCGCGTCGGCCATTGAGGACAGCACCCGTGCCGCATCCTCGACAGGCTCTCCGCGTGACTGTTGCGTGGATTGCGGGGACAGGAACAATGCACTGCCGCCGAGCTGGGCCATGCCCGCCTCGAACGACACCCGGGTCCGGGTCGAGTTCTTGTCGAACACCATGGCCAGGGTCTTGCCGGCCAGCAGTCCCCAGTCGGTTCCGCTCCGGCGCATCTCCTTCAGTTCCACCGCCCGATCAAGGATGCTGTCGAGCGTGGCCGGGCTCAGGTCCATCAGGCTCAGAAAGTGCTGCACGCTCATGCCGTCCCTCCTGCAGTTTCTGCCAAGAGAGGAATCAGGCGTTCGCAAAGAAGGTCGGCTTCCTCGTCGCTCATCACCAAAGGCGGCAGGAGCCGTATCACCCGTTCTTGGGTCACATTGATGAGCAGGCGCGCCTGCAGGGCCCGCGCAACGAGATCGGGAACCGGCTCGCTCAGCTCGATGCCGATCATCAGCCCCCGGCCGCGAATGGACTCGATTCCGGGCAATTCCGCCAGTGCGGCATGAAAACGTTCCATTAGGGTATTCCCCAGTTGCTCCGCGCGTTCCAGAAGCTGCTCCTTGTCCAGGGCATCAAGAACCGAAAGCCCGACCCGGCAGGCGAGGTGACTGCCTCCGAACGTCGTGCCGTGTTGCCCGGCCGTCAGGGCGGTCGCTGCGGTCCCCCGTGTCAGGCAGGCCCCGATAGGATAGCCATTGCCGAGTGCCTTGGCAAGCGTCACGACATCCGGCAGGATGCCGGCATGCTGGTAGGCGAACAGCCGGCCGGTCCGGCCCATTCCGGTTTGCACTTCGTCCAGAATCAGCAGCGCGTCGTGCGCGTCGCACAGTTTGCGCAGGCCGACTAGGTAATCGTCGTCGACCGGGCGGACGCCACCTTCGCCCTGGATGGGCTCAATCAATACTGCCACCGCGTTCGGGTGCTGGGCAAGGGCGGCCTGCATCATGGGCAGGTCATTGAAGCCGACCCGCACGAAACCTTCGGCGTAAGGGGCGAAGCCATCGCGGACCCGGGCTCCCGACGAGGCGCTGAGTGTCATCAGGGTACGTCCGTGAAACGCGCCCTCGACCACAAGCACTTCCGGAGACGTGATGTTTTTCCGGGCGGCGTGCAGCCTCGCGATCTTCAGCGCGCATTCGTTCGCTTCCGCCCCGGAATTGCAGAAGAAGGCGCGTTCCATGCCGGAAGCTTCGGTCAGCCGGCTTGCCAGAGTTTCTTGCGGTTCAATCCGGTAAAGGTTGGAGGTGTGGACCAAAGCGCCCGCCTGTTCGCGCAGGACCGCAGTCACGTCGGGGTGGCAGTGCCCCAGCGCGCACACAGCGATTCCAGCGACGGCATCAAGGTATTCGTCGCCGTTTTCGTCCCACAGCCGACACCCTTGCCCGCGCACGAAGCGTACCGGAAGCCGGGCGTAGGTGGGAAGCAGGGCGGAGTCAGTCTCTAGCATAGTCGTTAAGGCAAAGCGGCAGCCGTAGCTGCCGCCTTGCCCTCAACAGGGGGTGGTCGCGAGGTATTTAGAAAGCCAACCCCCCGTGGCCGAACGATACCATCGACATCAACATGGGAATCGACAGTAACGTATTAGTCCGTGATGCCAGCATAGCAACCTTCTTGGCTTTCGCCTTTTCCTCGTCGGTGGCTTCTACCATGCCCAACACCTTCTTCTGGTTGGGCCAGATCAAGCCCCAGACGTTGAGCAGCATTATAGTACCAAGCCAGACGCCAATGCCAATATTCGGGCTAGCGAGCGAGAAGGCGTTGCCGATGCCGATGCCGAGCATCTCCAGTGCGGCTGCGCCGGTCAGCCAGGTCAGCAGTGCCGCCCAGCGGAACCATAGCAATGCCGTTGGGGCAATGTACTTGTTGATGGCCGCGGGTCCCGGGCCATCGCTGTCTGCGAGTGCTGCAGCAACCCCGGGAATCTGTACGAAATTGAAGTAGTACAGCAATCCGATCCAGATAATGCCAACGAAGACATGCGCCCAGACAACCAGCGAAATCCAGTTGAGGTCGAGCTTCATGTCGACCAGCCAGCCCAAGACGACCGCCAGGACCAGCCCGGAGATCAGGGTGCCTTTGACGGAAGTCAGAGGGTTTTTCATGGGGACGTCTCCTGCGACATCACTGTCAGGTGAATTGTAGCAAAGTTTGGGTTGCGCAGGGCGTCGATCTAAAGCCTTGATATGTATGGAACAAATCTTTCTTTAGAAAAAAGTCATACTTTTATGCTCCCACATGCGTATTTGAAATTAAATGGTCAGACATGGAACGATCAGCCCCCTGGAATTCTTCAGCATGGGTTACATAATTCGCGATAAGCGCCTCCTTTACCGAATTACGATTTCTTTCAGATGCTCCAACGTGATAGAAGTGATCTTTGGTGAGCACACGAAACTCGGACCATAAGTCGGCAATATATGGATTTTCTCGGTATTTATTACTGTGCCATGTTGACAAGAGAAATTTCGCATCAGATGCACGCAGTGTAACGAATAGCCGCTTTTCTTGTTCTTCTTCCCATCCGTTGTAGTAATCGGTATGGCGATCTATATAAGGGGGGTCGCAGTAAATAAAATCATTTGCAGAAGCTCTGTGGATCGCGGACTCAAAAGAACACACTTCAAATCTCCAATCGGAGTTGTCCATGAGTTCCTGAACCCACCTAATTTGGTTGATAATTTTGGTTATGTAAGCTTTGGCAAAGCGGTTAGATTTGTGGCCCCATGGCACGTTGAATTTACCTTTCCCATTGAAACGGATCATCCCGTTAAAACAAGATCGATTCAAGAAAAGGAAATCCAGTGGGTCATTCTTGTTGTTAAACCTTTCTCGTATGCGATAGTAATGTTCACCCCCCATCTCTTTCATATGTTTGCCTTCTTCTTCGAGGTATGCTTTGGCAATGGGCGGGGTTATGGAGTGCTTTTTGACTGCTTGATAAAACGTAATCAGATGAGGGTTAGTGTCGCAGAATAAAGCTTGCTTGGGTGCCACATTAAAACCAACCACACCGGTTCCCATGAATGGTTCAACCCATGTGCCTTTTCCATCCCAGTCCAAAGCCTCACGAATCCACGGCACAAGTTTTGTTTTAATGCCCTGTGACTTGATTGGAGGAACTTTGACTGTACTCATTTTTTTCTATTTGGCGGATGTTTTTCTACCACTTTAGAAAGGTCGCCTCCTCTATATTTAACAAAATCC
Organism: Gammaproteobacteria bacterium; assembly: GCA_028819565.1. Taxonomy (GTDB): domain Bacteria; phylum Pseudomonadota; class Gammaproteobacteria; order Poriferisulfidales; family Poriferisulfidaceae; genus Poriferisulfidus. The sequence goes on along the minus strand of JAPPLD010000016.1, from coordinate 44,356 downwards.
TTGAGTGACTTGATTGGTTGGTCACTTTCACTCGTGATTTTCCCATAGTTCACCCAATAATCATCAAACCATTTCTCCCCCAGTTTGTGAAACATGCCTTTTCCAGCTTTCATGTCTCCGATATGTTTGATACTGCCAATATTTGCTGTGTTTCCGCTTCCCCTTTTATCGCTCGCAATGCGCCATTTTTCCACCACGAAAAGTTCAAGATCCCGAATTGCCGATCCGATTGAATCAATCTCCACAATTGGGTAACGCTCAGGCCTTTCTGCATCTTGTTCTTCTTGGCGATTGTAGATAATGCCCAGGCAAAAATGACCAGAATATTCGCTATATGGGAACTGAATGTTTTTGGTGCTGAGCCTATCGATGAAATACTCTCCATGTGAGCCAAGGGTGAAACCATTGCAGTGTTCTGGATTGTTGGGGAGCCTGTATGAGGTTTTGAAATCAAGAGCAAACTTAACGCCAGTATCTTCGATGAAGGTAATGTCGGGATAGTAGTTTTGATGGTCTGCCAACATCATTTCGTAGTCGTGTATCTTGGCAAAATAAAACAAATGTGGAAGGAGATGAATTTCCAATATCTTCGAGATTAATTTTGTGTCCGATGAGACCATATAGATGCGTTGGTCCGTGTCAATAAATCCCTTGACAACCCACTCTCCGCTTTCTGTCACAATTTGCGGGCCCAATTCTGCTACGAAATCGGCGAGCAGTCTGCCAAAGCGTTTTTTTGGCGCTTCGGTCGATCTTCCAGATTTCTTGGCTGATGCCATGTTGGTGCTCAATCGAGATAGAGGCTGTTTTCAATCGATTTGAACAAGGTCTGCAGGGTGGGTGATTTCCCGTAATCATAGTACCCTAAAGTTAGTACCCTATGGTTAATCTTGAATTTTTTGCCATTTGTTAAACTGCCTGAAAGTTATTTTTGGTGCTCCCTCATGGACCCCGTAGAATTCGCCGTGTTCTCGAGCCGCATGGAAGCGTTGTGCGAGGAAATGGGCGCGACTCTGCGCCGCTCGGCATTCTCGCCCAATATCCGGGATCGCCTGGATTTCTCCTGCGCGATCTTCGATCGGGATGGCCGGCTGGTCGCCCAGGCGGCACACATTCCGGTGCATCTGGGCAGCATGGCCTACGCCATGCAGGATCTGGTGGATCGTTTCGATTGGAACGACGGTGATGCTGTCCTGCTCAACGATCCATTCCTCGGAGGCACCCACCTGCCTGACATTACCGTGGTCACCCCGTGTTTCCTGGATGACAAACTCCAGGGTTTTGCGGTAAACCGGGCGCACCATGCGGACGTCGGGGCCGAATCGCCAGGTTCCATGCCAACTTCGAGCCGGCTGGAAGAGGAGGGCCTGATTCTGCCACCGCAACGGATTTGCCGGGGCGGGAGTTTGGACGAGTCGAGAATCGAGGCCATCGTAAGTGCGACGCGGGCGCCACGGGACATGCGCGGCGATCTCCTGGCTCAGGTGCATGTGAATGACCGGGGCTGCGCACGCCTGCGGGAGCAGGTTGGCGAGATGGGAACACAAGCCTATGCGCAAGCCTTGGAGGCACTGAACGATTACGGGCGCACCATTGCGCGCAACGCCCTGCGGGCTATTCCGGATGGAACTTACGAAGCTACCGAGGTAATGGAGGATGACGGTCTGGGTCACGAGGATATCCGCTTGCAGGTTCGGATCCAAGCCCAGGATGGTCGGATCCATGTCGATTTCGAGGGCACTGATGCACAGGCGGAAGGCCCGGTCAACTGTCCGATATCAGTAACGGCTGCGGGAGTCTACTATTCGTTCCGCTGCCTGATGCCCGCATACACCCCGGCATGTGCCGGTTGCTTCGATGCGATTGAACTGTCTGCCCCGGAAGGATGCCTGCTCAACGCGCAATCGCCCGCCGCCGTGGCGGCAGGGAATGTTGAGACCTCCATGCGCGTGGTGGACTTGGTGCTCGCGGCATTGCAGCAGGCCCTTCCCGAGCGCATTCCGGCGGCAAGCCAAGGCACCATGAACAATTTCGCCGTCGGCCAAGATGGCGAGGTGTCTTGGGCCTACTACGAAACCTTGGCCGGGGGAATGGGCGCCCACGGCGGTGGACCTGGCCCGTCGGCCCGTCACTCGCACATGACCAATACCCTGAATACACCGGTAGAAGTGGTAGAGCAGGTGTATCCGATGCGGGTGCGCCGATATGCATTGCGCCGAGGTTCCGGCGGGCGGGGCCGGCATCCGGGCGGGGACGGGGTAATCCGGGAGTACGAATTCCGGGCTCCGGCGCAGTTCAGCCTGTTGGCGGAACGCCGCCGCCGGGCACCGTCGGGTGCCGCCGGAGGCGCGGACGGTCAGCCAGGGCGCAATTGCCTCAACGGCGAAGATCTTCCCGGCAAATGCCAGCATCAGGTCGAGGAGGGAGACCGGCTGGTGATCGAGACACCGGGGGCGGGTGGCTGGGGGCGCACATCGTGACCCGACCGCTGTACACGGCAGAGCAGACCCGCGCGATTGATCGGGATGCGATCGAACGCCAAGGCATTCCCGGCCCTGAGCTGATGGCGCGTGCAGCGGAAGCGGTCTGCCGGTTGATCCAGAAGGAATACCCGGAGATTGAGCGGATCGTGGTCTATGCCGGGGTCGGCAACAATGCCGGTGACGGCTATCTCGTGGCTCGTCGGATGCAGGGTCTTGGGAAATCCGTGCGTATCGTGCAGCTGGTTCCGGGAGAGTCCCTGCAAGGCGATGCCGGGGCCGCTTGCGAGGAAGCGACGCGTGCCGAGGTCCCCATGCAACCGTTTGCGGAGGCGAATCCGATCGACGAGGACTTGGTCGTGGACGCGCTTTTGGGTACGGGCCTGTCCCGCCCGGTTGAGGGAGATTGGGCGGAAGCCATGGATCACATCAACCAGTCGAATGCGGGTGTCGTATCCGTGGACATCCCGTCCGGTCTGGATGCGGACACTGGAGTGGCGGATCCGCATACCGTGAGGGCCAATCACACGGTGACCTTCATTGCGCGCAAGCGCGGGCTGTACACCGCGGATGGGCCGGATTGCGCCGGCTGGGTGATTTACGACGACCTGGAAGTGGAGTCCGACAATTCTTCGGCGGTTGTGCTGTGTGATTGGGCGGAGATCCGCCGGGACCTGCCCCGGCGTCGCCGGAGTTCGCACAAGAATGAGTTTGGACACGTGCTGGTAATCGGCGGGCATGTTGGCTATCAAGGCGCAGCCGAACTGTGCGGCATTACCGCCTTGCGCTGCGGGAGCGGCTTGGTGAGTCTTGTCCAGCCGCCGGAAGCTTTGAAGATGCGCTCCCCGATGCCGGAGTTGATGTGCCATGCAGTGGCGAACCGGCGGGCTCTCCGGGATCTGGCGGACCGGGCTTCGGTGATCGCCATTGGACCCGGGCTTGGACAGGATGCTTGGGCACAGGACATGCTCGGAGCGGTTCTCGAGATGTCGCTTCCCCGGGTAATCGATGCAGACGCACTTCGTTTGTTGGCTGCCGATCCTTGCAAGAATTCCTCTGGAGACTGGGTCCTGACTCCGCATCCGGGAGAAGCGGCAGCATTGCTCGTCACGAAGACCGCGGAAATCCAGAAGGATCGATTCTCGGCAGTCGGGCGTATCCAGGAAACCTACGGGGGTGTCATCGTCCTCAAAGGGTGTGGCACGCTCGTCGCCGATGCCGACGGAGGAATCGGCGTCTGCGCCGGCGGCAATCCCGGCATGGCAACGGCTGGGATGGGCGATGTGCTGACCGGTGTCATTGCCTCCCTGATTGGCCAGGGCTTGGATATCGGCCACGCGGCTCTTGCCGGGGCCTGCCTGCATGCGGCGGCGGGTGACTTGGCCTGTGAGCGCGGGATGCACGGCATGACGGCCAGTGATTTACTGCCCCACCTTCGGGCGCTGTCGGATCCGCCGGATGCTGTTTGATTTCGCGACACAGGATCAGACCGAGGCTCATGCCGCCGCAACGGCCCGAGCGCTGGATGCCTCATGCGTATTCGCCCTCCGTGGTCCCCTCGGCGCAGGCAAGACGACCTGGGTCCGGGCCTTTCTGCGAGCTCTTGGTCACGATGGGGTCGTGCCGAGTCCCACTTATACTTTGGTGGAGCCCTACGAGGCGGACGGCCTGAAGATCTGGCACGTGGATTTGTACCGCCTGCAGGATCCGCTCGAGTTGGAGGGACTGGGGGTCCGGGAACTATTGGATGGCAACGCGGTGATGCTGGTGGAGTGGCCGGAACGGTGGCCCGAGATCGAAGCCCGCTCAGATATCAACCTGGACTTTCAACACGGGGATTCGGAGTCGGCGCGGCAGCTCAAGATGGACGCTGCAAGCGAGCGCGGGCAGGATTTGCTGGAGCGGACGGAATTGCGAAAAATAAAATCTCAAACATAATATGACTCCATGCTGAATCGCCGAAGATTCCTCAGTCTGCTGGCGTTGCTGCCATGGGGCTTCCCGACTGCTGTACTGGCAGCGAGACAACTGGTGACGCTGCGCCAAAGCGTCAACGAGCAGCGCAACCGGATCGTATTCGAATTCGACGGAAAAGTCGAAATCGAGAGAAAATTTGCAATCAAGAATCCGCCGCGCTACGTCTTGGACATCAAGCGGGCGAGAATCTCGAAATCCGTCCCCAAGTCTCCACGCTTCGACCGCAATGGCATCGTCAAGGGGCTGCGCTCAAACGTGTCGAAGGATGGAACCCTGCGTTTGGTACTGGACCTGAAGCGCTTGGTTCCTGCGGAGGTCAGCAAGTGGCTGACGACCGACGGGAAGAAAGACCGGATCGTGGTGGATTTTCTCGGGTCGTTCGTTGTGCCCAAGCAGACCCGAAAGCCATCCACTCCCGAGAGAAAACCTTCTGATCGCGCACCCACCCCATCGATCTCAAGCCGGTCACGGCGTCTGGTCGTGGCGATTGACCCCGGGCATGGCGGAAAGGATCCCGGGGCGGTTGGCAAGGGCAAAACGCGCGAGAAGGACGTGGTGTTGTCGATTTCGAAGAAGCTCTACAAATTGTTCAAGGCGGATCCTCGAATCACGCCGTACCTGACTCGCAATCGGGATGTCTTCCTGCGTCTGCATCAGCGCACCCGGATTGCGCGCAACAAGAAGGCCGACCTGTTCGTTTCGGTGCATGCGGATGCGGCACGCCGCCGCAGCGCGCGTGGGGCATCCGTTTATGCGCTCTCCACAAGGGGGTCCAGCAGTGCCCACGCGCGGTGGCTCGCAGACCGGGAGAACGCGGCGGACCTGAAAGGGGGCATCGAGATATCGGGCCGGGACCCGGATGTGCAGAAAGTGTTGTTGTCTATGTCTCAAAATGCCGTGCAGGAGTACAGTCTGAATGCGGGGGAACTGATGGTGAATTCGCTGAAGCGGGTCGGCAAGATGCACAGCCAACGGGTCGAACGGGCCGGGTTTGCAGTGCTGAAGTCACCCGATATTCCTTCGATCCTGGTGGAAACCGGCTTTATTTCCAACGTCCACGAGGAAAAACTCCTGCGTACCAAGAATCACCAGCGCCGTGTCGCGCTGGCCTTGCGCAGCGGCATCCGGAATTACTTCAACAAGATGCCGGAGTACAGTTGACCGGAATTCGCCGGTCGGTCTTCACGTGTCGAAGTAGCCGAACCACAACCCCGGCAAATCCCCTTCGGCTTCCGCCTGGTGCAGTTCCACGAGCCTGAGTGATCTGGCTTGCGAGGCAGGCAGGAACGACCCGACCGTCAAGGCGGGATGCCCGCCCTGAAGCCGGTGCAGCCATGTCAGGTACAGGCGGCTGACTTGGCCGGATTGCATCAGGATTCCGTTCATCCGCGGGCCGCAGAAAAGATAAGCCGTACGTGCGCCAAGCTCCTTCAGGTTGGCGATCACGGTCTCGCTTCCGACCCAGTCAGTCTCATCGCCGAGAACCACGTCGACGCCTTGATTGCGCAGTTCGGTGGCTCGCTGTTCCGGGGCATTTGCCGGCGCCAGGACGCGCAGGACTTGACGGTGTTCGGCAATGGATGCCGGGATCTGAAAATCCAGGCTTCGGCTGACTACCAGCACGGTGGGGAAAGGTGAGTCGTGATTCTGCTTGCGATAGTCAAGCAGGTCTTGGAATTCTGGCGTCTGCGGCAATTGCAGCAGGTTCCCGAGGCTGCCGCGTTCCAAGTCGCGCAGGTAGCCGCCACTGGTGATCAGGCAGTCGGCCTGGGCCATGAGTTCACACAAAAGCCTGAGATCGCGCGGGTCGGTCAGGGTTTCAGGATGCGTCCAGTTGCCTTGGCCATCGTCGATCGCGATGGCGCCGTTGAGGCTCATGATGAAGCTGCTATAGATGTAGGGTTGGTCTGCTTCTGCCCGTTCGACCAGCCGGTGTCCAAGACATAAGCCTGACAGTGGATGGCGAGCGGCATCCGGCGGGTACAAGCGGGTCAGGGAGGTCGGCATGGCGGGCATCCCCGTACAATATAGCAGGACATTTTGCCGTTACCACACACGGAACACACCTTGGATTCATTCAACCTGAGAGGGTTTCGCGATACCGCGCCCTACGTGTACGCCCACCGGGGGCGGACGTTCGTTCTGTGTCTGGACAGCGCAGTGCTGGAGCATCCCGGCGAGGACACGTTGTTGCAGGATATCGCCCAGCTGCAGGCGCTGGGAATCCGGTTGGTGCTGGTGTTCGGTGCACGTTGCCAGATTAATCGGCGGCTTCCGAACTCCGACTTTCATGACGGTTGCCGAATTACCCGGGCCTCGGATATGCCTGCGGTGCTGGAGGCTGTTGGAGCCCTGCAGTCCGATATCCAAGCGCGCCTGTCGCGGGGATTGATGAATACGCCGATGGCCGGCATGCGGCTGCGCGTCTTGACCGGCAACCTGGTAGCCGCCCGGCCCCGCGGGGTTCATGACGGGGTGGACTTCGAGTATACGGGCGAAGTACGACGGGTGGCTGCAAACGCTATCGAGAGCCTGTTACAGCAGGACGCGATCGTCTTGATTCCGCCGCTCGGTTACTCGGCGACTGGCGAGACGTTCAATCTCAATGCGGCGGCATTGGCCTGCACGGTGGCCCAGTCCATTTCTGCAGACAAGTTGATCTACCTGCATGCGGAACCAGCCCTGCGGACCCGCCGAGGCCTGATCCGGCAAATGACTTCAGGCGAAACGCTTGCGTTGATTCGCAGGCGCAAGCTCAGTCCCGTTCAGCGTCAGATGCTTCAGGGTGCCGTTGATGCCAGCCTGTCTTCGGTAGGCCGAATTCACCTGCTGAATGCACGCCGCGATGGCGTACTGTTGCAGGAACTGTTCACCCGGACCGGTGCCGGAGTCATGGTTACTCGTACCGAGGCCTATGCGCCCCGACAGGCGGAGATTGCAGACATCGGCGGCATCGTGGGCTTGCTGGAACCGTTGATCGGACAGGGTGTCCTGGCGGAGCGAACCCGCGAGGAACTGGAACTACGTATCCATAATTTCCGTGTGATCGAACTGGACGGGCTGATCACGGCCTGTGCCTGCCTGCATCCGCTCAGCGAAACCCATGCGGAACTAATCTGCCTTGCGATTCACCCGGAATACCAAGGCCAAGGATTCGGGCATGCCTTGCTGGATGATGCGGAGACCCGTGCGTTCGAGAACGGCTTCCGGCAGATCTATGTCCTGACTACGCGAGCCATGCACTGGTTCCGGGAGCAGGGGTTCCGGACTTCATCGCCGCGCTCCCTGCCAGTGGCACGACGGAAGTTCTACAACAACCAGCGCAATGCCAGGGTGCTGGTCAAGGTCTTGGAGAACCGGCATGGGTGACGAGATCCGTACGGACCAGTTCAGCGAATCCGACACGAAACGTTTCCGGCAGGCGCTGGAGCGCGAAACCGAACTGCTCGGTCGCTGGTTTCGGGACGGGCGTTTCGACGACCAGACGTACCAGGTCGGCTTCGAGTTGGAAACCTGGCTGATCGACCTGGACTGTCATCCGTTGCCGCATAACGACGTCTACCTTGAGCGGTACAACAATCCGCTTTGCCTGCCGGAATTGTCACGATTCAACATCGAATTCAATACGCCGCACACTCAGGTAGGTTCCGGCATGCTGTCCCTCCTCCACCAGCAGCTGGACGAGTCCTGGCAGCAGGCGACGGAAGTGGCGGAATCCATGGACATGCGGCTCGGCATGATCGGCATTCTTCCGACCGTGCAGGAGAGCGACCTGACGGTCGACAGCATGAGCCAACTGAAGCGCTACCGGGCACTCAACGAACGCGTCATGGATCTGCGCAAGAATCGCCCGCTGCAGATCGACATCCGTGGGCGGGATCACTTGTTCAGCCTGCACGAGGATGTGATGCTGGAATCCGCCTGCACCTCGTTCCAGGTTCACCTCCAGGTCCCCCAGTCGCGCACGGTCGCGGCCTACAATGCCTCGATGGCCCTGTCCGCGACCACGGTTGCCATGTCCTGCAACGCGCCGTTCCTGTTCGGGAGGGACTTGTGGGATGAGACGCGGGTGCCGCTGTTCGAGCAGTCGGTCAGTTTGTCCACTTTTGCCGGTCAGGCTCAGCAACGCATCGGACGGGTCGGTTGCGGCAGTGGCTCTGCGCGCGAGTCCCTGTTCGAGTTCTTCGAGGAAAACCTGAATGTTTTTCCGGTCATCCTGCCGCAGCCTTTCCAGTCGAAGGATGAGCAGTTCATGCACCTGAAGTTGCACAACGGTACGATCTGGCGCTGGAATCGCCCGCTAATCGGAAGCGAGGACGGTGTGCCGCACCTGCGCATCGAACACCGGGTCATGCCTTCGGGGCCGACCGGGATCGACATGATCGCGAACGTCGCATTCTGGGTAGGTGCGATGATGGCGGCTCTGGAAGGGGGAGAAGGAGCCGTCTTGGATATCCCGTTCGCGACGGCGCGGGAGAACTTCTACCGAGCTGCCTGCACCGGCCTGGATACCAAGATCGTTTGGAGCGACGGTGCCGAGCACCCGATTTCAGAATTGATCCTGGAGACTTTGCTGCCAATGGCACGCCGGGGATTGAAGACTAGCGGCCTCGACGAATCGGAATCGGATCGCTATCTCGACATCATCGAAGCGCGCGTGGAGAAGAGGCGGACCGGTGCGCGCTGGATGCGCGCTTGGCGCTATTCTCACGATGGAAACATGCAGGCTCTGGTCGGTGCCTACCTGACGCGCCAGCAGAGTGGAGTGCCGGTTCACGAGTGGCCGCTGTGAGCGAGCCATGCTGAAAATCTTGGACCACCTGCCGCCGGGACTAGCGGACTGCCCGGCCGAAGGTCTGGAAGAGGCTCTTGGCGGGCCAACCCTGCTGCATCTGCCCGGGGAGCGCCCCGACCCGCTGTTTCTGTCGGTCCTGCTCCACGGCAACGAGATTGCAGGCTGGGAGGCGGTACGCGGGATCCTTAGGGATTTCTCCGAAGCGCGTCTGCCGCGTTCACTGTCCGTCCTGATCGGCAACGTCAAGGCGGCCCGTCTTGGCCTGCGTCGTCTCGACGACCAACAGGATTACAACCGGGTCTGGGATGGCGGCGACAGTCCGGAACACCGCATGGCACGCCAGGTGGTGGAGGAGATGCGCCGCCGCAGTCCGATCGCCAGCATCGACGTGCACAACACGACGGGTCCGAACCCACACTACGCCTGCGTCAATTGGCTGGACGGACGCTCGCTGTATCTCGCACAGAGATTCTCCAGGACTGCGGTGTATTTTCGGGCATTGCTCGGGATGCAGTCGATGGCATTCAGCGAATTGTGCCCGTCCATAACCATCGAATGCGGCCTGCCGGAAAGCCCGGAGGGCATCGTCCATGCCAAGGCGTACTTGGAGCAGCGGTTGTTCGAAGAGTCCATTCCGGACCATCTACCGACCGCAGACGAGCTGGAGTTATTCCATACCCGGGCCCGGGTACGGATTCCCGAAGGCCTGTCATTCAGTTTTCAGCATCAGGATGCCGATTTCTACATGCCGGGGGAACTAGTGGAGCAAAACTTTCGGGAGTTGCCCGAAGGGACGGCCTTCGGGATGTGGGGAGATGGGGTCGACCCTCGTCTGAAAGTTCAGGATGAAGAAGGGAAAGATGTCTTCGACATGTATTTCGAGAATCGGGATCGTCAGTTAATAGTTCGACAACCGTTTTTCCTGTCGATGTTGACCACACGAGAGAAGATCGTGGAGCAGGATTGCCTGTGCTACCTCATGGAACGGATGACGGACTACTAAGATGCCGTGAGCAGATGCCGGTTTTGCGCACGGATAGTTTCGAGGTGTTGTTGTATATGTTTACGGGTGTCATCCTTGACGTCTAACTCTTTTGCGACTGTCGGCCATTGACCGATCGCCTCCACGATCCGATCAATCACGTCTTTGGCCTGTTTCCAATTTTTCAAGCCGGCAAGTAAAGCCAGTTGACGCACCGCCTCAAATGATGGGGTCTTGCCATGTCCCATGAAGGCTGTCGTATGTTCTCCGTATGGATGTGGGCTGAACGTGGCATCGTAGAACGGAGCCGGGTTCCATCTCCCATTGTCGTCCATCAAAAGCGACCAGTTTTTGCTGTGATCGTCTTGATTGCAGGCGAACAAGTTGAATATGGCTCTGGCAAATTGCGCTTGCCCGGCGACTGGGCTTTGGCAGAGCGACATGGTGGCTTTGATGACGGTTTCATAGTCTAGGGAAGGTTGGGCGTAGTCTGCATCCAGGAGGCCGCACAGAGTGTGCATGTGAAAGCGACCGTTTCCAGGATTGTCAGGAGGGCAATCAAACCTGCGCAGGGCTAGCCAGGCGGGAGCTGGAAAATCATCCGGAGGGTCGATGAGTCGCCAGTCGGGAACCTTAATACCGGCGTTTTCGGCGAGGGTCAGGTATGCGGCCTCGCATAACCCTTCTTGGTGTTTCAGCGGCAGGCGCTCCGAGGTGAACTTCACGATCCACGGCTCCAGTTCGGGTTGAGGCACCGTGGAAGCATGTCGGACATCCCCGGGTGACATGTGGATTTGTGCTTTCGGCCGGGAGCCGCCGGGACTGCCACCGTGACGAGCCAGCGCTGCCGTGACCGTCGTGGTCAGGCCATCGAAAAATTGCACGGCACTTTTGCCTAGATCTGCTATGTCGATCAGATCGTCTGGTTCGTCCGGTGAAAATTCAGAAATCGGATCGTAGCTGAGGGCGCCTAGACCCTGCTTACCCATATAAGCGAGGCGGTCCATAACCGTCACCTGATCTAGAGCTAGGCCGTGTCGGGTGAAGACCTGGTCCATCAGTGACAGGCCCCATCCGTCCGGAAGCGAATCGGCGAAAACACCGTGCAACCCATAGTGGGGTCTTGCCGGAGCTTGTTGTAACTCGTTGTTGAAGAAGAGCGTAAAAGGAGACAGGCTGTGGAAGCGTTCCAGATATTCAGCGTCATACTGGAAGAAGACCGCGCGGCTGTTCTGCGCGAGTTCCCCGACTTGCACTTTTCGTCCGTCGCTTAGACGCCGAGAGACTCGGAGCTTGTCGACAGGCCGAAACATCAGGAGACCAAAACCTCGGTAATGGTACGCGGGGTAGGTTTCGGCGGATTCGCCAGTGCGGCCAGCGTATCCAAGCGGTCCACGCACTGCCACAGCATGACGAACTGGCGCAAGGAAATTTCCCCGGTGGTCTCGAAACGTTTGATAGTTGGAGCAGGCACCGTGCTGTGCTCGGCCAAGGCCTGGCGTGAGAGTTTCATCTTTTTTCGCTTGGCGCGGACGGCGTTAGCCAGTTTTTGCTGGATCTCAAAAGGGCTGTGAATGGAAAGCAGCGTCATAATCATCACCATCTAATGATTTAGATATTATTATATCTAAAATAAATTTATTTGTAAAGTAATAGATAATATAATATCTAAAATATAAAATATTATCCTAGGGTAAATACTGATATTCGGAGGCGATGGGAAAGAAGTAAGTCAGACGACTCTGACTAGAAACAGGATGCTTCAACGACTTGTCTATGTGCCGAATAGAGGAATCAGAATTCCATGCTCGCGCCCATGAACAGGTAGCGCCCCAGGGCATCGTAGGTACCAGGGAAGACATTGCCGTTTCCAAGCCGGGACGGTCCTGCCGGATTGCCCGCGACGGGCGGGGACTTGTCCAGCAGGTTGTTGGCCCCGAACCGAATCTTCGCGTCTTCCGTGACTTGCCAGGTGACAGCCAGATCCAGATAGTTCATTTTCTGCAAGTCGACCAGGCTCCCTCCATCGCCGTCGACCCGGTTGATGTGACGCCACATGAGGCTTGCCGTGACGTTCCACGGAGAACTCCAAGTCGCGCGTAGTCGGTTCTGAAGATCCGGGATTGGAGGGCCGCAGGTCCAGTTCCCGGCGCAACTCTTCGTCGGTGCGCCCTCAAGCTCCTGCAAATCCCAAGAATTGATGTACGACAGGACATTGTTAAACGACAGGTCGCCCCACACCCCGATGTCGACGGCATAGTCGACCACGACATCCAAGCCTTCCACTTCCTCGCCCGGCAGGTTGGATTTGTGCGAGACGACATGACCGCTGGTTTCGATATCGGAACCGATCCATAAATCGCCGTTCCTGCCCCGATTGATTCGCTCGCACAGGGGTAGGTTGCCGGCGAGGCACTGCCTAATAACCTCTTCGGGGTCCGGGAAGCGGATGCCCTGTTCAATCTGGATGTTGTAGTAATCCGCCATAAGGGACAGACCGTCAACGGCTTCGGGCGTGAACACGATGCCGATCGACCAGGTTTTCGCGACTTCTGGTGACAAATCGGGGTTGCCACCCTGCAGTGCGTTGTACTGCGCGGCAGGCGAATGCTCGATTTTGCCCCATTGAGCCTCGGTCACGCCCGATAACTTGCATTGCTCGAGGGTGTAACCCAATTCGGTTTTGCCGTCCGTGATTTCTCCCGCACAAGGGTCTCCCCCGATCTCGAACAGGGTAAATCTTTCCGGCAGGAAAAATTCCTGCACGTTCGGACCCCGAACCGCCCGCTGATAGCTGCTGCGGATCCTGACGTTCGAATCGACCTGCCAGCCGAGGCGGAACGCGTAAGTGTGCGTCGTCTCGTCGTAGTCGTAGTCCGAGTAACGGTAGGCTGCGTCGAGCAGCAGTTCCTCGGCGTATGTCTCTCCTTCGATCAGGGGGATGCTGGCCTCTGCGAAAAACTCGGCCACGTCGTAGCTGCCGCTGACAGGGTTGGTAGCTCCGCCCTGGCCGGAGCCGTCGCCGGTTCGGAACCCTTCGTCGGGGTTGAAGTCGAGGATCTCCTTTCGATATTCACCGCCCAGCACGATGCTGACGGCATTGTCGGCGAGCGGGAACCGGATGTCGTGCTCGTCCAGGTCGCCGGCGATGAAGGCAGAGGCCACGATCTGTTCGGTCGTACCGCGGGCTTGGAGGGGCTTGGCCAGGTACTTGACCATCTCCGGGGTCACCGCCCCGGTTTCGAAGATATTCCAAGGCACGCAGTCCGGATCCTCCACCGTCCCGTCGGTATCCGCCAAGGAGGCCCGGCACACGATCTCGCTGTTCGGATCGTCCGGATCCTTGCGCACGGCGTCAAGTGCGCGCCTGATCCGGGAAATGGAAAGGTCGTTGCGGTAGATATTCCGCATTTCCACTTTTGCGTACTGGACGAACGCGTCATAGCGCCATAAATCGCTAAGGTCCCCGCGCAGGCCGAGAACGCCCCGGTAACTGGCATGGCGCAACTCATGCATCCGGTTGCCGCCTTCCACGTTGCGGCGGCCAATATAGACGACCTGCGTATCATCCAGGGTCAGGTTCTGGGAGCCGCAAATGGCTTCAAATTGCTGTTCCGACAGGAATGGGTGACCGCAGTTCAGTTCATCGGTGTGGAAGAAATTTCCGGAAGGTGCGATTTGTGCCGTGGAACGGTCGTTCATGTACATGAATTCGGCGTAGGCCTCCGCTCGTTCGTTGACATCGTAGTGAGCGAAGGCACCGAAGGTGTACCGTTCATCGGGGCGCTGAAAATAGTTGACTGGGTTGTGGTTGTAGGTCGTGCCGTCACGATTTACGAACTGATCACCCTCCACCATATAGTCGAAAAGTTTGTCCTTTTCTCTCTTGAAGTTAGTGAATCTCCCTTGGGGGATGGTGGAGGATCCCCTGCATTCGTTCAGGTCACGGGAGAGTGCGCAGGAACTGTAATCGCGGGCATCCTGAAAGACCGGGTTGATTTCGCGATAGGTCGCGTAGGTGGTGAGGTTGCCGCGACCGTTGGGGGTGCCGAAGCCGGCAACCAGGGAGAACTCGGAGATTTCTCCGTCCGTCTCGTAACCGCTGGCAACCGGATAGCCGGCCTTGGTGACAATCTCCTGCCACCGGCGATTATCGTTGTCATGGTTGTATTGACTGTACTGGACATCCAGGCGAATGCCCTCGAAATCGTCCATCAACAGGAAATTGACGACACCGGCGACGGCATCGGAGCCGTATGTGGCAGAAGCCCCTCCGGTCAGGATTTCCACCTGCTTGATCAGTGCGCCGGGAATCTGGTTGATGTCGGGTGCGATGCCTCCCTGCAGTGGCGAGCCAGCCGGCAAGCGGCGGCCATTGACCAGCACCAGCGTACGCTCGGTACCGAGACTGCGCAGATCCACGGTCGCGGTGCCGGTGGAACTGTTCGATTGTCCCGCGCTCTGGGATGCAAAAACTTGCGGGTATGAGCGCAGCATGTCCTCGACGCGAACTGCGCCCTGAAATTCGATCTCTTCTGCCTGAATCTGGGTGATGGGACTGGAGCCGATCAGGTCGTCTCTCTGGATTCGCGAGCCGGTAACCGTGATTTCCTCGAGGTCCTCGGCATCATCCCGCGCCTGGGCATCGGGTGTGGTCACCACGGCAAGCCCGAATGTGGCGCTTGCCAGAAGCGAGTAAAGTCGATTTTCCAAATCGATGTCCGGGTCTTCAGAATTCCATGCTCGCGCCCATGAACAGGTATCGGCCGAGCGCGTCGTACAGGCCGGGAAAGGTGTTGCCGTTGGTGCCGGAGGAGTTGCCGACGATCGGGGGTTCCCGGTCCGTCAGATTATTGATGCCGGCATAGATCTTCGCTTGGCCCGTGACCTGCCAGACTGCAGCCAGGTCGAGGTAGTTCATTTTTGGGATGTCCACGCTGAATCGTCCCGAACCCCTGACCGCACTGGTGTGGCGCCACATGGCGCTGGCGGTGACATCCCATGGGGTGTCCCAGGTGATACGCAACCGGTTTTGAAGGTCCGGAACCGGCCCGCAGTAGCGCCTGCCCGCGCAACGGGCGACCGGAGCCCCGTCCACGGCCTGGAATCTCAAGACGTTGATGTGCGTCAGGACGTTGTTGAACCGCACCTCCCCCTGCATGCCGATATCGAGGGCGAAATCCAAGCCGACGTCCACGCCATTGCTCTTCTCAATGGCCAGATTGTCCCGCGTCAGCTGCAAGTGTCCGCTCAGGCAGTTGGACAAGTTCAATTCCGTGTTTTCCCCGGCCTGCTGTCCAGTACATGCGACACCTTGGCTGTTGGAGCCAACCCACAGGTCGCCGGCGACCCCCCGAATCACCTTGTCGCACAGGATTCCGTTTTTGAGGCACTGGGCGAGAGTATAGCTGGCGCCGACGTAGCCGATGCCGCCCTCGATCTCGATCTTGTAGTAGTCGATCGTCAGGTTCAGCCCATCGGCAAATTCAGGAGTAAAGACGATGCCGGCAGTCCAGGTCTTGGCTTCTTCCGGGCTCAACTCAGGGTTGCCGCCCACTTTCGCGTTGTATTGCCCGGCCGGCGAATTCTGGATCTCTCCCCATTGCGCCTCCGTCACGCCGGTGCGCTGGCATTCTTCGAACGTGTAGCCCGAGGCGGTTTTCCCGTCCTTGATTTCGCCTGCGCAGGGATCTGCAATCATGCTGAATAGCCTGAACTTCTGCGGCAAGAACAGATCGTGCACGGTGGGGGCTCGGACCGCACGCTGAACGCTGCCGCGCAGCCGGATTTCCGGATTGACCGCCCAGTTCAGCCCGAAGGCCCAGGTGTCGATGTATTCGCCGTAGTCATAGTCCGAATAGCGGTACGCCGCGTCGAGAATCAGTTCCTCTGCATACGGCGCGCCTTCGATCAGGGGGATGCGGGCTTCCGCGAACAGTTCGGTCACATGATAATCGCCGCTGATCGGGACGAACTCGCCGCCCTGGCCGGCCCCCTCGCCGGACTGGTAATTCGCATCCGGGTTCAGATCCAGGCTCTCCTTGCGGAACTCGCCGCCGAGAACGATGCTTGGACTATGGGCAGCCAGGGGCAATCTGATTCCGTAGTCCGCAAGGTTTGCGGAAAACGCGGCGGACAGCACGAGCTGGTCGGTCGTCCCCCGGGCATGCAGGGGAATCTCCAGGTAGTCGACTGCTGCCGGAGTCACGGCTCCTTCTTCGAAGATGTTCCAGGGCACGCAGCCCGGGTCTTCCACGACCCCGTCGGCATCCGGGAGGGTGGACCGGCAGACGGCTTCGCCGTTGTGCATCACCACGTCCAGGGCCCGGTGGATCCGGCTCACCGACAGGTCGTTCAGGTAGGCTTCCCGCATTTCCACTTTCGCGTACTGGACGAACGCATCGTAGTCCCAGGTCTCGCTGAGGGCGCCGCGCAGACCGGCCACCCCGCGGTAGCTGGCATGGATGATCTTGTTCTGCCGCGGCCCGCCTTCCACACTCCGCCGACCCAGATAGACCACCTGCTCCCCGTTTTCGATCACATCGCCGTTTCCGTCCAGGCAGGAAATCGCCCGGCGCTGTTCCTGCGACAGGAACGGGTGGCCGCATCTCAGGATGTTGCTGGTTCTGAAGAAGCTCCCGGAGGGGGCGATCTGCGAGGTGGTCCGGTCCCGCTTGTACATGAGCTCGGCATAGACTTCCGCACGGTCGTTGAGGTCGTAGTGGGCGAAGGCACCGAAGGTGTAGCGCTCGTCCTGGCGCTGGAAGTAGTTGGCCGGACCATAGTTGTAGGTCTTGTTCTCCCGGGACACGAATTTGTGCCCCTCGACGAGGTAGTCGAAAGAGTCTCCGCCGACGAAACTCGGATTGAAACTGGCCGCCAGTCTCGCCACCCCGAAGTCGGTAAAACGCCCTTCCGGAATCGTGGAGGACCCGAGACACCGGCTCAAATCAGCGCCAAGCGAGCAGGAACTGTAGTCGCGTGAGCCTTGCAGAACCGGTTCGATGTCGCGATAGGTGGCGTAGGCGGTGAGATTGCCGCGATCTTCGCCGAAGTTGAATCCGGCGATCAGGGACGCTCGGACAATGTCTCCATCGCTCTTGTAGCCTTTGGCCACCGGGTAGCCGGCTGCGGCGACGAGTCCCCGCCAGTGGTCGCTGTCGTTGTGATGCTGGTATTCGCTGTACTGGAAATCTGTGCGCAGGCCCTCGAAATCGTCCATCAATAGGAAATTGACCACGCCCGCAACCGCATCGGAGCCGTAGACGGCGGCCCCCCCTCCCGTATAGATATCCACCCGTTCGATAAGCGGGCCGGGAATCTGGTTGATGTCCGGTATGGCGGCAGCCGTCGGGGTCCCGCTCGGCATGCGACGGCCGTTGAGCAGCACCAGGGTGCGCCGGGGCCCCAGGGCGCGCAGTTCCACCATCGCGGTGCCGGTGGCGCCATTCGAGTCTCCGGCCCCCTGCGAGACGTAAACCTGCGGATACGAGCGCAACATGTCTTCCACCCGGGCGGTGCCCTGGAGCAGGACCTCTTCCGCCCCGACTTCGGTGACGGGGTTGGGGGCGACCGGACTGGGTGATTGGATGCGCGAACCGGTAACGGTGAAGGTTTCGATCTGCTCCGGCTGTTCTTTCGCCTGAACCGTGGGCATGGCGATCAGGACGAGGGCGAGAGACAAAAGCCTACCCCAGGCTTCAGGCGACGAAAAGTTCATGGCAAAAATCCTCGCAAGGGTTGTCACACAATTTGAATTATCCAGTTTACCGGTTTTCGGAATCATTCCGCGGGGGTTCGATTTCTCCTTCGATAATGTGTGCGGACCGGCTGGAATGAGATGGTTCGGGCGATTCGGGGGGTTGACGTGGCGGGGCGGGGGCTTTCAGCAGCCTGATCAAAAACGAATGAAGCCCGGGCAGAATCAGCAAGGTGGCGCCAAAGCCGTCGGTGATGAATCCCGGCAGGATCAGCAGAATTCCCCCGACCGTGACGCGGGCGCTTCGAAACAGGGCCAGGCTGAAGTCGGGACGTACGCGTCCGGTCGCCTGCTGGAACAGCGACTGCATCGTCACTTCCTGGTTGTGCCGGATCAGCGCGACTCCGAGGATCGCGGTTGCGACCTCGAACCAGAACACCCCCCAGCCCCAGCCGTGTTCGACGGCGGTCATCACCATCAGGAACAGTTCCAGGAAGAAGAACAGGACGAAGAACGCGAAAATCGGCATAAATCAGGGTATGTGAGCTTCGATTAGGCCCGCCAAGGCGTGCACGTAGTCGACATTGTCGTTGAGAGCGGGAATATACCGGAAAGTCTCTCCGCCTGCCGCGCGGAACACGGCTTGGTTTTCCTGTTCGATCTCTTCCAGGGTTTCCAGGCAGTCGGCAGAGAAGCCGGGGCAGAACACATCGACGGAGCGAATGCCGGTTTCGGATAGTTTGCGCAGCGTCCCGTCAGTATAGGGGGTCAACCATTCCTTGGGCCCGAACCGTGACTGGAACGTGATGCACCACTGATCCCACCGCAAGCTCAGAATCCGGGCGATTTCGCTCGCGCTTTCGCGGCATTGCCGGGCATAGGGGTCGCCTTGCCCGATGGATTCCTTGGGCAAGCCGTGGAAGGAGAGGATGAGCTTTTCTCCAGCATCGCGTTGCGCCCGGAAGTTGTGAATTTGTGCGGCGCAGGCATTGAGGTAGGCGAGATCGTGCGCATAGTGCTCGATAAAACGAATCTCGGGGGTGTTGCCCCGGTGATTAAGAGCGTGGGTCAGCGCATCGCGGGTGGAAGCCGTAGTCGTGACCGAGAATTGCGGGTAGAGAGGCAGGACAATCAGGGCGTCAACCGCTTTCAGCTCGTCGAGAGCTTGTGCGATGGAAGGGCGGCCGTAGCGCATTCCTAGGGCGACCGGCACTGCGTGCCCACGCTGATTCAACTCTTTCTGCAATGCGTCGCGTTGGCGCTGGCTGTAGACCAGCAGCGGCGAGCCCTCCTCCGTCCAGATCTTTTGGTACAGCCGGGCGCTGCGTCGGGGACGGATGCGCAGGATGAAGCCGTGCAGGATCGGTTTCCAGAGCAGTGGGGACAGCGCAATCACGCGCCGATCCGACAGGAACTCCGCCAGATAACGGCGAACCGCCCGCGGAGTGGGTTCGTCAGGAGTTCCGAGGTTGGAGATCAGGACCCCGGTACGGGATCCCGGCGATTCCGTCACTTCGCAATCCGCTCGCGCAATGGGCTGGTGCGGGGGAAGTGGGCGCGCAGGAATTCCATCTGGTCCGCCAGCACCCGGCGGCCCTGAAGGTAGATGTACTCAGCGTGGGTCGGCACGAACGGAACCGCAAGCAACTGCATGCCGGCTTCCTCTGGGGTTCGGCTGGCCTTCTGGTTATTGCATCGCTTGCAGGCGGTGACCACGTTGTTCCACTCGTCCATTCCGCCCAGGCTCAGGGGGCGGATATGGTCGCGAGACAATTCGCGGCGCTCGAACGAATCGCCACAGTAGAGACATAGCCAAGCATCGCGCTTGAACAAGGTC
The DNA here is from genome assembly GCA_028819565.1 of Gammaproteobacteria bacterium. Taxonomy (GTDB): domain Bacteria; phylum Pseudomonadota; class Gammaproteobacteria; order Poriferisulfidales; family Poriferisulfidaceae; genus Poriferisulfidus. The sequence continues at coordinate 24,586 of JAPPLD010000016.1, read as the reverse complement.
GGGTTGTTCAGGGGCGGCGTGTAAGTCTCATGCAGCAGACGGTTGCGGCCGTAGGTCGAGACGATGGAGTTAAGGGCGAGAATGGTGCGTCGGCCGGTGATGGCGTTGTATCCGCCGCGCACGCGCAAGATATCTTGGCCACTGACGTAAGCGACCTGCCCCGCATAATGCAGGCGGACCGCATCCTGATAACCGATCCACTCCAGCGGCATTCCGGAGATATCGGTCCGGAGGATTTGCTGCGTCAGGACATCCAACATGGTCACATCCTATTTTGCGCGCCACTTTATACTGATTTGCACGACTTTACAACTGGATGGCGATGTGTGTAAGGGCGATTCCATGCAGGAAACCTTTGGGCGAATCGAAGATGGTGTCTTTGGAAAGTAGCGGGTCGCAGGATTAAATCACGGTGCAGTGGCGCGATATTCTGCCGATAGGGTGAAGGATTTATGGATAATTTCCGTATCGTAAGGCAGGAGCACTTGTTAAATTGAATTCGGGAATGCGTCAGAATGTGCCTGATAAATCCACAATTGCCAACATATACTTATGAAAATTGTGTGTCCGTCCGTATATTTCTGCCGAAGCAAGAGAGATTTACTGCGAAAATATTCTAAGTATATGAAAAACAAAAATATTACTGAATCCTTGCATAGCGGGGGGACAATTCCAAGAAAACCCTTTATTTATAGGCTTTTCCGGTTTTCTACCCAGTGTTATCCCCAAAGTTATCCACAATCCGGATGCCTCGGAAATGCCGCATGACTGAACTCTGCCTGCATGTGGCCGTCAACGCGCCGATCCGCCACGGATACGACTATCTGCCGCCGGCTCAGGGAGCAGTGCCGCCACCGGGTGTGCGGGTGCGGGTGCCGTTCGGTCCCCGCAAACAGGTTGGCGTGGTCCTGGAGGTTCGGTCACGGCCTGTCGGGGTGCCGGAACTCAAACGGGTGGGGGCCGTGCTGGACGAAGCCCCGGTCATCGAGCCCGGTGTGCTGGAGTTGATGATTTGGGCGGCTCGATACTATCAGCACCCGATCGGACAGGTTATCAATGTGGCGTTGCCGGTCCGCCTGCGAAAGGGCGAGTCGGCCGAACTTGCCGGGACGACCGTGTGGCGGATGACGGAAGACGGGCGGAAGGCCGACCCCGAGGAGCACCGTCGCGCACCAGTCCGTCAAGCATTGCTACGAGCCTTCCAAGACTGCGAGGAAGGCCTGACCAGGGAACAGTTGCGGAAACTATGCCGTAATCCCGCCGCCCCGCTCAAGGCGCTGATCGGGCAGGGGCTGGTTGAAGCCGAGTTCAGGTTGCCGGCTCCACCCCTCCCGGTGGTCCCGAGAGATGTGCCGCACAATCCCCACCAGCGTGAAGCCGTGCAGGCCCTGCAGGAATGTTTGGGCGCGTACAGTTGCACGCTGCTGCACGGAGTCACCGGGAGCGGCAAGACCGAGGTGTACCGCGCCGTGATCCGCTCGGTGCTGGAACGTGGCGGACAGGTCCTGGTGATTGCTCCGGAGATCGGCCTCGCCCCCCAATTGCGCGACCGGCTGGCGCGTGATGAACGAACCTGCGTAGCGGTCTACCATTCCGAATGTACGGCACGTGAACAATACTTGGCTTGGCTTCTGGCGCAAAGTGGGCAGGCGGATATCATGGTGGGGACCCGTTCGGCAGTATTCCTGCCGTTCCGGGATCTACAGTTGATCGTGGTCGACGAAGAGCATGATCCTTCGCTGAAGCAGCAGGAGGGATTCCGTTACCACGCCCGCGATGTCGCGGTTTATCGGGCGCACCAAGCCGGAATCCCGGTCGTCCTTGGCACGGCCACGCCATCGATCGAGACCTGGCGCAACATACAGGTGGAGAAATACCGGCACCTGCGCCTGCCGACGCGTGCTGGCCCGGCCGTCTTGCCGAACACGGAACTGATCGACCTCAACCAGTACCCGATGACGGACGGCTTGTCGGAGCCGCTTCTGGAGGCTTTGCGTGAGACGTTGGATGGCGGGGACCAAGCCCTGCTGTTCCTGAACCGGCGCGGTTTCGCCCCGGTTCTGTTCTCGCCCCAAACCGGCGAGCCGGTGATTTGTCCCGACTGCCAGGTTTGCCTGACGTATCACCAGCCACGCCAGCAGCTGATTTGCCATCACTGCGGATTCCGCCAGTCGGGCGAACAAGAAGTCGAACAAGGAGCAATCCTTCTGGGAGAAGGAACGCAGCGGGTCGAAGACCGACTGCGCGCCGAATTCCCGGACTGCCCGATCCTGCGCCTGGACCGAGACCATATCCGCGGGCGTGGAGAACTGGAGCGAAGCCTTGAGAAAACACGGCGGGGTGATTATCGGATCGTGATCGGCACCCAGATGCTGTGCAAGGGGCACGATTTTCCTGAAGTCACGCTGGTCGGGGTCATCAATATTGACTCCCAGTTGTTCAGTCCCCGCTTGCGGGCACCGGAGCGGATGGCGCAAATGCTGGTTCAGGTTTCAGGTCGAGCGGGCCGTCGGATCAAACCCGGAAAGGTCCTGCTTCAGACCTGCCTGCCAAAGCACCCAATGCTTCAGCAACTGCTGAACGAGAGCTATGAAGACTGGCTGGAGCGTCTGTCGGCCAGACGGCACGAACTGGGATTGCCGCCCTACAGTCATTGGGCGGTGCTGCGGGCGCAGCACAAGGACTACCGGAAAGCGGAAGCTTTCTTGGTGGATGTTTGCCGCCGGATCGAGGACGCTGCGGGTGTGCTCGTACGGGGACCGGCACCGGCCATGATGCCGAAGCGCGCCGGTGTCTGGCGTGTGCAACTCCTGCTACAGGCAGTTTCCCGAAAGGCGCTGGAACGTTGCTTGGAAAATTGGCTCCAGGATCCAGGCAAAAAGGGCCGGGTAAATTGGACGCTGGACGTGGATCCGCTGGATATCGCCTGATTAGTGCGCCGTGAATTCGATCATCCGTCGGGTTGAGCGCAACGCTCGGCGGCGGACATCCTCGTCGACGTGAATTTCGTTGCTTCCAGTCTCCAGGGTTTCGATAAGCCGGGTGAGATCATTCATGGCCATCCAGGGGCAATGTGCACAGCTTTTGCAGGTGGCGCCCTCGCCGCCGGTTGGCGCCTCGATGAAGTTCCGGCCGGGGGCGGCTTGCTGCATCTTGTGGAAGATCTGGCGGTCGGTGGCGACGATGAAGGTCGGGTGGGGCAGTTTCTGGCAGGCCTGGATCAGGGCCGTCGTGGAGCCGACCACGTCGGCCATGTCAATGACGTCCTCGGGAGATTCCGGGTGCACCAATACGGCCGCTTCCGGATGTTCTGAAACCAGTTCGCCGAGTTTTCGCGACTTGAATTCGTCGTGTACCACGCAGTGACCTTGCCACAGTGCCATGTCGGCTCCGGTGACGCGTTGCAGGTAGTGGCCGAGATGCCGGTCGGGCGCCCACAGGATCTTTTCTTCCTGATCCATCAGGTGCGAGATGATCCGTACCGCGCAACTTGAAGTGACCACCCAGTCGGCGCGTGCCTTGACGGCTGCGGAGGTGTTGGCGTAGACCACGACGGTCCGGTCCAGGTGTTCGTCGCAGAATGCCGAGAACGGCTCGATTGGGCACCCGAGGTCCAATGAACACTCTGCCTCCAGCGAAGGCATTAGGATGCGTTTCTCAGGATTCAGGATCTTCGCGGTCTCACCCATGAAGCGGACGCCGGCCACGACCAGAGTTCGGGCTGACTGGGTTGATCCGAAGCGGGCCATCTCCAGTGAATCGGCGACCAGACCGCCGCTGCTGTCCGCCAGTTCCTGCAGGTCCGGATGGGTGTAGTAGTGGGCGACCAGGATTGCGTCTTCATGTGCCAGGAGCTCTTGCGCCTGCTTCATCAACCGGGATCGTTCGGCACGAGTATATCCGCCCAGCCCAGCTTCGATGACCCGGGTCTCGGGGTAGTCAAAATCGACCGCAGGCGCGGAAATTCCTGTCATATAAGCAGCCCATACAGTGCCACTAACCATTATAGGACTCTAGGCAAGGAAAAAATTGAGCAGAAGAAGCCCACCGGTGACTTGAAAAAGGCCTCTGATGCCGCAATTTAAGCCGTGTCGAAGTTTTAAACGAAATTCTGTGTCCGAACCGAAGAAACAACACCATGCCTTCGAGGCGGAAGTCGACCAATTGCTGCACCTGGTCGCCCATTCCCTGTACTCCCACAAGGAAATCTTTCTACGCGAACTGATTTCCAACGCGGCGGACGCGTTGGACCGGCTCCGTTTCGAAGCGCTGTCGGACGATAGCCTGTACGAAGGAGACAGCGATCTGGGCATCCGTATCGAGGTGGACGAGCAGACTCGGACGCTGACCATCTCCGACAACGGGATCGGCATGAGCCGCTCGGAGGTGACCAGCAATATCGGTACCATCGCCCGCTCTGGCACGCGCGCGTTCCTAAAATCACTTGGCGAAGAGAAGCAGGGCGAGGTCAGCCAGATCGGTCAATTCGGGGTCGGTTTCTACTCGGCATTCATCGTTGCCGACCGGGTGACCTTGGTCACCCGTCGCGCCGGCGGCAAGCAGGGCGCGTGCTGGGAATCCGACGGGCGCGGCGGTTACGATTTGTCCCGGGTGAATTCGGCTTCACGCGGCACCTCGGTCACCCTACACCTGAAGGAGGATGAGTCGGAGTTCCTGGAAGACTACCGCCTGCGCGAGATCATCAAGCGCTATTCGGATCACACGCCATTCCCGATCTCCCTGCAGTCGCGCGATGACAAGGGGCAGCCCACGGACGACCGGGACACGGTCAACCAAGCGAAGGCACTCTGGGCACGTCCGAAGAAGGAACTGAACGACGGAGACTACCAAGAGTTCTACCCGCACGTCGCGCATGACCCGAACCCGCCGTTGGCCTGGACCCACCATCGGGTGGAAGGACGCAACGAGTACAGCCTGTTGCTGTACCTGCCGAGCAAGGCCCCGTTTGATTTGGCAGACCCGAATCCGCAGCACGGCGTCAAGCTGTACGTGCAGCGAGTATTCATTCTGGACGAGCCGGACAAGCTCATGCCGCGCTACCTGCGCTTTGTTCGTGGCATCGTCGATTCGAACGACCTGCCGCTGAACATTTCCCGGGAGTTGTTGCAGAACAATCGCACCCTGGACACCATCCGCAGTGCCTGCGTGCGGCGGGTGCTGGACCTGCTGGAGAACCTGAGCACCAGTCAGGAAGAAACCTACGAGAAATTCTGGACAGAATTCGGGCACGTGCTGAAAGAAGGCACGATTGAAGACATCGGCAATCAAGCCCAGATTCTCAAATTGCTGCGTTTCCATTCGACGCAGGACGATGAGGACGCACTGAAGGTCACCTTGGATGACTACATCGAGCGCATGCAGGACGGGCAGGAGAAGATCTACTACCTTACGATTGACAGCTTGGCGGCTGCCCGCCGCAGCCCTCACTTGGAAGTCTTCAGGCAACGGGGCATCGAGGTGCTGCTGATGACGGATCCGGTCGACGAATGGGTGATGGATTGGGTTCGGGAATATGAGGGCAAATCGTTTCAGTCAGTCGCCAAGGGGGAGTTGGACCTGCCAGGGGCGGATGCGGAAGAGAAACCCGAGGAAGAGACCGACGAGGATCCGTTGTGCGCACAGATTCAAGAGGCTCTAGGTGACGAGGTAGAGGCAGTGCGTCGTTCTTCACGTCTGACCGATTCGCCGTCTTGCTTGGTTCGGGGGGAGCACGACTTCTCGCCGGCGATGTGGGAGTTAATGCGCCGACAGGGACAGCCTCTGCCGAAACCAAAACTGATTCTGGAGATCAACCCGGACCACACGCTGTTGCAACGGATGCAAGCCGACGAGGGGCGCTTCTCGGAATGGGCGCGCTGGCTCTTGGATCAGGCGGTACTTGCGGACGGCGGACCGCTCGAAGACCCTGGCAGCTTCGTCAGCCGGATGAATGAGCTATTGGCTTCTCCACCGGAGCCGGACGAAGCAGGAACGTAGTTGCCGATTTTCTGAATGACCTGTCGTCTTGGCCAAAAAATCTGAGGGCTTCTCATTCGGCCAAGCCTCGGGTAAAGTATTTAGCCCCAAGAAATCTATGCCTATAGATGTGCCCAGGAGGACTAGATGAAGAAACATAACTACCTGTTCGCCGGATTGGCTGCTGTCAGCCTAGCCGTGGTTTTTCTGCATGACATCGTGACTGCGGACGAAGACCCGGAAGTGACGCGAACACGCCAGCACGTCGAGATGCTGGACACACTCTACAAAACCGCTATCGTCCTGATCACGGACAAGTACGTGACGGACCCCTCCAAGTTTTCAGGCGCAAGTGCGGCGAAGATGATGTTTGATGCCATGAAGGAGAGCGGCTACCACGAGGTCCGCCTGGTCGGGCTGACCGACGTAATGGTCAACCCGGGCATCAATGCACCGCAGGATGCTTTCGAGAAAGCGGCCAAGGAAAAGATCCTCGCGGGCGAGGCGACCCACGAAGAGGTGGTCACTGTCGATGGCAAACGCTACCTACGCAAGGCAACGGCCGTGCCTGTCGTCCTGGAAAGATGCGTGATGTGCCACGGTAATTTCGCGGGGAACGACGGCGCCATCGGATCACTGATGTATACCGTGCCGCTGATCCAGTAAACGGTAGATTGGCAGAACCAGAAAAGGGGGCTTAGGCCCCCTTTTTGTTGTACGAAAAACCCGCCGAATTGTCCGGTTCGTAGCCGTTCTCGTTCTAAAGTTGCCTTTCTCGGGAATGCGCGTGTAGATTCACGTCGGTTACTCTTGCGAAGATTCCGGGTCAGCGCGTCCGTAGATGTCCTCGAAACGGACAATGTCATCCTCGCCGAGATAATCGCCTGACTGTACCTCGATCAGGTCCAGTATTTCTTCTGTAGGGTTCTCCAATCGGTGTCGGGTGCCCTGCGGAATATAGGTTGATTGATTTTCCGAAAGCATAAAGGTCTCTTCTCCGCGTGTCACCTTGGCGGTACCACGCACCACCACCCAGTGTTCCGCACGGTGCCGGTGCATCTGAAGTGACAATTGCCCCCCGGGGCGGATGGTGAGGCGTTTGACCTGGAAACCTTCACCGCTGTCTACTTGCTCGTAGTGGCCCCACGGGCGATAGACCTTTCTATGGTAGCGGTGTTCGCTTCGACCAGCCTGCTTGAGTTGTTCCACCACTTTTCGGGTGTCTTGAGTGGCGTTCTTGTCTGCCACGAGCAGTGCGTCGGGGGTGTCGACGATGACAAGATTCGTTACACCAAGCGCCGCGACAACCCGGCTTTCTGCACGGACGTAAGTATCCTGGGTGTCTTGCAGCACGGTGTCGCCTTGTACGACATTCCCGGCTTCGTCTTTCTCGGCAGATGCGGACAATTCCACCAGAGCCGCCCAAGAGCCGATGTCAGACCAACCCGCAGCGAACGGTACCATGACCGCATTCGAAGTGCGCTCCATTACGGCATAGTCCACTGACAAATTAGGTGCCTCAGCGAAGTATTTCGCGTCCAGGCGCAGGAAATTCAGGTCCTGCTTCGCATTCTCGTGGGCTTTTTGTGTGGATTCTCGGATCGAAGCCGCATGGCAATCGAGTTCTTCAAGGTACTGACGGGCGCCGAATACGAATATGCCGCTGTTCCAGTAGCAATTGCCGGCCTCGATCAGCGCGACGGCCTCTTCGTGACTCGGTTTTTCCACGAAGGCTTCTACGACTCGGGCGCTTTTGCCGGTATCGGTCGCGGGCCCGGCCTTGATGTACCCGTAACCCGTCTCGGCATACTCTGGGGTGGCGCCGAACGCGACCAGCTTCCCGAAGGCAGCCTCCTGCACGGCCTCTTGGACTGCGCAGGCGAATTTCTTGTTGTCGCGGACAACATGATCCGTCGGCATGACCAGAAGAATTGGCTCATCGTTTTCATCGCACAAGCCCAAGGCCGCCAGTGCCGCTGTGGCGATGGCAGGGGCCGTGTTCCGTGCCACGGGTTCCAGCAGGATGGCATTGGGTGCCATCCCGATGGCTTGAAGTTGTTCCGCCACCATGAACCGGTGTGCTTCATTGCAGACTACGATCGGCGAACGAAGATCTTCAAGTGCCGTGAGTCTCAGGGCGGTGGCCTGAAGCAAAGTGTGCTCATCCACAAGGGCGATGAGCTGCTTCGGATAGGTTTCTCGGGACAGTGGCCAGAGTCTGCTGCCCGAGCCACCAGAGAGAATTACAGGAAATACGGGGCGGCCCACAGTGTGACATGCCTGTCTTCGGCGCAGGGATGGGGAGTGTATCAGATAAACCCTTCGGGACTGCTAATATGCCCTCTTGGAAGATACGCCGATTACTGGGCTGGGGATCCGTACAGCCCGGAAAAGCGATTCCGGCGTGGTTGGCCTGCGATCTCAGATTTCGCGGCATGAACGGCTGCCGGCCTTTCGACTCTCCCGACTTTGGGTTTTTCAATACGGGCGCTATGGACCATCCGCCAAAATCAATTTGCCTTTTACGGCTTTCCGCAATTGGCGACGTTGCGCACATGGTGCCGGTCGCGCGCACGATCCAGAAATACTGGCCCGCCACCGAGTTGAGCTGGATTATCGGGAAGGGCGAGGCCCGGCTGCTCCATGGCATTTCAGGCATCGAATTCATCGAATTCGACAAAGCGGGCACTTTGTCCGGCTATCGATCTCTTGCCCGGAAACTGGGGGGTCGGCGATTCGATGTCCTGCTGTGTCCCCAAGTCTCGTTCAGGGCGAATCTGGCCAGTGCACTTGTTCGTGCCGACCTGAAACTGGGCTACGACCGCGCGCGCGCCAAGGATCTGCACTCCTTGTTCCTCCGCCAGCACGTTGCACCGGCATCGCGCCAGCATGTGCTGGACGGTTTTTTTAGCTTCATTGAACATCTGGGCTTACGGGAACGCGACCTGCGCTGGGACTACCACATTCCAGACGAGGCTCGCGAATTTGCCGGGCAACATTTGGCAAATGACCGTTTCAACATGCTCATCAGCCCGTGTTCCAGTCATCTGTTGCGGAACTGGAGCGCACCGCGTTATGCGGCCGTCGCCGACCATGCAGCCCGCACACTGGATGCCCGAGTCATTCTTTGTGGCGGGCCGTCAGCCCAAGAGCGTCAAATGGGCCAAGAGATAGAGAAGCACATGCAATCGAAACCCCTGAACCTGATCGGCAGGGATACCCTGAAAAAGTTCCTGGCCTTGCTACAGGGCGCGGATGTCCTCATTTCGCCGGACTCGGGTCCCGCGCACATGGCCGCCGGGGTCGGTACGCCCGTCGTCGGCCTGTACGCCGCAAGCAATCCGCATCGCAGCGGGCCCTATCTCAGCCGGCAATGGTGCGTGAACAAGTACGGAATGGCCGCGCAAACTTTCAAGGACAAGTCCGAGGATGAATTAAAATGGGGCACGAAACTGGAATATGAGGGCGTCATGGACTTGATCGAAGTAGATGAAGTCACCTCTCGTCTGGATGCTCTTGCCGGGATTCAATAACGGGTATCAGGATTCAAGCCATGGAACAGATCAGTGTGCCCGTCTCGCCCGGGGAATTGGTGGACAAGATCACCATCTTGGAAATCAAGGCGGAGCGGATTACCGACGAAGAGAAACTGCAAAATGTGAAAACGGAATTGGAGTTGCTGGTTCAGGTTTGGGAGGCGGTTTCGTTGGATACCGAGGCGATTCTTCCGCTGAAGGAGACGCTGAAAGGCATTAACCAGGCCCTGTGGGATATCGAGGATCAGATTCGTATCAAGGAATCCAGGCAGGAATTTGATCAGGAGTTCATAAATTTGGCGCGTTCCGTCTATGTTCAGAACGATCAGCGCGCCGCGGCCAAGAAGCAGATCAACGCAATGCTTGGTTCCAGTATTATGGAAGAAAAGTCCTATGCCGAGTATTGAGCGGCCTATGCCTTCTCTGTCAGTCGCTGAGATTGAAATCTTAGGGACGTTTGAATTGGGCTGCTGATGGAGGATGACATTGGAGACTCCGCTGCACCAATTTGATCCGGACTACTCGGTCCCGCCGGGGTGGATTCTAGAGGAGTATCTGGAAACACTAGGCATCTCGCATGCCGAATTTGCGTACCAGTGCGGGTGCTCGCCAAAACTAATCAGCGAGATTATTTCGGGGGAAGCTCCGCTCGAAGCTAAAACAGCGCTTCAATTCGAGAAAACTTTGGGTCTGGATACAAGCGTCTGGCTAGGGATTGAAGCCAATTACCGGCTTCATCAGGCGCGAACGAAGGAAAGAAAATCACGCGATTCTGCGAGCGGAAAACTTGCCAGATAAGCTTGAACTGAGAATTCAACCTGTGTGTTTTCGGGTGGGCACCGACCTGTTGTGTGCTTGACTCGATAAAGTAGGGATTTTTTGGTGGCTATGATGGGCGCGGGAGTTCACTGATGCAGCAAGGCATGCCAGACGAAGGGCAGGGTCATATCGTATACGACCCCGAGTGGCTTTCGGAAGTGACACCGGAGTTTTTCGACCCGCACCACCTGAGCGTACAGGGAATGCTGTCCAGTTTCGGCAGCGGGCGGGGGACGGTCTGGTTGTTCCGGCATGAAGGAAAAGAATTTGCGTTGCGGCACTACCATCGAGGGGGCAAGGTAGCCCGACTCCTCGAAGATCGCTACTTGTGGGTGGGTTTGAACCGGTCGCGCCCGGCACGGGAGGTCAGAATCTTGAGCCAGCTGGCCGGGCAGGGGCTGCCCGTGCCCAGTCCAGTGGCTTGGAGGGTGATTCGCAGTGGCCTGATGTACCGCGCGGATCTGATCGTGACCCGGATTTCCCACGCCCGCCCCCTCACTCAGATCCTGCGTGAGCGAGCCCTGGAAGTGGCTGAATGGGAAGGTCTTGGGGCATTGTTGCGCCGGTTTCATGACTTTCAGGTCTGGCACGCCGACCTCAACTTGAGCAATATTCTGCTACGTACTCCGGATGATTTCTTCCTGATCGACTTCGACCGGTGCCGAATTCGTTCCGGAGGGCTCTGGAAGCGGCGAAACCTCAAGCGTCTTTACCGATCCTGTCTCAAGGAACAGGCGAAGAACCCGGAGTTTTACTTCAGGGAGCAGGACTTTGAAGCCTTGTTGCAGGGGTATGCCAGCGGGGCGTCTGCTCCCGGCTCGTGATGCGACGGCGCGAATTTTTAGGCGCAGGCGGGATTGCCGCAGCGGCCGGATTGGGACGGCTCCGGCGGTCGGATGCCGAAGAACCGCTGCGCTGGAAGATGGTGACCGCCTGGCCGAAGAACTTCCCTGGGATTGGCACGGGCGCGGAGTTTCTGGCTCGGACGATCGGCGAGATGTCCGATGGGCGCCTACAGGTGCAAGTGTACGGCGCCGGCGAACTGGTGCCAGCGTTTGAGGTGTTCGATGCGGTCAGCCAGGGGGCGGCACAGATGGGACACAGCGTCTCCTACTACTGGCAAGGCAAGAACCCGGCGTTTCACTTTTTCTCCGCCCTGCCGTTCGGCATGACGGCCAATGAGATGAACAGTTGGCTGTACAAGGGAGGGGGCATGGAGCTGTGGGAAGAAGCTTACGCCCCGTTCGACATCGTTCCTCTGGTCGCAGGCAATTCCATGGTCCAGATGGGCGGATGGTTCAAGCGGGAAATCCATCGGCTCGAGGACCTGCAGGGTCTGCGCATGCGCATCCCAGGGCTGGGAGGCGAAGTACTGCGCCGGGTCGGCGTCACGCCCGTGGTGCTCAGCGGGAAGGAATTGCTGGTCGCGCTGCAGACTGGGGCCATCGACGCCACCGAATGGACGGGCCCATGGAACGACTTGGCGTTTGGATTGCACCGTGCGGCCAAGTACTACTACTATCCCGGTTGGCACGATCCCGGCACGACCCTGGAATGCCTGGTCAATCGTTCGGCGCTCGAAGCATTGCCGGGCGACCTCCAAGCCATCGTGCGGCATGCCGCCACCGCGGCCAGTGGAGACACGGTGGCCGATTTCACCGCGCACAACAACGATGCATTGAAAGCGTTGGTCGAGGAATACGGGGTCGAGCTCCGGCAATTTCCGTCGGAAATATTGCGCGTCCTGCGACAGCACACCGAGACGGTAATCGAAGAAGTAGCTGAAAGCGACCCTTTCGTCCGGAGGGTGAACGACAGCTACCAAGCGTTCTACGCCCAAGTGCGGGACTGGACCGCCATTTCCGAGAAGGCGTACTTGGAGGCGCGAGCAGAGTAATTGCTCCGTTACGCGCAGTTATTCTTCAGGGTCGGGCGACATCAATCACGTGAATGGACACCTTGTCTGCTTCTTCCGGTGTCAGGGAGTCCTCTAGTTGGTGCTGGAGTTCGTCGGGGTTGGCCGGACGCACCTCGATTTCAGGGCTTTTGACTGTGAATTCTTCTCCGAACCAAAACACTAGGTAGATTCCCCGGCCATCTGCGCCGGGGTCCCGGGTGTATTTCGGAACAAGTTGTTCTTTAATCCCCTTCCAAAGATCCTTGGAATGGTTCTTCTTCACCTCGATGGGGAGGTTGAGGTTTTTATAGGACACCTGAATGTCGGCTTTCGTATCATCCGCATAAGAGCCTTCTCTGTATGCATGGACGTCCAGAGGTTTGAGTTTTTCTTGCAAATCGGAAAGGAATGCATCCCGACAGTCGGGTTCATCCTTCGGACTCCATTCTTTCGGGCTTCGCTTGGGTGATTGATTCCAGTATTGATGCCAGTCGTTTGTGCTGCCGTCTCTGATTTTTTTGCTCATTTCATCGAAGCCTTCTAGGAGAAGCACGACTAGGTCGTCCATACTGGCCGGCTTCTTTTTGTCCAAGGTTTGGAGAAGCTCATCCACACTACAATGTACAAATTCGGACTGGCGACGGAGAGAACTTTGTTCATCGGCTGCGTCCTGAAGATAGATCCGCCACTGGGATAGAGAGTTATCGGCGACTAGATGGCTGAGGGCCTCTGTCGCAGTTGGAGAAGGATCGTTTGCTAGATGATTGGTCAATTCGCGGATCATGCTTGAGGCGGCCATAGGAGGGGAACTCCATGCCATTCCCTCATCAAGAGAGATGTACCGGAAAGAGAAACCGAGTAATTGAATGAGGGATACAAGGCATTTTCCTTTCAACAGGTCACCCCATTCTGGTGATGTATTGCCTTGGCAGACAAATTCTGCGAAGTGTCTCATCCGACGGTCGTCTTGATGGAGGTATGACTCCAATTGATGGCGGCAGGTTTTTGGAGAGATGAGAAATCCGGCAGTCAACCAGTAGACGCGCTGACCAATATTCATGCTTTTCGTCTTGCTTCCCGCCAGTTTCTCTTTCAACAGTTTTCGTAGACCGGCGTGCTTGCAATGAAGTAGTGCCGCCGCGAGCAGATGTCTCAAGTCATGAAGTTGTCGAGTGGCACAGCGGATCGGAAAGGACTTGAGCAACGGCAAGGCTGCCAGGCTGGCGACTTTCGCATGGGTGCCTGAGAAAGCGAGCTCGTACGAGTCAGTTAAGAATTCTTCTCCTTTACGCATTTGAAAACGAATGCGCCTGATGAGAATTTCAGCAACAAGTTCAGGTTGTTTGACAAGCAGGGATTTGTACCATACTGGGTTGACTTCACCCAAAAGATCGTAATCAGCGAAGTAATGAAAAGTTAATGCCTGTCGGATTTTCTGATCTGTCGAAGGTGGAATTCCAGTTTCTTCCAATCCGGCCAGACAGGGATAAGTTAATAGGTGGGGCCGGCCTTGTTCTGCGTGGCGAATGATCTCACCCACGCTCGGAGTGTCTGCGTGCGAGATGGAATTTTTAAAAGATTTGAGTACTAATTGAACCAAATAGGAGTCGTGGCCCAGCAGGTCGCAGATTCGCTCCAGTGGCTGATCGCCCGCGACATCATAAAAGCCACCGAAGTAGGCAAGGGCAAGATCGTGAAGAAGTCCCAACGGTCCACGATTCTCGCGCAGTTCAGTCTCGTGAGCCTTGACGTTTGCAACCCAGTTTTGGTGTAGTTGCTCCCGCTCATGAAGGTCTATAGTTATTCGCCGCTGACGCGCTTCGATGTCCTTGAAGTGCTCTTCGGGCAAAGGGCAAACCAGCATGCCTTCAAGCGTCTCTTCCAATTCTGGATGCTTGGCGATCCGCGCCTGGATGTCGTCCAGAGAAAGGTTGACTCCAGTGTTTCCATCAAACAGAGCCCTGACAACTTGCCGGAGATAGAATTCTGCGGTTTTCGGGGCTTGGGACTGAATGGCGAGATCAAGGCACCAAGGCCAGAAGTCTGGCTCAGGGCGTAGCCCGAACAGCCAGTTTCCTGTTTCGTGTGCAAGCAATTTGAAATTCTTAGTGTCGGTCCACTCCCTAGCTCCGCTTTCAAATATCTCCCGCTGTTTGTCCGGTTGGAGCTTGAGCCAATCATGAACGGAAGAAGCCAACTGCCTATAGGTGCTGGCCACGGTGTGCTGGATCTCCGAGCACCAAGCGACTTCCAGCCAGTGGCGGAGATTGAGCAAACTGATTTCCTTGCCAGGCGCAGGTGGAACAATACCTTGCAAAATGGCAAGAAAAGTCCGAAATGTCCTGAAACTTGCCCGCGAAAGATTAGGTTTTCTGGCATCATTGACCCGGACGACCAACTTGTTGAGGATGTCAGTCAGTTGCTCCGGGCGTAACTGTTTGACAAAGCGGTCGGCCCAGGAGATGTGGAAGGTTGCGGTAGAGGGTTGTCCCGAATCCATCAGGCAATCCAGTGTCTCATCGGCAGAGATGTACCGGGGGAACAGCTCGGCCAATACGGTATCCAGTAACCTGCCGTGGGAATCTCGTATAGTGCCCTCCCTAATTTCAGAAAGTAATTCTTTTAGGCGGCCCCCTGTTTCTGCAGTACCTGCGCAATTTCGTATGAAAATGTCGAGAGCCAGTTCCTTGTTGACCGGCCAGGACTTATCGTCCCGGATGATTTCCAGCAGGGAGTCTGAAATCTCCGGTAGGGTCGGGCTGCAGTGAAGGGCTTTGAGCACGAGGTAACGAAAAGCCTGTTCGCCATCGCCGACTGCCAGTTGCCATAATGTCTCCTTGAAATATCTATGCAGGTCGGGGCTAGCCAGACCTCGCAACGGGGTGCTTCGTCGTACGATGTCAATGCACCAAGGATTATGGCTCGTCTTTTCTTTTAGTTTGTCGAACAATAGGAGCTTGTCTTCGGTAGCGAAAGACTCGACATCACCATAGAGAGTAATTTCCAAGGGGGTCTTCTCAATCAGTTTTTTTCTCCCTGAGTGGCTGTACACTGAAAACCAGGCGGCGACTCCCTGAAGTTTCGGGACGACGACCTTATCCGCACTGGACATCAATGCGAGAATCCGGTTGGCGGAAAAACCTCGTTCGACCTGTTCAGCGAGGTAGCGTCCACCCAAAAACTCTGCCGTAGACTGGTGTTCGGGTACAACCCGCTCCAGTCCCGGGATTTTGTCGAAAGCCTCAGTTCGTGCAGTTTTCTTTCCGTTCTCTATTGGGACGATTTTCTCCAGCGCAGGGTAATCCTTATCGGGTTTGCCGGGGGGCAGCGTGTAGCCCGCACCGCCACTCAATAGCTGAACAGCACACATGCGACCCGCCGTTTTCGACAAGGTGTCCAGACTGATTTGCCTAGCTCCGGAGCGGATGTGTTCCTCGTTCGGTTCAGACAGCAGCGTTTCGCACGCTTTCTCGTACAAGTCCCGACGACTGTGTGGCCAGCCACCTTGTTCGTCGATGGAATCAGCCAGTCGCAATAAGGTTTGGGGATTCTTCAGCCATTCGCCAAGGCCGTGCGCGCGTGCCTGGAAAACAAATTCTTCGGGATTGCCGTTTTTCGGCTTGCCATGTAGCCGGAGGACTTCTAGGATACTTTCATCGGTGAGCGGGTCGAGTACCAACAACAGAATGTCTATCCCGAGTTGCTCCAGTTTTTGCCGGTCGTTTGTCCACCACCAGTCAATCGTGCGGCAGGACAGGCGAAACTTTGAACATCCAAGCCTTTGAAGTTTGCTGCGGATTTGATCGATAGGTGTCCGTCCGTCTTGTGCCCCAGCCCGCATTTCGTCCAAGCCGTCGATGAACAGAAGTTTGTCAGGCCATTCAGGGTTGTCCAGATTAATAAAGCCCCGGGCCGGGACGCGCTTGCCGTTTGAATGCGCCTTCGCCTCTTGCCGAAAAGCGGTGGTTTTTCCGATTCCGGGCGAGCCCAGCAGGACATAGGCCGGGCAATCCCGATAGGCTGCCAGTCGCTGGGGGGCAGCTTCCAGACTATCCTCCAGGCCCTCTTCGATGACAGAAACGGTGCGGGGGGCGAATTCAGTCATTTCCGTGGAACCAGTGCTGGGCCGGAATAGACAGGAATTCCTTGAACGGAACCCCTCCCGTTCCGACTATCATCGTGTCTGCGGACGGAAACCGCTCCTTGAACTTGGCTAGGCCGGAGACATTTCTCTTTCGCCTCCCGCTTTTCACTTCAATGGCCAAAAGCCTTTGGCCGTACTGAAGGATGAAATCCACTTCATGAGGAGGCTCCCGCCAGTAGTAGACCTTTATGTTGGGGAGACCAGAATTGCACAAGTGCGCGCCAACAGCGCTTTCTACTAAGTGGCCCCAAAAACTGCGGTCCGCCCTTGCCTGTTCGAAGGTGTACCCGCAATTGGCGGTCATGAGCCCGGAGTCCAGCACCAGGAGTTTTGGTTCTGACCGTTTGACCCGGACGATGTTTCCCGCATATTTCTGGAGTCCCGCCAGCAGGCCGGCGCGTCCCAGAAGATCCAGATAACTTGCCAGTGTCGTGACATTACCTTTATCGTCGAGTTGACCGAGCAGGTTCCTGTAAGACACGATCTGTGCGCTGAATTCCGAGCCTATTTCGAACAACTGCTTGAGCAGGGCAGGCTTGCGGACTTCCATACGCTCAATGATGTCCCGCTCGATGTTCGTCTCGATGATTGCGCTCTGGAGATACTGCTGCCATCGTTCCGGCCGATAGATCAAGGGAGCCGCACCGGGGTAGCCTCCGAAGTAGAAATACTGGTCCAGGGTGAAGCCGAATGCCTCGGACATTTCCGGGTACGACCACTGGGTCAACCGGATGGTCTCGAAGCGCCCCGCCATGCTTTCGCTGAGCCCTTTTTGCATCATCAATGGCGATGAGCCGAGAATGATGACGCGGAGATTGCGCTTGTGGAAGCGATCGGCATCCCACAAGACCTTGACCGCACTGGACCACTCCCTAATTCTCTGGATTTCGTCCAACACCAAGAGGTGTCCGAATTCCGATTCTTCAGCGTCTTTTCTAGCTTGCTTCCAGATCTGTTCTAGCCACAGACTATCCTTGTTAATACCTGCCGGCACGGGCTGGTCGCCGCGCACATAGGTAGAAGGGATGTCGGTTTGTTCCAGGGCTTGCTGGACCAGCGTGGTTTTTCCGGTTTGGCGCGGCCCGGTCACCACGATCATATGTCGCGGAGGTTCTTTTGGACACTCCTCGACCCTTTCCAAAAGGGTTGATAGCTGGCTGCGCTGGAATGGACTCATACATTTATGGTACAGCCCTTTTCAATTCTGTCAACTATCGTACTAATTTTTATATATAAAATATGATAAGATTTTGATAAACATTGTTTTATTGTTCTTATATCTTTAGTTAATCACAGAGTATCGGCGCAGGGTTTCCACATAACGCTTGACTAACTGGTTCCGGTCTCGGACATGGATTTGCGCCCGCATGCCGATGCGCTTAGCCTCGTCCGGATGTTCCAGCCATTGCGAGAAAGTTTGGCTTAATTCTTTGGCATCCTTCACCTGCCGTAGCCCGTCACAGTCCAGAAGGGCTCGAACCTCTGCCTCGAAATTATCGGTGTGAGGCCCGACCACACAGGCCTTGCCGAGCATTGCGGGCTCCATCACGTTATGTCCCCCGCGCGGGATTAGGGATCCTCCCACAAACACAAAGGCAGCATGCCGCATCCACCACAGCGCCTCGCCCAAAGTGTCCGCCAGATAGGTCTGATCGTCCGGTCGGGGTTGGTGGTCGCGGGAGTGCAGGCCGGCTCGCAGGCCGAGCGCTTCCAAGTGCTTCAGAATTTCCGGAGCGCGATCCGGATAGCGTGGCATCAACACCAGCAATTTGCCTCGGGGGTCGAGCGTCTTCCATAGCTTTGCGATCAACTTCTCCTCGTCTTTATGCGTGGATACGGCCAGGACGTAAGGGCGCTGAATCGGGGCGTCGTCGGGGATGTCGTCGATGGCGGCTGCGTATTTGATGTTGCCCAGGTTCTCGATCCGGTCGGGGGGCGCTCCCAGTGCGGCGAAGCGTTCGGCATCTTTTTCGCTGCGTGTCAGGATGCAGTGCAGTTGCTGTGCCGCTTGGCGCAATGCGGGGCGCAACAGGAAGGGGGGATTCTGCGTTCGCTGCGAGAGGCGGGCGTTCACCAACGCCATCGGAATGTCCAGCCGACGGGCCGCGTGAAAGAAATTCGGCCACAACTCGGTCTCGACGATCAGGATGGTTTTAGGATTCAGCCGTTTCAGCCAGCGGCTAACCACCGAGACATGATCCAAAGGGAAATAGATGCAGGGGATTTCCGGCAGTAGCGTGCGTGCCATATGCCGCCCAGTCGGAGTCCCGACACTGATGAAAAGATTGTGCCCGTTTCCAAGCAGTTCCCGTGCCAGTGGCAGGGCTGCACGGACTTCACCAACCGAACAGCAGTGCAGACAGATTCGATCTTTCAGGTCTGTGGGCAATCCGCTGGCATAACGCTGGCGCAGGTAACGCCTGCCGCCGTCGCGCAGAGAGCGCGATGCGGTGTACAGGAACGCGGGAATGGCGGCTGTGAATGCAAGCGCGCGATAAGTCAGGGGAGCGCGGTTTTCCAGTTCCGGTTTCAAAATTTTTAGTCAAGCAGGCTGTTCGCCCACTCGATGTCTTCCAAACTGAGCTGGCCTGTGGCCTGGCGCAGGCGCAAGGTGTCAACAATGTAATCGTAGCGGGCCTGTGAATAGTCGCGTTCGGCGGCATAAAGCCGACTAGTCGCCTGAACTACGTCAACCGTGTCGCGAGTGCCAGCCTCAAGACCCGCCTGATGGGCTTCTAGGTCTACTCGGGCGGACTCCAAGGCCCGTTCGAAGGCGCGAACCCGCGAAGTTCCGGCCGTAACATCGCGGTAGGCGGAGCGGACATCCTGTTCGACCTTACGCTGCGTGGCCAATAACTCTGCTTGGGCGGCTTCCCGTTCGAATATGGCCTGACGGGTGCGGTAATACGTTTCGCCTCCGGCCAGCAGCGGGACTTTCAACTGGATCGAGACGCGATCCGCATGCGTCTTGCTTCCGGCGGGGCTGAACACGCCGCCGGTATCCTCGGTATCATTCAGGCTGGCGTGCAGATCCAGGGTTGGCAAGTGCTTGGCCCGTTCGAACCGCACGGTGTGGCGGGCCACATCCAGCGTGTGTTTCTGGATCAGATAGTTCAAGTTGTGTTCCAGTGCCGCCTCGGTCCATTCCTGGATATTGGCCGGCTTCGGCGGGATTGGTCGAAGTCGATCCGACAGGGGAGACAGGCTCTGGTGCGGATGACCGGTGATTACGGCTAGGGCTTCCAACTGGTTTTCCAAGAGATTCTGAGCCTCGATCTCCCTTGCCACCGCCAGATCGTAAGAGGCTTGGGTCTCCTTGACTTCAACGATGGCGGTCAGCCCGACTTGGAAGCGCGCTTCGGCCTGTTCCAGTTGCAGGGCAATGGCATCCTTTTCCTTGCGCGAAAACAGGGTGCCGTCTTGGGCGGCCAGGACGTCGAAATAGGCTTCAGCTGTTCGCACGACCAACTTCTGGCGAGCCGCGTCACGCTGTGCCAGCGCCCGGGCGGTATTGGCGCCGGCGCGGTCCAGTTCAACGTACAGGTCGTGGTGGTACAGGGTCTGCGTGAGGGTCAGCCGATCATTCCGGGTGGTGAATCGGTCGCGACCGCTTCTGCCGAAACTCTCTCCGGCGACCGACTGGCGGGTTTCGGAAAGGTTGTATTCGAACGCGACGTGTGGCAGCCAGTTCGATCGGGCGATAGAGTCCCCTTGGGCGGTGGCTTGATAGCGGGCCTCGGCCACCTGCAACTCGGCGTCGTTCTGCCGGGCCAGCAGATAGATGTCGAGCAGGCTGTCACCGGCGTGCGCTATGCCGGTCAAGCTGCACGCGAGCAGGGTTGTGAGGTGCCTCAACAAAGTCATAGCCAGTTCAGGGTGTCTGCCATATGTTGCATTAGTATGTAGGGACGTCAGGGTCGACCTGTCGTGCCCAGGCGTCAATACCTCCATCCAGGTTCAGAACATTCGAGAACTGCATATGCTGTTCGAGGAACAGGCAAACCGAGCGGCTGCGAATGCCGTGGTGGCAGAGGACTACGGTTTCCCGTTCTGGGTCCAGTTCCTGCAGCCGGGTGGTCAACTCTTTCATGGGAATGCAATGACTGTGCGGCAGGCAGGCGCGCTCGATCTCCCAGGGTTCGCGGACATCCAGGAGTAATGGAAGCGGGGCATCCGAGTCCAAGCGTTGCTTGAGTTCGACTGGAGAAATATTGCGCATAGTCAGGCGGAGGCGCTTGGCCGGGCGAGGGGATCCAACTCCAGTTCGAACAGCCGGCTGCAGGAAGTTTTGTCGGATCCATACTGGCGAATCAGGCAAGCCTCCATCACTGGAGGGTGGCCGATCACGACGAACAAGCGGCCGGAAGTTTTCAGCCACTGCTCGAAATGGGGGTCGTAGTTTGGCATTGAAGCGGTGATTACAACCGCATCGTAGCGGATGTGCGTCCGAAAAGACCAGGCGTTTATGGCACGGACGGAAACATCGGGGTCTATTCGGGTAGACAATGCTTCTTCTGCGGTTGCCGCAAGTTCAGGATGGATTTCGAGGCTGTCGACCCGGACATGGAGGTGCCGCATGCAGGCGGTCAGGAAGCCTGAGCCGGTGCCGACCTCCAGCACGCGTTCTCCTGGTCGCAGGTCGAGAGACTGCAACAGAAGCCCTTGGTTGCGTGGCGACATCATGTGCTGCCCGCAGGGCAGGGGAATGGTTGTGTCCGCAAAAGCCTGCCAAGCATAGTCGGGAGGGACGAAATTTTCCCGGTTAACCTCTAAAAAGGCATTCAACACGCGTGTATCGAGGACGGAGCTTCCGCGTAATTGCTGCTCCACCATGTTGCGGCGGGCTGTTTCGATTTCCATGTGATGGGCGAGAGGGCTTGTGCACGCTTGGAACGTGCCATTTTAACAAGGTCGCGGCACTATCCGCTTGCTGTTTTTCGCGTAAAACTTACTGCGGCATGTAAATTTCGGAGCCTTTTTTCCGGAATTCAACCGCTTTCTCTTCCATGCCCTGCTCCACGGCCGCCGTCAGGTCGGTCAGGTTGTGCTGCCGGGCGTAATCGCGCACGTCCTGGGTGATCTTCATGGAGCAGAAGTGAGGTCCACACATGGAGCAGAAATGCGCCAATTTGGCGGCCTCCTTCGGCAAAGTCTCGTCGTGAAGTTCCTGTGCCTTCTGTGGGTCCAGGCTCAGGTTGAACTGGTCGCGCCAGCGGAATTCGAAGCGCGCCTTGGACAGGGCGTTGTCGCGCAATTGCGCGCCCGGATGCCCGCGTGCCAAATCTGCCGCATGCGCGGCGATCTTGTAGGCGATGATGCCATCGCGCACGTCCTGCTTGTCGGGCAAGCCCAAATGTTCCTTCGGCGTGACATAGCACAGCATGGCGGTGCCGAACCAGCCGATCATGGCGGCTCCGATCGCCGAAGTCAGATGGTCGTATCCCGGCGCGATGTCCGTCGCAAGCGGCCCGAGCGTGTAGAACGGCGCCTCGTCGCAGGCGTCGAGTTCGCGATCCACGTTCTCCTTGATCATCTGCATGGGGATATGCCCCGGTCCTTCGATCATGACTTGGACATCGTGGTCCCAGGCGATTTTCGTCAGTTCTCCGAGCGTTTCCAGTTCCGCGAACTGGGCTTCGTCGTTCGCGTCGGCAATGGAGCCCGGACGCAGCCCGTCCCCCAGCGAGAAGGACACGTCGTACTGCTTCAGGATCTCGCAGATTTCCTCGAAGTGCGTGTACAGGAAGTTTTCCCGGTGATGCGCCAGACACCATTTGGCCAAGATAGACCCCCCGCGTGACACGATGCCGGTGACGCGGTCTGCAGTCAATGGGATGTACGGCAGCCGTACTCCGGCGTGTACCGTGAAGTAATCCACGCCTTGTTCGGCCTGCTCGATCAGGGTGTCCCGGTAGATTTCCCAAGTCAGCTCTTCAGCCCGGCCGTTGACTTTTTCCACTGCCTGGTAAATCGGTACCGTTCCGATTGGCACCGGCGAATTTCGGATGATCCATTCACGCGTTTCATGGATGTTGCGGCCGGTGGACAGGTCCATGACTGTGTCGCCGCCCCAGCGGACCGCCCACGCCATCTTCTCGACCTCCTCGGCGATCGAGGAGGCGACGGCGGAGTTCCCGATATTGGCGTTGATCTTGACCCGGAAGTTCCGCCCGATAATCATCGGTTCCAACTCCGGGTGGTTGATGTTGGCCGGGATAATGGCGCGCCCAGCCGCTACTTCCTGACGCACGAATTCCGGCGTCACGGTTTCCGGCAGGTGAGCGCCGAACGGTTCTCCCGGATGGCGTTTCAGCAACTCCTGGAAAGCCGGATCCTCGCGCAGGGCCTCCAGGCCGGCATTCTCCCGGA
Source organism: Gammaproteobacteria bacterium (assembly GCA_028819565.1). Lineage (GTDB taxonomy): Bacteria > Pseudomonadota > Gammaproteobacteria > Poriferisulfidales > Poriferisulfidaceae > Poriferisulfidus. The sequence goes on along the minus strand of JAPPLD010000016.1, from coordinate 1,845 downwards.
TCGCGATGTATTCCATTTCCGGCGTGACGATCCCGGCGCGGGCGTAGTGCATCTGCGTGACGGCACCTCCATCGCGCGCCCGTCGAACCAGGCGGACGGCCGTCATCCTGATTTCCTGCAGTTGCGGGTCGCTCAGACGTTCCCGCCCGTATTCGGAAGTCGGAGCGTCCAGCACTTCACTGTCCGCCCGTTCCTGGATCCAGGCTTCGCGCATGGGCGGAAGCCCGGCTTGAATGTCAATCACCGCATCCGGATCAGTGTACGGTCCGGACGTGTCGTAGAGGGGGATGGGTGGATTGAGCCCGCTTCCGAAACTGGTGGACGAGGCGGTTTGCTCGACTTCGCGCATCCCGACCCGCAAGTCCGGGCGGGAACCGGGGCAGTGGATCTTGCGCGAGCCCAGCAAGGGCCCAGTCACGTCTTCCGACAGGCGGGACGTCTGGTCGCGCAGATTTTCTGCAGGTTGGCTCATCAAAGGAATTATAGTGCTTCGCAATCAGATGGGAATTCGCTTCACCTGTCGTCTAAGAAGGTTGCAACCAATTCTCGACGACAAGTTCGGGCACGCGAGAAAATTCGCGCATGTTGTTGGTCACAAGGGGCAGTCCCAAGGCAATGGAGTGCGCGGCGATCCAGGTATCGTGGGGGCCAATTCTCTGGCCGCTTGCCTCCAGATATGCACGGACTTCGGCATAGGCATCAACCACCTGTTCATCAACCGGAGCGACGCGCACCATACTCAGAAAATCAGCCAAAGCCTGCCGATTCCAACTCCGGCGTGATTCGTCCGATTTGGCAACACCGGTATGCAGTTCGCCAGCGACGATCGCAGAGATCAGGCAATCGCCCATCGGCACCTTGGCCGTAATCCTCGGTGACCCCTTGATGAGGTACACGCAGTGATCCGTATCGAGCATGCAGAGCATCAATCGAAACCTTGTCGCTCCTCAACGGGAAGATCCTTGGCGCGAAGTTTCAGCACCGTCTCTGAGAAATCCTCTGTGGGTCGGATCGAGTTTGCCCAATAGTCTTCCCAACTGGCGAAGCGGGGACTCAGGATTAGATGTGGCCCGACTTGGCGTATCGCCACCGTGTCGCATCCTTCCGGGAAACGAAACCTCTTGGGTATGCGTACCGCTTGGGATCGCCCCGACATAAAGATTTTTGCGTAATTCTGCAGGTCGGATGTGGCCATGATTAAACTCCCGAAATCCAAGTCTATCGTATCATAAAAGATATACTAAAAAGATATGACAAACAATGCATAGGATGGGATTGACAAAGTACGGGGTGCCGGATGTCTTGGAGTTCAGGAGTTATTGAATTAACGAGAGAGCGAGAAGGGGTGGATGTCAAATTTGTTAGATTTTCTCGATCAGGCGGCTTGTTGGAGTGGGGTTTTTGGCTTGAGGCCGATAGATTCAGTGTTTTCGTCTGATAGTGGAACCTTTACCAGACCGGATGCCGGGCGGGTGCGGTGTGCCCAGAAGTCCTCGCTGAAATTTGCGCCCGGACGCGGTTTCTGCTAAAGTTCGCCGCTCAAGTTTGAGGCTTTCCCCATGTCACGGATCTGCCAGGTTACCGGCAAGCGCCCGATGTCGGGCAACAACGTTTCGCACGCGCACAACAAGACGCGGCGACGTTTCCTGCCGAACCTTCACACCCAGCGTTTCTGGGTGGAAAGCGAGAATCGTTGGGTCAAGTTGCGGGTCTCCCGGAAGGGGATGCGGATCATTGACAAGAAAGGCATTGAAGTGGTTCTGAACGAAATTCGCAGCCGCGGCGAACGAGTCTGACGATCATGGCCAAGGCAGTCCGCGAAAAGATCAAGCTGGTTTCAAGCGC
>JAPPLD010000011.1 GCA_028819565.1 Gammaproteobacteria bacterium | reverse complement strand
TCATTGTGGACGCATCAGGCGCCTCTGGGAAGTGGGACGAACCATCCCATCATCTCTCATGAGAAGAGACTAAATATGGACAAAAACACCCCAATTTGCTAAAGTAGGGTGTTGCGGACAGGGGAAATTTCCCTGTTCCGGGAGAAAATGAATGGCACAAGCGGTTTCGGATTACGCCCATAACCTGCCGGTCGCGGCGGGCAGTCTGGATCAATATATCCAGCTGGCCTACAGTTTGCCGGTGCTGAGCCCCGAAGAGGAGCGTGCGCTGGCGTTGCGCTTGCGCGATGAGGGCGATGTCGATGCGGCGCGTCAGTTGGTGCTGCACAACCTCCGTTTCGTGATTCACGTGGCCCGTGGCTATACCGGCTATGGCCTGCCGCTGGCAGACCTGATCCAGGAAGGCAGCATCGGTCTGATGAAGGCAGTGAAACGCTTCGACCCTGAGGTGGGAGTGCGGCTGGTGTCTTTCGCCGTGCACTGGATCCGTGCCGAAATCCACGAATACGTCCTGCGCAACTGGCGCATCGTCAAGATGGCCACGACCAAGGCGCAGCGCAAACTGTTCTTCAACCTGCGCAAGGCCAAGAAACGGCTGGGTTGGATGAACGAGGAAGAAGTCAACGCGGTGGCGGAGGACTTGGGCGTGACCGCCCGCGAGGTTCGGGACATGGAATCCCGTCTCAACCAGCCGGACGTGCCGATGGAGATGGATTCCGACGATGAGGAAGCTCCACTTTCCCCGATGGCATATCTGTCGGCACCCGGTGCCGATCCGGCTCCGCAACTGGAGGCGGAAGATTACGCGCAGGTTCGCGATGCACGTCTGCAGGAAGCACTGGCCGATCTGGATGAGCGCAGCCGTTCGATCTTGCAACAGCGTTGGTTCGCCGAACCCAAGCGGACTTTGCAGGAACTGGCGGAAGAGTTTGGTGTTTCAGGTGAGCGGATCCGGCAGATCGAAGCCGCCGCAATGAAGAAGCTGCGCGTCGCGCTGGCTTAATTTCGTTCCTTGGGCCTGAAAGGCCCGATACTTTTTTAAAGTTTTTCGCCCCGTCTGGGGTGAGGTCTAGTATTTTTCAGCCTTTGAGGAGGACTGAAGTAATTCCGATACGCCAGCCCGGATGGTGTCGGTCAATTGCATTAATTCGGGTTCCCGAATAATGAAGGGCGGCATCAGGTACACGAAATTCTGAAACGGCCGCAGCCAGACCCCACGCTGGATGGCCAAAGCCTGCCAGGCTGAGGCATCTACCGGTTCGGAAGTCTCGACAACGGCAAATGCGCCGAGCACGCGTACCCTCGCGACACCTTTGGCTGACTGCAATGGCAGCAATTCGCGCCTCAGAATTTCCTCGATCGCAGTGACTTCGGCCTTCCAGTCCCGGGATTCCAAAAGATCCAGGCTTGCCAGAGCGACTCGGCAGGCTGCAGGATTCGCCATGAACGTGGGACCGTGCAGGAATGGTCCAGCTTCGCTGACCACCTTGGCGATTTCCTCGCGAGTCAACGTGGCTGCCAAACTCAGCATGCCGCCTGTCAACGCCTTGCCGAGACACAGGATATCCGGGACGACATCGGCTTGTTCACAGGCGAACAGGGTCCCGGTTCTTCCGAACCCGGTGGCAATTTCGTCGGCAATCAGAAGCACTTCATGCCGGGCGCACAGGGCGGCGACCTGTGTCAGGAATGCGGGCGGGTAGGGATGGAATCCTCCAGCCCCCTGAAGCACGGGCTCCAACACGACTCCTGCGAGTGCGTACTGGTGGGCAACGAGATCAGCTTCGAACCGCGCACAGGCGTCTTCCAGTTCGGATGCGGTGCAATCTGCGTCGGGGGGTTGTGGAGTGAAGTACTGCCGCGGCAGCAGGTTGCGAAAGCGGTCATGTAGGCTGTTATCCGGATCGCTGACTGACATGGCGGCGAAAGTGTCGCCGTGGTAGCCTCCGCGAAGGGCGAGGAAGCAACATTTCTCCGGACATTCGCGTGCCTGCCAATACTGTACGGCCAGTTTTAGGGCGACCTCAACCGAAACAGAGCCGGAATCGCAAAAGAAAACCCGATTGAGATCCCCAGGAGAGAGCCGGGCCAGCCGCTTGGCCAGTCGTGCGGCGGGTTCATGGGTCAGCCCGCCGAACATGACATGCGGCAGGGCATCAATCTGTTCCTGCAGGGCCCGCACCATGTCCGGATGCCGGTAACCGTGGATGGCGCACCACCAGGAGGCCATCCCGTCGACCAATTTGCGTCCGTCGGCCAATATCAGGTGGACACCTTCGCTACCGACGACCGGGTGTGCCGGAAGAGGATCAGGAGCAGGTGCGTACGGATGCCACAGGTGGCGAGGATCCAGGGCGGTCCATTCGGGCGGAGTGCCCATCAGTTTTCGATCAGTTCAAGATCGTAGGTGATTTCGGCGGTTTCTCCGAGCATCAGGGAGGCGGAACAGTATTTGGTGACCGAGAGGTCGACGGCACGGCGAACCTGCGCTTCCGACAGGCCGTTGCCGAATGCCCGGTAAATCACGTGAATGCGGGTGAATACTTGGGGAATGTCCTCGGCCCGTTCAGCCTCGATTTCCAACTCCAGCCGATCCAGAGGCTGGCGGGCGCGTTCCAGCATGCCGACTATATCGAATGCGCTGCATCCACCCATGCCCAGCAGCATCATTTCCATCGGACGCGCGGCAAGGTTGCGTCCACCGTGTTCGGGTGCTCCATCCATGACAACCGTGTGCCCGCTGCCGGATTCTCCGACGAACGTGCGGTGTTCCTGCCAGGTAACGCGCGCTTTCATGCTTCCTGCAACAGTTCGGCCAAGCGGTCGCCAGGATTGTCCGCCCGCATCAGGCTCTCGCCGATCAGGAAAGCCTGCACACCGCAGGCACGAATCTTGGCGATGTCCTCCGGGGTGTGAATGCCGCTTTCCGCGACCACAACAGCATTTTCGGGTGCTTGCGGGGCCAGTTGGACGGTTGTGTCCAAGCTCACATCGAAGGTTTGCAGGTTGCGGTTGTTGATGCCGATCAGATCCGCACCGATCGATACCGCGCGATCCAGTTCTTCGCCGTCGTGCACTTCCACCAGCACGTCCAGCCCGAAGGTTCGAGCCAGTTGTTGGAGTTCCTTGAGTTCATCATCCGACAGGGCCGCAACAATCAATAAGATGGCGGCGGCTCCCATGGCGCAGCTTTCGTAGACTTGGTAGGGGTCGAGTATGAAATCCTTGCGCAGAATGGGTAGGGTGGAACCTCGTCGAGCCAACTCCAGGACGACTCCAGAGCCTTTGAAATACTTTGCGTCGGTCAGTACCGACAGGGCGGTAGCACCGCCGCGCTGGTAACTGCTGGCTATGGCAGTCGGATCGAAGTCTTCGCGGATGACGCCCCGGCTCGGAGAGGCTCTTTTAAGTTCGGCAATGACGGCCGGGCGATCCTGTGCGATCGCGGCCTTGAGAGCATCGCGGAAGCCGCCGGGCGATGGATTTTCATGTGCCATCTCCCGGAACCCTGCTTCCGAAACCTTGCCTTTTTTCCGTACGATTTCATCGCGCTTGTGCGCCAGAATCTCATCCAGCATCTGCATCGGCTTCCTCCTGCTTCAGACGCTGGGTGATTTGTGCAAGCTGATCCAGTTCGGCGGCAGCGGAACCGTCTTCAAGGATGACGCGGGCCTGATGGATGCCGTCGCTCACGTCCTCGACGTTTCCGACGGTATGCAGTGCTACGCCAGCATTAAGGCAGATCAGGTCTGCTGCGGGTGAAGGTTTACCAACAAATGCCTCGCGAATCATAGCGAGGCTGTCCTCGGCAGAATCGGCCTGCAGTGAAGCCGGGTCCACGGGTTCGAATCCGTGCGCTTTAGGATCCAGCGTACCGGTGGAGACTTCCCCCTGATCCAAGAGGGCGAAATCGGTTGGCGCATTCAGAGAGAGTTCGTCCATGCCGTCCCGCGAGTGCACCACCATGGCGCGCGTGCTGCCCAGTTCCGCCAGGGTTTCGGCGTAGGGGCGCAGCCAGCGGGCATCAAACAGCCCGATCAACTGATGGGTGGCGCCAGCCGGATTAGTCAGGGGGCCCAACAAGTTGAACAGTGTCCGGGTCCCAATCTCCTTGCGGACTGGAGCGGCGTGCCGCATTGCCGGGTGGTGAGAGGGGGCGAACAGGAAACCGATTCCGGCTTCTTCGATACAGTGGCGCACCGACTCTGGCTGAAGGTCGATCGCAAGGCCGGCTGCGGCGAGCACATCGGCGCTGCCGCTGCTGGAACTGACTGCGCGATTACCGTGTTTCGCCACGGTAACACCTGCTGCCGCAGCAACGATTGCCACGGCGGTGGAAACATTGAAAGTCCTCAGGCCATCGCCGCCGGTGCCGCAGGTGTCGAGAATTCGCGGCGCATTGACGTTGATGCGCACGGAACAGGCGCGCATAGCCCTTGCGGCCCCGACGATTTCTGAAACCGCTTCGCCTTTGTCGCGCCAGGCGATCAGCAGGGCCTTGAGTTTATCTGGTTCCACTTCGCCTGCCATGATCGAGCGCATCAACGCCTCCATCTGTGCGGCGTCGAGGTCGGAACCGGCTTGGGCGATCTCGAGGGCGTGATCCGGGGTCATGTCTGGTCGAGGAAGTTCTGCAGCAGCGCATGGCCGCTTTCGGTCAGGATCGATTCCGGATGGAACTGGACGCCGAACACTGGGTAGGTTTCATGCTGCAGTCCCATGATCTCGTTGTCTTCGTCGTCGGTCCAGGCGGTAACTTTGAGGCACGAGGGGATATCGTCTTGGCGTACCACCAGTGAATGGTAGCGGGTGGCCGTTAGTGGTTGCGGCAGATTCTCGAACAATGCCTTTCCTTGGTGTCGGATGGAGGAAGTCTTCCCGTGCATGATGTGGGTTGCACGGACAATTGTGCCGCCGAACGCTTGCGCGATGCTTTGGTGCCCCAGGCAGACGCCAAGCAAGGGGATCTGGCCTGAAAATTCCTGGACTGCTGCGACCGAGATACCGGCCTCGTTCGGGGTGCAGGGACCGGGCGAAATTACCAGGTGCCGTGGCGCCATGGCGCGAATCGTCTCCAGGCTGATCTGGTCGTTGCGCGCCACCTTGACCTCGACGCCGAGCTCACCGAAATACTGCACCAGGTTGTAGGTGAACGAGTCGTAGTTGTCGATCAGGAGCAACATGATGGCAATCCGTATTCAGCAGTACCGGTCCGCGACCTGGAGCAAGGCTTGCGCCTTGTGCATGGTTTCATGCCATTCTCGCTCCGGAATTGAATCGTAAACGATCCCGGCTCCGGCCTGCACATGAATCTGCCCATTGTGAACGATTGCGGTTCGGATGGCGATAGCGGTGTCGAGGTTCCTGTCCCATCCGAAGTAGCCGATGGCTCCGGAATAAATGCCGCGGCTTGACGGTTCCAGCTCGTCGATAATCTCCATGGCCCGAATCTTGGGGGCGCCGCTGACCGTTCCGGCGGGGAAAGTCGCCCGCAGTACGTCTTGGGTCGAGATTCCCGGCGACAGCTTGCCTTCCACGTTTGAGACCATGTGCATGACATGGGAGTAGCGCTCGATCACCATCTGTTCGGTCAGTCGGACCGTGCCCGGCTGGCAGACCCGACCGATATCGTTGCGACCGAGGTCGATCAGCATCAGGTGTTCGGCGCATTCTTTCGGGTCGGCCAGAAGTTCCGCCTCCAGCCTCCGGTCTTCTTCTTCCGTCTCGCCGCGCCAGCGGGTCCCGGCGATCGGGCGCACCGTGACGTCATCGTCCTCGCGTCGCACCAGGATTTCCGGGCTGGAGCCGACCACCTGGACCGGGCCTAGATTCAGGAAATACATGTAGGGAGAAGGGTTGAGCTCGTGCAGGCCGCGGTACATGTGAAACGGATCGCCCTGGTAGGGCCGGCTGAGCCGCTGCGAGAGCACGACCTGCATCAGATCGCCCGCGATGATGTATTCGCGGGCCGTCTGAACCGCTTCGCAGAACCCGGCCTCGGTAAATCCCGATGTGAACGAGGATTCCTGGTCCGGTGTGTCCACCAGTGGTTCCGGCTCTGGGGTCTCTTCGACTTGGGCACGCAATTCCTGCAACCGCTGGCATCCTGCAGCATAGGCTTCCGGAACATCTACCGGCTGGTTCACGATCAGCAAGATCTGCCCAGTCTGGTTGTCCAGCATGATCAGTTCGGTCGAGCGAAGCAACCACAGGTCCGGCAGGCCGAGCAAGTCGTCCGGTCGGCTCCCGGCTAGAACCGGCTCGATGGTTCGGATCAGGTCGTAGCCGAAATAGCCGACCAGGCCGCCCCCGAAGCGCAAGTCTTCCGTCAGGGGGGCGACTTTGTGACTGTGCAGGTAGTCTTCCACGCAGGACAACGGGTCGTCGGTCTCCTGGGCACTTCGGGTCTCGCTGCCTTCCACGATGCGAAACCGGCCGTCTTGGTAAATCAGTTCGGTCGCGGTGGGCATGCCGATGATCGAGTACCGTCCGGCATGCGTATCAATTTCTCCGGATTCAAGCAGGTAACTGCCCGGTTGATTCGCTATCGGCGCGTACAAGGCCAAGGCTTTGTGCTGGCCTGCCGGCAGCATGGTCACCAGCGGGACATGCGTACAGCCTTCGGAACGGTAGCGCTCGAATTGAGCTTGGCTCAAGGTAGGGTGGTCGTTCACGGAAAAGTCCGTTGTTTGGTGCCCGCATTTTACGCGCAGACAGGATTCACTTGGAGGGCAAGGATTAAAAGAAGCCTGCCTTGGGACGGCTAATTCTCCTGAAGTGAAGTCCGTAACTGATGTAGTCTATGCTGGACCGAAGGTTTCTTCGAGAACTAGTTTGTCGAGTGCTCTTCGTAGCCATCGTTCAGTGTAAGCATCTCTCAGGGGTATCCTTGGATTGTGACCAATGCCATTGAAAAGCGATTCCAGTGTTATCAATCGCTCACGAAATCCGAGTCGCACACCAGCATGAATGCTGGCTGTGTCGGGGCCACAAAGTAACCACATATCATCCCGGCTTAAAGCGTGAGCCCAAAGTTTTTCTTCGCCATCATCCAAGTGGATACCCTGTATTTGCAATGCAAGCTTAGCCTTTTCTTTGTCTTCGACAAAGTGAACAATTGCTAGTGACGAACGCAATGCTCGCGCATCAATCTGTTGTTCCTCCGGTCGATTTGGAAATCCTGTCTGAGTTTCTGTCACACACTCTTCAACAGTCTCTATGCGATAGTTGCATACCAGTATTTCCAAGCTCTCTACTCGATGAGCCTCTATGATCGTATTGGTGTCGACCAGTATGGGCTCTTCGGGTTGGGTCATGGTGCCTCACAGGAAAATTGGGCTTTTCAAGCCATGTTCCGTGAACAGGTTTGAGAGGTCGTCTACGGACATGTCAAGTAACCGAGCCAAACGTCTGACCGAAACCTTTCCCTCTTCGATGGCGTTTCCAATCACTTCCAGGAAGGATGGCGAGAATAGAGGGGGAGGGACTTTTTCTGTGGCAGAACTGCGCCCGTTGTTGTGCAGTTTGGCTTCGGGCAATGAATTTGCAATCGTCTTTTTTATTTTTCCGAGTGCTGTCAGACGCCACTTCAGTGCCGAGGATGTCACATGCAGTTCGTCTGCGACAAGGTTCAAGTGGGCAATCAGTTTTTCCTCCGTGAGGTCTGACCAATCACCAAACTGATCCAGAACCTCTGACGGCATGAGCACCGCGGCGGCGAAATTATTGGCAAGCTGCTCCACGCGATTTCTGGGTTTTTCTTCTACCTCCTCTATATGCTTGGGCGGCATGGCTTCCCAAGTGAGAATATGGAAAAGTTCGTGAGCAAGATCGAAATGGCGGCGGCCTGAAACCTCGTGGCGAGCAATCAGTACTGCATCCAAATCAGCTAAGTGACAGGCGGCGCCGGAGACGCCATCAGTTGCATCGACCATCAGCACCAAAATATCCAGTTCATTCTCCATCACTTCGGCAAGTTGCAAGGCAGGCGCTTTCCCGAGTCCAAACTGGCTGACAAATCGCTCCCCCGCCTGCATGGCATCCTCATAGCTCGAATAGCGATCAAGAGTGAGGGTGTGCCGCAGGAGGGGTATTTCATGTCCTACCTGAGAGCGTAAAGTCCGAAATGCGGCAATCCAGCTTCCTGCATGTTGTTCATATGCATCCAACTGTTTAGTGTTCACGCTTGTCTGTCGCCATGAAAAACATCCCTCGCCGACGAGTCGGAACGGATCAGTGAAATAGTCGATTGGCTCGCCGAGTTTCTCGGCAGCAAGCACCAGTTCATCAGCAGTGACGCGGCGCGCCCCAGTTTCGATGGCAGAAACAGTTTGCCGGTCATTGAATTCGAAAAGATCTGCGAGTTCATCTTGTGTTAAGTTTCTTTTTTCTCGTAATGCTTTGATTCTACGCCCGATTATTTGTTCAGACATGGTCTTGCCCCCCCAGTGTCTCGATTGCATTATATCTAATGCAAGAAAATCTTGCAAAATATAAAAGACCTTCTTTATAGAAAGAAGTTCCAAATGGAGCACTGATTCATAAGATTGGGGTAGACGCCATTTTTTGCCGCACGAAGCCGACAAAAGGGGGCGACTCGGGAAGCAGGCAGTTTGCTTGCTTCCAAATGTCAAGAGTTTGGGTGGCATTGTTGCCACCAGTCAGGCGCTAACTGCCCGGAGTGTCTTTCTTGGATTCGGTGGAATCGTCGGTATCGGACTTCTCAGTCTGTGATGCAGACTGCATGGACTGCTTGAAACCCTTGATGGCCTCGCCCAGATCGCCGCCTATGTTGCGCAAGCGCTTGGTGCCAAACAGCAGCAGCACGATGGCCAGAATGACAAGAATCTGCCAGATGCTGATGCCGCCCATAAGCCTATTTCGTCAGCCAATGTGAATGACGGCATTGTACCTTATTTGAGCCGGGCACCGTGGTCTCACGCCCGTGATTGTCAATTGTCAACTGACAGGTTGCATGATAAGATATTCGATATGATCAAGTCGTTTAAGCATCGTGGACTAAAAGCGTTATACGATCGCAAAACGACGCGACACGTAAAACAGGAACACGTACAAAAACTGGTGGATATTTTGGCTGCTCTTGACCTTAGCAGAACGCCGCAAGGCATGAATCTTCCAGGATTTCGGTTGCATGGGCTGAAAGGTCGAAAAAGGGGTTATTACGCGGTTTCGGTATCCGGGAACTGGCGAGTAACATTCCGGTTCGAAAATGGATCGGCAGTTGAAGTTGATTACGTGGACTATCACTGAGGAGGTCGAATATGGCAATGAAGAATCCTCCACATCCAGGCGGAATTGTAAAAAGGCAATGCCTCGAGCCTCTAGGGCTTTCCGTCACTCGGGCTGCTCAAGGCTTGGGAGTCACGCGTCAGGCGCTTTCCGAGCTCGTAAACGAGCGTACGGGCATTTCCATTGATATGGCGATCCGTCTATCAAAGGCATTTGGTTCGACTCCTGAGACTTGGCTCGGGATGCAGATGGCGTACGATCTGTGGCAGGCTCAAGACCGTGCTGAAAAGATTTCAGTTGAACATTTCGTCACGGCTTAAAGCCAGTAATTTGTAATTCCGGAAGGCAAGACCTCTGCCCTTTGATATTGATTCAAGCGTCTGGGTGTACCCCGCTTGACAGTTGTGCCGTACTAGATTCGATTGATGCCTTCAGATCCGGGCGAGCTCTGCGCGCATCGCGGCCATCGTGGCCGCATAATCGTCGCTGCCGAAGACGGCAGAGCCACAGACGAACGTATCCGCCCCAGCCTCTTTCACGCTGGCGATGTTGTCTACCTTGATGCCGCCATCGACTTCCAGGCGGACCGGCTGGTCGCAGGTGTCGAGCCGAGCGCGGACCTGGCGGATCTTCTCCAGAGTTTGAGGGATAAAGGACTGCCCCCCGAACCCGGGATTGACGGACATCAGCAGGACCATGTCGATCTTGTCCAGAACATGATCCAGGGCACTCAAAGGCGTGGCCGGATTGAGCACCAGCCCATTCTTGCAGCCGAGGTCGCGGGCCAATTGCAGGCTGCGGTCCACATGCTGGGTCGCTTCCGGGTGAAACGTAATGGAACTGGCCCCTGCCTTGGCGAAGTCGGTAATCAGCCCGTCCACCGGGGTCACCATCAAATGAACGTCTATGGGCACAGTGACGCCGTGCTTGCGCAGGGCCTCGCAGACCAGCGGACCGATAGTGAGGTTGGGAACGTAATGGTAATCCATTACGTCAAAGTGGATCATGTCGGCCCCGGCCTCGACAACTGCATCCACTTCCGCACCAAGGCGTGCGAAATCCGCGGACAGGATGGACGGGGCGATCTGGTCGGGGAGAGGCATGGCAAATCCTCAAAAGGCGCGCATATTCTACGGCATTCGCGTCCGGGACGCTGGGAGTGGACAGGTACAATGGCTCGTAATTTTGATGCCCGAAAGCGAATCGAGTGCCTCTTCCATTAGCCGGAGGTTCCCGCGACGCGGAATCGACGGAATTTCCTAAGCTCATTCGCATGCTTCGGGTTGTCTCTTTCAGTGGACCGGACTCTTGCCGTGACTTCGCGTAAACCTAAAGAATTGCCCTGCTGGAGCTACTGTGGGAGTGAAGGCCCGGATCACTGGGGGCAGTTGCATTCGGATTGGAAAGCATGTGCCGAGGGCCAGGAACAGTCCCCAATTGCCTTGTCGGGGGGAGAGGTGGAGCCGACGGTCGAATGTCTTGCGCTCCACTATCAACCGACGATTGGACGACTGAGCGACAACGTGTACGCCGTCCGGGTGGATATGGAGCCGGGTTCCCGGTTGCTACTCGGGGATCGGACCTTTTCCTTGAGGCAATTCCACTTCCATACTCCGGGTGAACACTTGTGGTCGGATAGTGCAGAGGCGGGAGAACTCCACCTAGTGCATGTAACCGATTCGGGGGAGATCGCCGTGCTTGGGATCCCGTTGCGCCCCGATGCGGAGCAGGCTTTTCCTGACTCTTTCTGGGATTGGTTGCAGGCTGCCAAGGCTGGAGAGCCGCTGACCCTTGACCCGACCGGACTGATTCCCCGGCAGAGCCGTTTCGTGGGTTATCGAGGATCCTTGACGATGCCGCCGTGCACCGAAGGGGTTAATTGGCTATTGGCGATGGAGCCGATGACCCTGGGATCGGCGGAGCAGCGTTGGCTGGAACAGCAAAAAGGGCGGAATGCCCGCCCCGTGCAGCCGCTCGGCAACCGAACTGTACATACCGTCTTGCAGGAAGGGTCATGAGTACGCGAACCTTCGGCCTGGACGACGCGCTGCACCAGTATTTGCTGGAAGTATCAGTTGACGAGGATCCGGTGGCCCGCGCCCTGCGCGACCGAACGGCCACGCTGGAGGAACACTACATGCAGATCAGCCCCGAGCAGGGACAATTCCTCAAGCTGTTGCTCAAACTGATGAATGCGCAGCAGGTCATCGAGGTTGGTACCTACACCGGTTACAGTGCTTTGTGCATGGCGCAGGCGGTTGGACCCCGCGGACGGGTCGTATGCTGCGACATCAGCGAGGAATGGACTGCGATCGGGCGGGAGTTCTGGGAGCAGGCCGAAGTGGCGGAACGCATTGACCTGCGGCTGGCTCCGGCGCTTGAAACCTTGGCTCAGATGCGCGAGTCCGGAGAGGCCGGACGCTTCGATTTTGCCTTCATCGATGCCGACAAGGGGAACTATCAGGCTTACTACGAGCACCTGCTGGATTTGATCCGGCCTGGCGGGGTGATCGCGGTGGATAACACCCTGTGGTCCGGGCGGGTGGCGGATCCTGCCGAACAGGAATCCGACACGGTTGCCATCCGGGAATTCAACCGGATGCTGGCGAAAGATTCCCGGGTCATGGTCAGCTTGGTGCCGATCGGCGATGGCCTGACTCTGGCGCGCAAACACTAAGTCTACAATGGGCGCACGAGGCTTTTCACATGAAGACTTCTGACCTGTTTGTCCGCTGCCTTGAGGCCGAGGGCATCGAGTATATATTCGGCGTTCCTGGGGAAGAGAACGCAGATTTCCTCATGTCCCTGTCGAAGTCGGACAAGATTCAGTTTATTCTGACCCGGCACGAGCAGGGGGCGGCATTCATGGCCGATGTGTACGGTCGGTTGACCGGGCAGCCGGCAGGCTGTCTGGGAACCTTGGGTCCGGGCGCCACCAACCTGGTGACGGGCGTGGCGAACGCCAACATGGATCGGTCGCCGATGCTGGTGCTGACCGGTCAGGGCTCCACCGCTCGCCAGCACAAGGAATCCCACCAGATCATGGATGCCGTGAGCATGTTTCAAGCGGTAACGAAATGGTCGACCAGCATCATCCAGCCGAACAGCCTTCCGGAGATTGTGCGCAAGGCGATTCGCATCGCGCGTAGCGAAAAACCTGGTGCCGTCCACCTTGAATTGCCGGAGGACATTGCAAAACGAGACACGGACGTAGAGCCGATTGCCCCGGTTCGTTTCCGCAGACCGATCCCGGCCGAAGAGCAGATCGATCTGGCTTTCGACATGCTGTGCCGGGCGCGGCGTCCTGTGATCCTTGCCGGGAATGGTTGCATCCGGATCCGGGCCAGCCAGCAGCTTCGCATGTTCTGCGAGCAGACCGACATCGGCGTGATCAGCACGTTCATGGCGAAAGGCTGTGTCAACATGGACGAAGACTACTGCCTGTTCACCATTGGCTTGGGGGCCAAGGATCTGGTAGCCTGCGCGATCGACGCGGCGGATCTGGTGCTGGCCCTGGGCTACGACATGGTCGAGTATCATCCGCATCTCTGGAATCCGGATGGGACCAAGACCATCATTCATGCGGATTTCCAGCCGGCTGAGATCGATTTTCACTACCATCCTGAAGTGGAACTGGTCGGCGATCTGGGCCAGACCCTGGCCATGCTCAACGAGCGGGCGCGGGCGAACGGGAAAATGGATTGGGACTTGTCCCGGGAGAAAAGAGTCCGGGAAGAGATGCTGGGCGAGTTCGCCGCCTACAAGGACGACGATACAAATGGGAAGTTGCGTCCCCAAAAAGTGCTTTGGGACGTGCGTGAAGTCATGGGCCCGTCGGACATCTTGCTGTCCGACGTAGGTGCGCACAAGATGTGGATCGCCCGCCACTATCACTGCCACGAACCCAATACCTGCTTGATTCCTAACGGGTTTTGCTCAATGGGATTTGCGCTGCCCGGGGCGATTGCGGCAAGCCTCATACATCCAGATCGCAGAATCCTGGCGATCTGCGGCGATGGCGGGTTCCTGATGAACGTGCAGGAAATGGAGACCGCTCGCCGCTTGGGCGTGCCCATTGTCGTGATGGTGTGGGAGGACGGCGGTTACGGGCTGATTTCCTGGAAGCAGGAGCAACAGTTCGACAATCACACGGAGCTGGAATTCACCAATCCGGATTGGCTGGAACTGGCTCGGGCATTCGGCTGGCACGGGCACGTGGTGACGGCCAGCCGGGATCTTGAGGCGACATTGGAGGCGGCGTTCGAGGAAGAGGGGCCGTCCCTGATCGTGGTGCCGATCGACTATGACGAGAACATGCGCCTGAGCAAGCACCTCGGCGAGATCGTCTGCCCGATCTGAGGGGTGGCGCCCCCAGGTGGATTCGAACCACCAGTCCGGGATTAGGAATCCCGTGGTTTATCCGCTTAACCGATGGGGGCGGAACACATTGAAATTCTAGCAGGCGACGATACGTTTCGCATCGCTAGAGCGAGGTGTGATCGGGAGTGGTGGGCGATGCTGGGATTGAACCAGCGACCTCTGCCGTGTGAAGGCAGCGCTCTCCCCCTGAGCTAATCGCCCATCCGCATAGCAGTCTATCAGCAGTGATAGATTTTCGCCAATATTCTAAGCGTTTTTCGTAAGATTTTTGTCAAAAAACCCTTATTTTCTTTAGGTATAATGTCACGCCGTTGCGGATTTCAAGGCATCAAACGTGAAATTCTCTAGCTTGTCGTTGCTGCTGGTCGTCGCATGCGTAGGCTTCGCGCCATTGGCGCAGGCGGACGACGCAATGACCGAAGAAGGACGGCAAATCGCCTTCGACAGGAAAAAGGGAAACTGCCTCTCGTGCCACTCGATCGCAGGGGGCGAGGTTCCGGGCACCATCTCGGTGCCGCTGATCGCGATGCAGGCGCGTTTCCCCGACAAGGAAGTCTTGCGGCAGAATGTCTGGGATCAGACCCAGTTCCGGCCGCACGCCATGATGCCGCCGTTCGGCAAGCACCAGATTCTGACGGAAGAGGAAATCGACAAGGTTGTCGAATTCATACACACTCTGTAGCCGGGAGAGAACAAGATTATGGATCGAAGAACTTTTCTAACAGCGGGTCTAGGCTTGGGGACGCTATGCGTAGCGGGTTCCGTGCAGGCCGCTTGGCCCAAAGAGGCGTTTGAGGCTCAAGAGTCCAACGCACTGATCGACATGCTGGCAAGCAGCAAACCGGCACCCAGCGACGCGATCACCATCACCGCCCCCGACATTGCGGAAAACGGCGCAGTGGTCCCGATTTCGGTTTCCACGACGCTGGGAGACGTGACCCGGATCAGTATCGTGGTCGAGCAGAACCCTCTGCCGTTGACGTCCACGTACGATCTGACCGCCGATTCGGTTCCGTATGTCTCGACCCGAGTGAAGATGCTCAAGACATCCAACGTCGTGGCACTGGTTGAAGCGGGCGGCAAGTCATATTCCGGTGTGCGGGAAGTCAAAGTAACCATTGGCGGCTGCGGCGGCTAAACCAGGAGGCAAAATCATGGCAGGAAGCATGCGTGTACGGGCTAAGGAAAAAAACGGCATCGTGACCGTGAAGGCCCTGATTACTCATCCGATGGAAACAGGCCTGCGTAAGGACGAAGACGGGAACATCATTCCGGCGCACTTTATCCAGGAAGTCACCGCGACGGTCGGCGACAAGGTCGTCTTTACCGCGAACTGGGGGACGGGCGTCTCCAAGAATCCGTATCTGTCGTTCAAATACAAAGGCTCCAAGGGTGACATCGTGACTCTGAGCTGGACGGACAACGATGGCCATTCGGATTCGCTAGAAGCCGAGGTCAAATGATCTCCAGAAAAGTCTTGGCTTGGTCGGCTTCCCTGCTGCTGGCGGGGTTGGTGGCCAATGCGGGCGCGGAAAGCCTGGATGCCAATGTGAGTCCCAAGAAGGATTTGGAAGCGATCCAGAAGTTTTTTACGGAAAAGTTTCCCGAGATTGCTTGGGAAGATTTCGCCAATGGCACATACGCTTTGAACAAGGCTTGGTATGAAAACTGGCTGTTGATCGAGGAATTTCCACCTTATGAGATCGCGGTCGGCAATGGCGAAGAAATGTGGAACACCCCGTTCGCCAACGGGAAGTCTTATACGGACTGCTTCGGCGAGCCGGGCGTACAGCATCACTATCCACGGTGGGACAAGGAACAGGGGCAGGTTGTCACCTTGGCGCTTGCGATCAATCAGTGCCGCGAGGCCAACGGCGAAGAACCGCTGAAGTACAAGAAAGGTCCGATCGTGGATCTTCTGGCTTACATGGCGTATGAATCACGGGGCCAGATCATCAATGTGGTGGTGCCCGAGGATGAGCCCGGTGCATTGGAGGCATACAAGAAGGGGCGCGAGTTCTATTTCACGCGCCGCGGCCAACTGAATTTCGCTTGCGCGCATTGCCATTTCAGCATGGCGGGACGCACGCTTCGGACCGAACCCCTAAGCCCTGCGCTGGGCCAAGCGACCGGCTGGCCGGTCTACCGGTCGAAGTGGGGCGCGATTGGAACCCTGCACCGCCGCTACACCGGGTGCAACAAGCAGGTTCGCGCCAAGCCATTCGAGGCCCAGGGCGAGGAATACCGGAACCTGGAATATTTCCATACCCATATGAGCAACGGCTTGCCCCTGAACGGGCCGGCAGCACGGAAGTGAGGACATCGTGAAATCGAAGATGCCAGTTTTTGTGGTTTTGGTCTTATGCTTGGGTTCGACGGTTGCGTTGGCGGCCGATCAGGCGGACTTCGACAAGGCATACGAGGCAGCGGTCGCTGCGCAGCAGAAAGCGGCTTCGGTCAGCGGCGAATGGCGCGATACCGCAAAGATGCTGAAGGAGGCCAAGAAGCAAGCCGAGGAAGGCGACTTCGAAGAGGCGATCAAGTTGGCGAAGCAAGCGGAGCACCAAGGACAGCGGGGCTACGAGCAGATGACTTCGCAGGCCGGCAACGTCGGGCTCGATCCTTTCCTGCAATAAAATCCCGATGCACCTGAACCGACGCGAATTTCTGTCGGTGATGGTGGCGGCTTCGGCGGCAGGAATCCTGCCGTACCGCGGTGCGCGGGCTGCGGATGCCTTGTACGACCTTCCATCTTTCGGCAACGTCCGAATTCTGCATTTCACCGACTGTCACGCGCAGTTGCTGCCGGTCTACTTTCGTGAGCCGGATACCAATCTGGGACTCGGCCCGGCACGGGGCCGACCACCTCACTTGGTCGGGCAAGCTTTCCTGGATCACTTTGGTCTGAGTGCAGGTGGTGCGGAAGCGCATGCGCTGACTTATCTCGATTTCCCGTCTTTGGCGGAAAAATACGGCAAGGTGGGGGGCTTTGCGCATCTATCCACCTTGATTTCGCGTTTGAGGGAGGCTGCAGGCGCAAATCACACCTTGTTGCTGGACGGTGGAGATACTTGGCAGGGATCGGCAACGGCCATGTGGAGTCAGGGCGCGGATATGGTGGAAGCGTGCAACCGCTTGGGCGTGGACGTGATGACGGGACACTGGGAATTCACGTACGGAGAGGAAGCGCTGCGCGCCAATCTGGCGCAGTCGGAAGCTGAATTCGTTGCCCAGAACGTTTTCCTGACGGAAGAGGCCTTATTTGATGAACGTCCGGCATTCGACGAAGAGACCGGGCACGCATTCCAGCCTTATACCCTGCGCGATGTTGGGGGTGTGCAGGTGGCTGTGATCGGGCAGGCGTTCCCGTATACGCCGGTCGCGAATCCCAGGCGATTCGTCCCCGACTGGAATTACGGCATCCAGGAGGCTGCCCTGCAGACATTGGTCGGCGAGATCAGGGCACGCCACAACCCGAGCCTTGTCTTGCTGTTGTCGCATAACGGCATGGACGTGGATCTCAAGCTCGCTTCCCGGGTGTCGGGACTAGATGCGATTTTCGGCGGGCATACCCACGACGGGGTGCCGGCAGCTATCAAGATCAAGAATCCCGGAGGAATGACGCTGGTGACCAATGCGGGGTCGAATGGAAAATTTCTGGGCGTCATGGATTTTCAAGTGAAGCAGGGCCGCATGACTGACGCCCGCTATCGCTTGCTCCCGGTGTTCTCCTCGATGCTTCCGCCGGATCCTGAAATGCAGAACTGGATCGATCAGGCGCGGTTCCCGTACTTGGAAACCCTGAATCAGCCGCTTGCGGTGGCGGGGCAGACCCTGTACCGCCGGGGCAATTTCAACGGGACTTTCGACCAGGTCATCTGCGAGGCGCTTCTGGAGCACTACGATGCCGAAATCGCCCTGTCTCCGGGCTTCCGCTGGGGGACGAGCGTATTGCCGGGTGAAATCCTGACCATGGAGCACGTCTTGGCTCAGACGGCCATCACGTATCCAGAAACGTACATGAACGAGATGAGCGGGGAGCAGGTCAAGCTGATCTTGGAGGATGTGGCGGACAATCTCTTCAACCTGGACCCCTACCTGCAGCAGGGAGGGGACATGGTGCGTGTGGCCGGGATCGAATACAGCTTGGACCCGACGGCCCCGATCGGGGACAGACTCCGGGACTTGCGCACCCGCGACGGCGCGGAACTAGACCTGAAGCGCCGCTACAAGGTGACGGGGTGGGGGGTCGTCGGCTCGGTGGCGCCGGGGCCGCCGGTTTGGGATATAGTGAAGAATTGGCTGCTTTCACAGAAGGAAGTCAATCTTGCGACACTCAACCAGCCACGTTTGCTGAACGTTCAAAACAATCCAGGAATCGGGATTTGAAAAAGGAGGAATTCATGAAGCGAGTTGCTACGGGTTTATTGCTGCTGTGCTTTGCAGCATCTGCTGTTGCAGGCAACACGGTCACGGTCAAATTGATTACCGCGGATGTTGCTCAGCGGATCGTGGTGACTGCCTTGGAACATTGCGCCAAGGAGGGCTATCAGGTCACCGCCGTGGTGGTGGCGCGCGACGGGCGGATCCAAGCGTTGTTGCGCCATGCGTTGGCTTCACCGGTCACGGTCAAAATCGCCAAGAAAAAGGCAAAGACTTCAGCGAACATGCGCCTGCCAAGCATGGAAGTTCCAAAGCCCTTGGCGCGTGCCAGCAAGAAATTGACTCATTTGCGTGGCGGACTGCCGATCGAGGCGGGAGGCCAGTTCTACGGGGGTGTCGGGGTCTCCGGCGCGACCGGGGAAATTGACGAGGCCTGCGCCCAGGCTGGCATTGATGGGGTCACGGACGACCTGGAATTTGAAGAATAACTGGAGTTATGCGCAGGCTTTTTGCCGCTCTTTTGATCTGGATGCTGGCTTGGCCCGCGGCCTGGGCTGAGTCTGACCCTGCGTTGGGCTCGGACATGACCAATCCAGGCTACGTGCCCCATCCGGAGTGGTTCAAGCAGTCGTTTCTGGACCTGAACGAAGATATCGAGGAAGCTTCTGCGGAAAGTCGCCACCTGATGTTGTATTTCTATCAGGATGGTTGTCCGTACTGCAAGATGTTCATTGAGAACGGCCTGGGCCAGCACGACATTGCCGAATATGCGCAGCAGAATTTCGATATCGTTGCCATCAATATTTTTGGTGCGCTGGAAGTGACAGACGTGGACGGGGAGACCTTGCCCGAAAGGGAGTACACGATGAAGACCAAGGTGATGTTTACCCCGACCCTCTTGGTTTTTGGAGAAGACGGTTCGGTCATCTTTCGCATGAACGGCTACTACAAGCCGCCCCGGTTCCGGGCCGTGATGCGTTTCATCTCAGAACGACGCTATACGAGCGAGCGGTTCGTTGAATACTACGGAAGCCAGGACAAGCAGGCCGGGAGCGGTGTTCTGCATGTTGAGTCTTCGACCCTGCCCGGGCCGCCGTTTGACTTGACGGATCGCGATCGCGACAAGCCTCTATTAGTTATGTTCGAACAAAAAGAATGCTTGGGTTGCGACGAGTTGCATCAGGATATTTTTCGCCGACCGGAAACGCAGGATGTTCTTGAGAAATTCGAAATTGCGGTATTGAATATCCGTGAGAAAGCACCGCTGACGACTCCCTCAGGAAAAGAGACGGACTCCTTGAACTGGGCGATGCACTTGGGGGTCAAGGTTGTCCCGACGCAGGTAATGTTTGACTCGGAAGGCCAGGAAGTTTTCCGGAACGAAGGTTATGTCAAGGCCTTTCATGTGCAGTCCATCCTGGATTATGTCGCTTCGGGTGCGTATTTAGAATACGACGAATTCCAGCGTTACATTCAGGTGCGGGCGGACCGCCTGCAGGAAAAAGGGGTGGCGGTCAACTTGATGGAATAGAGGATCCCGGAACCGGATAAAAAAGCAAATATCAATATCCGTAGATTCAGCGGATATCAGTAGCCCAGTACAACTCAGGAGACTGAAAATGAAAATCTATGACATTGTGCAACGATCCGATACGACCGCGGGTCGCACGTTCGATTTTTTTGTTCTCTTCTTAATCGTTTTCTCGATTATCACCTTGTCGATTGAAACATTGCCGGGCCTGTCTTCTACAACTAAGGAACTCCTTAATCTGTCAGAAGTTGTAGTCACTGTGCTGTTTACAGTTGAATATGTTTTGCGAGTTGCTACTGCACCCAGCAAAAAAGACTATATCTTCAGTTTTTACGGAATTATTGACTTGCTTGCCATTCTTCCGTTTTATCTTGCCCTTGGAATTGATCTTCGCTCCATACGCGTTTTTCGGTTATTGCGTATTTTCCGAATTTTGAAAATGGCTCAATACAGCAAAGCAATGGAACGCTTTGGAAAAGCTCTCTCGCATGCCAAAGCCGAAGCTCTTGTATTTCCATGTATCACGCTGATGCTGCTTTATTTCTCGGCTGCAGGGATCTATTACTTTGAAAATGAGGCTCAGCCTGAAAACTTCCCGTCGATTTTTCATAGTTTGTGGTGGGCGGTAACGACCTTGACTACTGTTGGTTACGGAGATTTCTATCCCATAACCGCAGGGGGAAAACTGTTCACTTTTTTGATTCTCATGTGCGGTTTGGGTATTGTGGCTGTACCGGCAGGGCTAATTGCGGCAGCCTTGTCAAAGGTTTTGCAAGAGGAAGGTCGCGAACAAGATTGAAAGACGGAACAACTATTCCTCGCTTTCAATTTGTTGGCATTCCGTCGATTGGGGGGGATAGATGATCGGACTGTTGGTTTCGCGGAAAGAATCCAAATCTCTCTACACGTATGGTGTAACGAATGCAGTCTCTTGGGTGGATTCCGAGTGCTTTACGGACAAATTTGAGCAGCGTGACCTATCCTCTAAAAACAACCTTTGGCTGGCATTGCATATAATTCCCCTTTCATAACAGGAGGCACATCATGAAAATACTAGCATTTTCAGCACTACTGGCAGTCGCGACTCAGGCGGCGGCTGGTTGGCAGGAAGACGCCGACAAAATATGCCGCGCGCTAGAGGCAGACGCACCGAATTTCTGTGCCACAGCCTTGGACCGTGAAGCTGCCTATCTTCTCATCCAGGACGCTGACGGCACAATGGATCTGATAGAACAGTGTGTCGCTTCCAAAATTATTTCGCATGGACCGGATACGGTGACCGCGTCGGGTGTGCGGTGCTGCGTGAAAGAACTTGCAATGGCCGAGGCGGGATTCCCCGATTACCGCTGCGAGACCGAAGACTGAAGATACTAGGAATGTAAATCAAATTGTTAGACTTCTCAAAAAAGACATTAAAGAGCAAGCCGCCGCGGCAAAGACCCGAAAAAACTCCAGCAGATCATAGATAAGTTAGTCTCCAACGAGCCATTAGATAAGCGCAATAGACCTCACGATCTTTTTGGGTATTGGGCTGATTGTCGGGAGTGTTATATCGAGCCTGACGGGCTTCTCATTTGGCGTGAGGATGAGCGTTTGACCACTCTCATAGAATCGTACACATGCCGATTTATTTGGGTAATCAGGCCACAGAGATGAGAGTTGTTTTTTAGGCGGCGAGCATCCGCCATGACCCGCAGCATTTGAAAATTAGAACATCGGACAATTATTCTTCGCATGCTCCTTTCGCGATGGCACGGTCCATATCTTCCAGTGTCGCTGGCGGTCCACGGTACTGTGATTTGAGTGCACCGAACAGACTCTCAATAGACCGCCTTGGCAAGATGCGGACACCATCATCCAGGATGACATAGCGCACACGATCTCCCGGGGCGACTCCGAGTGCTTCACGCACGGGTTTGGGCAGAGTAGTTCGCCCTCTTGATGTGATTGTGGATTCTTCCATCGAAAAACCGGATAGCTTGCCGAGCCAGTTTGATTTTACCAACCTCGGGAGAGTTTCAGAAGTCGCCGAACGAGGGTCTCGATTTGCGTTTGCGGGGCAGAAGGGGACTCTGGGAGTGAGCGTGCAGTTCTTCGCAGCCGCTCGGCATTGTCGAGAGCGGTATGAATATGTTCTCGGCATTTCTCGAAAACTTGGGAGTCGTTTTTATTATATACATCCAGATGACGTCCAAGTCGCTTGATCACATCTTCGCATTCGGTGCCACGAGGCCCTGAGGAAAATGGACGATCAGTAATTTCGAAATGTAGAAGCAGCCAAAATTCAAAGCAGGGCCGAGAAAGAACCATTTTGACGTCGCAGGAATCAGCCTGAAGGTCAACGGCCGCTAGTTTCTTCTCGAAAGAATCGATTTCCGCATCCCGCCCATCATGGTCAAGAACGCAGTAGACCTCATCCCAGCCCGAATCTTCTTTCAATTCCTCGCGTATACGCTTCAGCAATCCGGTTGGGCCAACTTGACCCGGCCGCAGGGTACGCACGACCACACTGGTGAGGGCTTTTGATCTTTTCAATCCTTCAAAATAATTTGGTTCAGTTCTCGTGCCTTCGCATAGGATTAGGATGCGCGGTTTTCCGCTTCTACGGGGATGGCCGCGCTTGACTCGTCGAGACTTTTGCGGGGGCATGCTTTGTCAATTGAGTCTGGGATCTGAGACATTGGGAATCGCACCATAGCGTCCTCCAAGATAGCCACGTAGTAACGATTCTTTCTTGCGCGGGCGATAGTCGGACAACGGCACAAGCGATGCGGCCTGATTTGCATCTTTTTCCATGAACCATACTTGATTTCGATCAAGGACATCTTGATTTTGAAGCAACACCACGTTATGGGTGGTTGCGATCAATTGGGCCCGAGTTTTGTTCGGGCGGTTGATGAACTCGATCAAAAACTTGGCAAGGTGGGGGTGTAGGCTACGGTCTAATTCATCGACGACCATGACTCGTTCGTGGTCAATGACATCAAGCCAAAAACCCGCGAATGCATACATACGCTGGGTGCCATCCGATTGCTCATTGAAATCTAGGTAAGCGAGATCGTCAGAATTTTCGATGGGTAGTCCGAATTCTGGTCTAGGAACTTTTTGACCTGCTAAATTTTTTAGGCGCTCCATATCTCCCATGCGAATGAGCGATCCTGCCATTTCAAGGTCTATATCTTCTTCCCGGACTTTGATGTCAGAGACCTGGATGTCGGCTTGGTTCAGGAAGTCAATTACACGTGCATAGCCGTCGCTTTCATTCATGAGAAATTCAGATGTGAACCAGGAAAGAACCTCATCTGATCGATAAACTCCAAGATTTTGAAACCATTCCATGACTGGGTACAGAGATTTACTGTTCAGTTGGGCTGCTGTAGAGACATACAGAGCATTTGGGCGGGTAGCGGTACGCCACATATTTCGGGCACCCTGAAAGGAAGGACCAAAAACCCATTCATGCTTCCCGGATGATGGATCAAAGCTTCGTCTAAACCATCGTTGAATGCGTCCACCGGGTGGACGGACGAAAAGCCATTCATCCCATACTTTTTCATTGTCGACTGCGAAGCCGTACTCATATACGGTATTCTTTTGAATGAATACAATTTCAAACTGAGTTGGTTTTTCGAGGGATAGAGAGTCGAAGCAAAATGGTTCAACATCAATAGAATCCCCCGCTTGGGTTTCACCTGCTGATTCCATGACAAAATCTCTCATAAAAGCCAGGGCTTCGACAAAACGAGATTTACCGCTCCCATTTGGACCGTAAATAGTTGCCACCCGGTTGAGTCGTGGATATCGGCTAACCTCGGTATTGAATGCAAAATCGTCTTCAACCCGGCCGACTGTTTCCATACTAAATTCCTGTCGGTTCCGGAAGCAGGTCCAGTTTTCGACTGCGAACGATACAAGCATAATTCTTCCTCCATATGTTGCCACATGAGTCAAGAAATCCTATTCTCATATCGGCATAAGACATAATAACATACTTTTTATGAAAAAATAATGTGAAATTTTATAATAAATATAGAATATATAGTTGATAACTTATTTTTTATGGAAACTTTTTCCTCACAAACTCTAGAAAATAGCGGATCCATTCGAAGCGTTCCGTGTGGCGCAGGTGGCAATAACTGGCAAACAGATTGCCTAAGATCAGCCCATCCATTTCCTCGGTCGTGCCGGTGCCGCGCCGGACCCGCCAACCCCAGCGAAGGCCGCCATCCAGATTTTCAAGACGCGAGTAGTGAAATTCGTGTGCGGGCACTCGCAGTTCTGAGGGCACCTCGGACCAAGGGAAGTCGACGGTGGTTTCCAGCTCCACCAGTCCTCGCCCTTGCGGGCGCGAATCCATCACGCAATCACCGGGGACAACGCCGACCATCTCGTGAGTCTGACCTTCCCAGGAGAGTTGCCTGGACAAGTACATAAGACCGCCACACTCAGCGTAGGTCGGTAATCCAGCCGCAATGCGGTCGCGCAGAGCCTCCTTCATTGGGACATTGGCCGACAGGGCTTCGGCTTGGGTTTCTGGAAACCCGCCACCGAGCCACAGACCATCCACCTCGGGGAGCTTGGTGTCATGTAGCGCATCAAACGGTACTAACTCCGCACCCAATTGAACGAACTGTTCCAGATCATCCGCGTAGTAGAACCCGAATGCGGCATCCCGGGCATAGCCGATGCGCAGGTCCGGCACGGGCAGAGATGCTGGTGTTTCAGTTTCCGAATCCGCAGCCGGACTACTTGCCCGGTCGATCAGTCGATCGACATCAACACTCCCAGCCACGGCCTGACCCATTTTTTCGATACGTTGATCCGCGTCGGCCTGTTCCATATGGGTGACAAGCCCAAGGTGACGCTCGGTCAGTTGCATGTCCGGGGATCTTCCGACGGCACCCAATACCGGCAGGTCGGTGTGCTGTTCCAAAGCATGGATGAGCTTGGATTCGTGCCGGCTGCCGCCGGTCCGGTTGAGAATCACGCCAGCCCATCGCAGTTCGGAGTCGAACTCCTGGTAGCCAAGGACCAATGGCGCGATGCCGCGGGTCATTCCTTCGCAGTCCAGCACGAGCGCAATGGGTGCCTGGAGCAGTTTGGCGAGAGCCGCATTGCTGTCGGAACCGTCTTCCGCCATGCCGTCGAACAGCCCCAAGTTGCCCTCGATCAGGGAACAGTCTGCGGTTACGGCACGAGCCGCGGTCTCAAGGATTTCGCGGTCGGTCTGCGTGTTGTAGTCCAGGTTGTAGCAGGGTTGCCCTGCGGCGCGGGACAGCCACATCGGGTCGATGTAGTCAGGCCCTTTCTTGAAAGGCTGGGTTGTGATTCCTCGCTGGCCGAGCGCATGCAGCAGGCCGATGGAGAGACAGGTCTTGCCGCTGGACTTCCGGCTTGCCGACAGGTAGATCCGGCGGTTCTGGCCGGGCATGGATGAAGCCTATCCGGCCGGCTTGGGATCCGACAGGTCCTCGGGGAGGATGCCCAATGCGCCGAGGCCCGCGACCACAACAATCAAGCTGATGGCAACACCGGTGAAGCCCAGCAGGAATTCCCAGATGCTCGGGATATAGGAGGCAACCACGCCGTCATAGAACGAACTGCTTTCCTCCATGCCGGGGAACAGGACCAGCGGGTACGCTTGCCCGCCGATGATGATGACGTACATCTGGATCAGGCCACCGAGGATGACCAGCCCTGCGCCGACATGCGTGCTGATGCGGCAGGTCCGAGTCCTCGGGGCGTAGAACAGGGCGAGCGGCACAAGAGAACCGAAGCCAACCTGTCCGATCCAGAAAAGCTTCGAGTACAGGCTCTCGAAATTCAGGATGAATGCCTCATAGCCATGGTGCTCGGTGGCATAGAGGTTGGTGATGTGGTACGCCAGGACGAAGTAAAGCACCGCAGAGACGAATACGGCGAGCAGGTTCTTCAGGCGGAACAGCAGGGCGTCACCGAGCACTCGCCCGGAACCGTGGCAGGCCGCGGTCAGGACCAGCATGAACACGGCCGTGCCGAACGAGAACGACATGATGATGAACAGGGGTGCCATGATGGCCGCGTCGTACCCTTGGCGGGCGACCAGAAAACCGAAGATGGCGCCGGTACCGGTGGTCAGGATGAGGCGCCACAGCAAGGCCAGGGTGCCGGCGGCCCGGGTCCAGCGGGCGAATGCAGGCTGGAACAGCACGAACATATATAGGGCGATCACGGCCAGCAGCCCGGTGTACAGGAAGATGTTCCAGGCGAAGATGGACTTGAAGTTGTAGTAGGTCATGGCCACGATCAGCCGGTCCGGCCGGCCGAGGTCCAGCACCAGGATGACCAAACCGCCGATCAGGAGACCTGCGGCCAGCAGCCCGGACAGGCGGGCCAGTGGCTTGTAGGTGACTTGTCCGAATACGGAGGCGATGGACGCGACATTCAGCGCGCCGGATGCGGCGACGATCAGGAACACGGCAAAGACGTGCGGGATGCCCCACACGACCTGGTTGTTCATGCCGGTGATCCAATGCCCCTCGTGTTCCAGATGGAGGAATCCGGCCAATCCGACCAGCGTCACGCCCGCCAGCACGGCGAGCAGGCCCCAGTAACTGCGACCGGCGTCCAGGGTGGCGTAGCGGATCGAGGCGACGCTCATAGGTTCTGGTAGCGTACGCCGGTGTTGAGCCCGAGGTCGGCCCGGATCTGCGTCGCGCCGAACTCCTGGATGCGCTTGGAGATTTCGCTGTCCGGGTCGTTCAGGTCTCCGAACAGGATGGCTTGGTGCCCATCCTTATGACAGGCTTCCGCGCAGGCGGTCGTGTTTTCCCCGGCGTCGACCTTGTGCACGCACATCGTGCAGCTTTCGACGCAGCCCTTGCCTCGCGGCGCGTGAGGCAGCTGTTCGGTCAGGTTTTCATGGATGAACGAGCGTGCCTTGTAGGGGCAGGCCATCATGCAGTAGCGGCAGCCGATACAGGTGTGCTTGTCGACCAGCACGATACCGTCTACGCGACGGAACGAGGCACCTGTCGGGCAAACATCCACGCAGGGGGGATTTTCGCAGTGCTGGCACATCATCGGCAGCGAGATCGTCCGGCCTCCGAGCGGGTCGCGGACGGTCAGTTTCCGGATCCATTGCGCGTCGGTTTCGGGGCGGCCGAGATCCTCCAGGTTGTGTTCCTCGTTGCAGGCAGTCACGCAGGCGTCGCAGTCTTCCTGGCACAGCCGGGTGTCGACCAGCATTCCCCAGCGCACGGCATCGGTCACCGGGACTTCCGGGTCCTTGGCGTGCAGGAACACGCCGGGGGCGAGAGTCAGGGCACCGGCTGCGCCGGCCCCCTGCAGAAATTCGCGCCGGGAGAGATCCAGGCTCATTGGACGGACCTCCGGCGGAACAGGTCGTTCAGGCTCAGCCGGGAGTGGCGAGGGATGATGCTGTAGGCCTCATGCGGACGGTCGGCATGGCATTCGAAGCAGTCGACGCGGATGCCGGCGAAGACATGGCAACTGGTGCAGAAGTGGCTCATCTCGGAGCTCCGCGGAAAGCGTCCTTCCTCGTCCGGCTGCACGTGGCATTCCAGGCAGTTCTTCAGGGAGTGGCGGGTGGTGCGGATGCCCTTGTACATGGTCTCGTCGCGCTGGTGCAGGATGAATTCCCAGTGGCGCTCACGCATCACCTGGGTGGGTTCCACGCATTGTTCGCCCTTGGCTTTGGGAATGAACGGCCCCAACCCTTCAGCCGAAGCGTTCGAGAATGCTGTCAGTGCGACAACTGACAGCATGAGCAGAGTTGCTCGCATGGCGTGCAGATCACCCCAGAATCAATGCTCTCCCAGAGCCATGTCGATATAGCCGGTCGGGCAGACGTCGGCACAGATATGGCAACCGATGCAACGGTCGTAATCGGTGTCAACGTAGCGTCCGGTCGTATGTTCGTCTTTCTTGACCCGGAACACGGCATCCTGCGGGCAGAACACGACGCAGTTGTCGCATTCGAAGCACATGCCGCAGCTCATGCAGCGTCCGGCCTCGGCGACCGCCTCCTCTTCGTTCAGGCCGATTACGCGCTCCTCGAAGTGACCCAGTACGGCCTCGCTGTCGGGCCCGGATTCGCCCCGAAGGGTGCGGGCCTGATAAGGGAAGTGGGCGAGGAACAGTTTTTCGTGGGTGATGATTTCCTGGCTGGAGCGGTCCTCGTAGTTGTGAACCGAAAAATCGCTGTCACAGGTGCCCCGGGTCTCGCCAACCTCGTAAGGCGTGGGGTCCAGCCCCGCCTCGCTCAGTTTTGCCAGCAGGTCGAAGTGATGCACGTCCACCTTCGGGCGCTTGCGCAGTTCGGCCTCTTTCAGGTACTGGTCGATGCCCTCGGCGGCGATGGACGCCTGCCCGATGGCAGTCGTCAGCAAGTGCGGGCGGATGATGTCACCTGCCACGAAGTGCCCGGGCCGGCCTTCGACCTCGAAGAACTTGCTGGCGTCGATCAAACCGCGGCCGTTGTCGAGATCTGCCAAGCCGCCGCTGAGGTCGCCGCCCTGGCCGATCGCAGATACGATCAGGTCGGCCTCGATTTCGAATTCCGTGCCTTCCACGGGGCTCGGACGGCCTTCTTCTATGGTGCATTCCGCCATTTTCAGGGCACGGGCGCGGCCGGTGTCGTCCAGCAGCACCTCGACCGGCATGACGCCGTCGCGAATGTCGACACCCTCGCGCAGGGCATCGTGTACCTCGTGCTCGGCTGCGGTCATCTCCTCCTTGGGAAACAGGGAGGTCAGCGTCACATTGGCTCCTTCGCGGGCTGCGGCCATTGCGGCATCGTGTGCCACGTAACCGCCCACGACATGTTCGGGGCGCAGTTTTTCGTCCATGCTCGGAATATTGCCGAGGCGCCGTGCCACGGAAACCACGTCGATGGAGGTGTCGCCACCGCCAACGCAGATGACGCGGTTGGCGGTTACCTGCAGGTGGCCTTTGTTGAAGGCTTCGAGGAAGGCAACGCCGGAGATACAGTTCGGAGCATCGCTGTTGGGGACTGGCAGCTTGCGTCCGGTCTGGCAGCCGACCGCCCAGAGGATGGCGTCGAATTCCTTCTCCAACTCCTCGATGGTGACGTCGGTTCCGACCTTGGTGTTGTTGCGCACTTCGATGTCGCCCATCTCCAGGATGCGCTCGATCTCGCGGTCCAGGTAAGAGCGGGGCGTGCGGTAGCCGGGGATGCCGTAGCGCATCATACCGCCGAGTTCCTCCTGGCTCTCGAAGACGGTGCTGGCATGGCCGCGGCGGCGCAACTGATAGGCGCCTGCCAGACCCGCCGGACCGCCGCCGATGATGGCGACCCTCTTGCCGCTGGTCTGTTCGGGGCACTCGAACTTGAAGCCCTCGTCGTAGGCCGAGTCGCCGATGTATTGTTCGACTGAATTAATGCCGACGAAATCCTCGACATGGTTGCGGTTGCAGCCGTCCTGGCACGGGGCCGGGCAGACCCGGCCCATCATGGATGGGAACGGATTGGCGTCGGTCGAGCGGCGGAAGGCGTATTCCTGCATGCTCATGCCTTCCGGCGGGGTCTCGATGCCGCGCACGATGTCCAGCCAGCCGCGGATGTCCTCGCCGGACGGGCAACTGCCCTGGCACGGCGGCGTGCGGTGCACGTAAGTGGGGCACTTGTGCGAATGATCCGCCTCGAAGATCGAGTCTCCCGGCCTGGACCACTGGTAGTCGTCGTCTTCGAAACGACGGAAGGTAAGTTTCTGTTCCATTAGGGACTCGTTTGAACTGCTCATAGGGTTCTCCTGGGAGTGGTCTTCAAGCGGCCTCGCTCAGTTCGGCCTCTTTCTCTTGTTCGCTTCCGGTCAGGATGATGGCATTGCTCACCAACTGGTGAACGCTGACGATCTGATCCATCTGGAATCCGTAATAGGTCAGGACCTTGGCGAACTGGCTCTTGCAGATGGCGCAGATGGCGGCCATATGGGTGACGCCGTGGTCCTCGACGACTTGCTGGAGAGCTTCCATGCGAGGCAGGGCGCCCTTGACGCGCAGCTCGATCAGGTCGTCGGTCAGAAGCCCGCCGCCGCCACCGCAACAGTATGTCGCTTCGCGGACGGTGTCGGCCGGCATGTCGTAGAAATGGTTGCAACTGGCGCGGATGATGGCGCGCGGAATCTCGAACTGTCCGCCCGGGACGTCTCCCATGCGCGAGGCGCGGGCCACGTTGCAGGAATCGTGGTAGGTCAGCACCATGTCGTCGTTCTGCGACTTGTCCAGGCGGAGCCGTCCGTCCTGGATCAGGCCGTGGGTGACTTCGCAGATGTGCTGGGGAACCGGGTACTGGGGGTCCAGGAAGTCGAAGGGACCGGCCAGCGTGTTGAGGAAGCTGTACGCGACCCGCCAGGCGTGGCCGCATTCGCCGAACACGATGCGCTTCACGCCGAGGTCCAGCGCCGCCTCCCGGATGCGCAGGGCGACCTTGCGCATGTTTTCGTAGCTGCCGATGAACATGCCGAAGTTGGCCGCTTCCGAAGCGTGCGAGCTCAGGGTCCAGGACAAGCCGGCCTCGTGCAGGACCTTGGCGTACCCGATCAGGCCGTCGACATGGGGTTCGGCAAAAAAGTCGGCCGAAGGGGTCACCAGCAGGATGTCGGCCCCTTTCTGGTCCAGCGGGAACTTGACCGCAACGCCGGTGTCTTCCTCGACTTCTTCCTCCAGGCCTTCCAGGGTGTCCAGCAGGGCCGGTTCCGGCAGGCCCAGGTTGTTGCCGATGGTGTGCACCTTGCCGATGATCTCGTTGCAGTACTTCTGGCCCTTGCCGATCGAGTCCATGACCTCGCGCGCCGCCATCGAGATCTCCGCGGTGTCGATGCCGTAGGGGCAGTACACCGAGCAGCGGCGGCACTGTGAGCACTGGTGGAAATACTTGTACCAGTCGTCGAGCACTTCTTCGGTCAGGTCCTCGGCGCCGACCAGCCACGGCATATACTTGCCGGCGAACGTGTAGTAGCGCCGGTACACCTTGCGGAACAGGTCCTGACGGGCGACCGGCATGTTCTTCGGGTCGGTGGTGCCGAGATAGTAGTGGCACTTGTCGGTGCAGGCGCCGCACTTGACGCAGGAATCGAGAAACACCTGCAGCGAGCGGTAGCGATCCGTCAACTCGCCCATCTTCTTGACCGCGACGTCCTGCCAGTCGTCGACTAGTTCACCCGGGAAACCGAGCGGCTCCTGGAAGTCTGATTTGGCGACGAACGGCTGGCTGTGCGCCATCGTATCTTCGACCAGCTTCGGGATGACCGGGTACGGCTTGAGTTCTGGGACGTCGAAGGCGGGTTGTTCAGCCATTTCCTTTCTCGAGTTTCAGCGCCCAAGCGGAGACGTGGCGATGTTCTCTGGGGTTGTCGGCCTGGTTGCGGGTTGGGCTGAAGAACACGCCGGGGGCGTGCAGCAACTTGCTGAACGGGAAGACCAGCATCAGCAGGGCGACGAGTATCAGGTGCGAGTAGAGAAGTGGGTCGGACGGCAGCGTCTGCCAGTCGAACCACATCAGCCCGAGGAAGAACGCCTTGACGGCCACCACGTCCGTGCCGACAGCGAAGGTCATGGCGATGCCGGTGGCGCCGATGGCAATCAGCAGGGCCAGCATCAGGTGGTCGGACAGCGCGGAGATGTAACGCACCCGGTCGACTGCCAAGCGCCGGAACCAGAGCCCCAACAGCCCGATCACCATCATCAGGGAGGCATACTTTCCGTACGGTTGCAGGAACGCGACCCAACCCCAGACGGGATCGGTGAAGTAGCGCAGGTGGCGAAGCAGAACCAGCAGCAGGCCGAAGTGGAACATCCAGCCGAACAGCCAGATCCACTTGTTCGACTTGAACAGGCTCTCGAATAAGGTCAGTTCCCGGATCATGCGCAGGACGACGCCAGTGCGACTGGTCGGAGCCGGTGTGGTCGGGATCTTGAGCGGGGCCGGAACCGTCGCGTACCGGCGGATGCGCAGGGCGAGGCCCAGCACCAGCACCAAGGTGGCGCCGTAATAGAGGAAGGTCAGAG
The DNA here is from genome assembly GCA_028819565.1 of Gammaproteobacteria bacterium. Classification (GTDB taxonomy): domain Bacteria; phylum Pseudomonadota; class Gammaproteobacteria; order Poriferisulfidales; family Poriferisulfidaceae; genus Poriferisulfidus. Next base: position 19,119 of record JAPPLD010000011.1, on the reverse strand, counting down.
CCAGGCTTGCTGCATCCATGTCAACGTGCGTCGGAGCCGCCGGCGGGCGGCCGCGCGCCGGTCAGACGCAACCGGTCGGTTTCGGCAGACCTGCGTATTTACAGGCTTGCTTGGCCGGGCCGTAAGGGAAAAGCTCGTACAGGTACTTGCTGTTGCCCTTGTCCTTGCCCAGCTTCTTGCCGATCGCCTTGGTCAGGACTCGGACCGCCGGAGCGATCTGGTATTCCTCGTAGTATTCGCGAAGAAAGTTGATGACTTCCCAATGGTTGTCACCCAGGCTGGTGCCATCCGCCTCGGCCATGGCATCCGCCAGTCCGGGCTCCCATTCATTGATGTTGGCCAGATAGCCTTCTTCGTCAGTTTCGTAACTTTTGCCGTTCACTTCAAGGGGCATGATGTGACTCCCGTCTCGTTGAGACTGTTTTAGTTATAACCAGGATTGGACGCTGTCGTGCTCGCACGTGAGCGTCACAAATCGGTCGTAATCGACGATTTCAATGCCGTCGATGACGCGGTCTCTCGAAAGACCGCGCGCGTCAAGGTCGGGGCCCAGCACGTACATGGACAGGCGCCCGGTTGCGTTCTTGATCGTTTCCGTGTGTGCGGTGCCGTCCAGGGCCGCCACTGCGGCATCCTCGATCAGCAGTACCGCGTGGCCGTCTTCAGCCAGCCGCAGGCAGGATTCCAGCGAGTTGCGCTCGAACGGAGACTTGTTGACGGTGTGCAGCAGGCTCATGGTCAGAAACTCAGCACCACGTCTTGTTCGCCCATCAGCGTGGCCAGTTCGCTGCTGTCGACGACGCGCAGCGATTCCTTTTCCGCCCAGTCGTCGTCTTCGTCTTCGTAGGTGAGCGGCATCAGGTCCTCGACGGTCAGCCCGCGCGCCTCCAGCGACTCGCGTTCCACGTAGATGTGGCGGACGTCGTAGTCGCCGAGCGCGGCGTAGGTCGGCGAGAAGTTCTTCATGCCGATGCCGTCGGTATTTTGGCTCCGGGTCAACTGGTACACGCCGTCGTCGACGAAAGCCAGGCTGACCTGCTGGTCGAATGCTGCGCCGATCAGGACGACTTCCAGCGATTCCAGCGCATAGATGGTGCCGTACGGCGCCTTGCGGTTGACGTACATGAGTTTCTTGACGATGCCTTCTTCGCTCATTCTCAGTCTCCGAAAGTCACCAGCCGGTCCGACTGGATGGCGGCTTCAATCAGCTGCCCCAGTCCCGAGATGCGGAAGCCCGGGGCGATGTTGTCGGCATCCTTGCCGTGGCGTTGGGCCTCGTCGGCATCCAGCAGGCCGCGGCGTTGCGCGGCGGCCACGCAGAGGACCAGGTCCAATTCGTGTTTCTCGGCCAATTCCGACCAGCGGTCCACGACGTTGCGGTCGTCTTGGGGCGGCACGGTCAATCGGGTGCCGTTGTTGACCCCGTCGTGGTAGAAGAACACGCGAAACACCTCGTGCCCGGCGTTCAGCGCCGCCTGGGCGAATTGATAGGCACTATCAGAGGCTTGGTGCTGGTAAGGACCCTCGTTGACCAGGATTCCGAATTTCACAGCGGCACTTCCCAGAGATCAAGGCTCAGAAGCGGATGTGCGCCGAGGCGTTCAAGCTGGCCCGGGAACCGCGCCAGTTGTTGATATGGAACTTGGTGAACGGCAGGCCGGTGCGTTCGAAGAACTGAGGCCAGCCGATTCGCTCGATCCAGTCGTTCATGCGCTCCCAGTCCCGGGCATCGTCGCGATAGGCGCGCAGGATGCGCTTGACCACGGCGGTGGCCTCCGGCCAGCGCGGCGGATTGTTCGGGATGCCGGCCGCAACCAGTTTCTGGAAGGTCGGCTTGCCGCGGGCGTTGGAGTGATTGCCGCCGACCCAGATGGCGAGCTTGGTGTGCTCCGGGTCGTTAATCTGCATGGGCGGGCAGGGCGGGTAGCAGGCGCCGCAACAGATGCACTTCTTCTCGTCGACTTCAAGCGAGGGCTTGTTGTTGACCAGGGCCGGGCGGATGGCCGCTACCGGGCAGCGTGCCACCACGGACGGGCGCTCGCAGACGTTGGAGACCAGGTCGTGGTTGATCTTGGGCGGCTTGGTGTGCTGGACATTGATCGCGATGTCGCCCTGGCCGCCGCAGTTGATCTGGCAGCAGGACGTGGTCATGTGCACCCGGTTGGGCATGTTCCAGCCGCGGAACTCGTCGATCAGTTCGTCCATCATCGCCTTGACCACGCCGGAAGCGTCGGTGCCGGGGATGTCGCAGTGCAGCCAGCCCTGGGTGTGCGAGATCATTGCCACCGAGTTCTTGGTGCCGCCGACGATGAAACCGGAGTCTTCCAGTGCATCAATCAGCGGTTCGACCTTCTCTTGGTCTGCCACCATGTACTCGATGTTGCTGCGGATGGTGAAGCGGACGTAGCCGTCGCCGAACTCGTCCCCGATGTCGCACAACTTGCGAAGGGTGAACACGTCCAAGATGCGCTGCGTGCCGGCGCGCACGGTCCAGATAGACTCTCCGTTGTGCGCGACATGGCGCAGGACGCCAGGACGGGGATCTTCGTGATAGGCCCAATTCCCGTAATGCTTGCGCATCAGCGGGTGCAGGTACTGGAAGCCGTCCGGGCAACCGGATTCGACCGGTGAGCGATGTTCAGTGGCCATGGATCAATCCCTCCGCGCTCAGGCCGCAGCCTGGGATTCTTCCGCCTTGCGGTGGAACCACTTCTCGGCCTCTTCCTCCCAGTCGTCCATGCGGACGTAGGAACTCGTACGCGGTTCGTTGATCATGTTGGGATCTACCTCCACGCCGATGCCTTCCAGGAAGTTGACCAGGCCGATGCGCTCGATCATCTCGCCGCAGCGCTCATGCTCCAGCCCGTTCTCGGCCCAGAAGTCGATGGTTTCCTCGGCAAGTTCGACTAGGCGCTCGTAGTCCTCTTCGGACTCGAGCTTCATGAACGGCACGATCATGGTGCCCATCAGGTCGCCGATCTTCAGCGTACGCTTGCCGCCGATCAGGATCGACACGCCCTTGTCGTCACCTGGAGACAGGGCCTTGGGCAGCACATTCAGGCAATGCATGCAGCGCACGCAGTTGCGATTGTCGACCAGCAATTCGTCGTCGTCCGACAGAGACAGGGCGTTGGTCGGACAGCGTGCAACCACGTTGTCGATCAGATACTGGCGACCCTTGGTCTCGAGGTAGCCAGCGATGGCTTTCTGGTCGACCTTCATGTCGTCGCGCCAGGTTCCGATGATGGAGAAATCGGAACGTTCGATCGAATTCATGCAGTCGTTGCCGCAACCGGATACCTTGAACTTGAACTTGTACGGCAGGGCCGGGCGATGCACGTCGTCGGTGAAGTTGTTGAGCAGGGTCCGGTGGACACGCATCTCGTCGGTGTTGGACTGCTCGCAGCGGGCCGCGCCGACACAGGACATGCCGGTTCGTACGCAGGGGCCGGCTCCGCCAAGATCAAACCCGTAGTCGTTGATCTCGTCGAAGAAGTGCTGGGTGTTCTCCGTGCTGGCGCCGATGAACATGATGTTCCCGGTCTGACCGTGGAAGGTCACCAAGCCGGAACCCCAGCGTTCCCAGCTGGAGCCGAGTTGGCGGAGAATGTCGGTGGTGTAGTAGTTGCCGGCGGGCGGCTGTACGCGGAGGGTGTGGAATTCTTTGGAGGCGGGGAAGGCGGCGCCGACTTCGGAGAAACGCGGGATGATGCCGCTTCCGTATCCGTAGACGCTGACCGTGCCTCCTTTCCAGTAGCCCTTGCGGGTTTCGTAGGAATGTTCTAATTGACCGAGAAGGTCGTTTGCGACGCCATTGACCCGTTTATCGGGATGTTGGTCGCGGAGCCGCTTGATGCCGGAGATGAAGCTGGGCCAGGGCCCTTGCTCCAGATCGTCCAGCATCGGCGTTTTATGCTGTTCGTCTGTCATGGTTCACGGTCCTCCTGTCAAACACGTGGCCAGTGCGTAGGATAAATGATTTTGAAGTAGATATAAATTTCACTATGGGGTAAGCCGGGAACTAATCATTATATCCCCTAAGGGGTAGTCGGACGTTGCCGGTTTCTGCTACACTCCTCGCCTACTACCCCCGTCATTTCGCTGGCGGGCCGCAGGGTCTCGGGAAAAACTTCTTGAGACCCTTTGCTTTATCTGGGTGGCCAGAATTCAGCACCATCCTTGATTTCGAAGAAAGTCTTTCTGGCACTTATCGCAAATCGGGCCGATTCAGAAAAATGGTCGCGAGGAATATGCGCGATCCAGTCAACTTTTCGACGGCTCGGATAGGGATCCCCATCAGGGAAATATTGATAATCACCTATCACCCGTCCAATGTGCACCATACGGTTCGGTTTTGACGCATCGGGATAGACAACAATGTCGCCTACGGAAACTTGATGGAGGAAACGATGAAGGACTCCAGCGTCGGACCCTGCCATATGGGATGAATATCGTGGGTATGCTATTTGGATGAGTTTTCTGATTTCTTTACGATTGTTCGGCAAGTTGGAAAGATCACCCATTGTTTTCCAGCCAATTCCGATGAATCCATCGACCACGGGCTCCTTGCACATCTCTTTCATGTGTATGCCCCATACCGATTCGGTCATGTCCAGTTCCGTTGGTGAGTCGAAAAACGCATTCTATTTGATTACTGTTTTCCTTTATCTTGTATTAAGAACATATAACGTATATCATAATACGCAGGAGGTTTCGAAAGTCCATACGGAAATGGCATGATTCGCTCTTTCGCGGATAAACATACCGAGGACATTTTCCTAGGCACCAAGAAAAACTTGTTTCCTCCAGGAATCTTGAAACGAGCCCGGATGAAATTGGATCGTCTTAATCTTGCGAAGGAAATTGATGACTTACGAGTACCGCCAGGCAACCACCTTGAACGGCTAAGTGGTGATCGTAAGGGGCAATACAGTCTTCGAGTTTCCCGAGGCTGGAGAATATGCTTTCAGTGGAAGAATGAAAATGCATACAAGGTGGAGTTAACTAACCACTACAACAAAAAATGATAACAACTCAGGGCAGGAAAATGACTTTAATTCCCACACAACGGATTTCTACGCATCCCGGAGCGCTATTGCTTGAACAAATTGCGGAAATGGGACTAACCGTCCATGGCGTTGCTCAAGCGATTGGGTTACCGGCAACTCGCCTGCATGAGATCGTGCATGAGCGCCGAGGCGTTAGCGCAGAAACGGCAATCGCACTGGCCGAGTTTTTTGAACAGACCCCGGAGTTTTGGCTGAATGCCCAAAAGGTGCATGAATTGTCAAAAGAGCTGGTTGAACGCGGTGAGGCTATCCGTATGCAGGTGCGTCGTCACGCAAAAGACATGGCGACGGTGTAGCGTTCCACATGCAATTGCATTCTGGGGTCAAAGCTTAATAGTTTGGGAAAGGTACTCGTTATAATTTGTAGGCTATTTTTCGATTCTTTTTTGAAAGTTCACGGAGGACTGCATGAGCATTGAATTTGACGGAAAGACAGTTGAGACTACGCCGAACGGTTACCTGGTCAATGCGGACGATTGGAGCGAAGGCTTGGCCGAGCACATCGCGAATTCGGAGGACCTGGAACTGACGCAACGGCACTGGGATGTCATCAAGCATCTTCGGGAGGAGTTTTTCCAGAATGCCGGAAACCAGCCGAACACCCGCAATTTGGTAAAACACTTTAGCAAGCTGTGGAACGAGAAGATCAATGCCAAAACTCTCTACGACCTGTTTCCCGGGGACCCGAGCAAGCAGGGAGGGCGCATCTCTGGGTTACCCGAGAGCCGCCGCAAGGGAGGCTACTGATAACCCGGCCGCAGTCCTGAGTCCTTGCCTGAGAAGTTTACTCCCACAGCATCGAGACGGGCGCAGCATACATTCGATCGCCGAACGGCAGGGTGTATCGGTGATCGTACAGGACCAGACCTAGGGTAAACCGGTCGCCGCAATCGGCGGCTAGGCGGCGCAGGCCTGCGAAGTCCTTGTGGGCGACGGTAGCGGCGGCCTTGACCTCAATACCGACGACCTGTCCCTGTCCGTTTTCCATGACGATGTCCACCTCGTTTTTTTCCTTGTCTCGAAAATGCCAGAATTCGTATCGGTCATCTGCCCAACTGGCCAGTTTCAGCAATTCGCTGAGCACAAAGGTTTCGAGCACAGGACCGAGCGGCGACCGGTCCCGGCGAAGAGATTCAGCAGTGATGCGCTTCAATGAAGCCAGCAGGCCGGAGTCTAGGAAATGCAGTTTGGGGGTTTTGACCAAGCGCTTGAGGGTATTGGTGTACCAAGGCCGCAGGGCGTATACGAGGAACATGCTCTCGAGAATCCCCACATATTTTTGGGTCGTGACAGAGTTCATGCCAAGGGTGGCTCCCAGCTTGGAATAATTGGCGAGCTGTCCGGAATATTCGGCGAGCAGGCGAAAGAGACGCGGCATCATGTGCAGTTGCTCAATTTGAGCAAGGCTTTTAACGTCGCGTTGAAGGATGGTTTCCGAATAGTCCAGATGCCAGTTTTGGCGTTGTCCGTTCGAGAGAGTAATCGCTTCTGGATAACCACCGGCGAGAATTGCCTGAAGCAGTTCATTGCCGACTGCAGGTGAATTCGATTTGGGAGCGATTCCGGAAAATACCTGATCTAGGAAAGAGGAGGGTTTTCCCTTCAACTCGGCTTGGGACAGGGGTAGCAGCCGAAATGTTCTCATCCGCCCAGCAAGAGAGTCCGCGACGCGCGGAAGTGTCAGGATGTCTGCGGATCCAGTCAGAAGGAAGCGGCCCGGGCTGGGGTTTGTATCTACGGCCACCTTGATGGCGAGGATGAGTTCGGGTACGCGTTGAATTTCGTCAATGACCGCGCGATCAAGGCTCTGGATCTGGCCGGTCGGGTCCCTGGATGCGGACTTGAGCATGACCTCGTCGTCCAGGTTGATGAAAGGAATGGATTGACCAGCGATCTTCTTCACCAATGTCGTTTTTCCAGATTGCCGGGGACCGCATACCAGCGTGACCCGGGAGTATTCCATGGTCTTGCGGATGTGATTTTCGGCGAATCGGGGGTACATTGTGTAAATCAGGGGATTTGAAACAAGAAACCTGACCAATTCAAAGTATAACACCCGACCAATTTAAAGTTAAGACATTGGCTAATTTAAAGTTAAGCCGGAAGATTTTCGCTTTAATGGAGAATCTGAACAAATTTCCCGTATAGGAAAAAGGATTTATTTGCTGGAATTATGCCGGGAATAGAACTATTCTAACTACCTGTTTAACAATGGCATTATATATTTCACCTCAGATATGCCTAAGTTCTGGACTGCATGATGAATATCAAAGAAATCCTTCCCGACTAGTTTAAATTAAAATTGCCGACTGATTTAAAGTCTGGCTTGGGGAATTAGGTGTGGATCAGGAGAGGATTTAGTCCGGCATGTCGGTGACAGCACCTTCCGAAGCGGAGCGCACGCTACGGGCATACTTTGCAAGTACGCCAGTGCGATAGCGCGGACGGCGTGGCTTCAAAGCTTTCTGGCGTCGGTCAAGTTCCCTCTTCGGCACTTTCAGGGTGATCTCCCGGCGCGTGGCATCAATGGCGATGCGGTCGCCGTTTTTCACCAGGGTGAGTGGGCCGCCGACGGCGGCTTCCGGGGTGATGTGCCCAATCACAAATCCGTGTGAGCCGCCGGAGAAGCGTCCATCGGTAATCAGGGCCACGTCGCTGCCGAGCCCTCGGCCCATGATGGCGGAAGTCGGGGCGAGCATCTCGCGCATGCCAGGTCCGCCGCGGGGTCCTTCGTAACGGATCACCACCACGTCGCCGGCACGGATGGAGCCGTCAAGAATGGCGCGCAGGGCCCGTTCCTCGGAATCGAACACGCGGGCTCGCCCGGCGAAGGTGGAACCTTCCTTGCCGGTGATCTTGGCCACGGCACCCTCGGGTGCCAGGTTTCCGCGCAGGATGACCAGATGGCCGTCCGGCTTGATCGGATCGGAAAACGGGAGGATGATCTTCTGTTTTTCCGGATAGTCCGGCGTTCCGTCGAGATCTTCGGCTATGGTACGCCCGGTGACCGTCCGACAGTCTCCGTGCAGGAGCCCAGCGTCCAGCAGACGCTTCATCAAGGGGCGAATTCCCCCGATCCGGACCAGCTCCGACATCATATAGCGGCCGGACGGGCGCAGGTCCGCGACCACAGGCACCTTGCGGCCGACCCGCGTGAAATCGTCCAGTGAAAGACGCACACCCATGGAGCGGGCCATGGCCAGCAGATGCAGGACGACATTGGTGGAGCCGCCCAGGGCGGTCGCTACGGCAATGGCATTAAGAAAGGCTTTGCGCGTCATGATGTCGCGCGGGGTAATACCGAGTTTCAGCAACTGGACTGCCATTTCGCCAGCTTGGCGACAGTCTTCCCGCTTGGCCTTGGAAGTGGCTATCTGTGCCGAACTGCCAGGCAGGCTCATGCCCAGTGCTTCGATTGCCGAGGCCATGGTGTTGGCGGTATACATGCCACCGCACGAACCCGCCCCGGGGATAGCGCAGGATTCAATCGCGGTCAATTCTTTCCCGGAAATCTTGCCCTTGGCGCGTTCTCCAACCGCTTCGAAGACCGAGATGATGTCGACATTCTTTCCGCGGTGCCGTCCAGGGGCGATGGTCCCGCCGTAAACGAACACGGCTGGGCGATTGAGTCGGGCGATCGCCATCAGGCAGCCCGGCATGTTCTTGTCGCAGCCGCCGATTGCCACCAGCGCGTCAAAACCTTCTCCGGCGGTCACCGCTTCGATGGTGTCGGCGATCAGTTCCCGGGAGACCAGGGAATATTTCATGCCCTCGGTGCCCATGGAGATGCCATCAGATATGGTGATGGTGTTGAAGGTGACAGATTTGCCGCCAGCCTGGTTGGCACCTGTGGCTGCTTGGCGGGCCAGCCGGTCGATGTGCATGTTGCAAGGTGTTACCTCGCTCCAGGTGGAGGCGATGCCGATCTGAGGGCGGCGGAAGTCACCGTCGTCGAAACCAACGGCACGCAGCATGGAGCGGGCAGGTGCCCGTTCCAGTCCGTCGACGATCACGCTGGAATGCGGGCGTGGCAGGCGTGGCATGCTGAATCTAGGGTGGCGGCTTTGTTGCGGTGCTAGATTATAAAGACTAGAATTTTCGAGTACTTCTTTTTGTTTCTGCTGGGCCAATTTATGTACCAGTTTTGGTTCAGCGCTCGTACAGTATCAGCAATACATAGTTTACCTTGCGGTCTGTTTTTATCTGGAAGCAATCCGAATCTTTTTCATTGTAATTGTAATCCTTTTGAGCTACAATATGGTTACATATTTGGCGAAAGAGGAATAGATCATGTCTGCAAATGCTGTCGTTCGCGCTCGCATCAACGAGGAGATCAAAAATGAGGCTGTAATCGTATTGGCCAGCATGGGCCTGACGGTTTCTGATGCTTTCCGGATGATGTTGACCCGTGTGGCGGTTGAAAAAGCGTTGCCGTTTGATCCATTGGTGCCCAATGCGGAGACTATTGCCGCTATGCGTGATGCTCTACATGGAAAAGTAGAGTCTTTCAAAAGTATCGAGGCGTTAATGGAAGACCTGAATGCGCCGGATTGAACGCACCAAGAAATTCAAACTAGACTACAAGCGGGAACGTAAAGGTCGGCATCGTGCCGTGCTTGACACTGCTCTAGCTGAAGCGCTATTCCTGCTTACCAATGACCAAGCCCTAGATGAGCGTTATCGTGATCATGCTTTGGCGGGTCAGTGGCACGGTCATCGAGATTGCCATCTAAGACCTGACTTGGTACTCATCTATCGAAAGCCTAACCCGGAGACTTTGCAATTGGTGCGCTTGGGTTCTCATAGTGAATTAAGCCTGTGACCCAGAACTCGGCTACGGAGCCGGTCTGCTTGTAGAACTATGCGGCTTTTGCGGTAGTCAGTGCCTGTTGGTGCATTTCCAGTAGCACGCCCTCTCGTATTGCCCCTTGGGCCGGCTTCAAGTCGCGGACGTCCAGTAGTTCGAAAATGGCGTGCAGCACCGCGAGCCCACCAAGAAAAACCTGCACCCGGTAACGGTCCAGGTGTTTGAAGCGAGAACCAATCCGGATGTTCAGCAGGCTTTGAACCAACTCTTCTACCGCTTTGGCATCAATGGTCCCGGTATCGTTGACGCCCAGTTTGATCATGGTGTTGCTGATGGCGCGGATGGCTCCGGAAGCGCCGTACATCGTTTCAATGCCGGGCAGGTGAATGCGGCCTTTGCCGGCCAGTGTCATGGTTTCATCCGCGTAATCAACCGCAGCCTGCCAGTTGGTGGGGCGCAATGTATGGGTGTCGAAAAAGCGTTCAGTCAGAATGGCGCTACCGAGTTGCCAACTCAGGATGCAGCTGGCGCGGGCACCGCTGCCGAGGATGAATTCCGTGCTGCTGCCGCCGATGTCGAGGATGCAGTTGTCTTGGCCAGACAAGGGGGTGGTTTGCACCACACCTCGGTAGATATAGTCACCTTCTTCCTCGCTGCTTAGGACGCGGATCGGGTGTCCCAGTGCGCGTTCGCACAGATTCTTGAAATAGTCGTCCTTCTGGCAGCGGAAGGCATTGGTGGCGACCGCAGAGAAATAGTCGGGTTGCTGCCGACGGATCACCCTGGAGGCTTCCCGGAGACAATTGATGGCGGCATGCTGGTAGCGCTCCCGGATCTCGCCGTTTTGCTTGAGGCCGGCCCCGAGCGAGACGTACTGCTTGAACTTGTCGAGCACAGTGACTTTCCCGTATTCCTCCACGCGGGCGTAGATCATGTGGAAACTGTTGGATCCGAGATCTAGGACGCTATAAGTAGGACTCATCAATTTCTCCGTGCATGGCCATCAGCGCTTCCTGCGCGGCGAACCGCTTGTGCCCGCGGCCGATGGGGGTCTTGGTGTAGGTGCCGTCGGGTTCCATCTGCCAACTCTGACAATTGTCCGCAAAGTAAGTCTCGAAAATCTCCCGCATGATCCGCTTCTTGATGCTCTCGTCCAGTACCGGGAACATGGTTTCCACGCGGCGGTGGATGTTCCGGGTCATCCAGTCGGCGCTGGAGAGGTACATTTCCTCGTTCTCGCCGGTACGGAAGTAGAACACCCGGGTGTGTTCCAGAAAACGTCCGACGATGGAGCGGACGCGAATATTGTCCGAAAGGCCCTTGACGCCGGGGCGCAGCCGGCATTCGCCACGAACCAGGAGGTCGATGGTGACACCGGCCTGGGAAGCCTCGTAGAGGGCGTCGATGATGCCGTATTCGGTCAGCGCGTTCATCTTGGCGTAGATGATCGCCGTTTCTCCCTTGCGGGCCTGCTCAGCGGCTGCCAGAATCTTCTTGATGAGTCCCTGGCCCAAGGTCAGCGGCGACTGGTACATCAGGCTGAGTTTGGGTGCGCGTCCGAGGCTTGCCACCTGGAGGAAGATCTTGTGCACGTCTTCGCACAGGTCCTGGTTGGATGTCAACAGGGCGTAGTCGGTATACAGGCGGGTCGTAACCGGGTGGTAGTTGCCCGTGCCGAGATGCGCATAGCGGCGCAGGCCATCGTCGCTTTGACGAACCACCAGCATCATCTTGGCATGGGTCTTGTGGCCGACCACGCCGTACAGCACCTGTGCTCCGGCCTGTTCCAGCCGCTGGGCCAATTGGATGTTGGCTTCCTCGTCGAAGCGTGCGCTCAGTTCGATAATGACGGTGACTTCCTTGCCCGACCGGGCTGCCGATTCCAGGATATCCGTCAGATCGGATTCCAGTCCGGTTCGATAGATCGTCTGCTTGATGGCGACCACCTTGGGGTCTGCCGCGGCTTCACGCAGGAATCGGATCGTCCACTTGAATGAATTAAACGGGTGATGCAGCAGGACGTCCTGCCGGTCGAGGAGATCGAACAGGCTTCCCGAGGTGGGCAGGAGTTTGAATGTTTGGGGCGTCTTCGGGCGGTAGGGCGGGTAGCGCAGGTCCGGACGGTCGATCAGTTCCGGGAAGTTCATCAGGCGATACAGGTTGACCGGCCCGTTGACTTCGTAGACGCTGTCGGCATCGAGCTGGTACTGCTCGCGCAGGAAGCGGATGATATCGCGCGGGCAATCGTTGACCACCTCAAGCCGCACCGCTTCGCCGTACTGGCGTTCCGGCAGCATGCCGGCCAGGACGTCACGCAGGCTTTCCACCTCTTCCTCGTCGTAGAACAGGTTGCTGTCCATGGTGACCCGGAACTGGTGGCAGCCCTTGAGCTTGAGGCCGGGGAACAGGTCCTCAAGGTTGTCGTGGATGATCGAGGAGAGGAAGACGTAACTGTCGCGCTTGTTGCCGACCTCGTCCGGCAGGCGCACGATGCGGGGCAGGGAGCGCGGCGCGGTGACGACCGCGTATTCGGTGCTTCGGCCGTAGGCATCCTTGCCGGCGAGCTTGACCATGAAGTTGAGGCTCTTGTTCTGCACGCGCGGGAACGGGTGACGGCTGTCCAGTCCGAGCGGGGAGAGAATGGGCAGGATATTCCGCCGGAAATACTGGCGGATCCATTGCCGCTGGGCCTTGTCCCATTCATGGCGGCGCAGGAAGTAGATGTCGCGTTTGCGCAGTGCGGTCAATACGCTTTTCTGCAGCAGACGGTACTGGAGCTTGACGATGGAGTGAGCCTGCTTGGAGATTTCGGCGAGGATTTCCTGGGCGGTCAGGCCTTCGCCGCTTTGCGCCTCGGTGCCGTACTTGACCAGCTGGTGCAGGGCGGCGACCCGCACCTCGAAGAACTCATCCAGGTTGCGGCTCGCGATGCACAGGAAACGCAGGCGCTCCAGCACCGGAGTGCTCTTGTCCGCCCCCTGCATGACGACCCGCAGGTTGAACTGCAATTGCGAGATTTCGCGACAGTTATAGTGCTGGATTAAATCTTTCTTATCGGCCATGCTGCTTACTTTAACAGCGAATTATTATTCTGTCCGAATATATACAAATTGTGAAACGTGACAGAAATCCGGAATCGGGAGGCAGGCACGAGAACAGGCTGCCACAGAGAGGAAAGAACTTCTTTTTAAGAAGATTTGCACCCTTGGGCGAGAAATGTATGTGAGCGAGGAATGCATGAAGGCCATAGGCGCCGAGACATGGCGCCATGCCGCATAAAATAGGGTTTTGCGGAGTGCTTGCGATGGAGATGACGGCGAACTGGATCATGACTTTCGTGGTATGCTTCGCACTAGCCCTGCAGGACGGTCGCCGAGGTGCCGGAAAGGGTTGTCGTCAGCGTCCCGCGCTGGCATTTCTGGTTTGATGCCAATGACCGGAGGCTCCCTAGTATGAACCCCGATGTACGCATTCCCCGAGATCGCCTCGCTGAATTCTGCCGCTCGAACAGTATCACGGAGCTATCCGTCTTCGGGTCCGCCCTGCGTGATGATTTTGGGCCACAGAGCGATATTGACCTATTGGTCAGTTTCGAGGAAAAGGCTCACCACACCCTGTTCGACCTAGTTCGGATGGAGGAGGAACTGGAAGCAATGCTCGGGCGCGAGGTTGATCTGGTCAGTCGGCGCGGCATCGAGAAAAGCCCTAACTATCTGCGTCGCAAGGAGATACTCGAGTCTGCGGAGCTCATTTATGGATCGTGATGTCGATAGCCTTCTGGACATTCTCGCCTCGGCACGTATAGCGCAGGCCTATGTTGAAGGCGTCTCACACCACGAATTCCTGCAGGACGGGAAGTTGCAGGATTCGGTGATTCGGCGTCTTGAGATCATCGGAGAGGCGGTAGGGCGAATCTCGCCGTTATTCCGGGAGAAGAACCCGGAAGTTCCTTGGGATCGGATCAAGGCAATGCGAAATCGGGTGATCCACCGCTTGATGATGTGGACATGACCATCATATGGGACACGGTGCAGGAAAGCATCCCGCGATTGTTGGCGATGATCGAGCCACTGGTGCCACCGGAATCGGGGGTGTGACTGCAATGGCCGCTTCAAAGCCAGGAACAAAACGGCGAACGGGTTTCCTGGACGGACAAATCGAGATTCCGGACGATTTCGACCGCATGTATGCGGATGAGATTATCGCCCTGTTCGAGGGCGATGACGTGTCAGCGGTTGCTGAAGCCGAGGCTCCTGGCGAAGGCGACGACGAGTAAAGCCCTGGTTTCCGGTTCCTGTTGAGCCTCGTGGCGCCTGTCCCAAGGGCGAGATTTGGGCTGGAAGTCGGGGTTCATTCGGTCTTTTACTGAACTCGGGTCAATACCTTCGGGAAACCGAGAATTCGGTGACCTCTTCCAGCGCGTCCCGCCATGAAGAGGTATCCAGGATATTCAGGTGGCTTTGGGCTCGCTGTGCAAACTCCCGGGCTCGTTTCCAGGCGTAGTCGATCGCTCCGGAGCGGTGCATGATCGCGCAGACCTCCCCGATGTGTTCGCGTTGTCCGGACTGGATCGCGTGGTGGAGGAACTCTTGGTCTTCTTTCGGGGCCTCGCGGAGAGCGTAGATGTACGGCAGGGTCAGGCGGCCGCCGGCGAGGTCGTCGCCGACGCTCTTGTCGGCTTCCGGGTTGTCTTCCAAGTAGTCGATCGCATCGTCTGCAATCTGGAACGCTGCCCCAAGCAGCCGGCCGAAGTGGGCCAGTTCCCGGGTGCGCTCATCGTCCGCTCCCTCGATGCGGGAGGCGGCTTCGCAGGAAGCCTCGAACAGTTTGGCAGTCTTGCCTTCAATGATCGTCAGGTACTGGTCTTCATCCAGTTCTATCTGCTTGGCATGCATGAGTTCCAGCAATTCGCCTTCCACAATTGCATTGGCTGCGTCGGCGAGGATTCGAGTGACTTCGGACTGGTCGATTTCGGCGATCATGCTGAATGCGCGCGAATAGAAGAAGTCTCCGCCAAGCACGCTGGCCTCGTTGCCCCAGACCTTGTTCGCGGTTGCCCGGCCACGCCGGGTCTCCGAGTCGTCGATCACATCGTCGTGCAGCAGGGTGGCGGTGTGAATGAATTCAATGACCGCGGCCAGCATGAAAGAGGCATCCGGGTGACGCAGGCCGCCCAGCGCACGTCCGCACAGAAGCACCAACACGGCACGGATACGCTTGCCGCC
This sequence comes from Gammaproteobacteria bacterium, assembly GCA_028819565.1. Classification (GTDB taxonomy): domain Bacteria; phylum Pseudomonadota; class Gammaproteobacteria; order Poriferisulfidales; family Poriferisulfidaceae; genus Poriferisulfidus. The sequence goes on along the minus strand of JAPPLD010000011.1, from coordinate 4,018 downwards.
CGCTTCCACGATATAGCGGGCAACTTGGTTCGCCAGGTCGACCTCGGAGCGCGACTGCTCGGACAACAAACGGTCCACCGCGGCGAGGTCGTCAGCGACCAGCGCACGAATCTGGTTCAGGGTCACGCGGGGCAGGGCCGGCCGGATTGAAGCCGGGTCGGAAGCGAGAGTCGAGAGGTCATTTCAGCGGCAAGGGACGTGAGACTAGGTTACTCTGTTTCTGCCGGGTTTCTTCGGCTCCACGTCAAAAACGCTTCCAGCAGTTGTACGGCTGCGTCTCGGTCTAGTGGTTTCAGGCTAGGATCACTGGTGCTGTAGCGAAACTGGACGGCGTAGGGGTTGTACGCGATCAATTCACCGAAGCGATTTTCTGTTTCCGGCTGGTGTGTTTTCAAAAGTTCAAACAGTCGTGTCAGATCATGGGTTGCCGGGTATGGCTTCCCCAACAGTGCCAGATTGGCCTTGAGGATCTTCTCGGCAGCCGGCTGCACATGAAATCCAAAAATCTCGTTCGCAAAGACATTCACATCTCCCATTCCGCAAAGGGCGGTCATGTCTCGCTCTGCTGCTGCCAGGAGTACGCGGGCCAGTTTAGGGTCGCTCATAAAGAATTTCGCCTTCCCTCAAGGCGCGTGCGAGTACATGGTTGAGAGAATCGCGCCAGTATTCGACTTCGTCACGACTGTAGACCAAAATGTCCTTCGAAATCTCGAAGCCGGCGAGTGCCCGCCATAGGCGCACTGCTTCGGCCCTCCGGTCGCGGTCTCCGCCGAATGGCTCCGATTCCACGACGATCAAATCAACGTCTGAATCCTCCGATGCCTCGCCGCGGGCATGCGAGCCAAACAGGATGACCTGTTCGGGGTCAACTTCGGTCACGATGGTTTCCACCATCTGAGGCAGAATCTGGTCGAGAGTGCTTGATTTCATGCGTTTTCGCTTTCTGGACAGCTGCCGGCTTCAGGTTCCAAGAGTGCGTGAACAGAATCAGTTTCACCTTGGCGCGGATGGTCGATTACGATGGCAGGCTATCTCAAAACAATCCCATTATAAATGGGGGCGGACTGGAAGAATTCCAAAAATTCTTGAGGCATTGGCAGGTCGCACGTTTGACTGATCACACAAAAAAACAGGCGCCCCGAGGGGCGCCTGCTTGTTGGTTGCGCTTGGTCGGACTGAATCAGTCGAACCAGTGCACGATGCCGACTGCGAACATCTCGATTTCCGCACCAGGCGAACCCAGTCCGGTGCCGGAGATGCCCTGGCCATAGGTTCCGTTGTCGTCGTTGTTGACTTCGGAGTAGGTCAGGCGCAGTTCGGTGCCGCCCGGCATGGTGTAGAACATGCCTACGTTCCATGCGTCGGCCGCGGTTTCTTCCCAGTCGCCCGAGCAAGCCCCGCAGGAGACTTCCAAGTCATCCGCATCCATGTAGGAGAAGCGGAAGTCGATGGGGCCGCCGAACTTGATCTTGCCGGACACCATCCAGGCATCCCGCTCGATCTTGACGTTGCCGGCTTTCTGTCCCCTGGCATTGGCCGTCGCGCTGTCTTTTAGCATCTTGTACTGAAGTTTGGCGTTGTCGATGTCAGGTTGGGTAACGCTGGCAATCACGATTCCATCCTCCGCCGTCAATGCAGCTCCTACAGTAGCGTCGGCGAGCGCTTCCAGGGCGGTAATCGCATTAATCAACGCGGTGCGAGAGGCATTGAAAGCAGTATCCGCGTCTTCAGTGCCCGTGCTCGCCTCGCTTTCAATGCTGATGACGGTATTGCCCTTGCTGGTCTCATCGGCTTTGGTGAGCGGATGATCCTCTTCTGCCGTACTTTTCAAAGGGACCGCCTCATCAGCGATTCCGACGAAAAAGTCGGATATTCCATCAGTATCATCAGCGGTTTCAGTATCATCACCGAACAGCTCATGGAGCAGCCCGATGGTCTTCTGGGATCTGATTTCCGTCTCGGTGACCATCAGGTTGCCGGTCTCGTTGAACTTGCCGTATCCGAACGCAGCCATTGCTTTATCAACGCTGGACACGTTGTTGAACTCGTACTCGAGGTCTTCCCACATGGCCGAGATCTGGATGCTCACGCCGTCACCCAGGTCATGGATGTAGCGGCCGGCAATACGGAAGCTCTCCGCATCCGAACTGTCCATCTCTCCGACGGAAACCGCAGTCCAGTCTTCATGGTCCTGCCAGGTCACCGCGCCCCAGAACGGGCCGTTGGTGTAGGCCAGGCTGGAAGAACGGATTACTGGATCGATTTCTCCGCAGTTCGCTACGCAGTTAGTACCTTCCATTTTGCGGCGAGGGCTGTTGCTCTCATCCCGGTTGCCAGCAGTCCACGCGAAGCGGAACACGAAGCCGTTCCAGTTCGGCGACCAGTACTGGATGATGTTCTCCTGACGACGGTTGAAGCCGGTGTCGTAGCCAGCCACCGCGTAGTTGAACTCAGCACCGCTGAGGCCGGTGCCCGGTCCAGAAGCAGAAGCCTGGAAGTCGAAGTCACCGGTGTTGTAGAAGATGGTGTTGGCACCGACCGAACCCATGATGCTGGTATGCGAGTCCGCGCCAGCGTCATAGAACGGGTCCACCCACTGCGCCACGCCCTCGTTGTAGGGGAGCAGCCAGGTGGCGAACATGATCTCGCCCATCTGCGGATGGGACAGACCGATCTTGGAGTTGCGGTTGCACCAGCCGGTGCCGCCCGCGAAGTGGTTGTAGTAGGTGAACTGCTCGCATTGCACGTTGACCGAGATGTCGTTGCCGGCGTCCATGCTGGCCGCGAAGCCGATGTTGCCGGCATTCGACTGGATGCGGTCATAGCTGCGCCCACCGTCGATATCCACAAACTCCCAAGAATGATTCTGCCAACCATAGATGTTCCACGTCTCGGCCTGGGCCGCGAACGGAGCCGCCGCCAGGGCCAAAGCGATTAGAAATGGTTTTTTCATTTTTTAGGACTCCTAAAAATAGTAAGTAAAACCGCAGGGTGATCATTCCCCACGGGAATGCGGCAAAACTGCCGTATCCAAGTGCGAATTGTCTATGCCTTCATCGAAATGTCAAATTCTCCCTGCGTTGTTTTTTTACAACTCGCGAAATTCGCCGAAAACTGAACTCTCAAACTCTTCGTTTCCAAAAAACAACGCAAGTCATCTTCGTCCCGCGATTCTCTCAAAATACGCTAATTGCTGAGTCCCTAATGTTTTAGCGCAAATATCCCGTTCAGTTTCTCGAAAAGACTCGTAACGTATTGAGTTTGTTTTCGATGGTCCCTTGCCAGGCAATGGCGACTTGAGCCTCCCGCGACCGGACCTCATGCGGCACCCAAATCAATGCAAGATGGAACTATGTGATCTGTCTCCTCAACCGACTTTACATGAGCATGAAGCCAGACCTACGACCATCCCACCACAAACACGCACTAGGCTTCTTCGACCCCAATGGAAACAAACAACCAGAATAAGCCAAGCCTAGGTCAAATCAAGACTCTTGTCGAAGAACTCCCAGAGGAGCAAAAACTTCAGGTCGTTGAGCAAGTTCATTCAACGACCATGTCTTATCAAGGACCGCTGCCTCATCCCAAAGGTCTTAACAGTATGAGCAAACCTTCCCCAGTGCGGCAGAGCGCATTCGCGATGTTCGGGATGGTGCCTAGAGAATCAGTTTCAGGATCGCTAGGTTCAGCAAAACAGCACCAACCAAGCCGCCAATGTACCAGCGAATCAGTCGGGCTTCCAAGGTGGCCAAACCAGTCTCTAGATCGGCTTTGGTCGCGACCTCGTTCGCTCGCGCCAAATCCTGGACTGCCGCTTGTGCTTCCGCTTCCGGCGCGCCGGCAGAAATCAGAGCCTTGTACAGGGCTATCTCGCTCATGGCATTCCGAATTCTAACATGCCGACCAGTGCCCTGATCAGGATGGGAGCAACGATGTCAAATCTTGCGCCCGCGGTTTGGCTGCCTGAAGTGATGGGATGGTTCGTCCCACTTCCCAGAGGCGCCTGATGCGTCCACAA
>JAPPLD010000024.1 GCA_028819565.1 Gammaproteobacteria bacterium | reverse complement strand
GTCTGACGATCATGGCCAAGGCAGTCCGCGAAAAGATCAAGCTGGTTTCAAGCGCTGGCACGGGTCACTACTACACGACGACCAAGAACAAACGCACCGGGACCGGCAAACTGGAAGTCAAGAAGTACGACCCGGTCGTACGCAAGCACGTCCTCTACAAGGAATCGAAGATCAAGTAAGGGCCGGGCAGATCCGCCCGACTTTCCCGTCAAAAGCGTGAACTACTCCGGACAGGGGCAGGCGCATTCGCCGCGGTTGTTCCAGCAGCATGCACCCTGGGTTTCTTGGGCCTGATCCTTCCAGACGCCGCAACTCCCGCCGGTGGTCCTTTGACCCATCGGATCCTTGATTTTGAACCCGTACCGGTCCTTCACGACAACGGTGACGTACTTGAGATCGGGCTCCTCGTCCACCGCGGTTTCGGCCTGTGCATCCTCGTCGTCGAACCAGGAGGTGACCTTGTCCATGGTTTCGCAGCCCGTCAGGGCGAGGGGGAAAAAGAGGGCCAGGATCCAGAAGTATCTTTTCATGGGTGATAGGAAGCTGAAATATTAATTGAGAATTATAGGATCAGGCCGGGCGCAGCGAATAGCGGGACAATCGCCGTGCAAACTGCTGAAGCCCGGTGATACCGGTTTGTTCAGCTTCCGAGCACCACTCGTTCAGCCGGGTCCGCATGATTCGGTAGCCTTCGTTTCGGGCGCGGATGATTTCCTGCAGCCGCTGTTGGTAGCGAACGACTTCTTGCAGCCGAGGGCATTGCGACAAGATCTGCTGAAACTGGTCGTGATCGAACGGCGTCAGCCGGTGTTCCAAGGTCGGCAACATCTTGATCAGCCGTTTGAGTCGGCGGCGGTAGTGCCCGGTCGCGTTGCGCATCTCGGCGCGCAACGTGGGAAGCAGCACTTTCCGGGCGTATTGGCCCATGACTATGATCCGACTGCTGATCAGGGCCTGCATCGTTTCCTGGTCGATCTGGGTTTTCGCATGGCGCAGTTTCAAGCGGGGTGCCTGATGCAGTACCTTGGCCATCCGCAGCATGCGCAGCAGGCGGATGTACATCCAACCGATGTCGAACTCCCACCAGCGCATTGAGAATCGGGCTGAGGACGGATAAGCGTGATGATTGTTGTGCATTTCCTCGCCGCCGATCAGGATGCCGATGTTGACGATGTTGGTAGAGAGGTCGTCCGTGGCGAAGGATCGATAGCCGAACCAGTGGCCAATGCCGTTGATCACGCCTGCGGCGAAAAACGGAATCCACATCATCTGGATCGCCCACATGGCAACCCCTGGCAGCCCGAACAGGATCAGTTGCACGAACAGCAACAGAATGATCCCGATGTTTCGACGACGGAAATACAGGTGCCGTTCTAGGAAATCGTCCGGTGTGCCGCTGCCGTAACGGCGCAGGGTGTCTTCTTGTCCGGCTTCCTTCTGGTACAGGTTGACGCCGTCCCACAGTACGGCGCGGATTCCGGAGACGGCCGGGCTGTGCGGATCGTCACAGGTCTCGCAGGTCGCATGGTGCTTGCGGTGTACCGCAACCCACTCCCGGGTCGCCATGCCAGTGGTCAGCCATAGCCAGAACCGGAAGAAGTGTTGGACCAGCGGATTCAGGCGCAATCCGCGGTGAGCCTGCTCGCGGTGCAGGAAAAGCGTCACCGCCACAATGGTGATATGGGTCAGCCCTAAAACCAGGAGGAAATAGCCCCACACCGGCAGCAAGAACAGGCCGTGCCAGAAGGCAATCAGTTCGCTTGTCAAGGCAATGTGTGGGTCAGGAAATCAAGGCTCGCGTTGCAGCCGGATATTACCATACGCGTCCACTTCGGCGCGCCAGTTGGGGGAGACCCGGATCGTGGCAGTATCCTCTAGGATGATGGCTGGTCCTTTCATTGTCTGTCCGACCGCCAGTTTGGGGCGCGAATAGATGGGAACCGGATCGTCAAGGCCGTACACCACCACGTGATCGAAAGGGTCTGCCGGCTCCTGCACCGTCCAAGAGGGCAGGGTTGGCGGAGAGACTGGATCCCTCAGATTGAGCCGGAGATTGACCAGTTCGATCGGCATGTCGAGTGTGTAGCCATAGCATTCTCGGTGATGTGTATGAAAATCCTCTTCTGTCCGGGCGATCGAGATCCAGGGCAAGCGCAAGACTTCGGATTGCCCTTCGTAACGCAGATCTAGGTCTCGCGTTTGTTGCCAGGCCCGCGAAACCTCACTCCCGGTCTCTTCGTGTATTCGCTCGGCGAGCATGTCGAAGCGGTGTCCGATTTCGGTTTCGTCCATGTCCCGCAAGCGACCCGGCACGGTCTGGGAGAGTTCCCGACCTTGCGGCGCCAGCAGCAGGCCTAAGGCAGAGAAGATTCCGGCATGCACCGGGATCATCGCCTGCGTCATCGACAGCGCGTCTGCCAGTTCGCACAAGTGCAGGCCGCCGGCCCCTCCGAATGCCATCAGCACGAAATCCTTCGGGTTATGTCCTTGGCGTACCGAGACGACGCGAAGCGCCTGCGCCATGTTTTCATTCACCAAGTGCACTATGCCTTGCGCGGTCTCGTACGAATCCAGTTCTAATTCCCGTGCCAGTTGGCTAACCGCCGACTTTGCGGCTTCATCATCCAGGGGAAGGTCTCCCGCTAGGTGGGTTTGCACCGGTAGCCACCCCAGCACGACATTCGCATCGGTCACGGTCGGCTCTGTGCCCCCTCGCGCGTAACAAGCGGGACCGGGTCGGCTCCCGGCAGAACGCGGACCCACCCGGAGCAGATGACCGCTGTCGCGATACGCCAACGATCCTCCACCAGCGCCAATGGTGTGCATATCCGCCATCGGTACCGAGATCGGCCAGCCGCCGATCTCCCCCTTGGAGGTCATCCTGATGTCGCCGTCGATCAGCGCCACATCCGTGGAAGTCCCGCCCATGTCCAGGCTCAGGATTCGCTCGCATCCGGCCTGACGGCCGATTTGGAGGGCTGCAGCCAGTCCGCCTGCCGGACCCGACAACAAAAGCCGCACCGCATGGCGGGCGGCCAACTGGCCCGGCAAGGTGGCCCCATGGCTTTGCATGGTGTCCAGCCGGGCTTTCGGCAGGGACTGATGCAGTTCATCGATATATCGGCCGACCCGCGGGCCGACGTAGCTGTTCAGCCAAGTCGCCATGCCGCGCTCGTATTCACGGATTTCCGGCAGGACTTCGGAAGACCGGGAAACAAACAGGCCTTCTGGCAGGGCCTCCTCGATCTGCCGTTCGTGGCGGTCGTCCAGGAACGAGAACAAGAGGTTGATGGCCACTGCCTCGGGTTTCAGGGCTTCGATCTTGCGGCACAACTCATCCAGATCCGTCTCGGTCAGCGGCTCCAGCTCCTCTCCGTCGAATGCCAGGCGCCCGCCGGTTTCGAGACAGAGATCCGCCGGAACGGGCGGCTCTTCGAGAGAGGGCGTCAGGTTATAGAGTTCGGAGCGGGCTTGGCGTCCCAAGCTCAAAATATCGGCGAATCCGCGGTTGGTGACGTAGGCGCAGCGGGCACCCTTGCGCTCCAACACGGCGTTGGTGGCAACGGTCGTTCCGTGAACCAGGTGAAAAACCTGCTGCAGGTCGATGCCCAAATCCCGAAGTCCGTGCAGGATCGCCCGCGCCGGGGAATCAGGATCGGATGGCACCTTGTGGACTCGCCACGTTTTGCCATCCAGCACGGTGAAATCCGTGAATGTACCGCCGGTGTCAATGCCGATGCGCATCATCTGTTCGCACCCGACCCGATGTTAAAATATGAATTCTTCTAGGAGGCCGTTGGTTCCGGCGTTTTTGTTCATGTCTTCGAGGTTATCAGGCTTCCAAATCGAGTATTTTTCGGATCCGGTTTTTCCTCAACACTCCGAACAAACCATTGTGCGTATCTTATACGGTGCGCGCACGGAGGCGAGCGAATCCGGGCTGGAATTGGGGCTGCCGCCGCTGGGCGTCCCCGCTCTGTGCGAGCACTGGACCAGCAACTGCATCGAACGGCGTGGAGAAAGTCTGGGATTCCGGTTCGTTTGTTTTGGCTCGCGAATGTTCGCGTACGCGGTGTTCAAGGAGGATTCCCCGGACCTTGAGGCTCTCACGCAGCAGGTTTATCGTGACCTGCTTCGGCTTGCGCGGGAACAGGGGTATCCTTGGATATTGCGTGTATGGAACTATTTTCCGGATATCGGGGGGTCAGTCGGAAACCTCAACCGCTACCAGTCATTCTGCGAAGGCCGCCGCCGGGCTTTGACGGAAGATGAACAGGGAGCCGGCCAGTCGTTGCCCGCGGTGACCACCTCGGGCAGCTTTGCACCAGGATTCGCTGTGTATTTTCTATCGGGGAAGGAACCCGGCCAGTCGCTGGAAAACCCCCGGCAGACGGCTCCCTCGGACTACCCCGAGCATCTGGGGCCCCATGGCCCTTCATTTTGCCGCGGCGTCTCGCATGCGGCTGACGGGCAGGCCGCCCTGTACCTGTCCGGGACCGCCAGCATTACGGGACACGAAACGCAACATCACGGGGATGCGGCGGCGCAAGCCCGGGAAGTTCTGCACAATCATGCAGCCGTGATTGAACAGGCCCGCATCGAGGGTGTGTCGCGCCCCGAGCGGCTCCACGACCTCCCGTTCGAGAAGATCTATCTGGCGAATCCGGAAAATCTACCGCAAGTACAGGATGAAGTGAGGGCCATTATCGGTCCGGATACGCCGTGCTATTTCCTGCATAGCCGCTTGTGCCGGAACGATCTTCTGCTGGAGATGGAAAGCACTATCTTCGATGAGCCTACTTAACCTTCCGCACGCGGTTCCCCGAGTCATCCTGTTCGACTGGCACGCCACGCTGGTGGACACGCACGACGCGATGTACCACGCGGTCGATGAAATCCTGCCCAAGTTGCGGGATTTGGGGTTGTATGAACGAATGATTTCGATCAAGCAAAGCCGGACCCTCGAAGATGCCAAGCTGGTCCAGTATGTGTGCAAGCACGGGCAGTTGCATCCCAAGGTCCGAAAAGCCCGGAAAGTCTCGAGGACCGACATCTTTGAAGTCCTGTTCGGACACGACCAGGAAGCCAAGGACATGGCGCACCGCGCTTTTGATGCCGCCTACCGGACCCATTGCGGGGAGGTGACGCCGCTGGAGCCGGATGTCTTGAAAACGATGGAGCACCTGCGGGAAATGGAGATTCGCCTGGGCCTTCTGAGCAACCGCAACCGGGAGTTCGTGGAGCAGGAGATCGAAGCACTTGGAGAAAACGGTTGGCGGGAGAGTTTCGATACGATGGTTTGCGGCGATGACGTGCCAAGGCGCAAGCCGCATCCGGACCAGATCCAGGCCGCGCTCAGTCGTCTTGGTGAACAGGCCGGTCTTCATTGCTGGTACGTTGGAGACAGCACGACCGACGTGGCGGCCGCCTGCAAGGCAAAAATCGCGGCAGTGTTCTACAACGGGGCGAACTGGAAGCAGGACTGGATCGATCGGATTTTTCCCGGCACCGTGAGTTATCCGCACCGCCCGCACGCGGTGGTGGCCAACTTGCACGAGTTGCTGCACCAGGTGCGGATACTGAAGTACGCAGTCTCCGAATAGTGCGGCGCACCTAGGATTCCGGGATTTCCAACCGGGTCTGCCATTCCACGTGCAGCGCGTTTTCTCTCAGGTTCGGCCCCTTGGGACCGCCATGCGAGACGCTGTGGCTTTGCGGGCCGTACACGTAGTCCAGATAGGCGAACACCGCATCCGCCAGGCCCACGCAGGGTAGAGTGAAGTCGGACGTCACCTGCGGCTGATCTTCGCCGTCGACCTGGATGACGTGCGCCATGTGGTGGGCGTGCAGCTTGCCTTGGTATTCGACGTCGAACAGTACCTTCGACACCAGGGTTTGGCCTTCTTGACGGACCTCGTCGGGGAACAGGCCGTGAAACGTGAACAGAGCGGAGGCCATAGGTGTTGGAAAGCAGTAATATAAGGGCATGATATACCGATTGGAAACGGCCGTCGCCGTGTTCGAATTACGCCAAGAGCCGCTTGGCATGTGGGACCTGTGGGTGGACGACACCCCGACCCTGACGTTCCCCTCTCCGGAGGAAGCGGCCCAAGCGGTGGCCGACAAGCAGTCCGGCTATTCCGTCTGGGACAACGATGAAAGCGAAGCTCCGGCGGATCTTTCAGCCTGGGAGCAGGCCGAGGGATAACAAGAAACCTGGTTCGGTCCCTCTACATAAGGGACAGGCGCCCGAAAGCGCCTGTCCGATAGTTGCCGAAAGCCAGAATCAGCGGATGTGATATCCAGTCTCGTGATGCTGGCTGGTGTCCAGCCCGGCCAGCTCCTCGTCCGCATCAGCTCGCACCGGAGTGAAAAAGCCGACAAGCTTGATGACGACGGCCGTCAATACACCCGTCCAAACCAGAACGGCCAGTACGCCGATCACCTGTGTCGTCAACTGGCTGCCCATCGTCACGCCCATGCCCAATCCGGCGCCGCCGAAGGTTTCGGCCACGAATATGCCGCACAGGATCGTTCCGAGCGCACCGCCGATGCCGTGCACCGCGAACACGTCCAGAGAGTCGTCGATCCGGAATTTCTGCTTGACCGCGTTGGTTACGACGAAGCACACGAAACCTGCGCTTAAACCGATGACGATCGCGCCGACCGGACCGACGAAGCCGGATGCCGGGGTGATGGATCCCAGCCCGGCCACCATGCCGGTGATGATGCCGAGCACTTTGGGCTTGCCAAAGTAGACCCAATCCGAAATCATCCAGGTCAGGGACGCAACTGCGGCGCTGATGTGCGTGACCAGCATGGCCATGCCGGCGTCGCCATTGGCGGCGACGGCGCTACCGGCGTTGAAACCGAACCAGCCGACCCAAAGCATGCCCGCACCCATCACGCTCAGGGTGAGGTTGTGCGGTGGCATCAGGCGTCCCGGGAAACCATCCCTCGGGCCGAGCATGATGGCTGCGGTCAGGGCTGCAACTCCGGCCGTGAGGTGTACGACCAGTCCGCCCGCGAAATCGAGCACACCCATCTCGGCGAGCCAGCCGTCGCCCCAAACCCAGTGGCAGACCGGCAGATACACCAGGGTGATCCACAAGGCCGTGAACCAGAGCATGGCGGGGAAGCGCATGCGCTCGGCGAAACCGCCGATGACCAGTGCCGGGGTGATGATGACGAATGTCAGCTGGAACATGGCGAAGACTGTCTCCGGGATCGTTCCGGACATCGCATCCCGGCCGACCTCGGCCAGGAACAGGTTGCCCAGCCCGCCGATCCAGGGATTGCCGGCCCCGCCGTCGCTGAATGCCAGGCTGTAGCCGAAGATGACCCACAGCACCGTGGCCAGGCAGGCAATCGAAAAGCACTGCATCAGCACGCTGAGGACATTACGGGAGCTGACCAGCCCGGCGTAGAACAGGGACAGACCCGGCAAGGTCATGAACAGGACCAGCGCGGTCGCCGTCAGCATCCAGCCGGTGTCGCCGGGGCTGAGTTCCTCGGCAAGCGCCAGTGAAGGGGCGATGGCCAGTATCGCGACCAGCCCGGTCAAAAGATTAAATCGCTTCATCACCACGCTCCCCTGTGCGGATTCGAATGACATCGACAAGTTCGTAGACGAAGATCTTTCCGTCACCGATCTTGCCGGTGTTCGCGGCCTCTGAAATCGTTTCGATGACTTTCTCGACCTGGTCGTCCTGAACGGCGACCTCCAGTTTTATTTTCGGCAGAAAGTCGACGACGTATTCCGAGCCCCGGTAGAGTTCGGTATGTCCTTTCTGACGCCCGAAGCCCTTTACCTCGATCACGGTCATGCCGTGGATGTCTTGGTGGGAAAGCGCCTCGCGGATATCGTCCAGTTTGAACGGTTTGATAATCGCGGCTACCATTTTCATGGTTTGTTTGTCCTCCTCGTGTGATCCCCCGATATTGGCCCTAGGTGACCATGCGCCCTATCATAGCGTATAGGGTTAGCCCTATTCACTGGGCTTCCGGCGAGAAACGAAAAGGGGCGCCACGGGCGCCCCTTTCCAAGCAACTCAGGTTCGGGTTATTCGACGTGGTAGCCGCTTTCCTCGTGCTGAGAGAGATCGAGACCCATGCGTTCCTCTTCTTCCGAGGCACGCACCTTGGTCCACAATCCAACCAGCTTGAGAATCACGGCGGTGACGACAGCCGTCCACGCGAACACCGCGATCACGCCAATGCCCTGAGTGACCAGTTGTTCGCCGATACTGCCGTCATGCAGCCCGGCTCCACCGAAGGCTTCTGCCGCGAACACACCGGTCAGGATCGTGCCGAGTGCCCCCCCGATGCCATGCACCGCGAACACGTCCAGCGAATCGTCAAGCTTGAAATTCTGCTTGACGATGTTCGTGACGGTGAAGCAGGTGAAGCCTGCGGCCAGACCGATCAGTGCGGCGCCGGCCGGGCCAACGAACCCGGAGGCCGGAGTGATGGCCACCAGTCCGGCTATGGCTCCCGTGACGATTCCGAGAACCTTCGGGGTTCCGTAACGTACCCAATCGGCGACCATCCAGGTCAATGCCGCCACTGCCGTTGCGATCTGTGTCACCAGCATGGCCATGCCGGCATCTGTTCCTGCCGCCACTGCGCTGCCCGCATTGAAGCCGAACCAGCCGACCCACAGGATGCTGGCACCGATCACGGTGAGCGTCAGGTTATGCGGGCGGGCCTGCCGCAACGGGAACCCGGTGCGTGATCCGATCAGGATGGCCGTCACCAGACCTGCCACGCCGGCCGTCATGTGCACTACCAGGCCGCCGGCGAATTCCAGCACGCCCATCTCGCCAAGCCAGCCGCCGCCCCAGACCCAGTGCGCGACCGGAAAGTAGACCAGGGTCAGCCAAAGTGCGGCGAACCACAGCAGAGCCGGAAAACGCACCCGCTGGATGAAGCTGCCGATCACCAGCACCGGCGCGATAATGGCGAACGTCATCTGGAACATGACGAATACCGATTCCGGGATGGTGCCCGAAAGGCTGTCCCGACCCAGTTCCGAAAGGAACAGATTTCCGAATCCGCCGATCCAGTCATTGAAGTCGCCTCCGTCGCTGAATGTCAGGCTGTAGCCGTAGATGAACCACAGCACGGAAGCCAGACAGGCGATAGCGAAAGCCTGCATCAACACTGAAAGTACGCTGCTCGCCCGGGTCAGACCCGCGTAAAACAGCGACAGCCCCGGTAGCGCCATAAACAGCACCAGGGCGGTGGACATCAGCATCCAAGCGGTATCACCGGTGTCCAACGCGGTTTCCGCCAGTGCCGCTCCGGGAGCGATGGCGAGAGACAGCGCGCCGATCACTGCAAACAAGCCCTGACGAACCCAAAGGTCAAAGCGCATCATCGCCAGTTTCTCCCGTTCGTATGCGCACAACCTGATCCAGGTCGTACACAAAAATCTTTCCATCGCCGATCTGGTTGGTGTTGGCGGTCTCGCAAATCGTGGTGACCACGTCCTCCAACTGTTCATCGGTGACGGCCACTTCCAGCTTGACCTTGGGCAGGAAATCGATCACGTATTCCGACCCTCGGTACATCTGGGTGTGTCCTTTCTGCCGTCCGAAGCCTTTCACCTCGGTCACGGTGACGCCGCTGACGTTTTTTGTTGACAGTGCTTCCCGCACTTCGTCAAGCTTGAACGGCTTGATAATGGCGACAACCATTTTGGGACTCATACACAACAATCCGCAAGCAGACCCTGTATATCCATTGACAGATCATCGGGGTCGCTTGAAAGAACCGCGCCCGAAGGCCCGGCCCTGACAGAGGCGAACGCCCCTCCCTGTCCAGCCGCGCCAGTCCCCAGCGCCAAAATGTTGAACGCGGCATTGATGTCCGCATTCCCCGCGTATCCGCAGGATACGCATTTAAATCTCGCTCCTCGACGATTCTCCGCCACTACATGCCCACATTGGTGGCAACGCTGGCTCGTGTACGCCGGATTGACTTTCTCTATCCGGCGCGCCTTGTAGTCCAGCATCCAGCGCAACCGGCCCCAACCGCTTTCCGCAATTCCCCGGTTCAGGGACGATTTCGCCTTGACATTATTACCCGGTTTCTCCACCGTGCCCTTCGCCGACTTCATCATGTTCTTAATTTTCAGGTCTTCCACGCAGACCGTCCCGAAACGCTCCGCCAGGTCATGGCTGAGATGATGTCGCCAGTTGTCCCGAATGTGGGCAATCCTCCGAGACAGTTTCGCCACAATCCTACGCTCCTTCTCGCGGCGGTGCGAATTCACCATGATGACTTTGCCCTGCCGGGTTTGTCTCGGTTCCCCGATATCGTCCAGCAAGGACAAACGTTTGCGCCGATGCATCTTGCGCTGATGCCGCTTCAGCCGGGTCTCAAGGCGGGAGACACTCGGCATGAATATCCGTTCAGGTTCCGTGGTCGCCACGTTCCATTTACCCATGTCCAGACCGACGGCTTGCCCGTTGTCTTCCAACTCCACGTCCGGAACCTCCCAGACTACCGACACGTACCACTTTCCGTTGGGATGCCTGACGACCACGGCCTGTTTTGCCTCGCCGTGCGCCCATGGGTCGCCGCCCCGGCGACTGATCGGCACCCAGCCCACCTTGGTTACGTATAGTTTCCTGCCCGCAATCCGCACATTCTGCGGGATCGTGAACGAATCGCCGTCTTCTTTGTACTTGAACCTCGGAAAACCCCGTTGGCTTTTCCTGGCCTCTCTCATCGCATCCGCATACCGTTTCAGTACATATCGCACTTCCGCACACGGCAACTCCTTCAGCCATTCGTGGCCTTCGCTGTTGCGCAGTCTCGTGAATTCCGGGCCCAAGGTGAAGAAAGTCGGCGATGGCTTTTCACCTTTGCCTTCTTTATAGGCTTTCATAGCGTCGCGGTTCTGTCCGACTGCCCAGTTCCAGACGTAGCGGTTCGCCCCGGCGATACCGGACAGCAACTGAGCCCGGCGCAGGGTGCCCGGATACAGGCGGTAGACGGACGAGCGGATCATGCAGGGATTATGTCATGCTAGAAACTGATTCACTAGAAAATTTATAAGATATTGAATTACAAGTGAATTATAAAGAATCTTTCGGATTGATTATTGTGTACGGTCTCGATCAATTCGACCAATGGCCGGTGTTGCCCACTCCGAAGATTCTCAGTCGGGGTTGATAATCCCAGGGGAGTCCCCTGCTAGTTGCCGTACCCGTGATGCAAATGAGCAACCCGGGTCAGCAATTCGTAGGCTATCGTATTGCTTTCCTCCGCAACCTCGCTAACTGAGATCTGCGAGCCCCACAATTCCACCCAGTCCCCGGTGGCGACATCGCTGTCCGTGAGATCGATCGCGATCAGGTCCATCGATACCCGGCCCAGAGTCGGGAAATGCCGGGTTCCGATGGCGACTTCCGTTTGCCCGTTCGAGGCGTGCGGATAGCCGTCGGCGTAGCCAGCCTCGACCAGCCCGACCCGCATATCCGAGGCGCAGGTATAAGTCGCCCCGTAGCCGAGTCGATTGCCGGCCTGGCAGTCGCGGACCGTCAGCAAGGGGGCTTCCAGGGTCATCACCGGCCGTAGGCCAACCGATGGGCAGTGATCCGGCGTGATGCCGTACAGCATCAGTCCCGGCCGTGTCCAGTCCAGATGACTTTCGGGGTAACGCAGCACGGCGGCGGAATTGGCGGCCGATCTCTCGCCAGTGCTAGAGATTTTCGCGAACCGTTCGAGTTGTATGCGGGTGGTGTCGTCATCGGACTCGCCGGCGCAGGCCAGGTGCGTCATCAGACCGACCGGGCCCGGATGCCATGGCAGCGCTTGCAGCCGTGCCAGGCAGGATTCCGCCTGTTCCGGATTGATGCCAAGCCGGCTCATGCCGGTGTTCACCTTCAGCCAAAGCTGGGGTCCCATGCCGGAGACTTGGGCCTGCTCCAGCAGGGCGATCTGTTCACTGTCGTGGACGACCAGGCACAGGTTTTGCTCGATTGCCGATTCCAGTTCCACTGGCTCGCGGGCTCCATGCATCACGATAACCGGATCCTGGGTGCCGCCGTCGCGCAGTTCGAGGGCTTCGTCCAGGGTCGCGACCGCGAAAGCGTCCGCTTCCCCTCGAAGCGCTTGGGCACAGGCGAGAGCCCCGTGTCCATAGGCGTCGGCCTTGATGACAGCCATCAGCGAACTGTGGGGGGCCTGCGCTCGCGCCTGCCTGCAGTTGTGAACCAGATTGGAGAGGGAGATTCGGACCCTGGCGGGCCGTTTCATGAGGAATAGCCGAAATCTTGCGGGGTTTCGCCCTGATAGTCGTCCGGGCTGCGTTGCTCGAACTGGAAGTGCTTCTTGGTGAAGTTCAGATTCATGGAGAAACAGCGGCCGTTTCGGTTTTTCGCCACCTTCAACTCAGCGTTGGCAATCGCAGAATTCGGCATGTTCTCTTCTTCGGTGGCGTTGTACAGGAACATCACGATGTCGGCATCCTGCTCAATGGCGCCGGAATCGCGCAATTCCTGCAATTTGGGCGCGTCGCCCGCCTCGCGCTTGGAACCTTGGCGGTTGAGCTGCGACAGGCACAGCACCGGCGTTTGCAATTCGTTGGCGAGCGCCTTCAGTTCCCGGGTGATGACGGCTAGTTCGGCATTGCGGTTGCTTTCATGGCGGCTGTCGCCGGGGATCAGTTGCAGGTAGTCGATGACGATCAGGTCGAGCCTGTTGTCGTGACTCGCGCGCAGGCGTCGCGCCATGCGGCGGATCAGCGCCGGGGTCGGGGCGGACACCTCGTATACGTACAGATTCGGTTTGGTCAGCAGGCCGAGCGCCGATTCGATGTTTCTCCAGTTGGCGTCGTCCAGCCGTCCGCTGCGCAGCTTGGTCTGGTCGACCTGGGCCACCATGGCCAGCATGCGGTCGGCGAGCTGCCGGGCCGACATCTCCATGCTGAAGACCGCGACCACGTCCTTTTCATGGCCCGGGATGCCGCCACCGGCGACGTTGAACGCGATGTTCATGGCCAGGCTGGTCTTGCCCATTCCAGGACTGGCGGCCAGGATGACCAGTTCGCCGGGTTGCAGGCCGGATGTTTCGCGATCGAAATCACTGAACCCGGTCGGCGTGCCGGTCAGCAGTTGTTTGCCGGGGTTTTTTCGCACCCATTCCTGGCGTTGCTCGATTTCTCCGACAGAGTCGCTCGATGCTTTCCCGATACGCACGAAATCGTTGCGGCCGCGCTTCTCGGTATCGGAGACTTCCAGGATCAGGCGTTCCGCCTCGCTCACGATCGCATCGGAGTCCAGCCCTTGGGGGTCGTTGATCAGCGCGATGATGTCGCTGCAGGCACGGCGCAACTGGCGTTGTGCCGAGCAGTTCAGGACGATGCGGACGTAATGCTCGATGCGCTCGGACGTGAAGTTCTCGTCCGTAATGTAGCGGGCGTAGTCCAGGATGTCCGGATGTTCGTGGTAGTCCGCATGGCGCCGCAACTGATCTGAGGCGGTGACCAGGTCGACCGGCTTGCCATCATTCTCCAAGGCGTGGATCGCCTCGAAAATCATGCGGTGACTGGCTTCGATGAAGTCGCTGGCCTTGAGGTCGCCGATCTTGTCCCAGGCACCTTCGTCATTAATCAATGCGCCAAGCACCGCACGCTCGGCATCGAGAGGTTCGACAGCGGAAAGAGTCAGGGTTTCGTCAGCCATCCTGTGTCGGATTCCAAAGGTCTAGCGGTTCTGGGGGCAGGCGCGAGCCTGCTGTGGTTCGGCACTCTATACTGTCGGGGAAGCCCGGCATCCTGTCAATAGGAAAACCGGTATAGAAACCTGCCTATAACCTGTGGAGAACTTCAGGCCGTTCCGTTCACAACTTGTGGGCAGATCCCGGCGGGGGCGGTTTCAGGAAGCCGGTTCCTCTGTCGCCGGGGCTTCTTCCGATGCGGTCTGCACTTCTTCCGCATCCGAGGCGGCTTCCGTTTCTTCTTCTTCCAGTTCGACCGGAGTTTCGATCTCGCCGCTGGATTCCACGGTGACCAGTACAGTGGCCTCGACGTCCGAATGCAGGTGCACCGTGACCGGGTGTTCGCCCAGGCTGCGCAGCGGTCCGTCGGGCAGCCGTATCTCGTGGCGTTCCAGTTCGCCCCCTGCCTCGGCGACGCTCCGTGCGATCTCCCCGGCACCGACTGAACCGAACAACTTACCCTCCTGATGGGTTTCCGCCATGATGGTGACCTTGAAGCCGTCCAGCTTCGCTTTGCGCTGCTCCGCCCCGGACAGGGCTTCCAACGCCTTGCGTTCCAACTCTTCGCGATGCGCCTGGACTTCCGCCAGATTGGCCTCGGTCGCGTACTTGGCCCTGCCGGCCGGGATCAGGTAGTTGCGCGCATAGCCGGGCCGCACGCGAACGACGTCGCCCAGCGTTCCAAGCCGTTCAATTTTTTCAAGAAGAATGACTTCCATGTTGTCTCTCCGGTTCAGGAAATATCATTGGTTCCTGCTGACCGCCGGCCCCATCCTAGCAGGTCTTCGGCCGCCCCGAGCGTGGCGGTGACCAGTAGGACTTCCGGCAGGCTGAGCAGCAGAAGGTAAAAAGGAATCAGTACGGCCAGCGGATAACGTATCCGGCCGCTCAGGCGGTGCATGGTGGCGATGCCCGGGAACAGGAACGCCGTGATCAGCGTCAGCGACAGGCCCAGCATGAACGGGCTCGGGATCCACCAGGCCGTGATGACCGTCACCAGGAAAACGATGTCCGCGACGCGGCCATAGCGTGTCGCCCGGAATTCAAGCCCGAAAAAGGGTGTTTCCGCCAGTGTGCTCTGCCACTTTCTGGCAAGCAGGAGCAGCAGGGTGGACAGGAGCGCCAGGCTGGCCATGACCACTTCGGCGCCGATCTGGCTCAGCCATTCCGAAGACACTCCCCCGAAAGGCTCGGCACGTTCCGCCTCAAGGGCCGCTTGGCGGAAGGTTTCCAGTGCCGCGATCCAGGCCGCGTCAAGATCCAACGACAGCAATCCCAGAAGTTGAGCGCCGATCCAGGCACCGACGAAGCCGCACAGGATGGCCAAGGACAGGGAATCGCTCAGGCGCAGGATTGTGGCCAGCAGGGCCGGGGTTCCGAGGAAGATCAACGGGGAAAGAAATGCCATGGCGTGAGCCGCGATCAGGTAGGAAATCGCGGCGCAGGCGATGCCGGACAGGATCAGGATCAGGGCGGCTTCCCGTGGAGGCCGCACCAGCATCAGGAAGGCGGCGACGATGCCGGCGAACAGGGTGCCGAACAGCAGCAGTGGCACATGCATGGCCAGCAGCTGCAACAGGGTCAGGCCGCCGATGATCGGGATCGGCGGGCCCTGCAGGATCCGCCCGAGCGCAACGAGCATCAGTGGTTGTCGCAGTAGGGCAGCAGACTCAGGTAACGGGCGCGTTTGATGGCGGTGGCGAGTCGGCGCTGAAACCGCGCCGGGGTGCCGCTGACCCGGGACGGCATGATCTTGCCGGTCTCGGTGATGTAATCGCGCAGCAGATCCAGGTCCTTGTAGTCGATTTCAGATGGACTGCTGTTCGAAAAACGGCGTGCACTCTCGCGTTTGGGGTTGCTGGCCATGGCTACTCCTCGGTTTTGGAGGGTTCGGCGGCGGGTTCTTCAACCGTGTCCGGTGTTTCTTCCGCCTCAGTGCCAGCGTCGGAATCTGCTTCGGCCTCAGCCTCGGCCTGCGGGCGTTCGTCGCCCTCTGACGCGGCTTTTTCAGCCTCGGCGGCTGACGGGGAGACTTCCGTTCCTGTCCCGTTTTTGTCTTCAGGCTTGTCTTCGCTAGCCTTTGCGGGAGCTTTCTGGCTGTCACCCCACTCGCTCTCTTCCTCGTCTTCCTCTTCGGCCGACTTCGCCAGCGGCGAAGGCTCGGTGACGGCTTGGTCCTGGCGGACGATCAGGTTGCGCAGCACAGCATCGTTGAACCGGAATGCATGCTGGATTTCTCCCAGCGCTTGTGAATCGCATTCCACGTTCATCAGCACGTAGTGGGCCTTGTGCAGCTTGTCGATGGAGTAGGCCAACTGACGACGCCCCCAGTCTTCGAGGCGATGTATTGCACCGCCGCGGCCGGTCACCATTTTCGAGTACCGCTCGATCATTTGCGGTACCTGGTCGCTCTGGTCCGGATAGACCAGAAACACGATTTCATAATGTCGCATGTGCGCTCCCTTCGGATTGCCAGCCCCCCGTCGCTGCGGTGGGGCAAGGAGTCGGAATTATTTCCGGGGGCGCATTCTAGCAGAAATCGCCTTTCATCTCGACGGTGTTGCGACGGGCGCGATGCTTTTGTGGGGCAGGAATAGCCCGCAGCCCAATAACCGCTCGGGGCCGAGACCTTGGCGTTGGAGGTTCACGGATTGCTCGGGATCAAGGCCGTCCAGCATCAGGCTGCGGCAGTGCAGGGCTCTCTCGCCCCCGGCGACGAGATGGGTGCGGCCAGCCATCATGCGCGGGGCTTCAATGCCGATTCCCTTAAGTTGCTCGGCGCACAGACCCAGGAATTCTTCCTCGTCCTCGTCCTCGATCGCGACGTAACGGGCAAAAACCGTGCCTTGTGCCTGCAGCGGATGCAGGCGGTTGTCTTCGATGACCATCGAATCCGGGCCGATCTGCAAGGTGACTCCAGACAGCTCTCGCGCTTCCTCAAGCCGGTGGTAGGGCAGCCTCAGAGCCAGCCGGGTGCGCTTCGACAGCGGCAGGTAGGTCGTCGGGTCTTCCGGTCGAATCCAGCCGTTTCCGGATTCGGCCCCGTGAATCGTGTGGACACCGGCGAGCGGTTCGTCCGTAAGCCAGGGCCAGGCCGCGAGAAGCGCCGAGCGCAGGTCGCGGGCATGGTCGACCGGCAAGGCCTTGCAGCGGATTCGGTAACGGACATCCACCACGTCCGGCGCGACGGCGGGAGGAGGCGTGTCCGATTCTTGCCAGTGCACGGTCAAGGACGGCGAGCCGTGAAGAAGCTTTCCAGTTGCTCCTCCCAATCTTCCGGGGTGTCGGAAAACGGAGGCCGGACGTCCAGGCTGAGGAACCGTTCTCCCGCATCGATGCGTGCCGCAATCAGGTCTTTGAGGCCCTCGAAAGAGTCGAGCTCATGGTGGGCGATCAGGAGTTCGCTCAGGGTCAGCATGGGCGGTGGGCGCGATCCGTGTAGCGGGTCCGGTACAACAGGCGGGGGTAATCGGCAGAGTCGGTGTAGGCACTCCGGCAGTGCAATACATTATGCGCGATCAACCCGCATCCCGCCTCCAGACGCAGGGGGCGTTTCGCCTTCGGCAGGGTTTCCAGCAGTTCCTGGATCCGAATTCGCGCGGCCTCGGTTTCGGGGTGCCAGCGGATATGAATGGCACGTTCGGTATAGCGCATGTACAGGTGTTCGCCGTCGACCGAGAAGACCGGCCCGCTGAATTCGGCCCGGCGCTCTTGGCCGTCTTCGGCGTGGGCGGGGACCGTGAAGGCTTCGGGATGAGCCAGCGCCCGGATCAGGTCCGGGTCTTCGTCACGCAAAGCGATGTACAGCAGGCGCGGGTCAAGCAGCCGGTTGACACCGCCTTCGAGCGCCGGTTGGATGCAGTGCAGAATGAAACTGCGGATTTTCTGCGCTTCCGGCTGGTAGTACCCGTCGGTGTGCCATCGCAGCCGGTGGCGGGTGTACGGGATGAATCGCCCGGCCGTGTCTTCCCGTGCCGTCAAGCGTGCCACCCCATCCGGTTCGGCGCACTGGTGATGGTCGAGGTGTTCGAGCCCCAGCTGCTCACCGAAGGCCAGCAGGTCGCGGGGTTCGGGGGTTTGGTCCGTGACGTAGCAGACGGTTCCGCCGGCATGCAGACGCGAGGTCAAGGCGCCGATTTCCGGCGCATCCAACTTGGCGGGATTTCGGATTTCAACCGGCGCGAAATCCACTTCGCTTTCGCCAAGCACCTGTTCCCGCCATGCCTGATAGGCATCCGTGCGTGACAGATCCCACCACGCGGCAGGCGAGGAAAGGGGGATTTCAGTCAAGAAGATCGCGCAGGCGCGAGATGCCTTCTTCAAGGGTCGGCATGTCGGTGGCGAACGAGACCCGGATGTGCTCGGGCGAGCCGAACGGGATCCCCGGCACGACGGCAAGGCGCAACTGGTCGAGCAGCAGGGTGGCGAACTCGATATCGGAAGGGCATTCCAACCGGCGCATGGCTTCGCCGACGTCCGGCAGGCAGTAGAACGCGCCATCGGGCTTCAGGCAAGTGATTCCAGGCAGTTCGTTAAGTGCCGCCACGATGTAGTTGCGGCGCTGTTCGAAGGCGGCGACCATGTCGGGCACCGAGGACTGGTCTTCCAGCAAAGCGGCACAGGCGGCGGCTTGGGCGATCGAGCTGGGGTTGGAGGTGCTCTGCGACTGGACGGTCAGCATGGCGTCGATGATGTCCTTGGGTCCGGCCGCATAGCCGATCCGCCAGCCGGTCATGGCATAGGCCTTGGAGACGCCGTTGATGAGAAGAACGCGGTCGCCCAGGTCGGGCGCGACCTGAACCAGGTTGCAGAACGGCACGCCGTCGAACCGGATCAGTTCGTAGATGTCGTCGGACGCGACTCGGACGTGAGGATGTGCGCGCAGCACTCGGGCAAAACCCTCGAGATCTTCTCGGTGCAGCATGGCACCGCAGGGGTTGGACGGGCTGTTGAGGATCAGCAGTTTCGTGCGCGGGCTGATCGCCTGGTCCAGTTGTTCGGCGGTGGGGCGGAAATTCTGCTTCAGGGTGGTCGGCAGGAACACCGGCTCGCCGCCTGCGAGCCGCACCATGTCGGGGTAAGAGGCCCAGTAGGGGGCGGGAATGATGACTTCGTCACCGGGATCGACCACTGCCTGCAGGCAGTTGTACAGGGCCTGCTTTGCGCCGGTGCTCACCAGGATCTGGTCGGTCTCGAAGTGCAGCTTGTTGTCGCGGTGGAACTTGTGCGCAATGGCGGCGCGCAGGGCTGGCGTCCCGCCGACCGAGGTGTAGCGGGTCTGGCCGTCGCGGATGGCCTGGATCGCCGCGTCGCAGATGTTTTCCGGGGTGTCGAAATCTGGTTCTCCGGCACTCCAATCAATGATTTCCTGCCCCGCCGCGCGCAGGCGGCGCGCAGTCGCGGAGACGGCCAGCGTTGCGGAAGGCTCGCAACGTCCGACCCGTTTCGAAAGGGCGCGTTCCATGGGAAAGTCCGGTGGCGCGTAGTTTACCGCACCTCAACTCGCTATACTGGATAAATTTCCCTGAAAAGTGAGGGGTTTCACGGTTTAGTGTGGGATCCCCATGTTAGAGTAAGTCTATCATGCATCGGGCCTCCCGCTACCGCCTGTATCCGAACCAGATGCAGGAGCGGCAGTTCATCCAACTGTGCGGGGCCGGCCGGTTCGTCTACAATGAATTGCTGGCCGAGCAGAAGCGGGAATACGCGCACTTCGAGGCAGGCGAGAGAGACAGGCCGGGGACTTCCCCGTTCGAATTTGGAAGGCGGTTTGTCAAGCTGAAAGAGCGGCAAGGCCACGAGTGGCTACGCGAGTTGTCTTGTTCTATCGTGCGCAGTTCAGGCGCATTCACCTTAGGAACCGCTTTCGCGCATTACTTCCGGCGTATCCAAGAGGGCAAGCGGGGGAAGGAGGCCGGGTTTCCCCGCTTCAAGGTCAAGGGCGTCAGCCGGGAGTCGTTCACGATCCCGGAGAATGTGAAAGTGCAGAACAAGCGACTTTGGGTGCCAAAGATCGGTTGGGTTCGGATGAACCGCAAGGCAGCGTCACGCACGCGGGGGACCGACCCCTGGGACGGCGGTAAGGCGAAAGTCGCGGTGGTGTACCGGGAACTGGACAAATGGTATGTCTCGGTGCTGTGGGAGGTGGAGGACCCGAACTGGCACTGGCACGGCGGGGTTTGCGGGGTCGACCGCAACTCGGAGAACCTCGCGGCAGACTGGATCGGGGGACGGAAGCTCATTGAGATCCCGTATGAGCGGGTCGAGAAGTACGAGGCGCGGGCGCGGCACTACCAGTGGCGGGCGAGTTGCCGGGAACAGATCGAACTGAAGGGCGCCAACGGGGAACCGGTGTACACGAAGTCGGGCAAACCGGTCAAGGTAGCCTCGAACCGCCGGCAGCGACTGCAGCAACGTGCGGCGAAGGCGAAGCGCAAGGCGGCGGAGATTCGGAAGAACTTCAGCCACCAGTCCTCGGCGGACCTGGCGCGGCTGTTCGGGCACATCGTGTTGGAAGAACTGGACGTGCAGGCGATGCGTCGCTCGGCGCGGGGCACGAAGGGAAAGCCGGGGCGGGGCGTGCGTGCGAAAGCAGCGCTGAACCGGAAGATGGCCCAGTTCTCTTGTATGGGGATGGTGGATCG
The DNA here is from genome assembly GCA_028819565.1 of Gammaproteobacteria bacterium. Classification (GTDB taxonomy): domain Bacteria; phylum Pseudomonadota; class Gammaproteobacteria; order Poriferisulfidales; family Poriferisulfidaceae; genus Poriferisulfidus. The sequence continues at coordinate 30,426 of JAPPLD010000024.1, read as the reverse complement.
TTTTCTTCAGTACAAGGCTTGGGATCTGATCCGAGTGCCGGCGCGGAACACCAGTCGCACTTGCGCGGAGTGCGGGCACGTGGACGAGGACAACCGAAAGGAACAGGTGCGCTTCAAGTGCCTGGCCTGCGGGCACACGGACAACGCGGACCTCAATGCCGCGAGAAACATCCTGGACCTGGGATTGAACAGGCTCCTGGCCGGAGGCGCTCCGGTGACGGGACGGGGAGAGGACAACGAAGCGGGGGCATTCTTCATGGAGTGCCTAGTGGAGACCGTCAATGATCCGTCAACGATGCAGTGGAATTATCGGGACAGGCCCGAATTTCACAAACTGTGAAGCGCCCATTCGACCTTAAAGCCTCCTTCGCGCCGGCGGGCGACCAGCCGGAGGCCATCGCGTCGTTGGTGGCGGGTCTGGAGGACGGCCTCAGCCACCAGAGCCTGCTCGGCGTGACCGGTTCCGGCAAGACCTACACCATGGCCTGCGTCGTCCACAAGGTGCAGCGGCCGACCATCGTGCTGGTGCACAACAAAACCCTCGCCGCGCAACTGTACGGGGAGATGAAGGAATTCTTCCCGGACAACGCGGTCGAGTACTTCGTGTCGTACTACGACTACTACCAGCCGGAGGCATATGTACCGGCCTCGGACACCTATATCGAGAAGGACGCGTCGATCAACGACCACATCGAACAGATGCGCCTGTCCGCGACCAAGGCGCTGTTCGAGCGGCCCGACACGATCATTGTCGGTACGGTTTCCTCCATCTACGGGCTCGGCGACCCCAAGTCCTACCACCGGATGGTGTTGCACCTGAACCGTGGCGACCGCACCGGGCAGCGCGGGATCCTGCGGCGTCTTGCGGAGTTGCAGTACAAGCGCAATGAAGTCGATCTGCGCCGCGGCACGTTCCGGGTGCGTGGCGACGTCATCGACGTGCATCCGGCGGATTCGGACCGCGAGGCGGTTCGCATCGAATTGTTCGACGACGAAGTCGAGCGTCTGCGCCTGTTCGACCCATTGACCGGGGAAGTCCGGCGCGACGTGCCCCGTTTGACCATCTATCCGAAGACCCATTACGTGACCCCGAAGGTGGTGCTGGAGCGCGCGGTGGAACAGATTCGCGAGGAACTCGAAGAGCACCTTGCCCTGCTGGTGTCGGAGGAACGGTTGGTGGAGGCGCAGCGCCTTGAGCAGCGTACTCGTTACGATCTTGAGATGATCGAAGAGCTCGGCTACTGCGCCGGCATTGAAAATTACTCGCGCTACCTGTCCGGGCGAGCCGCTGGCGAACCGCCGCCCTGCCTGCTGGACTACCTGCCGGACAATGCTCTGCTGTTCGTCGACGAGAGCCACGCCACGATCCCGCAGTTCGGCGGCATGTACCGGGGCGATCACTCGCGTAAGAAGAATCTGGTCGATTATGGGTTCCGGTTGCCGTCCGCACTGGACAACCGGCCCCTCAAGTTCGAGGAATTCGAGGCACTGGCGCCGCAAACCGTCTATGTGTCGGCCACGCCCGGACCGTACGAGATCAAGCTGTCGGGGCAGGTCGTCGAGCAGGTGGTGCGCCCGACCGGGCTGGTCGATCCCAACGTCGAAGTTCGCCCCGTCTCCAGCCAAGTGGATGACTTGCTATCCGAGATCCGCAAGACCGCCGAAGCCGGCGACCGGGTATTGGTGACCACGCTGACCAAGCGCATGGCCGAGGACCTGACCGAATACCTGCGCGAACACGACGTCCGGGTTCGCTACCTGCATTCCGATATCGACACCGTGGAGCGGGTTGAGATCATCCGCGACCTGAGGCTGGGCGAATTCGATGTGCTGGTCGGAATCAACCTCTTGCGCGAAGGGCTGGACATCCCGGAAGTTTCGCTGGTGGCGATTCTGGATGCGGACAAGGAAGGATTCCTGCGCTCGGAACGTTCGCTGATCCAGACCATCGGGCGGGCGGCACGGCATGTCAAGGGGCGCACGCTGCTGTACGCCGACGAGATAACCGACTCGATGCGCCGTGCCATCGACGAAACCGATCGCCGCCGTGCCAAGCAACAGGAATTCAACCGTGAACACGGCATTACGCCGAAGGGCATTGAAAAGCGGGTCGCCGATATCATGGAAGGCGCTGCCGGGCGTTCGCCAGGGAAACATACAAAACGGGTTCGGTTGGCATCGGCCGAACCGGTCGAGCTATTGAGTCCAGAGGAGGCGCTGCGGAAGATCCGGGAACTGGAGCAGCAGATGTACCACCATGCGCGGGAACTGGAGTTCGAAGAGGCGGCGCGGTTGCGGGACGAGGCCCGCGCCATTCACGAGAGGACTTTCGGGGCCGAACTCAAGGCGGCGAGTTGAAAAGGAGATTCTCAGAATGTATAAAACCATCCACATTCGGGATTGTTATGCGCACCCGCATCGAAATTGACGATGGCTTGATGGCGGAAGCCATGGAAGCGGGTGGATTCAAGACCAAGCAAGCGGCCGTGGAGGAGGGATTGCGCCTACTGGTGCAAACTCAGGCGCAAGGACGAATCCGGGAATTGCGCGGAAAATTGCGTTGGGAGGGTTCGCTCGACGAGATGCGGCGCAATCGGTGATTGTCGTCAACAAGTTCTGCATGAATCGGCATCAATAGGGTCGGTCATGGTGTTTTTAGGAAAACGGAACCGTAATTTATTGTTTAGAATTATGAATATATTGAATACAAATGACTTTTATGATAAAAAAACGGTAAATTTCACAAACAAATAGATTTGAATATAATAGGTTCACGACAAATCATGTTGTGTCTCACATATCGCCTATTTTTACACTCAAGGGTGGGCCATTGAAATCTACGCTGGAAATCAAGTCGCTGGGAATTTCCTATCACTACGGAAAATTTCCGCCGAGCGGCCTGGATTACGCCCGCCTCGTCGGACCGATCGCCGAGGCCGCGGCGATGATCGCCCGATATGAGCAGATGCTCACCGGCATACACAATACGCGCCTTTTCCTGACTCCTCTCGAACACCGGGAAGTAATCTCTTCGTCGCGCATGGAGGGTACGGTCTCTACACTTGATGAATTGCTTATGTACGAGGCCAATATAGAACAGGATGAATCTGGCGCTTCTGCCCGGCAGGATACCCTTGAAGTGCATGCTTATCGGGCAACCATGAACCACGTAGAACGTGAAATGGATAAGGGTGCCGCGTTGTCTCCAGAGCTATTGTGCGCCTGTCACCAGTCCCTTCTCGGGTTCACGCGTGGGCGGGGAAAATCCCCCGGACAGTTCAAGACGAAACAAAACTATTTGGTGGATATGGCTTCCAAGGACATATTGTTTACGCCCATCTCTCCGGATTACTTGCAAGGCGGGCTTGAAAAACTGTTCTTGTTCATGGACGAGAGCGAAGAACATCCACTCATCAGAACGGCCATCGCCCATGTCGAGTTCGAGGCTCTGCATCCTTTCAACGACGGCAATGGCAGGATCGGCCGCATCCTGATCACGTTGATGATGTGGAAATTGGGATTGATCTCGCGCCCCCACTTCTACATTAGCGGATATCTGGAACAGAGGAAAAGCGATTACGCTGAATCCATGCGTGCCGTCTCGGCCGATGGCGACTGGACGTCATGGTGCATTTTCTTCCTTGAGGCGATTCGCGGTCAGGCGGAAATGAATCTGATCAAGTCGGAAGAGATGCAGGATTTGTACGAAAGTATGCAAGAGACATTCAGGATACACCTCTCATCTCAATGGTCTATCAATGCCCTGGACTTCATTTTCGCAAATCCTGTTTTCCGCAACAGCACTTTCATCGATCATAGCGGGGTTCCCAAATCGACCGCCCGCCGGTTCACCCGGATGCTTCTTGAGGCCGAACTGCTCACCACTCTTCGACCGCCGTCCGGCCGGCGGCCGGGTCTCTATGCGTTCGAACCGCTTCTTCAGATCGTGCGGCCGTAATCCTGAACCAGTCGGACTAGGGTGCGGCCGCGGGCGCGGCCTTCGATATAGAGCGGGAATCGGTCGGGCAAGTCCTCCAAGTCAATCGTATCTTCTACCAGTGGTTCCAGGTCTTCCGGTTGAAGGATCTCGAATAACTGGCTCCAGGCGCGATGACGCCGCTCCATCGGGCAGTTGGCCGAGGTCACGCCCAGGATGCTGACCCCGCGAATGATGAACGGGATGACGGAGCCCCGGAACTCGTTGCCGGTGGCGCGTCCGATGCTGACCACGCTGCCCCAGGGCTGAGTCATGCGCACCAGCAAGGGTATCGCGTTGCCGCCCAGGTTGTCGATGGCGCCGGCAATTTCGGCCTTCGCCAAGCCCTCCGGGTCTGCGGACAGATCGAAAGGTTCCCGGATCTCGCTTGCGCCAAGCGCGCGCAAGGCGTCATGCGCCTCCGGCTTGCCGGTCATGGCGATCGTCGAGTAGCCCAGACGGCTGAGCAGCAAGACGGCCAGGCTGCCGACGCCGCCGCTTGCTCCGGTTACCAGGACGGGCCCCGCGCCCGGCATGATGTGGTTTTCCTGCAGGCGTTCGATGGCCAGCATCGCAGTAAATCCGGCAGTGCCAAGGATGGCCGCCGTGCGCGGGGTGAAGGGGGACGGGATGTCGATGAGAAAATCGCCGGGCATGCGCAACCGCTCGGCAAATCCGCCGTCCCGGGTCTCGGACAGCCCGCAGCCGGTCACCAGGACCGGCTGTCCGGCCACGAATTTCTCGTTTTTGCTGGATACCACGGTGCCGGCTGCGTCAATTCCGCCGATCAGGGTCGGCACGCGCAGGATCGGTGCTGCGCCGGTCGCGGCCATCGCGTCCTTGTAGTTGATCGCGGAGAACTCCGGCGCGATCACCACGTCACCGGGGCTCAGTTCCTCCACTGAAACCTGCACGAGTTCGCAGCGGGGCTCTTTCTCGGCCCAGAGGCGCAACGCGCGGTAGGAATCGCTCATGTGCTCAGGGCTCGATATAGTTCGCAGGCACGTGCGTAGGCGGCATCCGGGTCGGAATCCAGGACACAGAGATGCCCCATCTTGCGCCCGGGGCGTGCTTCCTCCTTGCCGTACAGGTGCAACCGTACAGTTGAGTCGCTTTCAAGCGGCGCCCAGTCGGGTTCGCGGTCGTTCCAGAGGTCTCCCAGCAAGTTGATCATTACTGCGGGCGTGTGTTGCGCGGGATCGCCGAGTGGGAGCCCGCAAAGGATCCGCGCCTGCTGCTCGAATTGGGATGCGACACAGGCATCCAGCGTGTAGTGGCCGCTGTTGTGGGGGCGGGGCGCCATTTCATTGAAGAAGATGCCCTCGGGCGTAATGAAGTATTCGACTGCAAGCACCCCATGGTAATCCAGTGCGTCGGCGATTTTGCGCGCGCTGTCCTGAACCTGCGTCTTCACCGTCTCGGAGATATTTGCAGGCGCGCGGGAACAATGCAGGATTCCGTTGCGGTGCTCGTTTTCCGCAACCGGGTAGACGACGCATTGCTCGCAGTCGCGGGCCGCGATGACGGAAACTTCCTGTTGTAGGTCGAGTTGGCGTTCCAGAACGCAGGAAACGCTGCCGAACTGCGCGAATGCCGCTTCCGCTTCCTCGGAAGTCTCAACAACTGCCTGGCCTTTGCCGTCGTAGCCCAGGCGGTCGGTTTTCAAGATGCAGGGGGTTCCAACCTGTTCCAGTGCGGCCGGGATCTGCGTTGCGTCCGAAATGGGCTGATAGGGAACGGGAGGCGTGGCGGGTGTGTGCTCCGAAGCGAAACGCTTTTCAGCCAGTCGGCTTTGTGCGACGGAGAGAGGTTGGGCATCGGGTCGGACCGTGATCCGGTTGCGCAGATATTCCACTGCTTGGGCGGGAACGGCTTCGAATTCGTAACTGGCGGCTTCGCACATCTCGCCGAGCCGGTCCAGCGCATCCGTTTGGTCGTATCCGGCTACCAAATGTTCATCGGCAAGGTGTCCGGCCGGACAGGGTCGGTTTGGCTCCAGAACGACGACCCGGTAGCCTAGGCGTTGTGCGGCCTCGGTGAACATGCGGCCCAACTGGCCGCCGCCGAGCATGCCGAGATGAGCGCCGGGCGCGAGAGGTTCAGTCGAGTTTCTGCTCAAGGACGGAGCGGGTCTGGGCGTCCCGAAAGGCATCCAGGCGTTCCGCCAGATCCGGGTCTTCGCCGGCCAGCATCGCCGCCGCGAACAACGCGGCATTTGCGGCACCGGGTGCGCCGACGGCGAAAGTGGCGACAGGAATGCCTTTCGGCATCTGTGCGATCGACAGCAGGGAATCCCAGCCTTGCAGCGCAGTGGCGTTGATGGGAACGCCGAGTACGGGTAACGGGGTCATGGCCGCCAGCATGCCGGGCAGGTGCGCGGCTCCGCCGGCGCCGGCGATCAGGCAGCGGATCCCGCGGTCACGGGCAGTGCGGGCGAACTCCGCCATCAGGTCGGGCGTGCGATGCGCGGAGACCACCTGCGCGAAGTAAGGAACTTCCAGCGCGTCCAGGTGTTCGGCCGCAGCCTTCATGGTGTCCCAATCGCTGCGGCTTCCCATCACGATGGCGACGGGTGGGGCCGGGTCCGGGTTGGTCATGAGCGACTCGGTAGCGGCTTGTGCAAACGACGAATTATACTCCTCGGTAGTTCATAATGTGCGCTTTGCCAGGGTCCCGACGGCCGTGTTTCCCGTATTTCGCACTGATCTCGCCCATTTGCCGCGCATTGCCGAAGGCAAAGTGCGCGATCTGTATGAAATCGACTCGCAGCATATGCTGATGGTGGCGACCGACCGGTTGTCGGCTTTTGACGTGGTGTTGCCGACCCCGATTCCGGAAAAAGGGCAAATCCTGACTGCCGTCTCCGGATTCTGGTTCGATCGCCTGGAGCCGGTCGTGCCAAACCACTGTTGCCCGCTAAAACTGGAGGATTTGCCGCTGGAGCCCGAAGAACGAACCATGCTGGCGGGTCGAAGCCTACGAGTGCGGAAGCTTGAGCCGCTGCCAGTCGAGGCTGTGGTCCGCGGCTATCTGATTGGATCGGGCTGGAAGGACTACCAACGCGAAGGCCGGGTCTGCGGAATCGACCTGCCGCCCGGTCTGGCTCTGGCCGAGCGCCTGCCGGAGCCGTTGTTTACGCCTGCGACCAAGGCCCAGCGGGGAGAGCACGACGAGAACATCAGTTTCGAAAGAGTGATAGATCTGGTCGGAAGGGAGCGCGCGGAAGAAGTGCGGGACGTGAGCCTGCGGCTGTATGCTGAGGCTAGTGCCCATGCTCGCGAATGCGGTGTCATAATCGCGGACACCAAGTTCGAATTTGGCTTGGACGAGGCAGGGATGCTGGTGCTGATCGACGAAGTGCTGACGCCGGATTCTTCTCGTTTCTGGGATGCGGAGGATTGGCGTGCAGGCGAGAACCCGTACAGTTTCGACAAGCAGTTCGTGCGCGATTGGCTGGAAACCCTGGAATGGGATAAACGGCCACCCGGACCGGAAATCCCGATTGAAATCGTGGCACGCACCACGGAACGTTACCGACAGATCGGCCGCCGCCTGTGCGGCGAGTCGATCCTCGACTGAAGGAGAGGACTTATGGAAAGAATAGAAGAACCTGGAAAGGCCCCGGAAGTCCGCATCGCGGAACTGGAGAAATTGACCGGCCGCTTGCGCATTGGCCTGATCTTGATCGGATCACTAATCCTGTACCAGGGCACCTGGGAAATCGGATTGCTGGGCCCGGTTCGGGTGTACGCGTCGGAGGTTTACGCCAGCCAGTTCATCCTGGAAGACGAAGACCAGAAGGTGTACGGTCGCTGGGAGGTGACGGAGGAAGGGGGTCCGGCGCAATTCGTGGTGTTCGGCGATAGCCGCGACTATGTCCGGATTAGCGCGGAAGGCCTGGAGCAGCGAGAGGACCGGGTGGCGCCGGCGCCGGGCATGATTCCACTGGAAAAATAGTCAATCGTGATAAAATAAGCTTTCGCCCGTGAGATTCACGATGAAGAGCAAGACACTGACCCGCAGCACGGTCAGCGCCAAACCCGGTGCTGGCAACTGGTACGTGGTGGATGCCGCCGATCAGGTCCTGGGACGCCTGGCGACCCGGGTGGCGCACTGCCTGCGCGGCAAGCATCGGCCCGACTGGACGCCGCATGTAGACGCGGGCGACCATGTCATCGTGCTCAACGCCTCTTCGGTGCGGGTGACCGGCAACAAGCGAGCTGGCAAGATGTACCACCATCACACCGGTTACATCGGGAACCTGCGCAGCGAGTCCTTCGAAGACCTGCAGGAGCGTGCCCCCCAGAAGGTTATCGAACTGGCGGTTCGCGGGATGCTTCCCAAGAGCCGGCTGGGCAGCCGCATGCTGCGCCGACTGCATGTCTACGCGGGGGGCGAGCATCAGCATGCCGCCCAGCAGCCTGCTGCACTGGAGATCTAGGTATGGCCGCGTCAGATTTTCTTGGTACCGGACGTCGCAAAGACTCGACTGCCCGGGTGCGGTTGCGCGAGGGGACCGGCAAGATGCGGGTCAACAATCGCGACCTCAAGGACTATTTCGTCCGTGAGACCGCCCGCATTCAGGTCTGCCAGCCTCTGGCCGTATGCGACATGCTCGGCAAGTTCGATCTGGACGCCAAGGTTTCCGGCGGCGGCATCAGCGGCCAGGCCGGAGCCATCAGGCTCGGCATCGCCCGGGCGCTGCTTTCCTACAATGAAGAAAACCGCGCACAACTGCGACAAGGCGGGTTCCTGACCCGTGATGCAAGAATAGTCGAACGAAAGAAAGTTGGGCTGCGGAAAGCCCGAAAGGATATTCAGTACTCCAAACGCTGATTTAAGCGGCTGAAACCTTCCGGGTCATCCTGGAAGGTTTTCAGGATTTTTCCCCAAACCCGATCGTCTGGCCAAAGCTTGCCGTCAGGGCTTTCTGCCTTGGCTGCTTCTGGCGGGACGCTAATTTGAATTTCAACCAATAGGGGAAAATATGAAAAACTGGAAACTAGTCGCCGCTTTTGCGGCAGCTTTAACCGGGACAGCCATGCCGGCCCACGCCGAACTCGATCTTTCGGCTAATTTCGGCATCATGTCCGACTACATCTATCGCGGCTTCCATCAGAGCGATGCCGTGGCCAACGGTGGAATCGACCTGGCGGCAGGCCCGTTCTACTTGGGCACCTGGTTAGCTGACCTTGATTCCGGAAACGGAGTGGAGATTGACGTCTATGGAGGTTTAGCTTGGGAGTTCGAGAACGGGTTCTCGGCCTATGTTGGCTATACCGCCTATCGTTACACGGAAGACGACGACGGAGTTCTGGAAGTTACCACCACGGACAGGACGGTAGAAACAGTGGGCGGTGATGGCACCGTGAGACGATTCTTCATCTATGCGGATGATGACGGGAACGAATACCGCCTCACCCCTGACAATGTGGATCAGATGAATACTACTGATGTGACTGCGCCAGAAGGCGTGGCCAATGTTCCAGACTTCGCAGACCTGTCGAAAGTCACGGATATGAGCACAGAATGCGTCGGCGGTGGATTCGACCAGGACTACGATGAAATCAACATCGGCGTGGGTTACGCCCAGGGCGATTTTTCGGCCAGTCTGGACTATGCTATCGGCGAGCATGAAAACGGCCATGCCTGTGACAGTAAAGATAACGACTACGATATCGCCATGCTGACCTTGGACTACAAGGGTGCCTACGTGACGTTCGGAACCTACGGCATCAACGAGGACGACGAGGACAAGGGAGAGCCGGAAGGCGACTACGTTGAAATCGGCTACGCCACCACGATCAATGATCTGGACTTTGCGGTTTACTTGGTCGATTCCGACGAGGACATCGACGATGAGACTCGCCTCGGGATGAGTGTGAGTTACGGATTCGGGTTGTAAACGGTTAGTTACCGCGCGCCCGAGGAAGCTGGCTATTGGGGGGGCTTGCCCATCACTTGGGCAGGCCTTCCCTGTTTAAAATTTCGGCTTTGGGGTGCCTCTGAAGAAAATATGCCAAACACGCAGGATGGAGATGGCGGAGAGTGAGGGATTCGAACCCTCGGTACGACAAGTCGCACAACGGTTTTCGAGACCGCCCCGTTCGACCACTCCGGCAACTCTCCGCTGCATAGCGTACCATCAGCCAAAGCGGGTCTTCATGTAGAATGCAATTCTCCGCGTGGCTCAGATGCACGCCGTTTTCAGTTCACGTGGAAATAACAAGAAAGATCGTAAAGGAATCCATGTCCGCATTTATTCGCTACCCGCTGCTCGGATGTTTGGCGCTGTCTTTGATTGCTTGTGGCAGTTCCGGGAGCCAAACCCTGCTGAGAGCGCCCGAGCTATCGACCACTGCCACGACCTCACGGTATGCCACCGTCGAATATCTGTTGGAGGACAGTGCGGCTATTACTGCGGCTAGGGAGAAATTCGTTTCCGACTCTCCAGCAGAGACCGGCGCTACGGCGCCAACTGTGAATGGGATAACGCTCAGCAGTCGCAGGAATTCCAGAGTGAGTACTGCGGACCGGTATTTGAGCATGGGTGCCTTGGTGACAAGGACGACTGGCACAGACTCTTTCACAACCGATTCAATAGTCAGCGCCACTTGTCAAGATGGTGCGGACCAGACGAAAGCGAATTGCGTCTTTCCTGCGGATGCTTTCCGGGACGGGGTGACGTTTCATTTAGGTCGAACGCATGCGCGCGAAAATAATGTCGGGTTCGTAGGGTTCAACCCAGACCGTCAGCCGGTTATGGATTACCGGGGCGTCAGCATGTCGCAGGTGAGGATTACGGGTACTGATACGAAAACCGGTGCCGACCCGGAGACGCGCGACTACGAGTACGTGGGATACGACGGTATTCTTCAGTACAGCATGTTTTTTGTCGGAGTGTACAAGTTCTTTGATGGTGGGATGGGCGACGATCGGAAGTTGGAACACCTGCGCTTCGAAAATGCCTCATTGGGTCTAATCTATGATGCTGACACCGACACCACGGCCATAGACAACCCGACTGTCGACTTGAGGGGCATTGGAGTCATGGCGGGCGTGGAAACCGAAAATGGCACTTTGAACCGTCACCTTGTGCAGGGTGACGTCAGAATCACCTACAGATCCCCTACAGCCACATCGGACCCGGGCCAAATCGACATCATGATCGAAAATGTTAAGAGGCTGGGCAGTGGCACGGCCTGGTACACGGGAACCACTTGGGGTGGCGTCTCCGTCAGTGATTCAGAATTCAACGATGATAACGGTGCTGGGGCAATGCGCGGTTCTTTCTACGGGACGGGGGACAACTATGAAGTGGGCGGGGTCTTTTACGAAGAATTTACCTGTCAGAGCACTCGTACATGCTCAATCGTAGGTGCCTTCGGATCGACGATGTCAGAGTCGAATCAATAGTTTTTGGCGATAGAAAGAGGATTGGTGGCAATGAGCTGGATTGCCGGTCGAAAAGCGCTCTGTTAGCAATGAATTGATTGGCTGGGGGAGAGGGATTCGAACCCCCGCTGGCGGAGTCAGAGTCCGCAGTCCTACCACTAGACGATCCCCCAGCGGTGCGGTTAAAATTATACGCCCACAAGCAGGAGCAATTCCCATGGCAGATGAGCCGGAAAACCAAGAAACCGAAGAAGAAGACGATCCCAACACCCTGCGCCTGGAGGCCAGGGAATACGACACGATCGGGCTGATCCACTGCGGCGTGACCCGCGAAGGCCTGGTGGCGATCGGCGGGCAACAGTTCAACGTTGAGGATGGCGAAGAACAGACTGCCGAGCACGTCGGAATTACAGTGCGCCGCGAGGGCGAACAGTACACCTTCTCAAAAACAGAATAGGGTGCCACAGGCGGAACGTGTTCCACCATCCTGTTTGAAAACGATTAAGAGCTACTCGGCCGCGATCAGCGTGCCGATGCCTTCGCGCGTGAATACTTCCAGAACCACGGCGTGAGGAGTCCGGCCGTCGATGATGTGCGCGGTGTGGACGCCGGCTTTCAATGCGTCCAGCACGCAACGAGTCTTGGGCACCATGCCGCCGCTGATCGTGTTGTCCTCGATCAGAGATTCAATAGCCTCCGGTTCTAGGTTAGTCAGCAATTCGCCCTTGGCATCCAGCACTCCGGTCTGGTTGGTAAGGATCATCAGTTTCTCGGCCTTCAGCGCGACGGCCATATGGCTGGCGACAGTATCCGCATTGATGTTGTAGCTCTCGCCGTCGGCCCCGACTCCGACCGGAGCGATCACCGGGATCTTCCCGTTGTCCTCCAGTTCCTGGATCGGCCCAGGATCAATGCTCGCCACAGTCCCGGTATGACCGAGATCGATGATTTCGGGCGCATTCATGTCCGGAGAGAAATGCTTCAGTTTGAGCCGCTTGGCATGAATAAAACCGCCCCGTTTGCCGGTGATGCCGGCAGCACGTCCCCCGTGCTGGTTAATCAACTCGACGATTTCCGTGTTGATGACATCGCCGAGCACTTTTTCCACCACGTCCATGGTTTGCTTGTCGGTGACGCGCACACCATCGACGAACCGGCTCTCTATGCCGAGTTCTTTCAAGTGCTGCCCGATCTGTGGGCCTCCACCATGCACGACGACGGGCTTGATGCCGACTTGCTGCATCAGCACCAGGTCGCGTGCGAAACTGCTTTTCAGCGTTTCGTCGACCATCGCATTGCCGCCGTACTTAATGACGACAGACCGCCCGGCGAAGGCCTGGATGTAGGGCAGGGCCTCGACTAGGACGTGAACAGTCTGTTGGGCGGATTGTCGATCCATGCGGTGCTCCCGTTCGGGCGGATTGAGTGGTGAAGCGTGATTGACTGCGAAAGTGGTCGGAGTGAGAGGATTTGAACCTCCGGCCCCTGCCTCCCGAAGGCAGTGCTCTACCAGGCTGAGCTACACTCCGAAACCTCAGGTCGGGCGCATTTTACACCCGCCTGCAGGCACAGGCTTGCGCTGTACTTCGTTTTTCAGTTGTTCCGGGAATAAAAAAGCCCGCCGGCAGAACCTGTCGGCGGGCCAGTTTGAAAACCTGTTGGCTCAGTTGGCCTGAACCGTGATACGCCGGGGCTGGGGGGCGGTGTGCTTGCCAATACGGACATGCAGCACTCCGTCCTTGCCGTGAGCCTCGATGGCATCCGGATCGACGTCGGCCGGCAGCTGGAAGCTGCGCCGGAACGCGCCGTACACGCGCTCGGTCCGGCGATAACGCTTGTCGCCATTTTCGCCGGTGTCGGTTTCGGCCAGACGCTCGCCCTTGATATGGAGAACGTCGCCGTCCAGGCTGATTTCCACGTCTTCCGGCTTGATGCCGGGCAGGTCGGCGGTCACCAGGTAGTGTTCGCCGCGGTCCTCGAAATCGACTGCAGGAACCCAACCCGACTGAGTCCGGCCTCCAAGATCGTGTGTCAAACCGTCGAACACATGATTCAAACGGCCCAACGTGTCAAACGGGTCGAAATAAATGCTTGGATGCATGATTTACCTCCTGTGTAAACATCCCCATGTACCTCATTTAATGAGGTGAGATGCAGAGAATTTCAAGAGGCAGGGGTCGTCGGCTCGAACCGTCCTTGCTTCCGATTTTTCCTGACTTCGTCATGCGGGTACAGCCGTCCACCCATGGCGATATAGGTGCCGTGACCAGCAGTGAGTGCAGCGCCAATGGCGAAACCAAGGTTGAAAGGGGCATCGGTCTGGCGGAACCGGGCGGGACTCATGGCACCGGTCAGCACGATGGTTTTTTCTGGAATGTCGGCCAGCACTGCGGCGGATTCCGCCATGGTGTCAGTGCCGTGGATCACCACGAGTCGCGAGGCTCTGCAACTTGCCGCAGCCGTGCGCAGGGTCTGGCGATCGTCGTCGGTCATGTCCAGGCTATCCTTGCGCATCACTTCGATCAGTTCCCAGCCGTCCTGCATGCCGGCTTCGGCCAGAAGGTCTGGTGCACAGGGTGCCCCGATGGAGTAATCGCTCAGGGCGTCGTAGTAGACCTTGTCAAAGGTCCCTCCACAGGTCAGGATTGCCAGGGGAATCATGTCGTACAGCACCGGAAACGGCGCTACTCTATCATGGCCGTCGGAGAAATGCTTGGAGAACTCTTTCTTTCATTTGTTCGATTCCGACCATAGGCTGCTGACAGGCAAGGCAAATCGATTCTCCCCAAAGGCAAGTTTTTGTTCTCCAAGGTAGAAGATGATCGAGGTGACGGACCGGTTCTTGCCGGGACCCTCGGTCGAAAACCAGACCATATGCCCGAAGTCTTCCCAACTCACCGAAGAGGCCGCTTTGACCTCGAAGGTGATCAGGCGATGTCCACTCTCGGCAAGGACGTCGATTTCGCGACCTCGCTGGTCGCGCCAGTGATAAAAATTGAAACCGTGCTCCTGGTAAGGTTCGGACCGGAGGAGTTCGGCGAACACGAAGCTCTCCAGCAGTCCGCCCAGCGCTGCCGGGTTGGCATCGGCGTCGAAGGTGTCCGGGTTCAGGTTGCGCAGAGCCGCCGCCATGCCGGTATCTACGAAATGGTTTTTGGCGTTTTTGATTTCCCGGTAGTGCTCGCCTGATGCCCAAGCTCCAAGTTTCACGACAATGGAAAGCCGAAGCAGCACATCCAGATACTGTTCGGCCGTCTGACGTTGCACGCCAATCAATTTGCAGAGTTGTGTGACGTTGAGTATTTCACCCGTGCGGACAGCCAGTTGCACGATCAGTTTTCGCAATGCGTCCGTTTTCCGGACGCGAAGCAGGTCCGCGACATCGCGGTCGACGATGGTATCGACATGGTTCCGATAAGCCGCATGCCTTGTCTTGAGGGGAATGTTTCTGGTCTCTGGGAAGCCGCCCCTGAGTATGAGGTCGATGTAGTCGGCGCGTGAGGTGGATTCCGGTTCCGGCAGGTCCGGCAGGTTTGGGTTCTTCGAGCAGGCCCAGTCGAGAATGCGGGAGGGTGGACGCGATTTGACTTCAGCGACCGTCAGGGGCCAAAGTTTCAGGATCCGCATGCGGCCTGCAAGTGAGTCCGCCACTTTCATGGTGGCGAACACATTGGAAGACCCGGTCAGGATGAATTGGCCTGTCTGCCGGTGTGCATCGACAACCATCTTGATTGCAAGCGCCATGTCTCCCGATCGTTGTGCCTCATCAATGACCAAAGGCCAATCCGCCAACCCGGCAGTCAGTGCGCCGATCTGACCGACCGGATCCTTTGCCATGGCATCGAGAACGGTCGGATCATCCAGCGTGATGAATCTGCCCGTCTGCAAAATGTCTCTAACCAGTGTGGTTTTCCCGACCCGCCTCGGGCCGATGACGTTCACTACGGGAGAATAAGTCAGAGCCGACCGAAGCTCGGTGCTCATGTGGCGGGGCAGGAGATGGTTTTTGTCAGTCACTTGAGACCAGGTCTGGGCGCGTGGACGCCCGGCTGGTTGGAATGGGGAAAATTATACTAAAAAACTGGTGAAAGTATTAATAGAATCTTGGGTAAATGTATAGTTTATGCTTGGTAAAAGTTATAGTTTGTGAAGCGTCCGGCGCGTCTCGCCCTTTGTTCATATAAAATTAGCAGGCAAAAACTCCTTGTCTATATGGCGCGATTATGTAGATGAATGGCGCAGAATGGCGCATTTGTTCCTATTCGCGCCATTATTTCGGGTTGGAGATGCCCGAAGGCCCCCGGATTTTCCCGACGGTCTGCTGCCGGGATTCGGGGCGGGAGAAAACCGCTCCGGTTCTACTCGATGTTCTGGATCTGTTCGCGCATCTGCTCCACCAGCACCTTGATGGCCAGTGCCGCATTGGTGGTTTCGACATCCGGCGCCTTGGAGGCCAGCGTGTTCGCTTCGCGCGTGAATTCCTGCATCAGAAAGTCCAACTTTCGCCCTTGCGCCCCGTCCGCTTTCAAGGCAGTCCGGGTTTCTTCAAGATGGCTGTCGAGCCGGGCCAATTCCTCGTCCACATCGGCACGCATCACCTGAACCGCGATTTCCTCTTCCACGCGCTGGGCATCGACCGTAGCCTGCAATTCCTTCAGGCGTGCCTGCCAGCGTTCGCGCAGGGCCTGCTGTATGGCAGGACGCTTGGACTTCAGCGCCACGACTTGCTGTTCGATTTCCTGCAACTGCTCGTGAAGGACGCCCGTCAGGCGTTCGCCTTCGCTTTCCCGCTGTCGGATGAATGCGTCCAGCGCCTCGTCAAACGCTTTCTGGACTGCAGGTGCCAGCGCAGTGTCGGGAGCAGAAGCGGCGTTCCAGACCGCAGGCAAGTTCAGTACGTGGGCCGGATCGGAGTGGGGGAACAGGCGTCGGCAGGTGCTGACCAAGCGGCGCAATTGTGTTTGATCGAGGTATCCGTCGGTGGGTTCACCTGCCGCTCGCCGGAAACTTGCTGTGACGTCAACCTTGCCGCGAGAACAAACCTTGCGCAACTGTTCGCGCCAGAGAGGCTCCAGCCCGGCACATTCCCGGGCAAGATGGAAGCCCGGTTGCAGGTAGCGGTGATTGACGGATCGGATTTCGACCACCATCTGCCCGCGCCCGACTTTCGTCTCGGCGCGGGCAAACGCGGTCATGCTACGCATCGTGCCGAAAACCGGCTGCGTCAGCGCAAAACAGCTTACAGGCTGTAGTACATATCGAACTCGACCGGATGCGTGGCCGCCCGAAGACGGGTCACTTCCTCGCGCTTGAGTTCGATGTAGCCATCAATGGCGTCGTCATTGAAGACGTCGCCAACCTTGAGGAAGTCGCGGTTGGCATCCAGCTCATCCAGCGCCTGGTCCAGCGAATGGCACACATGCGGGATGGCGGCTTCCTCTTCCGGCGGCAGATCGTACAGATCCTTGTCCATTGGCTCGCCCGGATCGATCTTGTTCCGGATCCCGTCAAGACCGGCCATCAGCATGGAGGCATAGGTCAGGTACGGATTCCCGCAGGAATCGCCGAAGCGGACTTCAAGACGACGCTGCTGCGGATGCGAGACGAACGGGATACGGACTGCAGCCGAGCGGTTGCGCGCGGAGTAGGCCAGCAGCACCGGCGCTTCAAAACCCGGCACCAACCGCTTATAGCTGTTGGTGGTGGAGTTGGCGAACGCATTCAGCACCCGTGCATGCTTCAGGATGCCCCCGATGTAGTACAGGGCCATATCCGACAGCCCCCCGACGCCGTCACCGGCGAACAGGTTCTTGCCGTCCTTGCTCAGCGACTGGTGCACGTGCATGCCGTTGCCGTTGTCGCCGACCAGGGGTTTTGGCATGAAGGTTGCGGTCTTGCCAAAGTTGTGCGCGACATTCATGATCACGTACTTCATGATCTGGTTCATGTCTGCACGACGCACCAGAGAGTCGAAGCGGGTACCGATCTCGCACTGCCCGGCAGTGGCGACCTCATGGTGGTGAACCTCGACCGGAACGCCCATGTCTTCCAGCGTCTCGCACATGACGGAGCGGATGTCCTGCAGGCTGTCGACCGGCGGTACCGGGAAGTACCCGCCCTTGGGTCCCGGGCGGTGGCCGATGTTCGAATCCTCGAAATCTTCGCGATCCGAATTCCAGCAGCCTTCGTCCGAATCCACCTCGTACATGCAACGGTGCATTTCATCCGCCCAGCGAGCGCTGTCGAAGATGAAAAATTCAGGTTCCGGGCCAAAATACGCGGTATCGGCGAGGCCCGTGGACTTGAGATATTCCTCGGCCTTTTTGGCGATGCCGCGGGTATCGCGTGCGTAGGGACGCATGGTGGTCGGCTCGATCACGTCGCAACGCAACAGCAGCGTCGCTTCGGTGTAGAACGGATCCATGACCGCAGTGCTCGGATCCGGCATGAGGATCATGTCGGATTCGTTGATGCCTTTCCAGCCGGCAATCGAAGATCCGTCGAACATCTTTCCATGTTCGAAGGTATCTTCGTCGACGACGCTGGCCGGTACGGAGACATGCTGTTCCTTGCCGCGGGTGTCGGTGAAGCGGAAGTCGATAAAACGAACATCCGACTCTTCAATTGTCTTGAGAATTTCTTCAGGGCTCATAACTCAGGCTCCAGAGTAGCAAATTCAAGCACGGGGAGACGCAGTGAAACGCCCACCTGCGCCTGTCCGGTTCGATCAGGCACACTGGCGCGTCTGGCGCAATCCCCTGTGGGCGGCATTATACATACATGGCCGGTCTTTTCCGGCCTGTTGGGGCTTTATTCGTAGTCTTCGTACAAGGAAATCAGAAAACTCACCAGCGGCTGGATATCGTTCGGCGTGATCCGGATATCCCGCAGCTCAGGATCCGCATTTCGGATCGTCCCGTTCCGGCTGCTCGCGGAGGCGGCGATGTAGAACGCGACCGAGGCATGCAGGTCGCTGATCTGGCCATTGTGCATGTAGGGGGCCGAATGACCCAGATCCCTCAGCGTCGGGGTCTTGAATGCCGCAATGGACTGTTCGAGGGCCTGGTCCGCGGTCTTGCAGCCCGTTCCGTTCTGGCAGAACGAACGGTGTAGGGGCTCCTGAGCGTTCGGATAGTCTTCGTTCATGAAGATGTTCCAGGCACCCAGATCCGTCGCCATCGGCTCGGATTCCGATGCGGGCCTGCGGAACATGCCCTGCCGGTCCGGATTCGCAGCAGTTGCGGGCAGGTAGATATTCGCCTGCTCGTTGCGTTGTCCGGCTGTCGGGATCAGCAGTTTCCAGAACGAACCTTGTCCGTGTATGGCTTCATATTCCACTTGGGTCACGCCGATGTTGTGAAAACCGAAATCCGTGAAATGCGGGGCCGCGTGGCAGGATCCGCAGTTTCCGACACCGCGTTCGACGGCAGGTTTCCGGTTGAAGAAAATCCGCAGCCCCTGCAGTTCGATTTCACCGAACCGGTAGGGCTGGTCGTGAAACCGGAATCCTCCATCCTCCGTCGCAGGGTTGCGTTCCACGAATTGCAGTTTGCCGCTTTCATTGAGCGAATTGATCTGCGCCAGCAGCCGGTCGCTGTAATCCTCGTCCGATTCGCCTGCGTCCGGGCGGGTGGGCAGGTCGTTGATCAACAGAAACTGATCGTAGGGTGAAAGGATGTCTGCCTCTTTAGAGAATTTCAGGTCCGCGAGATAGTGTTCGATCAGGTTGGCCACGCCGATCAGAATCTCATCACAAGAACTTTCCGGCACGTATATGCGCAGTTCTGCTGCAATCCGATGCTCTTCGGGCAATGCCTCCCCGGATCCCGAAACGCTGGAGAACACTTCAGAATAACTGAATCCGCCGAATTCCTTCGCTAATGCGCCCGTCCCGTCGTCTTTCCGGATGACTTCGCAGGCATGGCGTGCGGCCAGATCGCCCTCGTCGGGCAGCCAGCCCAGGTTGCGCCCCGTGAGCGTGGCAATGATTACCTCCCGAGCCGAAGCAAACTCCCCGTCGACATGCAGGAGGAAAGGGTCTCTGGGCGCCAGGGAACCCACCAGCACCGGCGAATTCCGCACAGTCACGGATTGTCCGTCATCCCGTTCAGGCAGGGGACTCCGGGAGGCAAAATCGTTGTAGGCACGCATGCCGAGTTCCTGCTGTCCGACATGCTCGTCCACCAAGTGGCAGGTTCGGCAGTTGTAGGACGATCCCTCGAATGGGCCTGGTGCGAACGGAATCTGGTAGGGCGGAAGCCCGAAGAACCGGTAGGTTTTCTCCAGTTTCGGGTCGCCTTGATCAAGCGGCCCGTTGATGTTGCCGCCTCGGGTCACGAAATCATGAAAACGCTGGGCAAACCGGGTCTCAAGGAACAATCGTTCTCCATGGAGGACTTCAGCAGGGTCGGATGCCGGTGCTTCGCCGGCTTGAGCCAAACCGCCGAGGCTCGCGGCAGCCGTTGCAGCGAGAAGAATCATGCGAAGGCTCATCAGAGACAGTCAAGGTGCGGCGACAGGTCGCCGGCTTGTCCGGGAGTCCTGATTTTCGCTTTCGGGGCTCCCGGGAACAGAAATCCTACTCGGCCGGCGTTACCGGCTTCTCTACGGCGGGATACTTCAAGGTGAGTTCGTCGCCCAGATCTATGGCGTGCGGGTTCTTTTCACCCTTCTCCGTCAGGTAGGGATCCGTGTAGACGCCGTATTCGCCTGGTTCCAGCGTGTAGGTGACTTCTTCCTGGCCGTGCCCGGCATTCGCCAGGTACTTGGTCGGATTGTCCCAGCCTTGTCCGTCCAGGTTTGCGTAGAACTTGATGTCGACCAGAACCCCGTCGCACAGCGGCGTGACCTCCTCGTAATTCGTCGGCCAGCCTGCTGCGCCTGTGGTTTTCGGGTAGTTGCTCCAGTCACCGCCTTTCAGGGGGCATGCCCCGCCGCCGCCGAAGGCCGCGCGGTTGGGGTGGTGGACGCCATACACGGGCAGGCCCTTTGCCGCAGCCGTGGTCCCGTTCTCCAGATGGAACCGGGGTTCGTACGTGATTTCGGTCTTGACCTCCTGGCCGCTCTCCTTGACGTGCTTGTAGTATTCGCCGTCCGGGCGGACATACCGGAAGTCCTTATTGTCCGGGTTGTCGAAGACCGCCGTGATGAACAGGTAGGGCTCGTTGAAGAAGGGTCGTTCGATCAGGTAGAACTCGGCATTCGTCTTGCTGACGTCCACGGCCTGCCAATCGACCGAGTTTTCATCCTCGCCGCCGACATTGATCCAGGCCCGGGCATCCGGAAACAGGTTGATGCGCAGAACTTTCGTGTACAGCTCGTTGACATCGAGGCCAGCACGTTTGCCGAGCGGACCGATCTGGTTCGCGCCGGGCTGGCTGAACGAGTAGTCCACCGCCTTCCTGGCGTAGGGATACTGGTTCGCAGACATCGTGCAGTAGAAATGCGGCAGGTCGATGGCCACGTGGTCGTCGTACTTGCCCTTGTACTTGGGATGGTGCAGGGGCAGATCGATGAAGTTCAGGTGCCCGTCTTCCGTCAGCCGCTGGTGGGGATGCTTGTACCCTCCCCAGCTCTCCTCCGGAATGTAGCTGGCGTAGTCGTTCTCGATCGTGGCCAGATTGGCTTCGTCAAACAGGTCAGCTCCATCCGGCAGCCCTTGGGTGTCCTTCTTGCGGTACTCCCGGATCGTCCCGTTGTCCTGCACCCGCCACAGGCCATGCTTGCCTTCCCCGATCATCGTCATGGTCTGTTCCACCACGTTCACGAAGCGGTAGGTGTAGTTCGTGTTCATATGTCCGGAGAAAACCGGCAGATGGGGAATGCTGGAATGCGTCGTCTTGGGACGGCCTTCGCCGACCAGCAACTTTTGCCCGTCATCCTCCCCGATAGCCTGATCGCTCGTGTAGTAGTAGGGATCGCCCATCGTCAGGTCCCTGATGTGGCCGGCCTCGTCTGCACCCAGCGGAGTGGACGCGATCAGCAGCCACGCACCTGCGAGGCCGAGTAGGGTTGAGTTTATTGGTTTCATGGTTTTACCTCCTGCCTACTTTGACTCGTTCGAGGGGGGATAATTCAAAGTTCTCCTTTGGCTCTTTGGCCGCAGAAGAAGGCGAGGCCCGACGAATCCGACGTGAACGTGATCTTCGCGCCCTTATCAAAATAGATAATGTCGCCTGCAGTCGCGTGGAACGTCTCGCCGCCCTCTTCGGCCAGGGTCATTTCTCCAGACACGATGAACTTGGCTTCGTTGTACGTGTAGGTGTACTCCAGAGGGTTGCTTTTTGCCAGGCTGAACAGGCCACAGGTCAGCGGCGCGTTTTCGTCCGAAGTAATGATGTCGGACAAAGCGGCTTCAATGCCTTCGATGCCCATGGAAGCCAGTTCCATGTCCGCGGCGCCTTTGTGGGTGGTCATTTTCGCTCCGCCATGTTCATCGGCGATCGCAGTGCCTGCGCAGGCCAGCATGGCCGAGACGAGCAGGGCGAGAGGGGTTCTGTTTTTGGGTTGCATGATGTTCCTCCTAGGATCTGTTCGGATTATGATGCTTGGTTTGCGTCTGTCAAGTTATGTTAATAATTCCTCGCCAAATTTCCTGGCGTGGAGCCCAAAAGCTTTACGCTTGACGTAAAGCAGATTTCTTCGATAAGATGACGCGGTACGGTTGGGGCCGGGCTGGAGACCTTGTGATCGTCGATTTTTCGGATAGACGGACCGAGGCCTTCTACAGGGGTCGCCGTGTCGCGGCGTTTTCGGGTTTCGCCCGAGTCGCTTCACGCAAACTCGACCATCTCGATGCGGCCGTTGGCCTCGGCGACTTGGCGAGACCGGGCAACCGTTTGGAAGCGCTCAAGGGTCGGCGCAAAGGGCAATGGAGTATCCGCATCAATGACCAATGGCGGATCTGTTTCAGATGGCCCGAGGGAAGCCCTGGACCGACTGGCGTGGAGATTGTGGACTACCATTAGGAGGAGGCATATGATGCGCGAACCTATCCATCCGGGTGAGACGCTGCGCGAGGATCTCGACGCGCTTGGTATGAGTGCGGCAGAGTTGGCTCGCCAGATCGAGGTGCCGGTCAACCGCATCACGGAAATTCTTAACGGTCGCCGTGCGGTGACCGGGGATACGGCACTACGTCTGGGGCACTTCTTTGGCACAACGGGGGAGTTTTGGCTTAATCTACAGAAACTCTACGAGTTGCGGCGCGCGGCACAGAAGCACGGTGCCGAGATCGCCCGGTTGTCGGTCTTGGATGCCGACCGGAATCTGCACGCGTCAGGATGAGGATGCAGTTGCGGCCAGTTGGTGTAACACATCGTTGCGGGTTAGGCGTATGCTGGCGAGAAACGACATCCTGAATCTGCTCCGGGAGCATAAATCCATGCTGGCCCGGCGTTTTGGTGTCGTCGACCTTTCCCTTTTTGGTTCTTTCGCTCGCGATCAAGCTACGGAAGCGAGCGATATCGACATTCTCGTTCAGTTCGATGGCCCAGCGACATCAAAACGGTATTTCGGCGTGCAGTTCTATATTGAAGATCTATTGGATCGGCCGGTCGATTTGGTTACCGACAAGGCGTTGCGGGCGGAATTTCGTCCCTATGTGGAGCAGGAAGCGATCCGAGTCTGACTTCTCGGTTGCCTTGGTCGAGTGACTGTCGGCATTCGATGGACGGTATCCGTGGTACGATGAATCTTGGCTCTGACGACCGCCTCCCACCCCTTTGGGTTGTCGGCACGCTTGCAGGGACAACATGACACAGAACTGGATTCAATTTCAAATTAGTGTGCCGGCTGAAGTACGTTCGGATCAGGTTGGCTATGTCTCCTGCTGCCCGCCGCTTGACATCTACAGCCAAGGTCCGACCAAAGAAACAGCCCTTGAAAATCTTGTCGAAGCCATTCAATTATTCTTCGAATCTTGCTACGAGCGAGGGACTTTGGACAAGGTTTTGAGAGATTGTGGGTTCGAACCGAATAAAGAGTTCATCCCGACTGAAGATGAGAAAATGATCGCCGTTCCTCTTTCTTTAGTCGCACGTGGCCAGGCTCACGCCGCTTGATTGGCGTAAGCTTGTCCGCCTCTTCGAGGCGGACGGCTTTACCAAGAGGCGCGAAAAAGGCTCGCACATCATCATGGACAAGCCGGGCGCCGACCGGCCGGTTGTCATCCCAAAATATTCGGATGTTGGCGTGGACATTATTAAAAGCAACATGCGCACAGCGGGAATGCCTCAGAAGCGGTTCTTCGATTTACTCAAAGACTGTTAATGTCGGCCCTTTTGACACCGATCCGACGGTATTCATTTCGCGTTTTGTCCCTATCTCCCAAGCTAATTCCCGTATTCGGAATGGCAACCAAATCCCGGAACTCACTCCCGGTTAAAATTGCCCTTTCAATTTTCCACGGAGTACTTCCACATGGCGGGTTACGGCCTCAACGACATCAAACCTGGCCTGAAGGTCATGCTCGACGGGGCGCCGCACGTCGTGGTGGATAGCGAATTCTGCAAGCCGGGCAAGGGTCAGGCGTTTACCCGGATGAAGGTGCGCAACCTCCTGACCGGTCGGACCAACGACAAGACAGTCAAGGCCGGGGACACCGTGGAGGCGGCGGACGTGCGGGAGATCAGCCTCCAGTACCTTTACGCGGACAGGGATTCGGCGGTGTTCATGTCCCCGGAATCCTACGAACAGTATTCGATTCCCGCCTCCGTGCTGGACGATGCCGTCTCCTGGATCCGTGCGCAGGACATCTGCTCCGTACTGCTGTACAACGAGCAGCCGGTCAGCCTGACCCCGCCGCAGTTCGTTGAGTTGAAGATTACCGAGACGGACCCCGGCGTTCGGGGCGACACCGCGTCCGGCGGAACCAAGCCGGCCACGCTGGAGACGGGTGCGGTCGTGCGCGTGCCCCTGTTCGTGGAAACCGGTGAGGTGATCCGGGTGGATACCCGCAGCGGCGAGTACGTATCCCGCGTTCGCGACTAGGCTATTCGCCGTCCTCCGTCGACGCTTCGGAAGCGCCGTCGCTTTCACTCTTCGGAAGGAGCAAGGGCTGGCCATAGGCCACGGCCTGTCCGGCCTCGACGCCTGGGTCCCATGTCCGGTCCTGATGGCCGCTGAGCATCACTACAGTTGATCCCAGATGAAAACAGCCAAGTTCATCACCCCGGCGAAGTTCGATATTCGGAGAGTTTCCGTTGTGTTGCCAACGTGAGATCGCTCGCCGCCGCGGCGCGACGATGCCGCACCAGCTCATCTCGATGCAGGCCACGTTGACGGCCCCGACCATGACGACGGCAAAGGGAGTGCCGTCTGGACCCTCGAACAGGCTCGCCACGCGCTCGTTGCGTGCGTAAAGCCGCGGGATGCGTTCCACCGCGTAGGAAGCGACGGTGAACTGACGCCCCGGAATGTGACACATCTCGATGAGGCGGCCGTCGGCCGGCATGTACACCCGGTGGCAGTCGTCCGGGGAGAGGTACAGGGTGGCGAACCGGCCCTGCGCGAATTCAGGATGGGGGCTTCCGAGCAATTCGTCTACGGTGAAGGTCTGGTCTTTCGCCTGGATGATCCGACCTTCCTCGATCTGGCCGAACTGACTGATTCGGCTGTCGCAGGGCGCCGCCAATGCATCCGGGTTTTCCGGCCAGGGCCGGATGTCTTTTTTAAGGGTTCGAACAAACAGGGCATTCAGGGTTGGATATTCTTCCGGGTTCTCGATTTCCGCATCCTCCATCCGGAGCCCGAAAAAAGAGACGAATAAGCGAATCAAGAAGTTTTTGACCGTCGGGGTTTCGATCCGGGAGAGCCAGTAAGTAAGGGCAGAGACCCAGCGGTGGGGAAAGCAGTGGAAGCCCCAAGCCTTGAGGTTGAGCAGATGCGTGCGCCAGGGTGATTCGGGAGCTGGAGTCATTGGCCGAGGTCAATCAGTGTTCGAAGGTCCGCGGCGATAGCCTTCGGGGCCAGGGGCGGGGTGAACACGCCGACAAGCCGCGCTTCGGGGTCGATCAGCCAGGCGCTACCGCTGTGGTCGACGAGATAGCCAGTGGCGAGTGGTCGTTTGGAATAAAAGGCACCAAGTTGTTTCGCGAAGTCTGCGATCGCTTCGGCTTCACCGGTGGCTCCCAGGGTGCCGGGGTGGAAATAACTGACATACCGGCTCAGGGCTTCCGGGCTGTCGCGTTCGGAGTCGACCGAGACAAAAACAATGCGGGCTTGTTCCTTGCCCAGGGTTTGCAGGGCGGTGGTCAGTTGCTGCATGGAGGGCGAGCAGATGTCCGGGCAGTTGGAATAACCGAAGAACAGTAAGCTCCAGTGGCCGTGGAAATCCTCCGGTTTCAGTGCTTCGCCATCATGGCGCGTGAGAGAAAAGGCGGGCAATGGCCGGGCCTGTTCCCCGAACACGGTTGCCGCCTGAAATTCTGTCACCTCGCCTGCTTTCCACCAGTAGATGCCTGCAATCCCGGCGAGAACGAGGATCGACAGGAGAACAAGGATACGCTTCAAGGAATCTTCCCAAAAAATGAAGCGCCCAGTTTATCAGGGCGTTTTTGTCAGTCGAAATGCCACGTTACTCCCGCGCTGAAATTCCGGCGCGGGGCCGCGTATCCAAGAACCTCTTGGTAGGATTCGTCGAGAAGGTTTCGCGCCTCGAAAAGGAGGTCGAACTTCGGGACTAGGTTGTATCGTGCGGACAGGTTAGCTAGGTAATAATTCTCAAGCGTTTTCCTTTCTGCGGGGAAGCTCGAGAAATCGTCGTCCAGCAGCCCCCGCACCGTCGTGAAATCCAGCTGCGAGTTCCACGAATTCGAGTGGTGCGCCAATGCCAGCCGGTACTGGTGCCGCGGTCGGCGGATTTCTCGCCTGTCGGTTGCACCTCCCGAATCCGGTTCGGTCGCGTACAGGTAGGCGTAGTGGGCGGAGACGGTCCAATCCGGGTGAGACTCGAATTCCAGTTCCAGTTCTCCTCCCCAGCGTTCGGAACGCCCGGATTCGTTGATGGCGGTGGGCAGTTCGGGGCCTGCGAAACCGTCCGGGTCATAGTACCCTCGGATTTCATCGCTCAGGCGCTGGTCGAAAAGGCTAAGGCTGATCCTGCAGCAGACTCCGCCGGGGTTGTGTTCGATACCGATCTCGGTATTCCGGGATCGTTCCGGTTGCAGGCTGGGATTGCCTTGGAAGGTGCCCGGGAAATAGCCGTAGCGTTCGGTCAGGGTCGGGTTGGCAATCCCGATGCCGCTGGCCAGGTAGAGCCGGGTCGACAGCCCGGGAAACTGGTAGGCAAAGGAGACGCGCCAGGTGTCGGCATCTTCGAAATCATGGTTCTTGTCGCGCCGGAGCGACAGGTCGACGGTGGTCTGGGGATCGGGCTGCCAGTTCAGCGTCATGAACATGCTGGAGGAGATGAAGTGCAAGGGCTCGATGCCTTTCCGGTGATAGCGTTCCCGGCTCCATTCCAGACCGGCGCCGAGGGTGCAGGGACGCCCGAGTAGACAATCTTCGAAGTCGCGCCAGACCAGTTCGTCGATCTGGATGCGACGTCCCTTGCTTTCGGTGGGAAAGGCATCCTGCGGCTGATTCGTCGTCTGTAGGAAACTGAGGTTTGCTTGGTGCTTGAAGGGGCCGGTCTCCGTATGCAGACTGGCATTCAGATAGGTCCGGCGGTTTCTCGACGTGTACGGGGCGTCCGTGGGCCCGGATCCGTCATATTCCGAATTCGCATGCGTGCGGCGGACGGAAAAGCGGAAGTCGGTCTCCGCCGAAGGACGCCACTGCCCGCCCCATTGCAGGGTGTTGTTCCGGTAGCCGTCCCGTTCCGAACCGGTCAGCGAGATGTTCTCGCCCCGCGTCTGGAAATGATGCGCGCTGGCTTGCATGCTGAAGTTTTCGGACTCGGTGGCGACTTGGAGCGTGGTTTCATGACGCTGATTCGATCCGGATTTCTGGGTCAGGCTGGAACTACCTCCCTTTCGGCTGATCAGGTTGACGATGCCAGAGATGGCGTCGCTCCCCCATAGGGCGCTTGGCGCGCCCCGCAGAACCTCAATACGCTCGATCCCGGCAATGCTTAGATGAGCGAAATCCACGCCGCCGCTGGTCGGGTCGCTCAACTCGATGCCGTCTAGGAGGATACGCGTGTGGTTGGATTCGCTGCCGCGCATTCTCAGAGCCGTCACTGTGCCGCTGCCGCCGCTTTGGCTGATCGAGATCCCGGGAATTTCGCGCAGCACATCCGAGATGGTGGTGCCCGCCCCACGCCAGTCGTCTAGGTCGATGACGGTGACGCTGCTGCCGACGGTGTGCAAAGGCTGGGGAATGCGCGAGGCGGTGATGATGATGGTTTCGATGTCCTGTGCGGCGGGCAGGGACGAACACCAAAGCGTGATGAGCGCAAGCGGCAACCAGTTCTTTTTGGACATGTCGGCTCCAATCCAAGGTTGAAGCAGACACAGGGCAACGGCACGGTCGGGCGATCGCGCGTCATCCCGATCGCCCACCGCAACCGTGACAATTCAGAATGGGGCCGGTCTCCGGGCTCGCGAGGATTTCCAGGACACTTCCTTCCCAGGCCAAGGCCCAGTGGCTTGTGTGTCCCTCTCGCCTACCGTTGCGGGGGCAGCGCCGGCTTTGCGTTTGCGCACCGGCTTCCCTGTTTCATCTGTCGAGCAGACACCCCATCCCGCAGGGTGAGGCCAGTGTAGCACGGGGAAAGGAGGGGAGCGTCAGGCCGCGTTGGCAGCCAGCGACAACTCTTGCAGGATAGATTGGACGGCAGCGGGGGGATCGTCGGCCTGGACTACCGGACGTCCGATTACCAGGTGGTTGGCACCGGCTTCGGCGGCCTCTCCAGGCGTGACTGTTCGCTTCTGGTCGTCCGCGGTTGCAGCCGGCCGGATGCCGGGCGTGACGATCCAGAAATCCGGCCCGCACGCTTTGCGAATCTGCCGTGCCTCCCGGGCCGAGCAGACGATGCCCGAAAGGTTGGCCTGTTGTGCTAGTTGAGCCAACCGGACAACCTGTTCTTCGGCGGAGCGTTGCCCAACGGCGTCCAGATCCTTGTCGTCCAGCGAGGTCAGCACCGTGATGGCCACGACATGCAGCTCGTCTTGTGCGGCTTCGCGAGCTGCTTCCAGCATGGCCGGTCCGCCAGAGGCGTGTACGGTGCACATCCATACGCCCATGTCCCGTGCAGCGCGGCAAGCGGCCGCTACCGTGTTCGGGATGTCGTTGAACTTGAGATCCAAAAAGATTTCGAAGCCCTGCTGCTGCAGGTCGCGGATCAACTCCGGTCCGCCCTTGACGAACAATTCGGATCCAACCTTGAGGCGGCAGTCGCCGGGTGAGAGGCGGCGTGCAAAATCCACGGCCTCCCGGCTGCTCAGGCCATCCAAGGCGATGATCAGGCCGGGTGCCGGATCCGCAGGCATTGAAATACTTAGACCAGGTAGGGACGGTGAGGTGTCTTCTCGGCGTAGGGCTCAATTGGCCGCAGGGTGTCCCACTGTTGGCAGCTCGGGCACTGCCAGAACAGCTTGTGCACTTGAAACTGGCACTCCGAGCATTCGTGGGTCGGACGGTCGGCGAGGTAACGGTCCAGCGTGGTCAGGATCTGGCGCATGCTCTGCTGGTCGGCCGCGACCCGGTTCTCGGTGATCGCTTCCACGTATTCGCGCAGCAGGACCAGCGAAGAGGGGTTGGACTGGAAAGTGCCGTCGAAGATCTCATCCAATCCTCTGTCGCCGTTCTGTCGAAGATCCTCGACCAGGGACAGCACCGGGAACAGGGCATGCGGCTGGGTCCGTGCCTGGTGCAAAAACTGGCGGAATCCATCCAGGTCTCCCTGGGCCTGGTATGCCTTGTGGATGAGCCGGATGATTCGCGGCGCGAATGCCGGGCGCTTTTCATAGGCGTCCCGGTAATGGCGGATGGCGGCATGGAAGTCACGCCGCCGGGTTGCAATGTCGCCGAGCATGATGTGCGCCCGCGCGCAGTCTCGGAAATGGCCCAAGGCCTTGTGTGCATGCTGGATCGCCTGCTCTTCGCCATTGCCGTTGGCAACCGTCTCCAGGGCGTTTTCCCCCAGTTCGCAGTAGTACTGGGCAATGATTTCCTGCTGCGGTCCTCCGCCTTCGCGTTCGATGTTGCGGGCGACGTGAATCGCCTTCTTCCATTCTTTCTCCTGCTCGTAGATTTCACGCAGGTGGTGGAGGGCTTCCAGTTGGTGGCTTCCGGTGTCGAGCACGCCGCCGAGCAGATGTTCGGCCCGGTCGAACAGGCCGGACTTCAGGTAGTCCCGAGCCAGTTCCAGCAGGGCGTCGGCCTTGGTCCGGTCGTCCAGGTCCGGTCGTGCGATCAGGTTCTGGTGCAGGCGGATGGCTCGCTCCACCTCGCCGCGCCGGCGCAACAGGTTGCCGAGCACGATGTAGGTTTCGACGGTGTCGGCATCCAGGTCGACGACGTTGACGAACAGGTCGATGGCCTTGTCCGGCTGTTCGTTGAGCAGGTAGTTGATGCCCTTGAGGTAGTGACCTGGGATCGGCTTGGCCTGGTGGCGCTGCATGTCGCGCCGTGCCGCCCACCAGCCGGTGAGCGCCGCGACCGGCAGCAGGAGCCAAAGCAAAGCGTTCATCATGTCAGGCCTCGTGAATCGGCATGCGCCGCAGATTGCGGACTTCCTGGTACACCAGGTCGTATTGACGCTGCAGGCGGGTCAGTTTGAACCGGTAGCGCAACACCATCCAGCCGCCGAGTCCCATGGCGAGGATCAGTCCCAGCCCCAGCGTGGCCAGCAGCGCGAATCCCAACTGTAGCGTGTACTCGGCGAAATACAGGTTGATGCCGACCACCTCAGGATTGGCCATCACCAGCATCAGGCCGAAGGCCATCACCAGCAGAAAGACGAGGAGTACACCCAGTTTGTTCATGTTCGGCACCTCGGAGAGCCGGACCTATGAATATAGCACGGCTGGGTTGTATTTTCTTTGTGGGAACTACTAAGGCTCTTCACGGTTTTGTGTGGAAAGGCGGCCTCGGGTAAAGATCCAATCCGC
>JAPPLD010000015.1 GCA_028819565.1 Gammaproteobacteria bacterium | reverse complement strand
AGTCTCCTGCTGCCGCGACCCGCTGCTTATTCCGATATGTGTTTGAACCCGTACACTAGGCGCAAAACTTCCATTCCTACCGAATTTTCCTCGACTAAACATGCCGCATATCATCATGAATGCATTGCGCTGGAAAGATCTAATAATTCGCTCTGTCTGCTTCTTCCTGCTCGGGGCAGTGACAGCATCTTTTCCAGCTACAGCGCAGGCCTGGAATGCATTTAACGTTCAGTATCTCTATGGATCAAACTACGAGCTGGAACCTGAGCAGGTGGATATTCTCACTCTGGAGTGGGCCAATGGCTGGACCTATGGAGATAATTTCGTGTTTGTCGATATCACGAACTTCGTCCAAGGCGATAACACCGTCTACGTGGAATGGTCGCCACGGCTGAGCTTGTCGAAAATTACCGGTAAGGATTTTTCTATAGGGCCAATTCAGGATGTTTTGCTGTCGGGCACAGTCGAGCTCGGCGAAGGCATTTCCAACTATTTAATCGGGGGAGCTATCGATCTCGGAATTCCAAGTTTCAATTTTTTCCAAGTCAATGGATACTTGAGGGAGAACTCTGAGTTGTCGGGGTCCACCTGGCAAGTCACTCTGGTCTGGAGCGCTGATTTCGAAATTGGCAGGGCGCGATGGAACTTTTCAGGCTTTATCGACTGGGCTGGCTCCGAGGGAAAACCCGGAACACCTGCCTATTCAAAACGCAATTTTCATGCTCAGCCTCAATTGTTACTGGATTTGGGCCATTTTCTGGACCAGTCCGGATGGCTGTACGCCGGCGTAGAGTGGCTTTATTGGGATAACAGGTTTGGAATCCCTGGAATAACCGAGTCGGTGACTCAAGCGATGGTCAAGGCTAAATTCTAGATTCTTGCTGATTTCCTCTTGTTTTTGATTGAAAAGGAGGCCTGGAGACGTTTGCGCCAGGGCGGCAAGCCACCTCAATTGCCAAACTAATTACTTCGCATAAGGAATATTATGTAAAGTTATTTGTTTCCCAAGGTGTGCGGGAGCGCCTTTCGGCGATACTATTAGGCTTGAAACCGGCTGCAATCATGCGCATTTCCCTTCTATCCGATACGCACCATAACTTCGGCGATTCCAGCGAATGGCCGTATCCACTACCAGATCACGACATTCTGGTTCTCGCCGGCGACATCTCGGAATATGTCGACAGCCCTGCAAATCTCACCGAAGTCCTTGCGCATTACCGCTCGCGAACAGACCGACCCATCCTTTATTTGCCGGGAAATCACGAGTTTTATCGGCATGACTACCATCGGGCACTGGGCTGGATCCGGCGTGATACTGATCAATTCGGCATCGAATTAATGAACTGCCGCCGTATTCAATACGGTGACGTCGCTTTCCACGGGTGCACGTTGTGGTCCGATTTCACGCTGTTTGGAGCCGAGCAAGCCGATCTATACGGACTATACGCCGAACATTCGGTCACTGATTTTCACGTTATTGGCTATGAAAATCGGGCTTTTCGCCGCACCGATTGTGCAGAATTGCACCGCCAAGAGCGCACCTGGCTTGAGGAATCGCTGAGCTCGTCAGAAGCCCCGCATAACGTGGTAATTACGCATTTTGCCCCAATCGCGCAGTGTATCGCCGAACGCTATCAGGGAGACCGGCTGAATCCCTATTTCGTTGCAGACTGCAAGAGCCTGGTAG
Source organism: Gammaproteobacteria bacterium (assembly GCA_028819565.1). Taxonomy (GTDB): domain Bacteria; phylum Pseudomonadota; class Gammaproteobacteria; order Poriferisulfidales; family Poriferisulfidaceae; genus Poriferisulfidus. Next base: position 5,059 of record JAPPLD010000015.1, on the reverse strand, counting down.
CGCAATATGAGCCCGATCTCTGGTTATACGGTCACACGCATCAGCCGGACGACTTCATGCTTGGTAAAACTAGATTTGTTAATAATGCTCGTGGTTATCCACGTGAAAATTCAGGAATTAATTTTAATCCTGAAAAAATTCTCGAAGTCGGCACCTGAATTGAAAGCACGATCCCTTCGTTTCTTTCTGCTGTCTAGTTAATAGTTTTACAGACTTCATAACGGACACTCCCATCGTCGTTGATGAAGTCACCGGGATGTTTGACTTCCGCGATGTCCTTCCCGTCTTTGTCCATAATGTAGAGAGCGTAGACATCATCGTCGATTTGGCGTTTGTACATTTCCAGAACGTCGGCAATGATGTGGTCCATGTCGTCTTGCGTCACCAGCACTTTCCCTAGACGCCTCGACTTGTCAAATCGGTATCCGCCAAGATACTCGGTAACAGGTTCGTTGCTGCCCTCTAGAAAGCCGTAAAAAGTCAAAACCTGAAACGGTTGCTTGAATTTTTTCATCTGATCTGGCTGAGATCCTATGTCTTTATTCAATCTCAGCCTCGGGATTCAGCACGATATCCGCGCCCCTGAGCAGTTCTTTCGCATCCAGCCGAACGACCTTGCCGTTTTCGTACACGGACACCGTACCGGAATGCTGGGCGGCTCGCCGCCATGCCCGAACAGCAGCCCGGCGTAGAGCTGCATCAATACCTGCAAGTTCCGGGTCGCGGGCAAGATCTGCCTTGCTGGGCATCCCCGAAAGCACTTTCTTTCTCAAGGCTTCTTTCTCTGCCTTTGTCAGTTCCGGCAAATCCATAATCTAATCTCCTTCCAGACCCGTTCTCATCGGCCCGGAATTATCATACACGACGACTTCGTCCACCAGATGCGAGTAGACGAGCCTGAAATTGCTCCATCCCGCTCGGAACCGTCTTCGAGCGACACTTTCAGGAACATCGTGTCCCCCTTCCTCTACCCTATGCCTGATCCTATCAAGGGCTATTTCCGGTGTAGCTAGCCAGAGAAAAACTAACTTCACAAAATAGCCTTGTTCTCGCCAGTGGGGAATTAATCGCGAATAATTCAGTCCGCTCAGCGTTGTCTCAAAGGCAAAACTCTCGCCTCTCCGGACATATTCACGGATCATTTCGACCATGATCCGCCCAGCCTGGAAATTGGCCAGCGACGGTTGAAATGGACTCAGCCCCTGAGCGATCAAATCTGCATTGACGAATGCCAAGCGACCCGCTTCGTGCGGCAGGAACTCCGCGGCAAAGGTTGTCTTTCCGGCTCCATTAGGTTCGGCGATTATCAAGATCCGTTTCTTCGACGCCATCGGAAATTTGGCGTATTTTCAAAAACTAGGGTCGGAAACTTCAACGATATTCGTTACACAACCGGCCAATGCCTTCGATTTCCACTTCCACGGTGCAGCCGCGTGGCATGGGGCCAAGTCCTACCGAGGTCCCGCAGCAGATTACATCTCCCGGGCATAGGGTCATATTCTCGGACAACCGCGAAACCGTTTCCATTGGCGACATCATCATGTCTGAGGCCGGATAACGCTGCTTTTCTTCGCCATCGACACGTGTCACGATCTCCAAATCCCGGTAATCCAACTCAGTAGCAACTACTGGCCCGAATACCCCGAACGTATCGAATCCTTTTGACCGCGTCCACTGATCAAATCCCGCATATTCCTTCAAAAGGCTGAATGCAGTCACATCATTGATGCAGGTATAGCCAAAAATGGCCTGCTCTGCCTCATCCAAAGAGGCTTCTTTTACGGTTTGTCCGATGACAATCCCGAGCTCCCCCTCGTAAAACACGTCTTCCGTTACCGAGGCCGGATGCATGATCACCTCTCCAGTCGCCAAAAACGAGGAAGTAGCCTTGAACAGGTATAGAGGGGTTTTCGGGTACTCCAAACCCTTCTCATCAGCCAGAGCCTGATAATTGTTCCAAAGCGCCGGCATTTTGCTCGGCACGGTCGGCGTTAGTACGCGAACTTCATCCAATGTGACCGTTTCATCAATCTGCATGGGCGCTGTGAACATGTCACCTTCGCACACCAGGATGGTGGAATCCTTCAGTTGGCCGAAATGTATCCGGCCGTCATACTCAAAACGAATCCAGTGCGTCATGCGTATGCAACCTGGCAGGCAGTTTCCCGCAAAGTCTGGAGGGCCGATGCAGAGGAATCTGGACAGGCGGCGGCCTGTCTCCAATTTTTTGCACCTGGACAACCACGGAACAGGCCCGTGATGTGGCGCGTCATACGAGCTAGCGGCACTCCTGCCCTGCACTGCTCTTCCAAATACGGCAAGTAGGTGTCAAATGCCTCTAGTGGCGTCTTTGGTGCTGTTGAGTCCGGAAACAAGACCTGCTCGATTTGCCGGATGGCCCAATGATCCTCGCACGCGAGCCTCCCAACCATTACGCCGTCGACCTGGGCCAGGTGCTGCTGCACTTCCTCGGTCGATCGAATGCCACCGTTGATCACAATGGTCAGGTGCGGAAATTCGCGTTTAAGTGCCCATACACGCTCGTAGTTCAAGGGGGGAATCGTGCGGTTTTGCTTTGGGCTTAGTCCGGACAGCATGGCGATTCGCGCATGCACGTAAAACGTCTGGCAGCCGGCATCCGCAACGGTCCGGACAAATTCCGCCAAAGTCTCTTCCGTATCCTGCCCATCCACACCGATACGGCATTTCACCGTAACTGGAATGTGGGCTTTTGCTTGCATTTCCGCCACGCAATCCGCAACCCTGATAGGTTCTTTCATCAAACAGGCTCCGAAACGTCCTGCCGAAACGCGGCTGCTTGGGCAACCGACATTCAGATTCACCTCATCGTAGCCAAAATCTTGGGCGATAGCGGCACAGCGGGCCAAGTCATCCGGATCACTGCCACCAAGTTGGAGCGCAACTGGCTGTTCGGCCGGATCAAATCTAAGCAGAGATTCGGTGTCTCCATGTAAAACCGCTCCCGTCGTCACCATTTCGGTGAACAACCATGCATGCGGTGACAAAACTCTCAGAAAATACCGGAAATGACGGTCCGTATGGTCCATCATCGGGGCAATGCAGAAAATTCGCCTAGACATAAGATCCTCGGGGCTCATTGTAAATCAATGAGATAAGCCGATAACATGCTTGAGGGGCAATTTTTGACGCTATAGTAGTGAGCCACTACGGTTCTGCCGCAATGACTACGCCTCCAACCCCTGCGCTCCAAATCAAAGGGCTCAAGAAGACCTATGCCAACGGCGTAGAGGCATTGCATGGCATTGACCTGGAGGTACAGCGCGGAGACTTCTTTGCACTTCTCGGGCCCAATGGAGCCGGAAAATCCACCGCCATCGGCATCATTTCCTCTCTAGTGACGTTTTCAAAAGGTTCAGTCACTATCTTCGGACACGACATCATTCGCGACTATGCATCTGCCCGCGCCTGCCTTGGCCTAGTGCCACAGGAATTCAACTTCAACCAATTCGACCCGGTCTGCGATACCCTCATGCACCAAGCCGGGTATTACGGCATTCGTCGCCAAGATGCCGAGAAGCGTACGCAAAGGCTTTTGGAGCAATTCGACTTGTGGGACAAGCGCTCGGTCATGGCCCGTGAATTGTCGGGAGGCATGAAACGCCGATTGATGATCGCGCGAGCCATGATCCACGAACCCCAGCTCTTGATCCTGGACGAACCGACCGCAGGAGTAGATCTGGAAATCCGTCACAACCTCTGGCATTACCTGAAGGAAATTAATTCCCGAGGCACGACCATCATCCTGACTACCCACTACCTTGAAGAGGCAGAGCAGTTGTGCCGAACCATCGCAATAATCTCGAACGGTCGGATTCGTGCTAACACCACGATGCGGGAGCTGCTGGATCAGTTGGATTCGGAGCACTTCGTTCTATACCTGAAAACCCCCCTGTCCCACTGCCCAAAGATTGACGGCTACGCCCTGCATTGCCCGGACCCACGGACGCTTGAAGCCACGATTCACAAAGGAGCCGACCTGAATCGCTTGTTCAGTGAACTCAGTGCCCAAGGCATCGACATTCTCAGCATGAAGAACAAGACTAACCGATTGGAAAAGCTTTTTCTACAACTGGTCGGGCATCATTTTGATTGAAGCACCATGCCATTGAAGCAACAACTTATCGCTCTTCAGAGCATGCTGATTCGGGAATATCTGCGATTCATGCGCATCTGGATCCAAACGGTTATACCGCCAGCTATCACGACCATCTTGTACTTCATCATCTTCGGGGAATTGATCGGCTCGCAGCTGGCTGACATCGGCGGTTACCGCTACATGGACTACATCGCTCCCGGTCTCATCTTGATGTCCGTCATCACCAATGCTTACGCCAATGTTGTTTCTTCGTTCTACAGCTCAAAATTCCAGCGACACATCGAAGAATTACTAGTCTCCCCGGTGCCAAACTTCATTATCCTGACCGGCTTTATCGGCGGCGGCATCATGCGTGGGCTGGCTGTCGGGTTGGTGGTCACGGCAGTGACCGTCTTTTTTGCCAAAGTCCCGCTGTTCCACTTTGCCTTGATACTGGGAGTCGCCGTCCTGACCTGCATCCTGTTCTCTCTTGCCGGACTTATTAACGGTATCTATGCGAAAAGTTTTGACGACATCTCGATTATCCCGACCTTTGTGTTGACCCCCCTGACCTATCTGGGAGGCATTTTTTATTCCCTTGATATGCTCTCACCCTTCTGGCAACAGGTTTCCCTGTTCAACCCGATTCTGCATATGATCGGTCTGTTCCGCTATGGTTGGATGGGAATACAAGAAGTAGATCCCGTTAATTCACTGCTTTTGATCATCGCCGTCATTGCCATACTGGCATACACCTGCCTGCAGTTGCTTAAACGGGGCGTCGGTATTCGCCCCTGAACATCTGCCCCTAAGACCATCTCGACGCTGGGCTTCGCAGCCCAATGCGCTGGCAGTCATTGGAAAACTGGCGTCCCCAAGGGGATTCGAACCCCTGTTGCCGCCGTGAAAGGGCGGTGTCCTAGGCCTCTAGACGATGGGGAC
>JAPPLD010000021.1 GCA_028819565.1 Gammaproteobacteria bacterium | reverse complement strand
GCCGGGTAGCTATGTACGGAAGGGATAACCGCTGAAAGCATCTAAGCGGGAAGCCTGTCCCAAGATGAGGTTTCACTGGACTTCGAGTCCCGGTAGGGCCCTGGAAGAATACCAGGTTGATAGGCTGGATGTGGACGCTCAGCAATGAGTGAAGCTAACCAGTACTAATTGCCCGTGAGTCTTGACCATGCTACTTCAGACCTTCTGCTTGATTGAACATTGTGAATCATCCAACCTTTTTTCGCCTGGTGACGATAGAGAACTGGAACCACCCGATCCCATTCCGAACTCGACCGTGAAACGGTTCATCGCCGATGATAGTGTGGGGTCTCCCCATGTGAAAGTAGGACATCGCCAGGCACCTATCATCCGGCCCCGCCCCGTGCGGGGCCGTTTTTTTGACAAATCCTTCTTTCGCGACTGTATCGGCGGGTGTAGTATGATGAAAGCCCTGAAATGCAGGCGTATGTTCATGCTTCCTGCTGATGCTCCTTATGCACACATTGCGCCGGTTAGACTGGTTGCAGGGGGTCGCATCTCCGATTGAGGAAGTGAAATTCTGTCTCTATGAACATTATTGCAGTTCAGGGAGCCAAGGCACTTGAAGCAAGGAGGTGATGTCATGAACGAATCTTGGAAGGAAGTTGCGCGGCTTCATTTCAAAGGCGAGCGCTACGATGATCACTCGCTTGATGCGGATGCGTTGCGGGAATACATCCAATTCCAAAAGATCGCCAGGGAAATGGCCAAGGCTATTTGGAAAAAGCGGCATCCTGATCGTAGAAATCTACCCAAGGATTTCGAGGATCGTACCCGTTTGTGCCTCCGTGCGATTGAAGAAGGGAGCGTGGCGGTACCTCTCGAAATACGGGAGCAACCTAAAAATGCTCTACCCTTGAAGGAAGAGTGGCATGAAATTATGGAGGCGATTGATATTGCCCATGAAGTGTTTTGTGCTGCTGAACGTGGCGAAATGCTACCGGAAGATGCCCCAAAAAATATTCTTCCAGATTTGTTAAAACTCGGGGAGAGTTTGCCAGATGATGCGGAATTTGGATTTGCTCCGAGCGGTAAGCCGATAGTGCCCGTGACCAAAAAATCCCGCCAAAGATTGCAAGAGTTCATCAGTGAACCTTATGAGGATTCCATAGAAATTATAGGTTGCGTATTCGAAGCAGATGTGTTCAAGAAACATTTCCAAGTATGTCTGGATAATGGAACAAAAGTTCTTGCTGAATTCGCAGCAGAACAAGAGTCTGATATAACGTCGGCCTTGAAAGATCACGAATCGGTGCGCTTGCGACTTGAGGGGCGTGGCAAGTTTTCCCAGCAGGGAAAACTGGAAAAGGTAATATCTGTAACAAAAATATTAGCGATTAAAGGTGATGAAGCTGTGTTCGACCCAACTGCGGAACCCATTGAAGACGCCTTGGCACGTATCGCAAAGCAAATTCCAGAAAGTGATTGGGATAATCTTCCTCCCGATCTGTCTATCAGACATGACGACTATCTGTAAGTGGTCAGATAATGTTAGTAACACCGCTGTTTCTATGAGTGTATTGGCAAGGTTAATTCCATACGGGGAGGTTATCCAGTGGAGAAGGTTTTTGTCGATACGGTTTATTGGATCGCGGCCATAAATCCGAAAGACCAATGGGCTGCTGCAGCAAGGGCAGCCAAAAGTCAACTTGGACGACAGACTCTGTTGATTACAACGGATGAAGTACTTGCTGAAGTTCTTACGGCTTTTTCAAAGAAAGGAAGGCAGCCAGGTCGTGAGCAGGGCAAGCGATTGCGCGAAACAGTGGTAGAGGCAGTTGAGAAGATTCGAACAAATCCGAACATTGAGGTGATACCACAATCTCGTGACTCCTTCGATGAGGGGCTGAGATCGTACAAATCTAGAATCGATAAAGATTATAGTTTGACGGACTGCATTTCTATGAACGTAATGAAAAGTCGGTCCATCCAAAAGATTCTAAGTGCAGATCACCACTTTGAACAAGAAGGATTGACTATCCTTATGAGGGAATGAAAGACTGCATACGATGACGGCAAAATTACACCCTGCAGATATAGTGGGCCGCAATGCGGTTGCGGATAGGATCGAAGAAATCTTTGCACGCATCACACCTTCACCCGAGGATGTGGGTCGTTCCGAAGAAGAAATCATGGAAGACGTCATCAAGGACATAGCCAAGGCGCGAAAGGAGCACCGTGATCGCGGGAAGTGAGAGTCGTCTTTGACCGTAATGTGTTCATCGCTCGACGCCGAACGGGTCACCGAGGCTTTATCCGAAGAGGTCCGCGTCCGGCTCGGCCCAATCGAAGTGGCCGGCGAAGTGGCCTCCACCAACGACATCCTTGATGACGATGCGATCGTCCGCGACCGGGTACAGATCGCACGGCGTCAGACCGGAGGGAGGGGACGGCAAGGCCGGAGTTGGGAGACGGTCGACGGAGCCCTGTGCTTTTCGGTGTTGCACGCCTTCCCGGCGGAGGCGCCGCCGGCTCTGGCCCTGTGGGCCGGCATTGCGCTCATTGAGCGCCTGCGCGAGATGGGGTTGGGCCAGCCCTGCCTGAACTGGCCGAACGACCTCATGTACGGTTCCGCGAAATTCGGTGGGATCCTCACCGAATGCCGCATCCGCGGCGGACAAACCCGTTGCGTGGTCGGGGTGGGCGTCAACGTGGAAGATGCACCGGAACTGGACCGTCAGACCACCTCGATCGCCCGCGCCTGCGGGCAGTCTCCCGACCCGAACCACTTGGCCGCCGGCCTGATCGAATCGGTTGTCACTTGTCTCGTGCGGCTGGACAGTGGCGCTCCGGATAAACTTAAGGCATACTTTGAGCCGTACGACGGTCTCAGGGGTAGCGAGGTGCATGTGACCGGACCAAGCCAGACATACACGGGTCGCGCGCAGGGTGTGGACGACCGTGGATACCTGCAAGTCGAAGGAGAAGAGGGCATGCGGCAGTTCGACAGTGCCGACGTGCGCCTGCGCCGCTTATGACCCTGCTGCTGGACCTCGGCCATACCCGCGCCAAACTGGGCGAGGAGCAAGACGGGCAGATTTTCCGGCTCGGGGTGGCGCCTATATCCGGCATCAGCCGGCTGCATCAGACGCTGCGCGAACGCCAGGACCAAGAAGAAACCCTGTATGCGGTCTCGACCATGCGGGGCGATGCCGGAGACGAGCTACGAGCAGGGGTTGAGGAAGCGTGGGGCGGGCCGGTGTCGTGGGCCGACCCTGAGAAAGTGCGCGGGGACATCAGTTTGCACTATGCGCAACCGGAAACTTTCGGGGCGGACCGGTTGCTGGCGATGCAGGCGGCGCGTCAGCGAACCCATTCATCTTTGATCATCGTGGATGCCGGGTCCGCAATCGCCGTGGACGGGCTGACCGAGGACAACGAGCACTGCGGCGGCTGGATCGTGCCGGGCTACCTGCGACAGAAAGAAGGTCTGGCGATGCTGTACGCGGCCACTCAAGCGCCGTCGGTGAGTCCGCGCAGTACCGCCCATACCGGTACGGACGAGGCGGTCGAATCAGGAATCTGGAAGCTCCTGTCCGGAGGCATCGATTCCATGTGTACGCGGCTGCGCGAGGACGTGCTGGGCGGACATGCCCTAGTGATGCTGACGGGCGGCGATGCCGAGAAGCTTCAGGTCTGGTGCCACACACCGATGATCGCGGCACCGGATCTGGTGTTGGAAGGATTGGCGCTCTGCGCCCACGAATAGGCGTATTGGTGTCGTAAATCAGGTACCATTAAAGGCGGCAGCCCCCCAAAATGTCGCAGGAGAAGCGGGGGGCTACCTTTCCGACGGTTTAGGGAGTCCCTGGGATGATAGGCTCCCTTCCCCTGCCGGTTAGAAAAAGTTGTCGACGCGCAATCCAACCATTGCAGTGCGCGGCTTGTTGGGTCGGGCACCGTAGGGTTGGCGACCGACTAGATCCTCTTGATCGGTCACGTTCTCCACTCGTGCGATCAGGCTGATGTTTTCGTTTACCCGATAACTGCCGGCCAGGTCCACGGTAAAGGATGAGTCGGTCTCCTCGAAAGTTCCGCAAGTTGCTCTCACGCAAACCTCGTCGGTGTATTTTCCGCTGAGGTTGATTGACCAGTCCGATCCTTCCAGGCCCATCGAGACGCGTAGCTGGTGCTCGGGGATGTAGGGGACCGGGTCGCCTTTCGAGACCTCACCGAAGAAGTCGTCCTCGAAGTTGGTGTCGAATTCGGTATCCATGTAGGTGTACGACAACGAGAGCGGCAGGCTTAGTGTTTCACCGACTGGCACGTCAGCCGAAAACATCGCTTCAACGCCTTCGACGGTTGCTTCGCCGCCGTTGAAGTTGTCGCCGATTTCGCAGTTGGCGCCGGACGAAGCAGTGCAGACGCCGATGATGTTTTCGTAGTCGTGGTGAAACGCGATGATCTCGCCGCGCATATGGTTGTTGGCGTAGCGTACGCCGAGCTCGAAGTTATCCGATTCTTCTTCATCGATGCCGGGCTCGTTGCTCGGTGCCGCGAAACCTTTGTGATATCCGGCCAGCAAGACCCAGTGGCTGTCGACATTGAACAGTACGCCCATGCCCGGCAGGAACACCGAGGTGTCGTTCTTCCGGGTGGAACGGAAGTTTGCGCGGACATCGCCCGGCTCCGGGTCCTTCCAGCGGGTTCGCTTCTGATCGATGTCCTCGTAGCGGAAGCCCGGGGAGAACACCCACGGACCCCATTCGATCCGGTCGTGGACATAGACGGCGATGGCTTCGGCTTCCTGAAGCCGGTTCCCGGCGTTCTGATGACCCCAGTCGCCCGCTTCGTGCAGGACAAGCTTGCCATCGATCTGACTGTAGGAATCAAGGCGTTGGATCCGGTCTTCCTCATCCTCGTGGTAGCGGAAGCCGATTTCCAGGTCATGCTCGGTTTCGCCCACTGTGCCTTGCCAGTCGAGGCGAAGCTGCACGCCGCGGGAGAAATACTCCCGGGAATTGTGCTTCAGCTCGATTCCGCCCGGCTCGGTGTCGAGGGTGCCGTCGAGGATCTGCTGCAACTGCTCCGGGGTGTAGCAGGTTCTGGCGTTGGTTCCGTCGCCTGCCAGGCAATCCATGAATTCTCTGTTTGCATCCAGAGAGACATGTGCGTCATCCTGCATGTAATTCCCGTTTTCATCGACGGTGCCGTAGTCTCCGAGAATCTTGTCCCGGTTGATGGCCTGGATGACGTTGTACCAACTCTGGTCCTTTTTATCATTGGAATTTTGCTGCCCGTCAATGTGCAGGCCTTCGGTCTTGAACCAGTTCCGTTCATGTTCGTTGTTGTAGGCAGTGACCGAGATCGCCAGCGAGTCGCTGGCCTTGAACCGGTAGCGGAGGATGTGCTGGTCGTGATGGGTCTTGATGTTGTCCAGTTGAGACAGGCCGTAGCGGCGGTAGGGGTCGGCCCGGAAATCCGCGTCGGTCAGGCCGAGATAACTCTGGTCGGACGACTGGTCCGCGTACTGGTACTTGAAGTCCAGTTGGTGGCGCGAATCCGGGGTCGTGTAGCGGATCTTGAACGTATGGTCCTGGATGTCGAGGCCGGTATTGCCGCCGTCGCGGTCGATCTTCTGGAAGCCGTCCGAGGCCCAATCGTGAGTCTCGAACATGAGGCCGACGCCGCTATCCGATGTGAAGCCTGCATGTGCGTGCAGGCGATGGTCGGAATAGCCGCCCCCTTCGATCAGGAGGCCGCCGCCCATGTCGCGCGGAATCGGCGTGGAGATCATGTTGATGGCGCCGCCAGTGGTATAGGGCCCTTGGGTGATCGTGGCCGGGCCTTTCAGCACCTCGAAGGCGTGCATCCGGCCTGCGGTCGGGAAGTAGTAGGCGGATGGCGCGGAGTAGGGTGCCGGAGCGATCAGCACGCCGTCTTCCATCAACGTGACTTTGCCGCTGCGCTCGGCCGCGGTGCCGCGGATGCTGAGATTAGGACGCAGCCCGTAGCCGTCCTCGAGTTGTACCGAGACGCCTGGCACCTCCCGGATAATGTCCTGGATATCGGAGTAGTTGAACTTCAGCAGTTCCTCGGGCCCGACGAAGTGGGCTGATCCGGCGGTCTCGTAAGCTTCCTGGTAACCGCCGACAATGATAACTTCACGGTCGACCGCTGAGGAGGGCTCTTCCGCGGACACGGCAGCGGAGAGGAGCAGCGCGAGGCTCCCACACAGGTGACTTGCGCGACGAATGCAGGGCATTCTTTCTGATTTTTTGAACATTTTGTTATCCATTTGCGTCCATAATTGAGTGAGTCCATCCCTGCGGCGGTAACAGTATGTAAGAATCATTCTCATTTGTAAAGTGGTTCTCATTTGGGTTTAGGTGAGTTTGTTCCACCACTCTGGAGTATTACGAATACTTTGGTGACAATCCTCCTAAATCTCGCATGGAGGGAGGGGCTCTCGATACGGTTTTCAGCAGTGCACGCTGCTCATTGATGCCAGTTGACAGTGCATTGCGTCACTAGATAAGATTTGAACGTTTGATTGTGTACTGGTTTATTTGTGCGTTACTGGGTCGGCATCACTGACGGCGATTGGTTTGAAACCCTACGTTTACTTCAGCCGGATGAAGTCAACTTTTGGCAGCCAAGCGATCGAGCGCCACGCAGGATGGAGGCCGGTTGGCCTTTCCTCTTCAAACTTCACTCCCCGCGCAACTACATAGTAGGGGGCGGCTTTTTTGTCCGGTTTACTGTCCTGCCATGTTTTCTCGCATGGGATGCTTTTGGAGAAAAGAACGGTGTATCTAATATGACCGAGCTTGTGGAGCGTATCGCACGTTATCGAAAGTCTCCGCAAACATCAGGTGCTCAAATTGGGTGCAACATACTTACTGACCCTTTCTTCTTAGACGAGGATCAATGGATTCCGATACCTGATGATTGGCCCCGTAGTGTGCAGCGAGGATTCACCTATGACACCAACCAAGCATCTGGACAAAACCTTTGGAAAGCCGTCGAAGAGCGACTCGTAGTGAAGCGCCCTGGCATTCGTGTCGAAAAGCCTCGGTTCGGTGCAGACTATCTTGCGAAAACCCGTCTTGGGCAGGGTGCATTTCGTACTCTCGTCACCGACGCGTATCATCGACGTTGTGCGGTTGCCGGGGAACGCAGCCTTCCGGCACTTGAAGCGGCGCACATAAAAGCCCATGCTGAAGAAGGTCCCAATCAAACCCAGAATGGTTTATTACTGCGCGCAGATATTCATCGGCTGTTTGATGAGGGCTACGTCACAGTCAATCCTAATTTGTACTTCGAAGTAAGCCCAAAGTTGCGTCAGGAATTCGAAAACGGCCGCGCATACTATGCTCTAGCAGGCGAAGAACTAAAGAATATTCCCGATTTACTGGCAGATCGACCAAGCCGAGAATTTTTGGAGTGGCACAACACAGAGGTGTTCATTCCATGACGTGTTGGCTCTTTACTGAACAATGACATAATGACTTCCAGATGTATTGGTCTCTTGTAGGTCGATCAGAATTCAAGATGATTCCAAGTCCAGACAGAATTCTTTGATGAACCAACGCCTCGTCTCAGACCCCGAAACCCAGTCTGCGCCATCGCTGGATATCTATTTCGGGGACAATCTTTCCATCCTACGTGGGTTCGCAAAAGAAACGTTCAATTTGATTTACATAGATCCACCATTCAACACAGGAAAAACACAGACAAGAAAACGTCTCAAGACAACTCGCGATGTAAATGGAGATCGTGTGGGATTCCAAGGAAAAAGATACAAGACAACTCAACTCGGTAGTTTAGAGTTTCCAGATTCTTTTACTGATTATCTTTTTTTTCTCGAGCCAAGATTGCTAGAAGCGCATCGACTCCTATCCCCAACGGGCTCGTTTTTCTTCCACATCGATTACCGGGAAGTGCACTACTGTAAGGTTTTGTTGGATCAGATATTTGGGAGGGAGTGTTTTATCAACGAAATTATCTGGTCATACGATTATGGAGCGAGATCCAAAAAACGTTGGTCAGCCAAGCACGACAATATACTTTGGTACGCAAAAAATCCAGATGATTACACATATCGATACGATGACATCGACCGGATTCCATACATGGCACCGGGGCTTGTTGGGCCTGAGAAAGCGGCCAAAGGGAAGACGCCGACTGACACTTGGTGGCAGACGATCGTAAGCCCAAATGGCAAGGAAAAAACGGGATACCCTACACAAAAACCGTTGGCGATATTGAACCGTATCGTGAATGTTCATTCCAATCCGGGGGATTGGGTGCTTGATTTTTTTGCAGGCAGTGGGACAACGGGAGAGGCTGCCATTAAGGCGGGTCGTAATGCGGTACTGATCGACAATCATTCCGAGGCAATCAAAGTGATGATTAAGCGACTCGCATTTGCTAAACCAGATTTACACAGTGAGGAATTGGTACAACAAGAATTGCCGGAACTTGATTTGGCAAAAACAGCTTAAAAGGCTATGTCTCAGATAAAGGATCCTGAAGTATCCATTCTTGCGGCGTGCTCCGAAACCCTTCGGGAAGAGTATGGAGACCTTGTCGTTTGGACAGGTAGTCCGTTTGCATGGATCAAGATGCGTCCATCGCGACAGGTTGGGGCAATTGGCGAGAAACTTGTTTCGGGCTATTTGGCAACCAAAGGATTTGATGTGACGCGATCACCGGATCGTGAAGCGGACAGATTGATCAATGGGGTGCGTGCAGAAATCAAATTCAGCACACTCTGGAAGAATGGTTTATATGTGTTTCAACAGCTACGTGATCAAAACTATGAGTTCGTTATCTGCCTCGGAATTAGCCCATTTGATGCACACTGCTGGGTTTTGCCGAAAGATGTAATCATGGAGAAATGGAGAACCGGTGAGATTGGGCCACAGCATGGAGGGCAAACTGGACAAGATACCGCATGGTTGCACGTAAAGCCTAGTTCAATACCTGATTGGTTACATGAATGGGGCGGCAATTTGTCGAAAGTTTCCTCATTGGTTAGCAAGGTAACAGGTCAATCTCCACTATAAAGCAACCACTTCTGTGTGGGTCGTAGAACATCCCTCCGGTCGAAGCCATTCAGAGGCGCCCGGCAGGCCCTGACTTCCCGGCTCGCAGGTGAATCAAAAAACCGGGTGATGTATAATGATTTCCTAATACGCACCTCCTGCATTCGGAGTGCGTTTTTTTGATTGAGCAAACTGAACAACCAGCAGATTCCTCAGCATGAAAATCGGGATTCCGAAAGAAATCCGCCCGGGCGAGAACCGGGTAGCAATTTCCCCTGAAACGATCAAAAAACTGACCGGGATGGGGGTCGAGGTCGTGGTGGAGGCCGGTTGTGGAACCGGCTCCTGCGTAACCGACCAGGAATATCAGGAAGCCGGTGCCAGCATTGCGCCGGATGCTGCTGCCACCCTCGGCGATGCGGACCTGGTCTTCAAGATCCAACGGCCGATGACGGTCGAGGAGGGGACGGACGAGATCGCCCTGATGAAGGAAGGCGCGATTCTTGTCGGCCATCTGGCCACCCTCTCCAACCCCAACGCTTCTCCCAGCTACAACGCACGCAACCTCACCACCTTTGCCATGGACCTGATGCCGCGCATCAGCCGCGCGCAGTCCATGGACGTGCTCTCTTCGCAGAGCAACCTGGCCGGCTACAAGGCGGTCGTGGATGCCGCCACCGAGCACGTCAGCGCCTTCCCGATGATGATGACTGCGGCCGGCACCGTAGCGCCCGCACGCGTGTTTATCATGGGCGTGGGCGTGGCCGGACTGCAGGCCATCGCCACCGCCAAGCGTCTTGGCGCGGTGGTCACCGCCTATGACGTGCGTCCCGCTACCCGCGAGCAGGTCGAGAGCCTGGGCGGCAAGTTCCTGATCGTGGACGAAGAAGCGATGAAGGATGCCGAGACCGCCGGCGGCTACGCCAAGGAGATGACGGAAGAGTACAAGCAGAAAGAGCGCCAGGTCCTCGCCGACCACGTCAGGGACCAGGACATCGTGATCACGACCGCGCTCATCCCGGGCCGTCCGGCTCCGGTGTTGGTGACCCGCGAGATGGTTGAGTCGATGAAGCCGGGCTCGGTGATCGTCGACCTGGCGGTCGAGACCGGCGGCAACTGCGAATGCGCCGAACGCGGCATCGTGGCCGAGCACCAGGGCGTGCGCATCATTGGTTACGACAACATGCCGGCGCGGCTCGCGCGCGATGCGAGCAACCTGTTCGCCAAGAATATTCTTAATTTCCTGACCCCGCACATCGACGCGGAGAACGGCGCTCTCAACCTCGACTGGGAGGACGAGACGATCGCCGAGACCGTGGTGACTCGCGATGGCGAGGTCGTCAATGCCCGGATCAAGGAGTTGATGTCATGATGATCGACGCCACCGTTTTCACCCAGGGTCTGGTCCAGGTCTCGGAAGTCGCGAACCTCGCGATGTCCGCAGCCGGCGGTGTGGAAACCGCCGTGACGGGGGGACCCTCGTTCCTGCACCTGTTCACCGTTTTCGTGCTGGCCTGCTTTGTCGGCTTCTACGTGGTCTGGAGCGTGACTCCGGCGCTGCATTCGCCGCTGCTGTCGGTCACCAACGCCATCTCTTCGGTCATCATCGTCGGCGGCCTGCTGGCCGCGGGCCCGGCGGCTGAATTGGCGGACGTGGACCTCTCCAGCCTGATGGGCTTCCTAGCCGTCACGCTGGCCTCGGTCAACATCTTCGGCGGGTTCCTGGTGACCCAGCGGATGCTGGCCATGTTCAAGAAGAAGAAGTAAGCGGGCGAGGGTAGAGACATGAGTGCAGACTGGACCGGATTCGCGTACCTCGTCGCCGCCGTGTGCTTCATCATGGCGCTGCGCGGGCTGTCGTCCCCGACCTCGGCGCGCCAGGGCAACCTGATGGGCATCATCGGCATGATCATTGCCGTGACCACCACGTTGTTGGACCCGGAGGTCATCAGTTACGAAATCATCTTCGCCGGCATTCTCGTCGGCGGTACGATCGGAACGCTGGTCGCGTTCCGCATCAACATGACGGCGCTGCCGCAGTTGGTGGCCGCGTTCCACTCGTTGGTCGGTATGGCCGCAGTGCTGGTGGCGGTTGCCGCGTTCTACCATCCGGAAGCCTACGGCATCGGGACCTTTGGCAACATCGGCACGGCTTCGCTGATCGAGATGAGCATCGGCGCCGCGGTCGGCGCCATCACCTTCTCCGGTTCCGTGGTGGCATTTGCCAAGCTGCAGGGCCTGGTCAGCGGCAACCCGGTGGTGTTTCCTCTGCAGCACCCGCTGAACGCTGTTATCGGTATCGCTATCGTCGCCCTGACTGTCGCGCTGGTTTTCGGGCAGGACCCGACCTCGTTCTGGGCCATCGTGATCTTGTCGTTCTTGATCGGCTTCCTGATCATCATCCCGATCGGTGGTGCGGACATGCCGGTGGTGGTGTCCATGCTGAATTCCTACTCTGGTTGGGCTGCCTGCGGCATTGGCTTCACGCTGACCAACACGGCACTGATCATTACCGGTGCATTGGTCGGCTCGGCTGGCGCGATCTTGAGCTACATCATGTGCAAGGGCATGAACCGCTCCATCTTCAACGTGCTGCTCGGTGGCTTCGGCGGCGACACGGTCGCTGCGACACAACAGGCCGGCGGAAGCCGTTCGGTCAAGCAGGGTAGCGCGGACGACGCGGCTTTCATCATGAGTAACGCCAACCAGGTGATCGTGGTGCCGGGCTACGGCATGGCGGTGGCCCAGGCACAGCACGCGCTGCGCGAAATGGCGGATCTGCTGAAAGAGAAGGGTGTCGACGTCAAATACGCGATCCATCCGGTGGCCGGGCGCATGCCGGGGCACATGAACGTACTGCTGGCGGAAGCCTCGGTACCGTACGACGAAGTGTTCGAGCTTGAGGAGATCAACCACGAATTCTCGACCGCCGACGTGGCGTTCGTGATCGGCGCCAACGACGTCACCAACCCGCTGGCGAAGACGGATCCGACCAGCCCGATTTACGGCATGCCGATCCTGGACGTCGAGAAGGCGGGCACGACGCTGTTCCTGAAACGCTCCCTGGGCTCCGGCTACGCCGGCGTGGACAACGAATTGTTCTTCCGCGACAAGACCATGATGCTGTTCGGGGACGCCAAGAAGATGGCTGAGGAAATCGTTCAGGCCCTCAACTAGTTGAGTCTGCACGACATTCTCGATCTGCTGCGTCGGCAGCATTCCGCTCCACTCCGAAACGGCCGTTTTGGCTGGTGGCCAGCGCGCAGCACTTTCGAAATCATGGTCGGCGCGGTTCTCACGCAGAACACCGCTTGGGTCAACGTCGAAAAATCCATCGCTCGCCTGCGCGAGGCCGGTTGCCTTGACGTTGACGCAATCCTGGCCCTGTCGCCCGCGCAACTGGCCGACCTGATCCGCTCGTCCGGCTACTACAACATCAAGCAGAAACGCCTGCGCGCCCTGTGCGAATGGTACCGGGAGAAGGGACCGTTGCGCCGGCTGAAACGTCGGGACACCGAAGACCTGCGCGAGGAACTGCTGGCGGTCCACGGCGTCGGCCCGGAGACGGCGGACGACATTCTGCTGTACGCCCTTGGCCGGCCGGTATTCGTGGTGGATGCCTACACCCGGCGGGTCTTCTCAAGGCTCGGGCTGGTGTCGTCGCGGGTCGGCTACGAAGAACTGCGCCAATTGTTCGAGCGTGAACTGCCGCGCGACGCGGCGCTCTACAACGAATTCCATGCACGCATCGTGCTGCACGGCAAGCGGATTTGCTTGGCCCGTGACCCGCGTTGCGGGGAGTGCCGCCTGCGGACCCGCTGTGTCTACGGGCAGGTGGTGGAGCCTATTTGAGATGGATGGTGCGGCCGGTGATGCCGCGGCTGTCCGAACCTAGGAAGTAGACGAACGCTGGTGCGACCTGCTCGGGGGCAGAGTGCGAGTTGCCGGGCTCTCCCGGGTAGTTCTGCTGGCGCAGCCGCGTCTCCACCGGTCCCGGGTCGATGCCGTTGACCCGGATCGGATGATCGCCACTCAACTCCTGAGACAGGATGTCGACCAGTCCCGCAACTCCCGCTTTGGCCACGCCGTAAGCGCCCCAATAGGCGCGTCGCGATTGCTTGTCGAGCGTGAACGCGATCGCAGGGTCTTCTGCCCGATCCAGCAGGGGCAGGCAGGCTTGGGTCAGCAGCCAGGGCCCCAGCAGGTTGACGCGTGCGAGCCGAGTCCAGTCGCTGGGTTCAAGCAGGCGCATCGGGCGTAATCCGCCGACTAGCCCGGCATTGTTCAACAGCCCGTCCAAGCGCCCGAAATCCTGGCTGATCTGTTCGGCCACTTGCGCATAGTCTTCAATCGTTGCACCGTTGAGGTCGAGCGGAAGGATGACGGGCTCTGGCCCGCCCGCTTCAGCGATCTGGTCGTAGGTCTGCTCCAGCCGGGGGACGTCGCGGGCCAACAGAATCACCGTGGCACCGGCCTTGGCGCAGGCGCAGGCGCAGGCCCGGCCGATGCCGGAACTTGCACCGGTGACCATCACCACGCGATTGGCGAGGGCATCGGGGGAAGGCGTGTATTCAGCTTGCTCCGGGGCCGTCTCAGTTGGCATCGTCGGGGGTATCCTTTGAATCCGCCGTGTGGCGGGGAGTCTGGGTCAGTTCTTGGACATCGGCGTTTTTCTTGGGTGAGTCAACGCCGAGTTCGCGGAACTTGCCGGCGGTCGGCAGGACACGCGACTCCCAGGAACCGACCATCTGGTTGAAACGGCCGACGCTGCCGCCTAGTGATTTCCCGAGTGCCGCCATGTGTTCCGAGAAGACGGCGACGCGCTCGCACAACTGGTAGCCCAAATCGCGGATCCGCTCGGCGTTCTCCGCAACCTTCTGTTGGTTCCAGCCGTACGCCACCGCGCGCAGGATCGCCATCAGGCTGCTCGGCGTGGCCAGCAGCACCTTCTTCTGCAGGGCGTCGTCCATCAATTCCGGATCCTGTTCCAGCGCGGCGTTGAGGAATTGGTCGCCGGGCACGAACATCACCACGAAGTCCAGTGAGTTCTCGCTCGCGAATCCGGCCCAGTACTCCTTGCGGGACAGGTCCGTGACCATGGCGCGCACCGACCCCGCAAATTCCCGCAGCAGCGCCTTCTGGCGCTCCGGATCGGACTCGCGATAAGCGTCGGAGTACTTCTGTAGGGGCGCCTTGGCATCAATCGGGAGCACCCGGTTCTCTGGCAGGCGCACCACCACGTCCGGCCGCCGGCCGCTGTCCTGCTGCGCCTGTTCCACGAAGTCGACGTGCGCGGTCATGCCGGCCAGTTCGATGATCCGCCGAAGCGTGACTTCGCCGTAGGAGCCGCGTACCTGTGGACGGGCCAGTGCCTGCGACAGGGTCTGGGTTTCGCGGCGCAATTGCTCCTGTGAGGTGACCGCGTCCTGCAACTGCTGCGTCAGCCGCCCGTAGTGGGTATGCCGTTCCTTTTCGATTTCGTCGATCTGCTTGCGCGCGCGTTCCAGTGTCTCCTGCAGCGGCTTGAGCGTATTCTCGAGCGAGTCGCGCTGGCGTTCGGCGTTGCGCTCCAAGGCCTCGACCGAAAGCGCGGAGAAACTCTCCCGCAGCGTCTGGTTGAGCTGTCCGAGATGCTGCTGGTCGCGGCGTTGCGATACCCACAGGCCGACGATGATGCCGACCGACAGGCCGCATACGAACATCAGGGCCCAAATCCAGGTAGTCATGAGGAGGAATTGAGGAACGACTTCAGTTCAGCAGGATGCTGGATGGTCGCGTCGCCCTCCCAGCTCGAGAGGTCGGTCTCCGGGCGGATATAGCCGAACGCGGCGATCACGCCGGTCATGCCCGCGGCGCGGGCCGCCTGCATGTCGCGAGGGTCGTCGCCCAGGAACAGGCAATGTTGGGCGTCCACCTCGATGCGGCGGGCCGCCTCCAACAGGGGTTCCGGGCGGGGCTTGCGGTGCGGCAAGGTGTCGCCGCCGATCACGCAGGAAGGCGGAGCGGGGAAGTCCATTGCCTCGAGGATGGCTTCCGCCAGGTATCCGGCCTTGTTGGTCACCACGCCCCAGGGCGTGCCGTTGCGGGCGAGGAATTCAAGCAGGTCCATCATGCCGTCGAACAGTACCGTCTCGCGGCAGGGGGCCTCGGCGTACAGCCCCAGCAGCCGCTCGACTAGGCGATCTTCCCGTTCGTCGCTGAGAGACTCGCCGAACGCGAACCGGATCATTGCCCGGGCACCCTGCGAGACGCAGTTGCGGGCGGTATCGTAGTCGACGGGCGGATGGTTCTCCTCCCGGCAGAGCGCGTTCAGGATGGGGATGATGTCGCGCGCGGTGTCGGCCAGGGTTCCGTCCAGGTCCATGAGTACGCCTTGGATGGGAGAAGGCATGGGGAGGGGACAGTCGTTCAATGAACCCGAGGACTTTCGCCCGACAGGGGGGGGTGAAGCCCCAAGGCGTTCAACCGGGATGCCCGTCATGCCGTCAGTATCGAGCGAATCAGGAGACCGAGAGAGAGCCCAGCGAGGGCGAACGAAGTCAAGAAAAAGAACATCGCCCAATGGACTTTCCTGAGAGTGGCCTGCAAGGTGTCATTTGCGTCCAGCAGTTTATCCGGCATGGGGTGTTTTCCTTTTAGTCCGCCGCGGTATTTGGTTGGATGTCGGCCTCAATGATACACCACGGGGGTATGGTGGGCTGGTTTTTTCAGGATTAAGTCTAAATACTTTACTTATATGAATTTATATTTTATACTAAATTTAGATTTATCACTAATAGTTAATTAATATGGCTGATTTTTCCAATCCCTTCCGCCCGGGCGCTGGGCACAAACCGCCGTGGCTCGCCGGAAGGCAGGAGGAACGCGAGGAGTTCCTGCGCCTGCTGGAACAAGAGGCAATTCTAGACAACATGGTCCTGACCGGGCTTCGCGGGGTGGGAAAGACGGTGCTTCTCGATTCGTTCAAACCT
Source organism: Gammaproteobacteria bacterium (assembly GCA_028819565.1). GTDB lineage: Bacteria > Pseudomonadota > Gammaproteobacteria > Poriferisulfidales > Poriferisulfidaceae > Poriferisulfidus. The sequence goes on along the minus strand of JAPPLD010000021.1, from coordinate 43,297 downwards.
TTGGCGATGGAGCGCGGCTGGATCTGGGTGGGAACGGATCTTTCGGAATCCGCCAGCATGAGCGAGGATAATCTGGCGACCCGGCTCTGCACGGATCTGTCCCCGGTGACCTCGCATGTGGTTATCCGCACGGAAGAAGCCCGCAATGCCGGGTTTGTGGCAGATACGGCGGAAGTTCAGCATACCCTTGATTTCCATACCCTGTTGGATGTCTACAAACAGATTCCAGGTCTTAGTCTGGACAAGACTAAGGGCGTTTTGGAAATGACTTGGAACGCCTTGTCGAAGGCGGCCCCGAATGCGCGCGGAATCATCTTCGCCTACGACGAGGCACAGAATCTGGAAGATCGCAAGGACAAGGAGCAGCACCCCCTGTCCCTGTTGCTGGATTCTTTCCAGTCGCTGCAAAGGAAAGGCTTCCCCCTGATGCTTGTCCTGACTGGCCTTCCGACCTTGTCTCCTAAACTGGTGGAGGCCCGGACGTTCTCCGAGAGGATGTTCCGGGTCATGTTCCTGGACCGCCTGAGCGAGGCCGAGAGCGAAGAGGCCATTCGCAAGCCGGTCGAGGATGCCAATTGCCCCGTGTATTTGAGCGATGATTCCGCCGATGCCATCGTCGAGATGTCGGGTGGCTACCCCTACTTCATCCAGTTCATCTGCCGGGAGGTTTACGACGCGTTCATTCAAAGATACGACAAAGGGGAAAAGGCGTCTGTCCCGGCGGTGGAGATCGAGCAGAAGCTGGATTCGGATTTTTTTGCCGGACGCTGGGCTCGTGCCACTGACCGGCAAAGGGAATTGCTCACCGTGATTGCTTGGATCGGGAATGGTGACGGAGAGTTCACCGTCCAGGAAGTGGTCGAGAAGTCCGAGCAAATGGCGCCCAAGCCGTTTGGCAACAGCCACGTTCACCAGATGCTCGCCAAGCTTACTTCTCAGGGGCTGGTGTACAAGAACCGCTACGGAAGATACTCTTTTGCCGTGCCGTTGTTGGGTCGCTTTATCCGCCGACAGGAAAACAGCGACAATGGAGGACAGGAATAAGGACCGGATTGGAGCTGCGGCCGGTTCGTAGAGCCTCGCCTGCCAATCCCGCCTTTGCAGCCGGTATTAGTGCATATTCACTATAATCTCAATATTCGCTGTTCAGTGAATATTGAAGTTAATGCCGCCAGCCCTGTAGCGACATCCGATCTGTCACGCCTGTGCCGCCTTGCGCAGGCGCATCAGGTAGTTGACCCGAGGGCTGCCGCCGAGCCGGGCGGTGCGGGTCAGCGGATTGTAGGCGATGCCGCGAATGTCTTCCACCACGAGCCGCAGATCCCGCGCGGTCTGCGCCAGTTCGGAAGGGCGGATGAAGCGGTCATAGCGGTGCGTGCCGACCGGCAGGATCCCGGCAAGGTGCTCGGCGCCGACGATGGCCAGCATGAAGGCGGAGACGGTGCGGTTGAGCGTGGACACGAACAGGAAGCCGCCCGGGTGCAGCAGTTGCTCGCAGTCGCCGAGCAGGGCCGGGAAGTCCGGGACATGCTCCAGCAGTTCCATGCAGGTCACGACGTCGAATGTTTCGGGGCGTTGCCCGGCGAGCGCGTGCGCGTCCTGCTCTAGGTATTCGATATCGAGCGCCTGCTCTTGGGCGTGCGCCCGGGCCTGTTCCAGCGCGGTGCCGGACAGGTCAAGACCGGTGACACCCGCGCCCGCGCGGGCCAGGGATTCGGTCAGCAGGCCGCCGCCGCAACCGATGTCGAGCACGGCCTGCCCGGCCAGTTCGCAATGTTCTTCAATGTATTGGAAGCGGGCCGGATTGATCGCGTGAAGGGCCTGCATCGGGCCCTGCGGGTCCCACCAGTCGAGGTCCGGGCCGTCGAATTGTGCGAGTTCGGCCGGGTCTTGGTTGATCTCGGCAGTCACAAGTTCTCGATGAACTGGATCCAGCCCCTCGCTTCGGTTGCGGACTTCTTGCTCTTGCGGGCCTTCGCGAACGCGTCCAGGGCCTTCTTGAAGTCGCCTTCCTCGTAGGAGCAGACGCCGCGCAGTATCTGGAACGGACCCGGGTCGGGCGGATTCGTGCGCAGGCCGGCATCGGCGCTCTTGATGCAGCCGCTCCAGCCCGCGTTCTGCGCGTACAGGCGCGCCAGGCGCAGCCAGTCACGCGGCTTCTTGGTCATTTCGGCGGCTTTCTCCAGGGGAGGGTAAGCGCGGTCGTATTCACGCGCCGCCATCCAGGAGTTGCCGAGCAGCAGCCAGTTGCGCGAGGTCGGCTCGATCACCTTGCGCTTCATCCCGTCTTCCATCACGTTCGCGGCCAGCCAGGGCGCGTTGCGCAGGCGCATCAGCTGCGCCAGGCGCACCAGGTCTTCGCCGCGCTTCAACAGCCCGTTCGCATAAGCCACGCGCATCACCGCCAGTGCCTGTGCCTCGCGGTTCCGTTCCATGTGTACCTGCGCGAGCTGCCGCCAGAACTCGACCTTGTCGGGGAACGATTGGATGGCCTCCTCCAGTAGCTTCTGCAGGGCCGTCCAGTCGGACTGCTGCACGTAGATGGAGGCGATGAACTGGTACTGCGTGTAGGTCAATTTGTCCGATTCGTCGCGGCCCTTGTCCGCCCAGCGCCGGGCCTGTCTCAGCGCGTTCAGTTCGAGATGGCAGGCGGCCAGCACGAAATAAGCATTGGTCGGGATGCTCTTCGCCTCGCGAATCCAGGATTCAAGCACCCGGATCGCATCACGGTAGCGGCCGATCTGGCTGTACAGCTGCCCGAGGTTGTAGCGGATCTGGTCGAGACGCTGCTCCGGAACCGCGCCGGTTGCGAGCGCCGCCTCCATCGGCTGGATAGCCTCGCGATAGCGCTCCAGGCCCAGCAGGAGGTCGGATTTGAGCAACAGGACCTGGGCCCGTTCGTGGTCGCTAAGCTTGCGGTTCAGCAGGCTCTCGGTTCTGCGCAGCGCTTCGGCGTTCTTGTCCGCTTCGCGCAGCTCGTAGATTTCGGTCAGTACGCGGAACACCTTCTCGGAAAGCGTCGCGGCGGGCAGCGGCGGGCTGGCCAGCACGGCGGCAGCGAGCACGGCGACGAGGGCGAGACGAAAACTCATTTCTCAAGCTCGAACTTGAGCATCACGCGCACGTTCGGACGGGGCTGTACCTTGCCATCGATCACCTGCGGCTTGTACTTCCACTTGCGCACCGCCTTCATCGCCGCGCGGCTGAACACGCCGGGCGGGTCTTCGGCGACGACGCGGAGATCCTCGGTGGCGCCGGTGGTGGTGATCGTGAATGCGACCTCGACCCAGCCCTCGATGCCGCGCCGGCTCGCCCGCGACGGGTAGATCGGAGTGACGCGCATGATCGGCAGGGGATCGCGGGTTCCGGCCCAGCCTTTCGACAGATCGCCGCCGGTCATCAGGTCGAGCTTGTATGGGTTGGCCGAGGAGGTGGAGAATTTCATGCCGTCCGGATTGAGGGATTCGGACTCGCTCTGGGTATCCGGCATCTTCGGTTTTTTCGGCTTCTGCGGCTTGTCAGGCAGTTCGCGCTTGGTCGGGGTGAGATCTCTCTTCTGCAGGCGGACGAAGTCGAAGCGCACCGAATCCGTGGCATCCTTGAGGCCGGCCAGATCCGTCACCACCAGCGAATACATCAGGGTGAACAGGGCGAAGACCGTGGCGACGGCCGCCGCCGTGATCAGGGGAATCCGCAGGAGGTCCCGGAAAATCATTGCTGACCCGGACTCGCCGCAAGGGCGATTTTCTCCACCCCGGCCTGCCGGATCTGATCCATGACTTGCACCAGCATGTCGTTGCGGGAATCGCGGTCAGCCTGGATGACGACGCCGCCCTGTGGGTTTTCGGCCTGCAGCCGCATGACGTGCGCGTGCACGGACCGCACGTCTACCGGCTGGTGGTTGATCCAGACCTCGTCCTCGGCGGTGATGCCGATCAGGATCGTCCCTTGGCTCTGCATGACCGCTGTATCCGCTTTCGGGCGATCGATTTCCACGCCGGACTCCTTCACGAAGGAGGCGGTCACGATGAAGAAGATCAGCATGATGAAGACGATGTCGATCAGTGGGGTGATGTCCACGCCTTGGTCTTCTTCGGCTTCTCGGCGGCGGATGACTCTCATGGTGATTCCGAGGTGTGCGGTTGCCGGATTACTTGCGCATGTGCGCTGGCAGCAGCAGGTGTTCGCGCAGGCTTGCGAGCTCGCGCCGCGCGCGGTGCTCGAACAGCGTGATGAAGTAATAGCCGGACAGGGCGATGACCAGGCCGGCGAAGGTCGGGTAGGTGGCGCGGGAGATGCCGTCGCTCAGCAGGCGCGCGCTATTGTTGCCAGTGATGGACATGGTCGAGAACACTTCGACCATGCCGGTGATGGTGCCGAGTAGGCCGAGCAGCGGGCAGATCTGTACCAGCCCCTTGATGGCCAGCATGCTGTGGTTGGCCCGGATGCGCGATTCGGACACCCATCGCTGGCGCACCCAGAGGGCGCGGTGCGCGCTCCAGCGCGCTTCCCAGGCGAGCACCAGTTCCAGCTTGTCCGACAGGTTACGCGCGTCTCGGCGATGGCGGCTCGGGCCGAAGAAGAACCACAGCCGCTCGATGATGAACCACCACAGCAGGAAGGCGACGCCGAATAGGATCAGCAGCACGTCGCCGCCGGTGTAAAGCAAGGCTTCGACGTTCGAGTAGTGCTCGTAAAGCCAGGCCTGGATCATAGGCTCTTCGTGCGGGCCAGCAGCCCGAGGCTCTGTTCCTCGATAATCTGGCGGATCCGTGTGCTGTAGGAGCGGGCCACGGTGAGCAGCAGCAGGATCGGGACCGCAGCACTGAGGCCGAGGGCGGTGGTGACCAGGGCCTGGCTGATGCCGCCGGCCATCATGCGCGGGTCGCCGGTGCCGAACAGGGTAATGGCCTGGAAGGTCTGGATCATGCCGGTCACGGTGCCGAGCAGGCCGAGCAGCGGTGCGACGGCGGCCAGCACCCGCAGCATGTTCAGGCCCCAGTTGAGCTTCGGCAACTCCTCGCTGATCGCTTCGTGCACTCGGTCCTCGCGTGCTTCCGGATCCATGTCTGCATGCTTCTGGTAGACCTCGGCGATACGGCCGAGCGCATTGTTCTTGTTCGGATTATCAACGTCGCGTTGCTGGCCCCGAACCCGTTGCATGTGGATCACCAGCGCGATGCTGCGGCCGATTGCGAACAGCACGCCGAACACTCCGATCACGATGATCAGGTAACCGATCATGCCGCCCTGCTGGATCCGTTCTATCAGGTCCGGCGCGTCCACCAGCAGTGAAAGAATGGCACCGCGCGACGGGTCGACGACGGCCCGCGTATGGCCTTCGGTCGCTTCCCCCATGTCGGTCGCGACGCCGACCAGCGAAGCTGGTGGCTGGCGGGGGAGGATGACCATGTCCCGGGCATCCTCGGTAAAGCTCAGGAACTGGCCTTCTGTCGTGGCGGTAAAGATGCCGACCCGTATCACCGACGCGTCGATGAGCGTGCCGTCGGGCTGGGTGACCTGGGTGTTGAACCGGACGATCCGCCCCTGTTGGCTCGCCTCTTCCAGGGCGGCGTACAGCAGGTGGTCCATGTCCGCGATCGTGGCCGTGTGGTCGTCGTCCGCAATCGCATCAAGCGGTGCGATGCGGTCGGGAATCTGCGTGCTGACCAGGGACTGCAGGAAATGCCCTTTGAGCTCGCCCGCCCACAACTTGGCGGTGGCCAGCACCTCCTTGTAGTGCACGGTGAGGGCGTCCAGCTTGTCGCGCTTGCTGATCAGGTCCTTCTCGCCCTGGGTGAAACGCTTCTCCATGGCGCGGCTGCGCTTCTCTTCCTGGCGAATCAGGCCCTTGGCCTCCTTGAGCATCGCCTCGCGCTCCTTGGCTGCGGCGCGGAACTTCGCAAGCCTTTCGTGGATCTCGTTGGTTTCCTGCACCTGGTCGGCGCGCATGCGCTTGAGCAGGTCGTCAAGTGGCGCCGCCTGCGCCGTGTGGGCGACGAGGGCGGCCAGTGCCAATACTGCAACCCGGATCATGGCGCGTCCTCCGGAGCCGGCACCGACAGCACCAGGAGGTCCGGCGCGACCTGCTTCTTCGCCATGCGGACGGCCTTCTCGATGCCGTGCCGCAACCCATCGGTCGGTTGCCACTCCCGGGATTCGTTGTTCCACTCGTAGATGATGTTGCGGTCGGCGGACATCGCGTACAGCGCGACCCGGCCGACCCGCAGGATCGTGACCATCAGGCTCTTGCCGTCAACCTCCAGGGTGTCGGAGTAGGTCTCGAGGGTGCGCCCGTAGTCCAGTTCGATCTGGTAGGCCTCGTACAGGCTCCGGTACTTGGTGGCGAGCGACAGTTCCGGGTTGTCCAGAATCCCGCGCAGGCGCTCGCGGCGATCTTCCCGTTCGGTTGCCAAAAACGGCATGTCCTGCTCGATCAGGGTGCCGAGCGCGTCGTACATGCGCTCCATCAGGGGGATCAACTCGCGGTCCATCGAGCCGGTCTTCTGAATCTGCGCGTCCAGGTTGTCGAGCAGCGCCTGCTGTTTGTCCAGCAGGGCCTGCAACTGGCGGGTGTAGGTGCGCAGGCTTTCCAGTTCGATCAGCTTCGCCCGGTAATCGGCGTAGGCGTCTTGCGCCGCCTCGTCGAGCTGGTCGATCTTTTCTTGGGCGCTCGCCTGCTGGACGGTCGAATTTGCAGCGAGACGGGTGAGTGTCGACAGGTCTGCCGCCATCGCCAGCCCTCCGGCGGAGACGGCCAGAATGCTGCAGGTGAGAATCAAGCGCAACCGAGAGCGGTAGCAATGAACGGGGTGGGCCATGTTCCTCCCTGCCTTGTTATTAAATGCGGTTTCGTACTCTATCATTAAATCCCCCCTCCCGAAAACGGTCTACAGTGCGGAACGTTCGAGGCTCAGCAGCGCCAAGTGTGCAACCGTTCCGCCCCCCACCAATTCCATCTTTCGGATCTGCTGCAGGCGGGGCAGGGCGGCCTTGATCCGCTTCTTCCTGAACAGGGAGCGCAGGAGGTCGCAGGCGTCGGCGAGGCAAATCAGCGCGACTTCCTGAGGGGTGGGGATCTCGTCCTCGGAGAACAGGACCTTTTCGATGCGCTCCCGGGTGTCGGTTGGGCCGGCGTCGCCGGTTAACCGATAGCGTGGGGACTTGGATGACCCCTGGCGTTCCAGGATGCCTTGCGCGACCAGGTTTTCGACGGCGCCATCCCGGATCGCGTCCCCCATCGTGGGCGACAACGTCTGAAGCCAGTCCCAAAGATCCCGGGGCTTTTCGCTGCTTGCGATTTCCTCGAGCAAGGGGTCGAGAAAAGCCTTGCCCGTGGGCGTCGGGTCGACTACCTCCAGGTGTTCGAGGTCGGTGTCGATGCGGTCGGTCAATTCCAGGTCGAGCAGGGCGGAGCCGACCAGGGTGTGGCGCAGGATCTCCGCGCTGTGCTTCCGAAATCGCCCGCCGTACTTCTGCAACACGAGCAGCAGCAGGTCTTCGGTGACAGTCAACATGGGCGGCAGTCCGGGTTCGGCCTGCTCATTGTAATCTAATGCAGAGCCGTCCCGACCCGGTTGCGGCTCAGTCCTGGATGCGGTAGCGTGGCGCGACCGTGCCGCGTTCTGGCTCTGGCGCGGGCAGGGGGCGGCCGCCGGTGAAGCGGGCCCAGTCGAGGGTGCGGAACACCCGGCGGTCCTCGCGCAGCGACAACCCGCCGGTCCAGCCGTCGAGCGCGGCCTCCGGGTAGGCCTTGAGATAGTCCAGGTTCATCGCCAGCAAATAGGCGTCGGCGCCGAGCGCGGCGAAGCGCGGCAGTCGCCGCACGGCCAGGGTCTGGCCCAGTTTCGCCCGCAACTGGTCGTCCAGCACCAGCGGAATGTCGCAGAACAGGGCACCCTCGAGGTCTTGGTCCTGCAGCGGGCTCGGGGTGCCGGTATAGATGTGCGAGGTGGCGTACAGCGGCAGGTCGCTGGCGTAGTAGAAGTCGAGCTGCGGCTTGAACAGGCGCGCGTTGCGCGGCGAGGAGGCCAGGAACACCATGTCGACGTCCTGTCGGCGGGTCGGGCGGGAGATCACCTCCCGGCCCAGCACTTCCTCCAGCTTCTGCCTGCGCATCTCGCCTTCGGAAAGTTTCAGGATGTCCTTGATCTTGGCCGCGTGGTCGGAGGCGTTCGCAAAGTAGAAGCCGTGCCCGCGGACGGTCCCGCCGCCGGCCTCGAAGCGTTCGGTGAATGCCCGGTCCAGGCGTTGTCCCCAGGTGCCGGCAGGCGCGAACACGACGGCGGCGCGGCGGCCCTCGGCCAGCGCGCGCTCGGCGGCTTGGGCCGCCTCGTCCTCCGGCAGCAGGCCGAACTGGTAAAGCGTGCCGGGCGCCTTGGAGTAGGTGTCTAGGTAGTTGAGGCTGATCGTGTCGACCGGCAGTTCCCCGGTCCGCACCAGCCGCGTGACCGCATCCTTGTCGAACGGGCCGATGATTCGCTGGGCGCCGTCCGCGACGGCTTGGCGGTACAGATCGGTCGGGGTCCGCGACGGATCCCCGGTGTCGTAGATGCGCAACTCGGGCACGTTGCCGCTGTGCTGCCGCATGCCGGTCTCGATGCCGGTGCGGATGGCGCGACCGATCGGCGCGAAATCCCCGCTGACCGGAATCAGCGCGGCCAGCTTGCGCAGGTCCGGTTCCAGCCGCTCGAATGCCGCGGAGAGGGCTGGCAGCCAGCGGAACGCCGGGTGCCCTTCATGACGCTGTTTCCATTCCTCGAGCTTCGCCTTCGACGAGATGCTGCGGGGCGCGTCGGGGCGCGCGAGCAACGCCAGTTCCAGCCAGCCCTGCCAAGTCGCGTCGCCGGTGCGGTCTCGCCAGGCCTGCAGGTTGGTGCGGGACATCGCGAGCAGCTTGCCCCAGGCCTGTCGGTGCTGCGCGTCGCGCTCGCGGGCGTCGCCGGGTCGCGCCGCGAGGCTCAGCCGGATTCGCAGGGCGTTTTCGGGATCGCCCAACTGGCCGTAGATCTGGGCGCGCAACTTGAGCACGGGATCGTTGTCAGGCAGGGTCGACAGCGCGGTCAGCGCGGCGAGTTCTTCGCCGCCGTGCAGCAGGGCTTGCGCCTGGATCAGCCGCAACTGGCCCCGTTGGGCGGGGTCAAGGGCGGAGGCGTCGAATTCGGGCAGCCACGCCGAGACCGCGATCCATCGTTCGAGATCGGCCCACTGGCGAAGCAGTTCGAACTGCTTCAGTGCGCGTTCTTCATCAGGCCACTCGCGCGTGCGTTCCCAAGCCTGGTCCGGCGGCAGGGCCAGGACTTCGTCCCAAGAGGGCGCCTCGTCCGGCGGTGGGGCGACCGCGCAGCCGGCCAGCCAGACGGCGGCTAAGAGGATCGGGAGAAAGCGCGAAGACATGGCTTTGCAGGAAAGACCTTATTGTAAAGGCTGGGTTCCTCGCCTGGCAGGAGAGCCGGTATGATGAAGTGCGCGCCGCGCCCGGCGCCGGAGGATAAATTCATATGTCAGACTGGACCGCCGAGCCTTCGACCCTGTACGTGGTGGCGACGCCGATCGGCAACCTGTCCGACCTAAGCGTTCGGGCCCGCGACGTACTGTGTTCGGTGGCTTGGGTCGCGGCGGAGGATACCCGGCACACTCGCAAGCTGATGGCACACTTGGGATCGGCAGCGAACCTGCGCAGCCTGCACCGCGGCAACGAGGCGCGCACGACCTCCGCACTGGTCCGGTCCCTGCGTTCGGGTGCGTCGGGTGCGCTGGTGTCGGACGCGGGCACGCCGCTGGTCAGCGACCCCGGCCGGTGGCTGGTGGAGGCCGCGCTCCGGGAGGGGATCGCGGTGGTGCCGTTGCCGGGACCGTGTGCGGTGGTGGCGGCCCTGTCGGTCGCCGGGCTGGATGCCGCGCGTTTCGTGTTCGAGGGGTTCCTGCCGGCCCGCGCACCGGCGCGCCGCCGCCGGCTCGCGGAACTGGCCGGCGAGACGCGCACCTGGGCTGTGTATGAAGCACCGCACCGGATCCGCGCGCTGGCGCAAGATCTTAAGGTGGAGCTGGAAGCAGACCGGCAGGTGGTCTGGGTGCGGGAGCTGTCCAAGCAGCACGAACAGGTCTGGCGCGGACCGGTGGAAGAACTGGACCCGGAACGCATCCCTGAGCTCGGGGAGTTCGTGGTGGTGGTCGAGGGTGCGAGAGAAGAGGTGGGCATCCCGGACGAGACCCTGGACGCGTTCCTCGGGCCGTTGCTCGAAGCGGGCATCGGGGTGCGCACGGCGGCTGGCTTGGCGCGGGACTGCCTGGGTGCGACGCACAAGGCGGCGTACGCTCGCGCACTGGCGCTGAAGCGCTGACCGGCAGGGAGTATGATGGGCAAGGAAGCGGGCCGGGCAGCCGCTGCCTTGTGCGGAGGAAAGTCCGGGCTCCACAGGACGGGATGCCAGGTAACGCCTGGGGGGCGCAAGCCCACGGCCAGTGCCACAGAAAAGATACCGCCGGACTCGTCCGGTAAGGGTGAAAAGGTGCGGTAAGAGCGCACCGCGCGGCTGGCAACAGACGCGGCAGGGTAAACCCCATCCGGAGCAAGACCCAATAGGGGAGCGATCATGATGTCCTGCATGGCTCCCGGGTAGGTCGCTAGAGCGGGGCGGCGACGTCCCGCCCAGATGAATGGCTGCCCTCGACAGAACCCGGCTTACAGGCCTGCTTCCCCATCTCTCGGCTTTTCATGCAGTTGGGCCATCAACCGAGAAAGTTTTTCCATGCTGCTCCGGTGGGTGGAAAGTGGGAATTTCCGTCTGGAATCCAGCCTGGACCACGCTTGATATTTCAGGAAATTGACGGAGAGGATCTATATAAAATGTAAATATTACATAGGCTTGTCTCATAACCCTTAATTCCTTCCAGATACGGTTGCTTTATCTTTTGGATGGAATAAAATGGAAATAATTAGAAATAAGTGGAATCATCCACTTACCGGGGGCCGGGGCTATGTTCAGAGGGTCGTGTTTGTTGACCGTCGACGAGAAGGGCCGCATCGCGGTCCCCAGCCGTTTTCGAGAACCTCTCATCGAACAATGCGACGGCCGCGTAGTCGCGACCATGTACCACGACCGCAGCCTCGCGATCTATCCGTGGCCGGTATGGGAGGAACTGGAACAGCGCCTGCAGGACCTGCCGAGTGGAAGCCCCGCCAATCGCGTATTGCAGGAGATGATCCTCGGGCATGCCGACGAACGGCAGCTCGACAGCCAGGGTCGGTTGCTGCTGGCGCCGAGCCTGCGCCGCTACGCCGGGCTTGAGCGCGACGCGGAACTGATCGGTCAGAGCCACAAGCTGGTGCTGTGGTCGGCGCAGACCGACGAGCAGCGCTACGAGAACTGGGCGCGGGTCCTGAACGACCCCGAACTCGCCCAGACCGTGACCAACCTCAAACTCTGATGGCGGCGGGGCAGACGCATGAACCGGTCCTTCTGCGCGAAACCCTGGTCAGACTCGCCATCCGTTCCGACGGGCTATACGTCGACGCCACTTACGGCCGCGGCGGACATGCACGCGAAATCCTCTCGCAACTCGGCCATGGTGGCCGGCTATGGCTTGTGGACCGAGACCCCGGAGCCTGCGCCCACGCTCGCCGCACGTTCGGAGGCGATCCAAGAGTGACCGTGGTGCAGGACGCATTCGCGGCCCTGCCCGAGCGCCTCGCCCAGGCTGGCCTGCAACGCCAAGTCGATGGGTTATTGCTGGACCTCGGCGTCTCCTCGGCACAACTTGATTCTCCGGAACGCGGCTTCAGCTTCCGCGAGGACGGTCCGCTCGACATGCGCATGAGCGGTGACGGGCGTACTGCCGCGCAATGGCTTGCACAGGCCGCGGAAGACGAGATCTCAAGCGTCTTGTCTGAATTCGGCGAGGAGCGCTACGCCCGGCGCATCGCCCGCGCCATCGTCGAGACCCGTGAACACACTCCCCTGACCCACACCCGCCTGTTGGCGCAGCTAATCGAGCGCACCGTGCCGAAGGCCGAGGCGCGGCTGCATCCGGCCACCCGCAGCTTCCAGGCGATCCGCATCTTCACCAACCGCGAACTCGAGCAGCTGGAAACCCTGCTCGGACAGGTTGTCGCGCTGCTGGCAGACGAGGCGCGGCTCGCGGTGATCAGTTTCCATTCACTGGAGGACCGCATCGTCAAGCGCTTCCTGCGTGCGGCCAGCCAGCCGCCGCCGGTCGGCCGGCATCGGCCGCCCCCCCCGTTCGAGCCCGTGCTGGAAGTATTCGATCTGGTTCGCCCGACCCCCGACGAAATCGACCGCAATCCGCGCGCCCGCTCGGCCCGGCTGCGTGCTGCCCGGAGGCTGCCATGCGCAGCATGATCCTGTGGGGCCTGCTCTTGTTCGCCAACCTCACGGTGGCGATCGGCGTGGTGTACGTCAAGCATTCGAACCAAGTCGCGTTCAAGCAGATCCAGGAACAGCGCGAGGCTTACCACCGCCTGCAGACCGACTGGGGGCGGTTGCTGCTTGAGCAGGGCACTCTGGCCGCCTACGCGCGCGTGGAAAAGGAAGCGAGGAAACGCCTGCGCATGCGTCGGCCCGACCCGTCGAAAGTCAACTTGCTGAGTCCATGAAGGTTGCCCGCCGCGTCTCCTACAACTGGCGCCGCCGCCTGGTGCTGAGCCTGTTCCTGCTGATCGGAATCGGCCTGGTTGGCCGAGCCGTCCAGTTGCAATACGCCGAACAGGAATTCCTGACCGCGCAGGGAGAAAGCCGGCAGTTGCGGACGGTGCCGATCCCGGCGTCCCGCGGCATGCTGCTCGACCGGCACGGCGAACCGCTCGCGATCAGCACCCCGGTGCAGTCGGTCTGGGCTGAACCCAAGCCGCTGCTTGAGGCGCAGGACCAGTGGCCTGAACTGGCTCGGTTGCTGGGCTTGTCCCGACCGAAGCTGAAGCGGCTGGTGCTCGATCGGCAGGATCGGAAATTTGTCTACTTACGCCGGCAGATCACGCCGAACCAAGCGGAGCAAGTGACCGCGCTGAAGATCCCCGGTGTCGGTCTGGTCACGGAATACCGCCGCTACTACCCGGCGGGCGCAGTCGCGGCGCAACTGCTCGGCGGTACCGACATCGACGACAGGGGACAAGAAGGACTCGAGCTCGCGTTCGACTCGCGCTTGCGCGCACAGCCGGGCGCGCGCCAGGTGCGGCAGGACCGCCATGGCCGGATTATCGACGACCTGGCCCAGTTGCGTCCGCCGAAGCAAGGCGAAAACCTGCGTCTCGGGATCGATCTCTGGTTGCAATACCACGCCTATCAGGAACTGCAACGGGCCGTGCTCAAGCACCGGGCGCAGAGCGGCACCGTGGTGGTTTTGGACGTGGTTACCGGCGAGGTGCTGGCCATGGTTCAGGCACCTTCGTACAACCCCAACGGGGATCGGTCCGCCGACCCCGACCGACGCCGCAACCGTGCCATCACCGATCTTTACGAGCCGGGCTCGGTGATGAAGCCGTTCACGGTCCTGACCGCACTGGCGAGCGGGGTCTACGGTCCGAACGACCGGATCGACACCGCCCCCGGTCACTGGCGCATCGGCGGGCACCAGATCAGCGACATCCGGAATTTCGGAGAACTCGACCTCCGCGGCGTCCTGGTCAAGTCCAGCAATGTGGCGGCGGCCCGCATCGCACTGGACCTGCCCGGTGACACCCTGTGGGAGACGCTCGACCGGGTCGGTTTCGGTCAGCCGCTTCGAATCGGTTATCCCGGCGAGGCGGTCGGCATTCTGCGCGAGCCGGGCCAGTGGGTGCGCACCGATCAGGCCAGCCTCGGCTACGGCTACGGTCTGTCCGCGACGCCGCTGCACATCGCGCAGGCGTACATGGTGCTCGGCAACCGCGGCGTACGCCACCCGATCAGTTTCCTGGCCCACCCCCAGGCCGACGGCGAGCGTATGCTCCCGCGCGAGTACTGCGACGCGGTGCTGCGCATGATGCAGGGGGTGACCGGACCCGAAGGGACCGCCCGGCGGGTGCGACTGCCGGGCTACACCGTGGCGGTTAAGACCGGCACGGTACGCAAGATGGTTGACGGCGTCTATTCGGACCGGCACCACGTCGCAATGATCGCCGGGGTCGTACCGGCGCGGCATCCCCGCTTGGCGATTCTGGTGCTGGTGGATACCCCCCGCAGCGGAAAGTATTTTGGTGGCGAGGTGGCCGGACCGGTATTCCGGGAAGTGGCGCGCGAGGTGCTGCGCTTGCTGAACGTGCCGCCGGACGACCGGGAATTGATGATTCAGGCTTCGCCGGGAGGGACCGGATGAGCCTGCAGGCATCACTGTCGGATTTACTTGAAGGGTTTGCCCCCGTTCCCCGGGACTGCGCGATCGCCGGCATTCAGTGCCGTAGCGCGGCGATCCGTCCCGGGGACCTTTTTGCAGCCTGCCGGGGAACCCGGCGGCATGGCCTCGAGGGGCTACCCGAGGCGCTCGGGAAGGGCGCGGCAGCGGTGATTTACGAACCGGACCCGAACCAGGCGCAGCCCCGGACGGACGTCCCGTGCGTGGCGGTGCCGGACCTGTCCCGCTCGCTCAGCGCGATCGCTGGGCGCTTCTACCGCGACCCTTCGGCGCAATTACCGGTCATCGGCATCACCGGCACTGACGGCAAGACCTCCACCAGCCACTTGATTGCACAGATCCTGGGCGCACTGGAACAGTCCTGCGGCGTTATCGGGACCTTGGGCGCCGGTCGGTTGAGTGCCCTACACGAGACCGGCCACACCACGCCGGATGCCGTGCGGCTGCAGGAGGAACTCTTCGACATGGCGCAACGCGGCGACACGGTCGCCGTACTGGAGGTTTCATCGCATGCCCTGGACCAGCATCGCTGCGATGCGGTGCACTTCGAGACGGCGGTGTTCACCACGCTGGGGCGCGATCACCTCGACTACCACCAGACCCCGGAGCGGTATGCCGCGGCCAAGCGGCGCCTGTTCACGGAACTCAAGCCGGAACGCGCCGTCATCAATATCGACGACCCGTTCGGGCACGAACTCGCCGAGCAGATGGAATCGAAGGCGCAGGTTCATACCTGCGCGATGGACGCATCAGCAGAGTCGACCGCGCGCGTGACCGGGCTGACGGCGGAGGGCTTGTCGTTCGAGTGGACGGCAGGCGGCGAGACTCACGCCGTGCAGGTGCCGGGCCTGTACGGTCGTTTCAATGTGATGAACCTGCTGCTGTCGGCGACCGCCGTGCAGGCGCGGGGCGTGCCGATGGAGAAAGTGGCGGTGGCGATGGAAGGCCTGTCGCCGGTGCCGGGCCGGCTGGAGCGCGTGGCCCAGGCGCCGGGCCCGGTGTTCATCGATTACGCGCATACGCCCGATGCGCTGGAAGCGGCGCTTGGCGCGTTGCGCGAGCATTTCGGGGCGGACATCCATTGCGTGTTCGGTTGCGGCGGCGACCGCGACCGGGGCAAGCGCCCGCGCATGGGCGAGGTGGCGCAGCGACTGGCCGTCCGGGTGACCCTGACCGACGACAACCCGCGCAGCGAGGCACCCGAGCGAATCGTCGAGGACATCCTGAAGGGCATCCCGAAATCCGCGCCCGTCGCGGTGCAACATGACCGCGCGGAGGCGATCCGCCAGGCAGTTCGGGAAGCGGCCCCCGGCGAGGTGGTGCTGATTGCCGGCAAGGGCCACGAATCCGAGCAGATCGCAGCCGGGAAAACGCGACCGTTTTCTGACCATGCCGCCGTGCACGCGGCGTTGGAGGCAGACGCATGAAGGCGATGCAACTGGCGCAATTGGCGGCTTGGGTCGATGGCGAACTCAAGGGCGCGGATGCGCCCGTCAAGGGGGTTGGCACGGACAGCCGGACCCTGAAGGACGGGGAACTGTTTGTGGCTCTGAAGGGCGAGAATTTCGACGGGCACGACTTCGCGGCACAGTGCGAAGACCGCGCGGTGGGGGTGATGGCGGCGCGCGAGCTCGCCGTGAACTGTCCGCAGATCGTGGTCCCGAACACGCTCACGGCGCTGCAACGGATCGCCGCGAAATGGCGCGCGGAACATCGCGTCGCGGTGGCAGGCATCACGGGCAGTAACGGCAAGACCACGACCAAGGAGATGACGGCCGCGATTTTGAGCAGCGAGGACCGCACGCTGGCGTCGTCGGGCAACCTGAACAACCACATCGGCGTGCCGCTGACCCTGCTGGGCCTGGACGATAGTCATCGCTACGCGGTAATCGAAATGGGCGCCAACCATCCGGGCGAGATTCGGCAGCTGACGGCGCTGGCGCGACCGCAGGCGGCCACCATCACCTGTGCCGCGCAGGCACACCTGGAAGGTTTTGGCAGCCTGCAGGGCGTGGCCCGTGCGAAGGCCGAGATCTTCGAAGGCCTGGGGCCGGAGGGCGTCGCGGTGATCAACGCCGAGGACGGGTTCGCGTTCCAGTGGCGGACCGCCGCCGCTCCGCACGAGGTGCTGACGTTCGCGGCGGACCTGAATGTGCAGGCGGACGTCTACGCATATCCCTGTACCCCGTCGCGGCTTGAATTCCGCCACAGCGGCGAGAACGTCGAGGTCGAATGGACGCTGGCTGGCATACACAACGCGCGCAACGCGGCTTGCTCGGTCGCGTTGGCGGTGGCGCTGGGCGTGCCGTTCCAGCGGGCGGCACGGGCGCTCTCGGGTTTCCAGCTTGAAGTCGGAGGCCGGCTGCGGCTGGTCGAGGGCTACGGCGGCGCGCAATTGATCGACGACAGCTACAACGCCAACCCCGGGTCTTTCCATGCGGCCATCGACGTGCTGGTGGCGCAGGGAAGGGAGTCCTGGATGGTCATGGGCGAGATGAAGGAACTCGGCCTGTACAGCGCGGAGTGCCACGAGGAGGTGGCCGACTACGCGCGCAAGGCCGGCGTGTCCCGGCTCTACGTGCTGGGTCCGCATGCCGTGCGTGCCGCCCGCGCATTCGGTTCGGGTGGGCAGACCTGCACGGACGTGGAAGCACTGTCGGCCGAATTGCGGGCGCAAATCGGTTCCCAGCACGCGGTGCTGGTCAAAGGCTCGCGCGCGGCGCGACTGGAGCGCCTGGTGGCGCGGCTCATGCCGGAGGAAGAGGCCAATGCTGCTTGAACTTTTTGCTTCCCTCGAACGGTTCGACCCCGGTTTCGCGCTGTTCCAGTACCTGACGGTCCGCGGCATCCTGGCGCTGCTGACGGCCCTCGGCATCGCGCTGCTGATCGGCCCGGCGGTGATTCGCTGGCTGCAGACGCGTGACATCGGCGAGACGGTGCGCGACGACGGACCGGCCTCGCATCAGTCCAAGGGCGGCACGCCGACCATGGGCGGGGTGCTGATCATTCTGGCATTGCTCGGTTCGGTGCTGCTGTGGGGGTCCTGGGACAACCGCTACCTGTGGGTGCTGATGGCGGTCACCGTGCTGTACGCGCTGATCGGCATCCTCGACGACTTCTACAAGTTCCGCAATGGCCGCGGCATCACCGCGCGCCTCAAGTTCTCGCTGCAGGTGCTGGCCGGGGTCGGCATCGCTCTTGCACTGTACGCCAGCGCGACCGACCCGGTGGAGACCCGCATGGTATTCCCGGTCATCAAGGAGTGGCAGTTCGACCTGGGCTGGGCGTTTGTGCCGCTGGCCGCGTTCATGCTGGTGCTGATGAGTAATGCGGTCAACCTGACCGACGGTCTCGACGGTCTCGCCATCATGCCGTCGGTGCTGATCGCTGGCGGGCTGGCCGTGTGCGCCTACGCCACCGGGCACGTGGAGTTCGCCGAGTACCTTGGCATCGCGCATGTCCCGCTGGCTGGCGAGATGATCGTGTATTGCACGGCGCTGGTGGGGGCGGGGCTCGGATTCCTGTGGTTCAACACCTATCCGGCGCAGGTCTTCATGGGTGACGTCGGCGCGCTCGCGATCGGTGCCGCGCTCGGCGCGGTGGCGGTCATGCTGCGCCAAGAGCTCGTTTTGATCCTGATGGCCGGCGTGATGATGATGGAAACCCTGTCGGTGGTGTTGCAGGTGGTCTCCTACCGGCTCACCGGCCGGCGCATCTTCGCCATGGCGCCGTTGCACCACCACTTCGAGTTGCGTGGCTGGCCGGAACCCCGTATCGCGGTCCGTTTCTGGATCATCACGGTGGTTCTGGTGTTGCTGGGACTGGCCACCCTGAAAGTTCGGTAAAGGAGGGAAGCCATGGTTTCGACTACTACCCCCGTGACGATGCGAACCCTGGTCGTGGGCTTAGGCGTCACCGGCCTGTCGGTGGCGCACTACCTGCATCGCCGCAACGAACCGTTCACGGTTTGGGACAGCGCGCCCAAGGAACAGGCGCTGACCCGGCTGCGGGAGGACTGCCCGGAAGCGTCGGTGGTGTCCGGCGACCCGGATCTCAGGGAATTCGAGAGTGCGGATACCGTGATCGTAAGTCCCGGCGTTTCGCTCGACCACCCGGCGCTGCGCGCTGCGCGGGCAGGGGGTGCCCAGGTGTACGGGGACATTGAACTGTTCGCCCACGAGGCGAATGCGCCGGTGCTAGGCATTACCGGCAGCAACGGCAAGAGCACCACCACGCTGCTGGTGGCGCACCTGCTCAAGGAAGCGGGTCTCGAGACCGAGACCGGCGGCAATCTCGGCCCGCCCGCGCTGTCGCTGCTGCGCGAACCGGCGCCGGATGCCTACGTGTTGGAACTGTCGAGCTTCCAACTCGAAGCGACCGAGACCCTGCACTGCCGGGCCGCGAGCCTGCTAAACCTCAACCCGGACCACATCGATCGCCACGGCAGCTTCGAGGCGTACCGCGAAATCAAGCACCGTCTCTACCGGCATGCCGAGGTGGCGGTGTTCAACCGCGATGACTCCAACACCCGCCCCGGTATCACGGCTGGCCGGGCGGTCAGTTTCGGGCTCGACGTCCCGCAGCACGACGGCGATTTCGGCCTGCGCGAACACAACGGGCAAACTTGGCTGTGCCAAGGCTGGAACCGGCTGCTGCCCTGTGGCGAGTTGCAACTCGAGGGGCGGCACAACTGGGCCAATGCGCTGGCGGCGCTCGCCTTGGCGGAGGCGTTCGGCGTGCGCCCGGAGCAGGCGGCACCCGGCCTGAGTTCGTTCGAGGGCCTGCCGCACCGGTTGCAGCCAGTCGCGGAATTCAACGGTATTCGCTGGGTCAACGATTCGAAGGCCACCAACCTGAGCGCCATGCAGGCGGCTCTGTCGGCGTTCGCGCGGCCCTGCGTGCTAATTGCCGGCGGGCAGGGCAAGCAGGAAGATCTTAGGCGCGCGACTCTCACGCTGTCGCGACACGCACACACCGTGGTGCTGTTCGGGGAATCGGCCCAGGCCATGGCGCAGGCCTGGGCCGACTGCGCGCCGATCGTCCAGGCAGCCGATCTCGCGGAGGCGGTGCAACAGGCATCCGAACTGGCCGAGCCCGGCGATTGCGTGCTGTTGTCTCCCGGCTGTGCGAGTTATGACCAGTACTCGGGGTTCGAGGAACGCGGCGAGGATTTCATCGCCCGGGTGCGTGCCCTGCAGGAATCAGCCACATGAACGAACAACATTCGCCCTCGCCTGATCTGTATATCGCCGCCATGCTGCTGGCGATCGGGCTCGTGGCGATGACCTCCGCCTCGGTGGAGGTGTCGGCGAACCTGCATGGCGATGCGTTGTACTACTTCAAGCACCAGTCCCTGCTCATGGCGGTCGGCGTTCTAGGGGCGCTGGTTCTGGCCCGGATCCCGCTGTCCGTACACCGCAAGCTGGCGCCCTGGTACGGGGTATTCTCCTTGGCGCTGCTGACCTTGGCGCTGATTCCGGGGCTTGGCCATACGGTCAACAACAGCACGCGCTGGTTGGACTTGGGTCCGGTGCGCTTTCAGCCGTCGGAACTGATCAAGCCGGCGCTGGTCTTGTGGATGGCGGCATATGTGGCGCAGCACGGGACGCTGCTGGAGACCCGCGTGCGGGGCATCCTGTTGCCGCTCGGCATCGTGGCCCTGACCGTCTTGCTGTTGCTTCTGGAACCCGATTTCGGAACCGCCTGCGTGATCGCGGCGACCGCGCTGTGCATGCTGTTTCTGTGCGGCGGCTACCTGCGTGCGTTGCTCGGTTGCGCAATCTGCGCTGTGGTGGCAATGGGCGGTCTGGCGATCGCCGCACCGTACCGACTGATGCGCATCCAGAGTTTTCTGGATCCCTGGGCGGATCCATTCAACAGCGGCTACCAGCTGACTCAGTCGCTGATCGCGATCGGCAGCGGGGGAATGTGGGGACGCGGGCTCGGCGAGGGGGTGCAGAAGCATTTCTACCTGCCGGAGATGCACACCGATTTCGTGTTCGCCGTGGCGGCCGAGGAACTAGGTCTGATCGGGGCCGTGATCATCATCGTCCTGTTCGTGATGTTCCTCATGGCGGCATTTCGCATTGCCCGTCAGGCGCAGGCGAGGGAGCAGCACTTTGCCGCTGCGGTCGCCTACGGGGTCGGGCTGTGGATCAGCCTTCAGGCTTTCGTCAACATTGCGGTGAACATGGGTGCGCTGCCGACCAAGGGGCTGACCTTGCCCCTGATGAGCGCAGGCGGCAGTTCGCTGCTTGCGACGCTTGCCGGTCTCGGCCTGCTGTGGCGCGCGCGCTATGAGGCGGAGATCCTGCCGGGCGACAGAACGAAAACCAGGCGCAGGAGATCTGCGTGAGCACCCGACCCGTGATGATTCTGGCTGGCGGGACCGGCGGACATGTGTTTCCGGCACTGGCGGTAGCGGAACGCCTGCGCGAACACGGCGTGCCGGTGCAGTGGGTCGGGACCCGGACCGGACTGGAGGCGCGGCTCGTGCCCCAGGCGGGATTCCCAATTGTCTGGATGCCGTTGCGGGCGCCTCGGCGGCGCGGCCTGTTGGGCCTTATCGGTGTCATGCCGCGTGTGCTGTGGGCGGTGACCCTCGGAATCGGACTGTTGTTGAAGCACCGTCCGGCAGTGGTTCTCGGCATGGGTGGCTACGCGTCGTCCGCGGTGGCACTGGCGGCGCTGCTGTGCCGGGTGCCCTTGATCGTTCATGAACAGAACGCGGTGGCCGGACTGACCAATCGCGTGCTGGCCCGCTTCGCGGCACGTGTGCTGCTGGGCTTCTCCGACGTGCGCGGTATCCGCGGCGGAATCCACCTCGGCAATCCGGTCCGGGTTTCGTTGTGCGCGCAACCGCTATCGCCCGAAGCCCCGATGCGGCCGCTGCGACTGCTCGTGGTTGGCGGCAGCCAGGGCGCTGAAGTCTTCAATCTCGTGGTGCCGGAGGCCTTGCGTGTCATGCCCGAGGACTGCCGGCCTTCGATCTGGCATCAGACCGGCTCGGACCCGACGCCGGTCGCCCGGCGTTACCCCTCGGAGGCAGAGCCCCGGCTGGATGCGTTCATCGAAGAGATGGATCAGGCGTATGTGTGGGCCGACCTCGTGCTGGCGCGGGCCGGCGCGATGACCTTGGCGGAACTCGCGGCCAGTGCGCGCGGGGCGGTGCTGGTGCCGTATCCCCATGCCGCCGACGGGCATCAGTTCGACAACGCGAGTCAGTACGCCGAGGACGGCGCGGCCGAAGTCTGGGAACAGGATGAATTCACCCCGCAGCGGCTGGCGCTGCGCCTCGCCGAATTGGCGCGGGATCGTGCCACGCTGGTCGAGATGAGCCGGGCGGCACTGCGCCGGGCTCACCCGGATGCCGCCGGGGACGTCGCCGAATGCCTGCTGGAGTTCTGCACATGAACGCGACGCGCCGTCACATGCCGATGCGGCATATCCGGCAGGTCCATTTCATCGGGATCGGCGGTGCTGGCATGAGCGGCATCGCCGAAGTCCTGTGCGGCTTGGGTTATACCGTTTCCGGCAGCGATCTCAAAGAGAATGCACAAACCCGGCGTCTGCGCGAATTGGGCGCCAACATCCGGATTGGCCACGAGGCCGACGTCGTTGCAGGGGCCGACGTGGTCGTCGTCTCCAGCGCAGTCCCGCCCGAAAACCCGGAGTGGCAGGCCGCGCAAGCCGCGCACATTCCCGTCGTGCCGCGTGCGGTGATGCTCGGAGAATTGATGCGCTTCAGCCACGGCATCGCCGTGGCCGGTACGCACGGCAAGACCACCACTACCAGCCTGATTGCCCACCTGCTGACCGAGGCCGGTCTCGGTCCTTCCTCCATCATCGGCGGCCGGATCTGGCACAGCGGCTCGCACGCCACGCTGGGCGAGGGCGATTATCTGGTCTGCGAGGCGGACGAAAGTGATGCATCCTTCCTGCACCTCAGCCCGCTGGTCGCGGTGGTGACGAACATCGACAACGACCACTTGGTCAACTACGACGGAGACATCGAGAAACTGGCCGAGGCGTACCACAGCTTCCTGCAGAACCTCCCGTTCTATGGATTGGCGGTGCTTTGTGCGGATGATCCGCGCCTGGCAGCCCTGCGCTCAAACCTGGGTCGGCAGGTTGTCACCTACGGGATTGAGACCCCGGACGCAGATTTGCGTGCAACCGGGATCGAGCCGGATGGATCTGGCAGCGTCTTCACCCTGCAGGTTGCGGATTCGGGGGAGGAACTTCGGGTCCGCCTTGCGCTGCCCGGCACACACAACGTCTTGAATGCGCTGGCCGCGGTGGCGGTGGCGCGGGACTTGGGTGTTCCGCTGCAGACGGTGGCTCAGGCCCTGGAAGGGTTTTCCGGGATCGCCCGGCGGTTCGAAGCGCATGGACCGCTGCCCGGCGGCGGCGACATCCCGTGGGTAGATGACTATGGTCATCACCCGACCGAAATCGCAGCGACTCTGGCGACGGCACGACAGGTCTATCCCGACAGAAGGCAGGTGCTGGTCTTTCAACCGCACCGTTACACCCGTACGCGGGATTTGTTCGAATCCATGGTCCGGGCTCTGGGCGAGGCCGATGCATTGCTCCTGCTGGACGTGTATCCGGCGGGCGAGGCGCCGATTCCGGGTGCCGACAGCGATTCGCTGGCCCGGGCGCTGGAACACTTGGGCGCGCAGCCCGTACGTGCTGCGGGCGGCGAGCAACTATTCCCGGCGCTGTTGGAAATCCTGCGCCCCGGCGACGTGCTGTTGACCATGGGGGCGGGCAGCATCGAGGGCTGGGCGGCGCAGTTGCCTGCGCAGTTCACCCAAAGGGAGGCATCGTGATCATGGCGGCGGAAATCGTCGGCGAGCATCGGCAGGTGCCCATGGCCGAGCATACGACTTGGCGGTGCGGCGGCGCGGCGGATCGGGTGTTCGCGCCGAACAGCATCGACGACCTGAGCACCTACCTGGCCGGGCTTGAGACGGACGTGCCTCTGACTTGGTTGGGGCGGGGCAGCAACGTGCTGGTGCGCGACGGCGGCATGCGTGGGGTGGTGATCCAGTTGCGCGAGCCGCTGTCCGAGATCGTGCTGGAACCCCCGCGGGTCCGGGCCGAGGGCGGCGCCCCGTGCGCCCGCCTGGCAACGCTCACCGCGGCGGCGGGCTGGAGCGGATTGGAATTCCTGGCCGGCATCCCCGGCACGGTTGGTGGCGCCCTGGCGATGAATGCCGGTGCGGCCGGCTCCGAGATCTGGGGATTCGTCGAATCCATCGAAACCGTGGATCGGCAGGGGACCCGTCATGAATTTGCGACTGAACAGATCCGGTTTGGCTACCGCTTCGCGGAGGTTCCCGCCGGGCACGGCGTCGTGGCCGGGACGTTCCGCCTCGAACGGGCCGAAGATCCAGCACAGCCGGAGCGTCGTCTGCGTGAACTGATGGACCGCCGCCGAGCCACCCAGCCGGTCTCGCTGCCGAGCGGCGGATCGGTGTTCCGCAATCCTCCGGGCGGCCATGCCGCACGGTTGATCGAGGAGGCGGGCCTCAAAGGCTGCCGGATCGGCGGGGCCGAAGTCAGCCAAACGCACGCCAACTTCATTGTTCACGAAGGAACGGCGAGCGCGGCCGACATTGAGCGGCTGATCGACCACATCCAGAGAACCGTCGAAGAACACAGCGGGGTGCGGTTGGAACTGGAAGTCCGCATCTTGGGGGAGGCCGGATGAGCGAATACGGACGCGTCGCGGTGCTGATGGGCGGCTGGTCCGAGGAGCGGCCGATCTCGCTGATTTCCGGGCAGTGCGCCTACGAGGCCCTATGCGCGCGCGATGTCGAGGCCAGCGCGGTCGACTTGCAGCGCGAGACCTTGCCGCAGCTTTCGGAACAGGGCTTCGACCGCTGTTTCCTGGCCCTGCACGGGATCGGCGGCGAGGACGGCGAAGTGCAGCAGGTGCTGGAAGAGATGGGATTGCCGTACAGCGGAAGCGGTCCGGAGGCTTCGCGCATTTGCATGGACAAGCTGGAGACCAAGGAACGCTGGTGGCGGGCTGGCCTGCCGACGCCGAAGGGGGCATTGGCGGACCCGGACCGATTGGAAGAGCAGTGCGAGGAACTGGGCCTGCCGCTGGTGGTCAAGCCGGTGGACCAGGGTTCCAGCATCGGCGTGATCTTTGCACGCCAGGCCGAAGACGTGCCGCCCGCCGTCGAGGAGGCTCAGCAGCACGGATCGAGGATCCTGCTGGAGCGCTTGGCGCAAGGCACCGAATACACGGTCGGGATCCTGGGGGAGGAGGCGCTGCCGATTATCCGCCTGTGCCCGCAGAACAAATTTTTCGACTACCAGGCCAAGTACGAATCGGAAGACACCCGGTACGACATCCCATGCGGCCTGCCGGAGGCGATGGAACGCGAACTGGCGGCACTGGCGTTTCGCGCCTTCGAATGCACCGGGGCGGAAGGATACGGCCGGGTGGATCTGATCCTGGACGAGCTGGACCGGCCGTGGCTGCTCGAAGTGAACACCGCGCCGGGCCTGCGTCACCACAGCCTGCTGCCGATGGCCGCCGAAGCAGCCGGGCTGAACTACGAGGACCTGATCCTGAAGATGCTGGACACTTCCCTTCTTCAGGCGCCTGCCGAGGAGACGGTCAATGGCTAGGCCAGGCGGCATGGGCATGATCGTGCGACTCACGGGCGCAGCGGCGGCACTGGTCCTAGGGGTTGGCGTCAGCGTGTGGCTGACGGATCCGGCGCATCTGCCGATCCGCCAGGTGTCCCTGCACGGGGAGCTCCGCTACCTGGATCCGATCGAGTTGCAGGAAATCGTCGCCGAGGAGTTGGCGGGCAACATGTTGACCCAGGACCTGGGCGAATTGGAACAGCGGCTTCAGCAGAATGTCTGGGTGCGGCAGGCGCGGATCCATCGCGACTGGCCAGCCACGCTCCGAATCGAAATCAGCGAGCAGGTGCCGGTCGCGCGCTGGGCGGCAGGCGGGCTTTTGACCGAGCGGGGGGAGCGGTTTGGCCAGCGTGGCGAACCGGAGTTGTCCCTGCCGGAGGTCGCGGGAATGCCGGGGCGCGAGGCCGCCCTGGTTCGGCACGTCGACCGGATCCAGCCGTTGCTGGAGGCGTACGAAATGCGTTTGGCCCGGCTGGAGGAGACCAAGTTCCGTTCGCTGCACGTGACGCTGCGCTCGGGACTACGCCTCACGCTGGGGCGGGTCCGACCGATCGAACGACTAGCGCGCTGGCTGCGCTACTACGAGGCTTATGCCCGGGTTGCGCCTGCGTCCGCGCCGAAAACCATTCTCGATCTGCGCTACCCGAACGGGTTTTCGGCCAGGTCTTTGACTCAGTCATAGCGAGGAGGAGAAATTATGGATAACTCAAATTCTGCGGTCTTGCCCATGGAGCCGAAGCGTTCCGGGCTCTTTTCGCGCATGTTTTCGACCATTGCGCAACGCCGCACGAACCCGGGCCAGCTGGTTGCGCTCGACATTGGCACGTCCCGGATCGTGGTGGTTGTCGCGCAACACGACGAGGACGGACAACTCGAGGTTCTCGGTTGCGGCACCACCGTGTCACGCGGTCTCAAGGCGGGCATGGTGGTCAACATCGAGGAGACAGTGGAGTCGATCCGCCGCGCCGTGGAGGAAGCCGAGGAGATGACGGACTGCACGATCCGCAACGTCAATGTCGGGATCGCCGGCAGCCACATCCACAGCATCAATGCCAGCGGCGCCATTCCGGTGCGCGAGGGCGAGATCACGCCCACGGTCGTGGAGCGGGTACTGGATGCGGCGAGTGCGGTGAAACTCACCGACGACAAGCGCATCCTGCACGTGTTGCCACAGGAGTACGCGATCGACGATCAGTACGGGATCCGCACTCCGCTCGGCATGTCCGGGGTCCGTCTAGACGCGCGCGTGCACCTGATTACCGCCGGGGCCGGCGCGCTGCACAACCTGGTCAAGTGCGTACGCCACTGCGGCCTGACTGTCGATCACGTGGTGCTGGAGCAACTTGCGTCCAGCGAGGCGGCGCTGACGCCGGACGAACGCGAACTGGGCGTCTGTTTGGTCGACATCGGTGGCGGCACCTCGGATATCGCCGTCTTTTACTCCGGTGCGATCCACTACACCGCGACGATCCCGGTGGCAGGCGACCACGTCAACCGCGACATCGCCATCGCCCTGAGTACCCGGGTGCAGGATGCCGAGCAGCTCAAGATCGAGCACGGCTGTGCCATCAGCGACCCGGCGCAGGACGATCAGATTCTGGAGGTGCCGGGTCTGGGCGGCCGCCCGGCCGCGCAATTGCGCAGCTCTGTGCTGGGGGACATCATTCGCCCCCGCTACCTGGAGCTGTTCGAACTGATTAACGACGAACTGCGCCGTTCCGGCTACTACGACAAGATCGAGGGCGCCGGCCTGGTGCTGACCGGCGGCGGCGCGATGGTTCGGGGCCTGGACATGCTGGCCGAGGAGGTGTTCAACCGTCCGGTCCGCATCGGCGGTCCGCAGCACCTGCGGTTCCGCGACGAACGATTCAACCAACCGATGTACGCCACCGGAATCGGGCTGCTGACGTACCACGACCTGGCCAACCCTGGTCTGGGTTCGTCGGCCGTCGCCGACTCTTGGCGGCAGCGCATCTTTTCATGGATTTAACTTTCACTACGACTTGGAGATGGAAAAATGACTTTGATTAATGGACTTGATGGGGCGATCTCGCCCGAAACCGCCGAAGAAACGGCGGAAATCACGTTTACCCCAGTCCGTCCGGACCATGAGGACGCCCGTATCAAGGTGATCGGCGTCGGCGGTGGGGGCGGTAACGCCACGCAGCGCATGGAACGCGATCTGGCTGCACACGTGGAGGTCTACTGCGTCAACACCGATGCGCAGGTTCTGCGCAACCTGAAGGTGGGAGAATCGGTGCAGATCGGCCGGGACACGACCAAGGGCCTGGGTGCCGGCGCCGACCCCGGAGTGGGGCGGCAGGCGGCGCTGGAGAGCCGGGAGTCGCTGGCCGGGTTGGTCGAGAACACCGATATGCTGTTCATCACCGCCGGCATGGGCGGTGGGACCGGTACCGGTGCGGCCCCGGTCATCGCGGAACTGGCCCGGGAGGCGGGCGTGCTGACGGTGGCGGTGGTCACCCGGCCGTTCAGCTTCGAAGGGCAGCATCGATGCCGCCTGGCCGAAGACGGGATCCGGGAACTCGGCGCCTATGTCGACTCGATCATCACCATTCCCAATGACCGGTTGATGAGCGAACTGGATCCGGATATCTCGCTGGAGGACGCCTTTCTTGAGGCGGACAAGGTGCTGCACGGCGCCGTGTGCGGGATTTCCGACCTGATCCTCCGGCCCGGCACCATCAACGTCGACTTCGCCGACGTGCGGACCGTGATGAAGCAGCAGGGTCTGGCTATGATGGGCACCGGCACCGCTGAAGGCCCGAACCGGGCGGTCGAAGCCACGCAGCAGGCCATCAACTGCCGCCTGCTCGACGAGGTGAACATCACCGATGCTCCGGCCATGCTGGTCAACGTGACCACCGTGCGCAAGGGCGAGGGCAGCCTGAGCCTTCCCGAGTTCAACCAGATTGCACGGGAACTTGAGCCGCTGCAGGCCGAGAACGTGCAGCTGGTTATGGGCACGACCTACGACGAGGACATGGGTGGTCAGCTCAAGGTGACTCTGGTGGTGGCCGGTTTCGGCTCGAAGGAGGAGCCGGAGGCGGAACCGGGTGTGACGCCGTTTCGGAAGATCACCGAGGCCCCCAACTCGATCAAGGGAAAGGAGAACGGCAACGGAGCGCAGCCGTCGAAGGAAAAGGTCGCCGGAGTGCCGCCGATCGTCACCGAGGGCAATTTGGCGAAGAGCCCAAAGAGCCCGGATTGGACCAAGGGAGAGGAACGGCAGAAGTTCGACATCCCGGCCTACCTGCGCAAGCAGCATGACTGACCGGGTGCCGAAGGCCAATTGCGGAGGCTTCCGGGGGGGTCTCCGCACGGGTTTCTCCACGCATTCCAAGGTGCGGGTTCGGTGGAAAAATCTTCGTTTTTCTGTAATAATGCGCGTATCCGTAAGGCAGGGGGTCTGACGCGGAGCGCGCCACACCAAAAATCGAGAATTCCGGGAATGATTCGTCAGCACACCCTGAGGCAGAGCATTTGCGCAGAGGGCATCGGTCTGCACACGGGAGAAAAGACATCCATGCGGCTCAGTCCTGCTCCGGTGAATACCGGGGTGGTGCTGCGGCGGGTTGATTTTGACCCGCCGATTCGTATCCGGGTTCACCCGGACCAGGTGTCCGCCACCCGCCTGTCGACGACGCTGTCCAACGGCGATGTTCATGTCTCGACAGTCGAGCATCTGCTGTCGGCCGTGGCTGGGCTTGGAGTGGATAACCTGTACGTCGACCTGGACGCCAGCGAAGTCCCGATCATGGACGGCAGCGCAAGCCCGTTCGTGTTCCTGATCCATTCCAGTGGGCTGGTTGAACAGGATGCACCGAAGCGCTATATCCGTATCCGCGAACCGGTCGAGGTGCAGGACGAGAAGAACAGCCGGTGGGTGCGCCTGACGCCGCACGACGGCTTCAAGGTGGCCTTCACCATCGACTTCGACCACCCGGTGATCCGCAACACCCGGCAGTCCGCGGTGCTGGATCTTTCCAGCACTTCCTACATCAAGGAAGTGTCGCGGGCACGTACGTTCGGGTTCCGGCACGAAGTGGAACTCCTTCGCGAGCGGAACCTGGCTCTGGGAGGCAGCCTGGACAACGCCATCGTGCTGGACGACAACCGCATCCTCAACGATAGCGGCTTGCGCTACTCCGATGAATTCGTCAAGCACAAGGTGCTCGACGCCATCGGTGACCTGTACCTGCTCGGCAACAGCCTGATCGGTTCTTTCGAGGGCTACTGCTCCGGGCACGAACTCAACATCCAGTTACTGCGGAAGTTGCTGGCCACCGAATCGGCCTGGGAACTCGTCAGTTTCGAGGACACCCACGAAGCCCCAGTCTGCTTCGCACAGGTCAGTCCGGCCTGAGCGAATTTCTAATCGTGACCCGCTTGGCGCGCAGCAACCTGAATCCGGAGCTGGCGCAACGGCTGGTTCAGGCGATCCTTGAATTCTGCGTTGACGTGCTTGAGCAATTCGCGTTGCTGGTAATGAATCAACGGCGCCTGATGGTTGTCGTTGACCGAGACCGTCAGCGTGACCCCTTCGATGTCGCTGCACCAGCAACTCGAGCCCAGAGGCTCAGGGAGTTGTCGGCGCAGGCTTTGGGTAATGGCCAGCTGTAGGCGGATGCGGGCCAGCAGGTGAGGATCGAGATGGTCAAGAAGCTTCTTCATCAGGCGGGGCAGTCTTCCTACGCCATTATCCGCCAAGCCGTAGCTCCCGGCAAAGCCGCAGGCTGGCGGCGTCTCGGCCTTGGGGTCGCAGTGGCAGTCGTGCTTGCCCAGGTCGTCGCGGTGGCGTTCCACCAGGGCGCTTTGCATCGTGAGCAGGCCTTGCTGGGTTCGATCGATCAGACACTGGCCGCGCACGGCACCACGCTGAATAATCTCCGCCGGGAAAGCCAGCTTCACATTGATGCCCTGTCTTCGCAATTGGCGCGGCTGCAGTCGCGTATCGCCCGTCTGGATGCGCTGGGCGGCACGCTGGTGGACATCGCGCAACTCAAAGATGGCAAGGAATTCGACTTCGGCTCGAAACCGGGACTGGGCGGGAATGCTGCTGCTTCCCCGGGACCTGGGCTGACCGCGACCGATCTGGGGGCCTCCCTCGACGGCCTGCATAACCAGATCGAGGATCGGACGCTGTGGCTGAGCATCCTGGAAGACGTGATCCAGCATCGCCGTTTGGTGGGCGCGGCGTATCCCAGCGGCTGGCCGGTGCGCTCTGGCTGGGTTTCCTCGTACTACGGCATGCGCCGGGACCCGTTCCACGGACGCCCCGCTTTCCATCAGGGCATCGACTTCGCCGCCAGCAAGGGTACCGAGATCCGGTCCGCGGCGGCCGGCATGGTCGAGTTTGCGGGGAACAAGGAAGGGTACGGCCTGATGGTGCAGATCCGGCACGGGAACGGCTACCAGACCCGCTACGGCCACGCCAGCAAGCTGCTGGTGAAGTCCGGGCAGATGGTGAAGCGGGGTGATGTCGTCGCGCATGTCGGCTCGACCGGCCGTTCGACCGCACCGCATCTGCACTTTGAAGTGCTGAAGAACGGCAAGGCTGCCAACCCTCTGAAATTCCTGTCCGCCCGCCGCTGAATCTGCGCGGCCCGCGCTTATAATTCCGTAATCGCTTACTGGCGACTCCACCATGTTTGCTTCGCTTGTCCGTAAATTTTTCGGTAGCCGCAACCAGCGAACCCTCAAGCGCCACTGGCGGACGGTGGTGAAGATCAATGACCTTGAGGCAGCGCTGCAGGATGCGGATGACGCGCAATTGCGCGAGCGTGCCGAGCAGTATCGCGCCCGCCTCGCTGAAGGGGAGGCGATGGATGCCCTGCTGCCGGAGGTCTTCGCGCTGGTGCGCGAAGCGGCGCGCCGGACGCTCGACATGCGACACTTCGATGTCCAGTTGCTCGGCGGCATCGTGTTGCACGAAGGCGGCATCGCGGAGATGCGCACCGGCGAAGGCAAGACCTTGGTCGCGACCCTGCCGGCCTGTCTGCATGCGCTGGCCGGCGAGAGCGTACATGTCGTAACCGTCAACGACTATTTGGCTCGGCGCGACGCGGACTGGATGCGGCCGATCTACGAACAGCTCGGCCTGACCGTGGGCGTGATCGTGCAAGGGCTCGATGGTGCACAGCGCCGGGATGCTTATGCCTCCGGCGTGACATATGGCACCAACAACGAATTCGGCTTTGACTACCTGCGCGACAACATGGTGTTCCGGGACGAACACCGGGTCATGCGCGGGCAGGAGTTTGCCATTGTCGACGAAGTGGACTCGATCCTCATCGACGAGGCCCGCACTCCGCTGATCATCTCGGGTCCGTCCGAGGATCGCACCGACCTCTATCAGAAAATGAACCAGATGGTTCGTCACCTCGAGCCGCAGGAGGAAGAAGACGGGCCGGGCGACTACCGGATTGACGAAAAAGCGCGCCAAGCCTACCTGACCGAGGACGGGCATCACCGGGTCGAGCAACTGCTGTCCACCGAGGGGTTGATTCCGCCGGGAGGCAGCCTGTACGAAGCCGGCAACATCCGCCTGTTGCACCACGTCAACGCCTCCCTGCGGGCAAGAACCTTGTTCCAGCGGGATCGCGACTACATCGTGTCGGAAGAAGGCAAGATCGTCATCATCGACGAGTTCACCGGGCGCAAGATGCCGGGACGGCGCTGGTCGGACGGATTGCACCAGGCCGTCGAGGCCAAGGAGGGAGTGGCGGTCGAGACGGAGAACCAGACCGTGGCGTCGATCACCTTCCAGAACTACTTCCGGCTCTATTCCCGCCTGTCCGGCATGACCGGCACGGCCGATACCGAAGCCTACGAGTTCCAGGAAATCTACGGCTTGGAGGTGGTGGTCGTTCCGACCCACATGCCGATGGTCCGGGATGACCTCGGGGACATGGTGTTCCTGACCGCCGAGGAGAAATACCAGGCGGTGGTGGAGGATATCCAGGACTGCGTGGAGCGCGGGCAGCCGGTGCTGGTGGGCACGACCTCGATCTCCAACTCCGAACTGCTGTCCGGCCTGTTGCAGAAGGCTGAAATCAAGCACCAGGTCCTGAACGCGAAATTCCACGAGCAGGAGTCGCACATCATCGCCCAGGCCGGACGACCCGGCACGGTTACCATCGCCACCAACATGGCCGGTCGCGGGACCGACATCGTGCTCGGCGGCGCATTGGAGGCGGCCCCGGAGTCGGAAATACCGGAACCGAAAGATTCGGCTCGGGACGAGTGGCAGACTCGGCACGACCAGGTCGTGGCCGCCGGTGGCCTGCATATCATTGGGACCGAGCGGCACGAGTCGCGGCGTGTCGACAACCAGCTGCGTGGTCGTTCAGGCCGCCAGGGCGACCCGGGTTCCAGCCGGTTCTACCTGTCGCTGGAGGATAGCTTGATCCGGATTTTCGCTTCGGAGCGGATGTCCACCCTGATGCAGCGCTTGGGCATGAAGGAAGGTGAAGTGATCGAACACCCCTGGGTCACCAAGGCGATCGGCAACGCCCAGCGCAAGGTGGAGGCTCGAAATTTTGATATTCGCAAACACTTGCTGGATTTCGACGATGTGATCAACGACCAGCGTACGCTGGTCTACCAGCAGCGCAACGAGATCATGGAATCCCAGGATCTGTCCGAGCACGTGGCATCCATTTGCACGGATGTCGTGACGCGGGTCTACCGGGACTATATCCCCGCCGAAAGCATGGAAGAGCAATGGAACACTGAGGGGCTGGAGCAGGCGCTGGTCGAGACGTTCGGGTTGTCGATGCCGGTGCGGGATTGGCTGGAGCAGGAACCGGAACTGAACGATACGACGCTTGACGAACGGCTTCATGTGGCGGTCGAGCAGAAACTGCGTGACAAGGAAGAAGAAATCACGCCACAGGCGATGCGCCAACTGGAAGGGGACTTGCTGCTGACGACGCTGGACATGCACTGGAAGGAGCATCTGGCGATGATGGATCACCTCCGCCAGGGAATCGGCCTGCGCAGCTACGCGCAGAAGAACCCGAAACAGGAATACAAGCGCGAGGCCTTTGAACTTTTCCAGTCCATGATGGATCGCATCGAGCACGACCTCATCCGCCTGTTGTGTCTGCTGAGGCTGGGTTCGCCGGACGAACTGGACACTTTGGAGAAACCTTCGACTCCGGTCTCCGACCTGGACTACCGGCATGCGTCGGGTGAGGAAGTCTCCCCGGTGCGGAGCGAGCAGCCGCCACCACAGGCTCAAGCGCCATCCGCCAGTTTCGCGCCGCCGCCGACGGTTCGCCGATCTGCTTCCAAGGTCGGGCGCAACCAACCTTGTCCATGTGGTTCCGGCAAGAAATACAAGCATTGCTGCGGGGCGCAGAGTCGGCGGGTGGCATGAGCTGGCAACCGGTTCCCGGAGTGCGCTTGGCGGCGGCCAGTGCGGGTCTGTACGCTGGAGAGCGGCTGGACCTGGCCGTATTGGAACTGGCACCCGGGACGGAGTCGGCAGGCGTCTTCACGACCAACCGGTTCTGCGCGGCTCCCGTCGAGGTTGCCCGCGAACACTTGGAGGCTGCGTCGCCTCGGTTGTTACTGATCAATGCCGGTTGCGCCAACGCCGGATTGGGTGAACAGGGGCTGGAGGATACCCGGCTGTGCTGTGAGGCAGCGGCGGGCGCGTTCGCGGTCGAGCCGCACGAGGTTCTGCCGTTCTCGACCGGAGTGATCGGGGAGAGGCTGGACGTGGGAAAGATCCAGGCGCAAATGCCGCAGCTCCAGGCGACACTGTCCGCCGAGGGCTGGCCGGAAGCGGCACAGGCGATCCTGACCACCGACACCCGGAGCAAGCTGGAAGGCCGCCAAGTCAAGGGTGCAGGGAAGAACCTCCATGTCACCGGCATGGCCAAGGGCGCGGGCATGATCTGCCCGGACATGGCGACCATGCTGGCCTTCGTTGCGACCGATCTGGCAGTCGATGCTGCGGTGCTTGAGCAAGTGCTCGAGCGTGCACTCGAACATTCCTTCCACGCGATTACCGTGGAAGGCGACACTTCCACCAACGACGCATGTATTCTGCTGGCCACCGGCGCCAGCGGGGTGAAACTCGCGGATCTGGAGGATTCCGAGGTGGAGGCTTGGGAGCAGGCTATCTTCGAAGTCTGCGAGACGCTGGCCAAGGCCATCGTGCGAGATGCCGAGGGTGCGACCCGGTTTATCACGATCGAGGTTGAGCAGGCCGCCACGGCGGAGCAGGCGCAGGCAGTGGCGCGTGCGGTGGCGCACTCACCCCTGGTCAAGACGGCGGCATTCGCCGGAGACCCCAACTGGGGAAGAATTCTGGCCGCTGTCGGCCGTAGTGTCGGGGAATTGTCACGCATGGACCAGGTTGGAATCCGTCTCGACGACGTGCAGGTGGTGGCAGGCGGTGCGGTGGCTGAAAACTACCGGGAGGAACAGGGTAGTGCGGTCATGGCCCGCGATGAATTCACGATCCGGGTGGATCTGGGTCTTGGCGAATCCCAAGTCCGCCTCTATACGTCCGACCTGTCCTACGACTACGTGAAGATCAACGCCGAATACCGGACCTGATCCCGTGTCCGAATCTCCCATGGCGGTGGTCGCGGGGGCTGTACTCAATACAGACGAAGAGAGGCCGGCGGTGTTGTTGGCCAAACGGCATGCGTCCGCGCACCAGGGCGGCAAGTGGGAATTCCCGGGCGGCAAGATGATGGCAGGGGAGAGTGCGGCGCAGGCGTTGGTGCGGGAACTGGAGGAGGAAATCGGCATCCGGGCAAAAACCTGGCGGCGACTGATCCGTTTTCCTTACGCCTATCCCGAATTCAAAATGGACTTTGAGGTGTTCCGGGTGGAAACCTGGGACGGTCTGGTGAGCGGACGCGAGGGGCAGGAAGTTCGCTGGGTGCCGTTGTCGGAATTGAACCAATGGACGACACCGCCTGCCAGCCGCCCGGTCATCCGCGCGCTTCAATTGCCTTCGCAGTACGCCATCAGTGCGGATCCTGAAAGCGGGGTCGAGCGCTGGCGTTCCGACTTGTCGGCGACCCTGGAACGGGGCGTGAGGCTGATCCAGTTGCGTGCGCACTCGCTGTCGGGCCCGGCATACGAACAACTCGCGCGAGAGGCTCTTGAGCAGGTTCATGCGGCGGGAGGCCGGCTCGTATTGAATTGCGAGCCCGAACAGGTAGCCCGTCTGGGGGCGGATGGCGTACACCTCACGAGTGCACACCTGCGACAGCTGGATTCACGTCCGTTGCCGAAGGATCTTCTCGTCGGCGCGTCCTGCCACGATCCGCGGGAACTGGATCAGGCGGTTCAGATCGATGCGGACTTCGCGGTGCTGTCGCCGCTGCGCGACACGCCGCAGGCGCTGGGTTGGGAGGGCTTCGCCTCGGTAGTCGCCAATGCGGCCCTGCCGGTGTACGCGCTCGGGGGAATGAATCCGGAGGATCAGGAGGCCGCCATCGAGTCCGGTGGGCAGGGAATTGCCGCAATTCGTGGTTTGTGGGGGCCCGCTCCGTGCGGGTAAAGGAGCGGTTCGGTCAGCTGAGCAGCACGCCGATGAAGAAGGTAGTCAGGTAGATGACGATCAGGCCCAGCATGGAGAGCAGGCACAACAGGGTCACTAGATGATGTGGGCGGCGGTGGCCGACCAGGACGCCGGCAACTGCGACGACGAACGAAGCCAATCCCAGGCTCTGCATGCAGCCCGTCTGGCAACTGCGTGCCTCGAAAGGCCCTCCCAGCATGTTGATGACCAACGCTACGGTCAGGCTCCAGCTGACGGCCGTGGCCAGCACGGTCCAGGGCGAGATGGCGGTGTAGTAGCGGGAGGCGATCATGGCGGTATTCTAACCGGTTGCCACCCAAACATGAGGGTATGATGGGCAGAGAGGGAAAGAGACTGATGTATCGCTCCGCAACCGAGGCTGAAGACGCCTTCTACGAAGCATTTGCCCAGCAGGACGTCGAGGCCATGATGCGGGTGTGGGCGGAGGATCGCCCGGTTTTCTGCATTCATCCGGGGGGTGACCTGCTGACCGGCCGGGGGGAAGTGGAGGAGAGCTGGAAACAGATCTTTCAGGCGGAAGTGCCATTCCATTTCGAGCTGGAATACCACTATCGCGAGGAGTACGACGGGCAGTTCGCCATCAGCCAGTTAACGGAAACCCTGTACCTGCGCCACCATGTTGTCGGCATCGTACTGGCGACCAATGTCTATTGCGGCACGGACGAAGGCTGGCGAATGATTATGCATCATGCTTCGCCGCCGCCCGGCCCGGACGCGCCGGAGTCCGGGATGCCCGTCCTGCACTAAGGGGTTCTGGTCAGGGACTGTAGCCCTTTGCGGTAGTATGCCTGCGCGGCTTCGCCTTGGCCCATCCGTTCCAAGGTTTCCGCCAACTCACGATACAGCAGGGCGTCCCCGCCTTGTTTCTCAAGGGCTTCCAGTTGTTCTTGGGCTTCGCGGTGTTGCCCGAGACGGCTATGCAGCCGGGCCAGAGC
This sequence comes from Gammaproteobacteria bacterium, assembly GCA_028819565.1. Classification (GTDB taxonomy): domain Bacteria; phylum Pseudomonadota; class Gammaproteobacteria; order Poriferisulfidales; family Poriferisulfidaceae; genus Poriferisulfidus. The sequence goes on along the minus strand of JAPPLD010000021.1, from coordinate 6,751 downwards.
CCGCTTCAGAGAAGCTCGCTCGGGATCCTGCTTCAGCCACTTTCGGATCCTCACGATCATGTCTGGAGCGGCTGGGCCTGGCAGTGTTCCGTACAGTTCGATTGCCGCATCGTCGAGACTGGCATCCAGCAACTTGCACAGGTGCGGCTCCAGTTCCGGGTGTGTCTGCCCGTAGTACCGCAGCCGCTCGGCGTAGGAGCGCAGGACTTCCGGGTCATCGCGTGCATCCCCGAGCTTTGGCCAGAGGGCCTTGAGTTCCGTGTCTGCGGTGTCTTCGCATAGGCGGCGGGCGGCATCACGCAGCCATTGACGGGTTTCGTCTTGCGGCAGGTTCGAGTGGCGTGACTGATCCCGGCCCAACTCGAATAATCGCTCCCAACTGTTCAGTTCCCGGTAACAACGGGCAAGCTGGCGGAGAATTCGGGAGTGGTTCGGATTGTTGCCAGCCAATACCTGCAAGACAGCCAAGGCTTCCTCCCATTCTTCCGCAGCAACCAGGCCATCCGCCTTGAGCCAGGTGGAGGCCGCCTGGTAGTCGGGGTCGGCGATCGCGCGCAAGTGCTCGCTCCAGGCATCCCGGTCGCTGGATTGGACGCAGACCGAGGCGGCCAGTAGGCGAAACAACGACTGCTTGGGCTCCGTCTTTGCCGCCTGCTCCAGGTTCTGCCGCGCGACGTCCAGTCGGTTTTCCAGCATGTTGCGCAGCCCCTTCGCAAGCAGGTCGTTCGCACGTTCGTGCCGGCGGTTCCGGTGTCGCTTTCGGAGGCGTTGCGGAGTTTCCAGCGTTCGCGCCAGCAGCCATACCAGTACAAAAAGCCCAAGCATAATCCCGGTACCGATCAGCAGGGCCATCAGGAGAGAGATGTGGACCGTGAGGTCGGCGATATACACGATGACTTCGCCACCCTGGGTTTGGGCGAGCCAAGCCGACAGGCCGGTCACCAGCAGCGCGACGAAAATCAACACCAGGATTTTCATTGGGTGAGCGGCAGTGTCCGGGTCAGTTGGTCAAAATCGATAGAGGGAGGGAACGGTTGCTGCTCCCGGAGCGCTTCCAGATCATGCTTCAGTGCGGGGTAACTGTTTTCAAGTGCCGGTTGCGAGAGCAGGTTCAGGGCGTGATCGAGAGATTGCGTGTAGGCGTCAGCACGGTGAGATTGAAGCGCAAGGCGAGCCAAATATAGTTCGGTCTGGGCAGCGTAAAGAATCAGGACATGCTGATAGGCCGAGATGGTCTGCACGGCTTGCGGGGAACCCTTTTTGACTTCAATGTGCTCGTCGAACTGCTCGACGATGGAATCCCAGATTTGCTCCCAATTGCCAGTGGGAAGGACCTCGTTCTGGCGTTCGACCTCCGCTTGCAATTGCGCAATCTTCTCGCTGAGCACCAGCCAACTGCCGGTCAGGATGCGGTGCGCATGCTCCGCTTCTTCGCCACGGTAGCCCTCCAGGGTCGAAATCGCTTGGTCCACTTGCTGGATCAGGGTGTGGTAGTGCACTGGATCCAGGGAGTCGAGGACCTGACGAGCTTGGCGCAGGGCGCTTAGCGTCCCGAGAGAGTCCTGAAGATAGTTCTGCTTGTATTGTGCGATCTGCAGCAGGAAAGCGAGTTCTTCAACCGGATACTGGCGAGGGTCGGGTGCGATCGAAATCGGAGCCAGTTTCTGCTGCAGGAGAGTCTCGTAGGCCGTGTATCGGATCCGCAACTCTTCCAGGAACTGATCCACCAAAGCTTGGGTCCGATACTGCTCCTCGGACAGGCCCGTCAGGCGCCGGTCGACTTCCATCAGGGCCTGATGTGCCGACTGGTGAGTTTCGAGCTGGCGGTCGCGTAGCTCGAGAAAGCGCGTCTGCGTATCAGTCCATAGCATGTACAGCATGACACCGACCGCGACCAGGCCCAGCCAGCCGACGACGGTCAGCAGGACACCCAGCCGTGTGGCCCGGTTCATGAGATTGACGATTCGGACGAGAAGCGCGTGTTCAGAGCTTTAAGCATGGCATCGTCCCCGGGGTTGTCGGCTATTCCGTGAAGGGCAGTGTAGCCGAGATTACAGCAGGCGGCAGCAATCCTTCCGTTGCCGGCAATCAGAACGCAGTTCAAAAGATCATCCTTTTCTTCCGGCGCGATGCATTTCTGGAGATTCTCGGCAATCTCAACACTGGTGACGCAAATCGCGTCCGGCAGCCCGTCCAATATTTCCTTGAAAGACAGGGTGCGACCCGGAGGATCGCGCCGGTAGACTTCCAGATAATGCACCTCCGCACCACGGTTGCGCAGCTCCTCGGCCAGTTTTTCGCGCCCGCTCTGCCCGCGAACGATCATGACTTTCCGGTGTTCCAAGTCGCGCAAGTGAGGCGTGGATAATAGCGCCTCACTGTTGTACGGAGGACGGGCCACGATGACATGCTCGTGACCGGCCTGCCGCAAAGCTTCGGCTGTGGCCGGACCGATAGCAGCAATTTCTGCAGCAAGGCAGATGTCTGGATACTTGCTCAGTGCTTCCATCAAACCACGCACCGCGTTGATACTAGCGAAAACCACATAAGTCGCCTGCTCGATCAGTTTCAAATCTTCCAGATTCGGTGGTGTCAATTCGATCTTGATGGCGGGGAAATGGCCGACTTTCGCACCCTGTCCACACAGCCGTGCGGCCAGAGGCTCAACCTGTCCCTCGGGTCGAGTCAGGAGGATTCGGCGACCCGAAAGTACGCTGCTCATGCGTAGCCTGCGACACCCAGTTCAGCCAGGATGTCCGCGCCGCCTTGCTCCAGCAACTGTTTTGCAGCCATTGCGCCGGCAATTCTGGGCTCTCCTTCGGTTGCTGCACGCAGAATTAGGCTGCCGTCCGGGCGGGCAAGGCAGGCCTGGAGTTGAACTTCCTGGTCGCCGGTGCAGACCGCGTGAGCAGCTAAGGGGACTTGGCAACTGCCGGAAAGCGCACGGCTGACCATGCGCTCCGCAGTCACGGCGGCGGCGGTGGCCGGGTCGTGCAGCGCGGCCATCCAGGCCTTCGCGTGCGGGTGATCTTCGGCAATCTCGATCCCGAGTGCACCTTGGCCGATGGCGGGCAGGCATACCTCGGGCTCTAGGGTCTGCGTGATTTGCTCGTCCAGCCCGAGCCGTTGCAGCCCCGCGCAGGCCAGCACGATGGCATCAAAATCGCCTTCCTGTACTCGCTTCAGGCGGGTTCCGACGTTGCCGCGCAGGTCTAAAAACTGAAGATCGGGAAATTGTGCCTGCAATTGAGCCTTGCGTCGCAGGCTCGATGTCCCCACGCGGCTGCCTGCAGGGAGGGCTTCAATTGTCTTGTGGTGAGGGGCGATAACCCCGTCCCGGGGGTCAGCGCGAGTGCAGATCGCGGCCAACGTGAGACCGGCGGGGAGGTCTGCCGGCACGTCTTTCATTGAATGGACGGCCAGGTCGGCATCGCCGGACAACAGGCGATGCTCCAGTTCCTTGACGAACAGGCCTTTGCCGCCGATCGCAGCCAAGGGGTGATTCGGCATCTGGTCGCCCTCGGTCTGTACGCGCAGCAGTTCCGTGCGCACGCCCGCTTCCCGGCTCAGTGCGTCGGCGACCAATTCGGCCTGCCGGACAGCCAGCGGGCTGCGTCGGGTGGCAATGCGGCAGAGGGGCGGGCTCATGAAGTGAATTGGATGGGCCGTTCCTCGGGCGCGTAGCAGCGGTCGCTGACAAACGCGATGTCCCAACTGTCGTCCTGCCTCCGGCGATACTGGATCTGCTTCAGGTCGGGCAGGGAAGTGCAGGTCAGCGCGAGCGCAGTGGCGGCCAACGAGTCGTCGCCGCGCTGCAACGCCTGAGGAATCAGGCTCGCGGCCAGTTGTGCACGCTTGAGCGAATCCGGGCGGTCATAGCGCACGCCGTCCACTTTGAAGCCTTCCTGCAGCTTTTCCTCCAATTGGGAAACTGCTTCGCGCTGAGCCGGATTCATGGCGATGGTTCGGTCCCAGTACAACTCGAGATTGCCGTCGATCAGAACGGCAACCTTGTCCTCAAAACTTGCTGGTGAATCCATGTCAAATTGGTGAGGTTTCAGGAGGCTAGGAGATTTTTAGTGGCAAATGAACGCTAGTCGGTCCCGATTATTTCCCATTATCTAGTTAAACGTCTATTTCTATCGAATTCATAATCAAATTTGTATCAAATAGGATTTTAATCACCTTCTGATAGTGCACGATGTCGTCAAACGTGAGCGCACGACCTTTCCGATCTTTTAACCATTTCTGCGCAGGTTGGTAACCGCCGACATATAAGTTCCAGGCACTCTCGGGCACATGCTCAAAATATTGCTTTTCGTTGATCCAGACCATTTCATTTTTGTAATGTAACTGCTCAACAATGGCATCACCTTTACCCCTGAAAGGGAAATTGGTATTGCCAACCACCTTTGGTTCCATAAGATGCAGTTGTCGGAGGTGCCTGCCTTTTGCAGCGACATCCCAAAAGGATTTAGGTGATGATGGCCACGGGATTTGGGGAAACCCTATCTTTAGGACTTCTGTAAATTTTTTTCTGTACTGCGGGCTATGTAAGATTCCATAGATATAGTCGAATACATTTACTTCGTCTGGAACACCATATTTTTTGTTTGATGCGGCTGTTCGAAGTGCGGCCCAAATATTGGGGTCGAAATTAACTCGTCTTTTTTCGTCAAGTCCATCCCCTGCAATATATAGAGGGCAAACATAATCCTGTCCCCTATTGCCTAAGTAGTTTACGCCAGTCACCGCGATCGTATCTGCTACGAATATGTGGCTGAAGTAGTTCCCGACATGTTTTTTGTTTACGATTAAAGAAACATCTCCTTCAGAGATATGTTGCATTACATTGTATCTGGGGCGACCTAAGAAACCATTAGCACGTTTTGTGAGAATAGTAAACCTTTTGTCAAAAGGACGGTAAAGGATTGTCCGTTCTTCAAAATCTCCGTTCGCAATGTCTTTACGAGCTTGCTCGGTATTCCAAACTGCTTTTGGAGGATACAGTTTTTCGACCTCCTCGAGCTCAAGGTTTTGGAAGTTGCTTAATATGACATTACGCTCATCTGGAGACCAAGAGATCGCTACAGCATCGTTTTTTGTCTGAATTCCACTGCTTTTAACTACGAAAAACTCATCTAGAGAAAAAGTCTTTGCCGAAATATCGAAAGTTTTGGGGGTAAAGAAAAAATAAGGTTCATTGGGTTCGATTTTTGTAAGTGAAGTTCTAAGATTTTTGTATTCAAATAAGGCTTTGTATTTGAGATGGCGTGACCCTGTCAGATCAAGATATTTAACTGTAGCGGGGTTGGGAGATTTTTTGTTCTTTACAAAGATGGTGATAGCAACGCCTTGCCGGATGTCAAAAATATTTTGATCAGAAGAATCAGTTTGTCGGGTCCGAATATCACCGTGTAGGTTATAGATATCAATCCGGTCAAAAGTGCTCATTAAGTGGGAACGCATTCCCCTCTGAGTAGTGCCATCTAGAAAAGAGTTGTTCGTTATCATGGCAACTATGCCAGAGCCATTTCGCTCAACATAATCTTCTGCCAAGCGTATAAACTTCATGTAATCGTCATTTAGATTGACTTTACGATCATGAACTCCGGCCTTGTAGTCAGCCATTTTTTTGGCAATCCACGGGTTATTGTTTTTGCTACTCGGGTTATATGGCGGATTACCGATGATACACATGATCGGCATAGCACATTTGACAGAGTTGGCTTGTTTGGCCTCATCCGATAGCCATCGCGCGAAAGGAAGTGTTTGGTCGGCAGGCTCTCCTTCTTCAAGCGAGTTAGTCAAATAGACCCCTAGGCGTGGCGGCGTCCTGGAATAGACATAGCCAAGCTCCGATAGCACCATATCAAGTTTCATATGGCACATCGCATAGGAAGCCATAAGCAACTCAAAACCATGTAAACGGGGAATCAGATCTTTTTCGATGTAACTTGACCACATGTCAGTGATGTCCTTTACCTTCGGTGTAATTTGTTTGATTACTTCAGCAAGAAAAGTACCGGTTCCTGCTGCCGGATCAAGAATCTGAACACGGTGAACTTCTTTTTTGGTGATCGCGTTCCTAACTGGTTTCGCAATCGTGCCTTTCTTGGTAAGTTGCTTCTGACCAGTATCCCAGTCAATGGTAATTTTCGATGTGTCAGCAAATCCCATGTATAAATTAAACTCAGTTTTTAGGATTTCATCGACAGCACGGACAATAAAATTCACGACTGGCTCAGGGGTATACCACACTCCTCTTTTTTGCCGCTTAGTTGGGTTGTATTTGGCTAAGAAAGTTTCATAGAAATGCAGGAAAGGATCTTCTTTGCCAGTCAGGGAACCGAAATTCTCCATTATTTTCCTAACGTCTACAGCTTGGAATACATTTGCTAGATCGTCGACAATCCACTTAATACGATCATCAAGGTCACGGCTAGCGATATAGGTGAAGAGCGCACGTAGGAATGGATTTGATTTTGGTAGCAACTCGAGCGCCTCTTGGCGCCCAAAATCTTCCAGTGTATTGTCATGTAGCCGTGCTGCGAACATTCCGTAGGCAATTGTCTCCGCGTAGATGTCAGCAAAATCCTCGCATGTAATATCGTGAATCAAGTAATCTTGGAATGCTTCATATTGATTTGCTAATTCTGTTTGAAGGTCTTTGTCTTCTTGCAGGGCTTTAAAGAGAAGGCTCTTCACGGTTTTGTGTGGAAAGGCGGCCTCGGGTAAAGATCCAATCCGC
>JAPPLD010000026.1 GCA_028819565.1 Gammaproteobacteria bacterium | reverse complement strand
TCTACACCATGCCGGGCGGCACCGAACTGCGCCTGACCTACTCCGAAGTCAACAATGACGACAACGGAACCTACGGTCAGGGCATCTCCGGTACCGAACTGGGTTCAGCTGGCGCGGAAGTCGAAATGTTCGCAGTGGGCATCGTGCACTGGTTTGACTGATTCAGTCTGACTAGCACACCAAACAAGCAGGCGCCCCTCGGGGCGCCTGTTTTTTTCTAGCGGAAAAGTGGGAGTTACTTGGCGATGCGGCTTGGGTTCATAGGCTACAGGTCGCGCAGAAACTGTGCATGATACAAGGGCCAGGTCCGAATCACGTCGTTGCCCTCCCCACCCACATTGCCAATCAATTTGATGGCATACGGGGGCTGGTATTGTTCCAGGTAAGTACGCAGGCTGCGCGCACGGGTGCGCGTCCCGCTTTTGACTTCTACGGGGATTATGTCGCCATGGCGCCCACAGTGCAGGAATTCGATTTCCGCCCGAGTGCCCTGCCAGCCATAAGTGTGACGACCGACATGAGTGTGAATTTCGTTTTGCACGAAGTTCTCTGCAATGAAGCCCTTAAAATAGGTATCTTGCCGATGTTGGGCGGCATAGTCCAGATTCAGCATGTGGCTGAGCAGGCCAACATCGGAGAGGTATAGCCGAAAGGCATTGGGTTTAGATTGTGGGAGTAGAGGCACTTGGGGTCGGCCGGAAACCAGGTGGCATTTCTGGGCCAACTGGGCGGCCACCAGCCAATCAATGGGACCCTGAAGTTCTGCATAGCGGCGCTTTTTTTCAATGATGTCCCGAAACCGGTAGCGTTGCACGGATCCGTCCCGACTCGCGGAAAGTTGCCGCGGGATGTCGGTGAAGACGGCATCAATGTGCTGGGCGTGAATGCGTCCGGCGTACTTGCCGAAATCGTTTCGGAAGCCTTCGATCAGGCGTCGATGGATTTCCTGGATGCTTCGGATTCGAGTCGCAGGCTTCTCGGAAGTGTTGAACCAATGGCTCACGGCTCTCGGCATGCCTCCTACGAAGTAGTAGTCCAGAAGCAGTTCCCACAACTGGTCGTGAACCACAGGGGAGCGGTCCCGCTCCCGGAATGCTGCAAGCAGCCGGTCATTCCCAGAGGCCATCACAAACTCATCAAAACACAATGGAGACAGGGTCAGCCAGTGGACCTTGCCGACCGGGAAGGAATCCAGCAGCCCAAGATTGGAGCCGGATGCGCAAATGAAAGCCTTGGGAAGCTTTTCAGCAAAGTATTTCAGCGAATCAACGGCAGGCTGGCATTCTCCAATTTCATCGAAAAAGATAAGATCCTGTTCGAGGTCAATGTCCGAGCGGAGATGCGTTGCCAGATTCTTCAGGATGATTTCTGGGACAAGTCCCTGTGCGAACAGTTGGACAAGCTTAGGTTGTTCGCGGAAATCCAGGTGAACGATCCTGCGAAACCATTTGGGTCCGAAGATTTTGGTAATGAGGAAGGTCTTCCCAACCTGACGTGCGCCGTCCAGAAGCATGGGCTCGCGCTCTGGCAATTGCCGCCATTTCACCAAATCGGTTTCAATGAGACGAGACAGCATGTTTAACGTCCTCACAAAGAACGCATGTCAGTATAGCAGAACACCGACCTGATTATAACACTTTTATGATCATAAAAGTGAGGTTTTTTACATTTTTATCATCATAAAAGTGTGATTTTTGGCGTTCAGGAAAGCCCAATACATGCACCATATGCCTGATCAGTGCATAGACTTGAACCCAAAGTATTCTGACAATTTGTCCTTGGAGCATCACCAATCAGATAAAATAGTTCTTCAGCAACATCGTCCCCTGTCCAAACCGGTGCATATTCGCAACCAGTAGCCTCGTTAAGCCGCTTATTTGGACGGGTTTTCGTACAGAATTCAAACTTATTTCGATTTTCTGCCTATGACTTCCCACACTTCCGGCGAACCCATCCGTTCAAACAAACTGGTCGAATTCACCTACCGCATCATGGATGAGGGTGGGCAGGTTCTGGAGCAGATTGACCTTCCCGTTTCCTATGTTCATGGGAGCGAATTCGGCCTATGGCAACGAATAGAAGCGGCAATGGAAAACCGGCGGGCGGGCGATACCGTTGAAGTTCTGGTTGAACCCGATGATGCTTTCGGCGATCTGGACCCGGACTTACAGTTGACGCAGAGCCTGTCCGATGTCCCCGAACAGTTCCACCATATTGGCGCTGAAGCAGATTTCGAGAACGAGATAGGGGAAATTCACCGATTTCGTGTGACTTCCATCGAGGGAGACAAACTGATCTTGGACGGAAACCACCCTCTCGCGGGCAAGACCCTGAAGTTTTTCCTCAATATCCTGAAAGTGCGGGACGCGACCGAGGAAGAAATCCACAATCCGGAAGTATTGGATTCTCCTGCCCTGCACTGATGGCAAGACGAAAATTGCTACGCGTGGCACTGTGGTCCGCGGTGGCTATAGTCGTTATCTTTGTTTCGGTTGTCGCGGCGGCTCTCTACTCGAGCCGACCGCAGATTTCCGGCACGGTCGCGCTCTCGGGTCTGGATTTCCCTGTCACCGTATCCCGTGACGCGATCGGGCACACCACGGTCCAAGCCCAATCTCGACTGGACCTCGCCCGAGCAACGGGATTCGTCCATGCCCAAGAGCGTTTCCTGGCCATGGATACCCGGCGTCGGTTCGCTGTAGGCGAATTGGCGGCATTGTTCGGCTATCCTGCCCTCGAACAGGATCGCAAGACTCGACCCCATCATTTCCGCAGGCACGCGCAGAGAATCGTCGCAGAGCTTTCCGAAACCGAGGCTGCCGTACTGCACGCCTACACCGAAGGAATCAATCAGGGCTTGGAAGCGTTTCCCGTCCGGCCATTCCCTTATTTCCTGCTTTTTGCCGAGCCCGAACCGTGGGAGCCGGAAGACAGCATCCTGTCTCTCTTCGCCATGCACCTGGCCCTTCAGGGTGAACGCTGGAAATACGACTCTGTCGTGGGATTCATTCATGAGACCTTTGGAGCTGACATCGCGAACTTCCTGGCTCCGGTGGGTTCGCACTATGACGCTCCGCTGGACGACACGCCGATACCCCTGTACTCCTCCCAGGTGCCCTCAACAGAGGAAATTGATCTTCGCGACACGCCGCTGAATCTGAAAAAACTCAATGATGTACGGATGCCGTGGGAAAACGCTGGCAGCAATGCCTTTGCCGTCAGTGGCAGTCTAACGTCGCACGGCGGCGCTTTGCTTGCCAACGACATGCACCTAGTCCTGATGGTGCCAAACATCTGGTATCGGATGCATTGGCAATGGACCGACGGCGACAAGGATTACATGGCCAGCGGCTTGACCCTTCCAGGACTGCCTTGGCTGATCGGTGGAAGCAACGGGTATATCGCCTGGGGCTTTACCAACAGCAATGTCGATAGCCAAGATTTGATCGTGCTGGACCCCGCGGACCCTTCGCTGACCCAAGTCGAAGAAACGCTGAAGGTCCGTTTTGGTGCGGATGAGAAATTTGTGTATGAAAATTCTGCTTGGGGGCCCGTCATCGGAGAAGACGCCCAAAAGCGGAAGCGATCTCTGCACTGGGCTTCGCACTGGCTGACTGGGGCTCATATTAATTTCACTCAGATCGAGGCGGCCGAAGATCTCCAATCCGCTATAGCCTCATTTCAGCAATCCGCGATCCCGCCTCAAAACGTTCTCTTAGCTGACCGCGAAGGCAACATCGCTTGGACGATTGCTGGATCCTTGTTTCGACGCGAAGGCCATAGCGGGCGAATTCCAATCAAGAGTTCCAGACTCGAAAACCACGCTCCTGAATGGCTTTCTTTGGACGAATATCCCATCATTTTGAATCCCTCTGGTCAGCGTTTGTGGTCCGCTAACAGCCGGCACATTGGTGGTAAAAAATATGCACTTCTGGGCGACGGCCGCTATTCTTCCGGAATGCGTGCCCAACAGATCCGAAATCGCTTGAGAGAAAAAACCGTATTCAGCGAATCCGACTTATTGGCTGTACAGCTCGACAACCGGGCTGACTTCCTGAACGAATGGCAACCCCGTCTGGAGCGCGCGATGAATCACGCCAGCATCGCCTCCCTGGTAGAGCGCCACCATGTTCGCAAATGGGTTGCCGAATGGGATGGGTATAGCAATCCCGACTGCGTCGGCTATCGAATCATCCGGACATTCCGAAAACGCGCCCATGAACTTTTCTTGCTGGCACTCCAGACCAAGTTTGGTCTGGCACCGGATCGGCGCACCCGACACCTTCAATGGCAATTGGACGGCTCGCTTGCACGCATTCTGGACAGCGAAGCTCAAAACTTTCTCCCGGAAGGCATGCGGCATTGGGATGAATTTCTGGCACTTGCGTTGAAGTTGGCCATTGACGACATGACAGTGGGAGGGCGAGAGATGGCCGATGCGACTTGGGGAGCGTACAACTATGCTCATATACGTCATCCGTTGACGCATATCCTGCCGTTTCTCGGTGGTTGGCTAAATGTGCCTCCATCACCCTTGTCCGGCGACCTCAATGTGCCTCGCGTCGAACGTCGGGCGTTCGGGGCCTCGCATCGCACGGTTGTCTCTCCCGGTCGAGAAGAAGACGGGATTTTGCATATGCCTACCGGGCAGTCAGGCCACCCCTTGTCACCGTTCTACAACGCTGGGCATAGTGACTGGCTGGAAGGAAAACCGAGCCCATTTCTTCCGAGGCCTGCTGTGACCGCAATGGAATTGATGCCGTCAGAACACTGACGATCCGAGTTCATTGACAGCCTGGAGCATCTCCGGGTCATCCGTCAGTGCTTGCGAAACTGCGGTGGTGCAAGCTGCCACCGGATCTACTCCCGACTGAATGAGCTTCCCTGCGTGGATCAGGAGCCGCGTGCTGGCCCCCTCATCCAGACCGTTACCCTTGAGGTTTCGGGTCATTTCAGCGAATTTGACCAAGAGCCTTGCTGTTTCAGCATCTACGGATGTCTCCCGGATTACGATCTTCTGCTCGATTTCCGCCTGCGGGTAGTCGAATTCCAGCGCCACAAACCGCTGGCGGGTGCTCTGCTTGAGATCCTTGAGGACACTTTGATAGCCCGGATTGTAGGAAATCGCCATGCAAAACTCGTCCGGGGCTTCCAGCAATTCTCCATGCTTTTCCATCGGGAGAACTCGGCGGTCGTCGCATAGGGGATGGATGACGACCGTCGTATCCTTGCGCGCTTCCACCACTTCGTCGAGATAGCAAATACTGCCGGAGCGCACAGCCCGGGCAAGCGGTCCGTCTACCCATACCGTCTCGCCACCCGCAATCAAATAACGTCCAACCAAGTCGGAAGAAGTCAGGTCATCGTGGCATGACACTGTAATTAGGGGACGTTTGAGCTTCCATGCCATGTGTTCCATGAAGCGGGTCTTCCCGCAACCGGTCGGGCCTTTTAGAAGAACCGGCAACTGATTTCTCCAGGCGGCCTCGAATACCTCGATTTCCGAACCAATTGGCTCGTAGTAAGGCTCTTTTTCGACCGTGTATTCTTCCGGTTTCAGGGTGCGTGCCTGGTTCATTTTGGATCTACGCTATGTGACGCGCCCATTGTGAAAGCGGCGACGCGTACTGTCAACCAGAACCATGCTGCAATCCTATGAGTAATTGATGCGCCCAATAAAAAAACAGGCGCCCCGAAGGGCGCCTGTTTTGCAAGGTGTGCCTTGGCTGACTGGATCAGTCGAACCAGTGCACGATACCGACTGCGAACATCTCGATTTCGCCGCCACTACCGTCTGGAACACCAACACCACCCAGTCCGGTCCCGGAGATGCCCTGACCGTACGTGCCGTTGCGATCGTTGTCGACTTCGGAGTAGGTCAGACGCAGTTCGGTGCCGCCCGGCATGGTGTAGAAGACGCCCACGTTCCATGCGTCGGCCGCGGTTTCGTCCCAGTCGCCCGAGCAGGATGCGCAGGAGACTTCGAGATCATCCGCGTCCATGTAGGAGAAGCGGAAGTCGATCGGACCGCCGAACTTGATCTTGCCGGACACCATCCAGGCGTCACGCTCGATCTTGACGTTCTGGCCTGCCGTCATTGCAGCCCGGTTGGCGGCCGCGCTGGCCGCCGGAGTGCTCCCGGCTGCCTCCTTAGCCGCTTCCGTGGCCGCCTCGACCAGGGCCATGTAGGCTACATGGGCGTTTCTCTCTTCTTGGGAACCGCCTGCAGTGCCGTCACCGACCGCTGCGTCCAGATCCGGCGCCTGAATGCCATCTGTGTCGCCATCCACGTCACGGGCTATGTTCAGGGCCGTGATGGCAGCCATGAGGTCCATGCCGGCAGCACTGTCCGTGCTGACACTTGTCCCACCGTTGCCCGGAGCAGACTCGTCGGTCTCGGTGCCGGGGTTATCTTCAACAGGTGCTAGATAACCGTCGGCAGGAGTGTCATCATCTACAGTCACGGTGTTGACTAGGCCAGCAGTCCGTAGTGCTGCAGGGCAGGTGTCTGGGCTTGGAGTAGTGGCGGCAAAGCAGCCGGGGAACAGGTTCATCAGAAGGTTGTAAGTCTTCTGCGCCTTGATGTCGTCATCGTCGACCGGGTTCTGCATGGCCGCCGTCGCGCCGATGACCTCACCCGCGTTGTCGAGCAGGCTGTAGCTGCTGCCGAAGTTGGGGTAGCCGAACGCGGCCATCGCGGCATCGACGTTGGTCACGCCGTTGAACTCGTATTCCAGGTCTTCCCACATGGCCGAGATCT
>JAPPLD010000006.1:179850-209542 GCA_028819565.1 Gammaproteobacteria bacterium | reverse complement strand
AACCCCTGTTGCCGCCGTGAAAGGGCGGTGTCCTAGGCCTCTAGACGATGGGGACTATTGGATTGGGTGCGCACTCTAGTAAAAAGAACCCTATTCGTCAAATTATGCACCTGAAATCGCTGACCGCAAACGCTGCAACGTCCGTTCTCGACCAAGTAAAACCAAGGTATCTTCAATGGAGGGAGAAACTGCCCCCCCGGTCACGGCGACGCGCAGCGGCTGCGCGACCTTCCCAGGCTTGACTTGATGGCGCTCACAGGCCGCGTCAACCAGGCCTTTCAGGGATTCGATATCCCAGTTAACCTGCTCCATCTCGTCTACCAGCTCCTGCAGAATCGAACAGGAATCGGGGGTGAGGAATTTTTCTCGCGCCGACTCGTCCGTCCCCGGGACCTCCAGCAGCAACCAGCGACTCTGCGTGACCATGTCTGCCACGTTGCGGCAGCGTTTCTGCTGCACTTCAATCAGTGCGGTTCGGTCCGATGGGCTTAATGCACCGGGATCCAAATCCTGCCGAGCACAATGCCAATTGAATTCTGCGTTGATCTCGCTTTCGGACACGCGGCTCATTTGCTGTTGGTTGACCCAAGCCATTTTCTTGGGATCAATCCGGCTCGCGGCCGGGTTCAGCCCGGAGAGATCGAACTGCTGAATCAACTCCTCGATCGAAAACAGTTCATCATCTCCATGGGCCCAGCCTAAACGCGCCAGAATGTTCACCAAGGCCGTGGGCAAATACCCTTGCTCGCGGTATTGCGCCATATCGGCAGAATCTTTCCGCTTGGACATCTTGCGCCCGTCTTCGTCGAGAATCATCGGCAGGTGCGTGTAGCTGGGTGCATCCACGCCTAACGCAGAAAGAATATTGACTTGCCGTGGCGTATTGTTGAGATGGTCATCGCCCCGGATGATGTGTGTAACACCTGCATCCATGTCGTCCACTACGACGGCCAAGTGATAGGTCGCGCTTCCATCCGCACGAGCAATCACCAGGTCATCCAGTTCGGAATTGGAAAAACGCACCTCCCCTTTCAGGCTGTCCTGAACAACCACGTCACCCTCAAGCGGGGTTTTGAACCGGACGACCGATTGCGCCGACGGAGGATTGTCCCGGTCGCGGCAGTGTCGGTCGTAGCGCGGCTTGAGCTTTGCCGCCGTCTGCTCCTTGCGTAGCTGTTCCAAGCGCTCCGGAGAACAGTCGCAGTAGTAGGCGTCTCCCTGATTGAGCAATTTCTGGATGATCTCTCGATGACGCTCTGATCTTCGAGACTGGTAGACCACCTCGCCATCCCAATCCATACCCACCCAGCGCAGCATGGACATGATTTGCTGGCAGTGCTCTTCTTTGGAACGCTCCCGATCGGTATCCTCGATCCGAAGGATGAACTCCCCACCGCAATGCCGGGCATAGAGCCAGTTGTACAAGGCCGTGCGGGCACCTCCCAAATGCAAAGCGCCGGTAGGACTTGGAGCAAACCGGGTTCGGATTGTGGAGCCGGACATTTCGAGCAAGCGGCAAAGCTGGATGAAAAATCTATCTTACAGTTTGAACGCTGATCCCGGTTGGAGGAACGTCAATTTGTCAAGCGCGTCTATGTAGAATAGAGATTCCTTGTTTGCGGCCACGCATGTCTTTATGTTCATTGACACGTACGAAGCACAAATCGCCCGGAAGCAGTACACGCCCGACCCGGCGCAGTATGAGGCCGCTCAACAGTTCCAACTTGTCTTTGATCATCTGACCCGACATTCCCGCGCCAAAATGCTGATCAGCGATCGGCTGCGTCGCTTGAAGTCGGGCGCGCCCGGATCGACATCCGGCTTGTGGCTGTGGGGCTCAGTCGGAAGTGGAAAGACCTATCTGATGGACCTGTTCTTTAATTCTCTTCCCCTGCGCAAGAAACGGCGCATGCACTTCCACCGTTTCATGCGGCACATCCATCACAAGCTCAAGCACATGCAGGACCGGCGCAATCCCATCGACCTTCTTGCCGCCCGCATGGCAAAAAAATACAAAGTGCTTTGCATCGATGAATTTTTCGTATCAGACATTACGGATGCCATGATTCTAGGCGGACTGCTGGAAGGCCTGTTTCGGCAAGGGGTCACCGTGGTGGCGACTTCCAACTCAGCTCCGGACAACCTCTACGAGGGCGGGCTGCAGCGGGAACGGTTCTTGCCTGCGATCGAATCGATTAAGAGGCACATGACCGTATTCGAACTGGCGACATCCTGCGACTATCGCCTGCAACACCTCGACCAGACTGAAACCTATTGCCTCGGCACCAACGGAACTGCGGAGCCGGTCTTACGGAATCACTTCCGGCACCTGGCGTCAGACCTGGATCGAAAAGAGACAACCATTGAAGTCGAAGGCCGCACCATCCCAGTCAAGCGCTTGTCACATGACGCGATCTGGTTCGACTTCGACAACCTGTGCCAATCTCCCCGTTGCGTGAACGACTATATTTCGATTGCGCGTTGCTTCCACACCGTGCTGATTTCTGGCATTCCGGTGTTTGAACCATCGATGGATGACAGTGCCCGGCGTTTTATCGAAATGATCGACGAGTTTTACGACCGCAACGTGACATTGATCGTTTCCGCCGAGGCTGAGCCAGACCAGCTATATCAGGGCAAGCGTCTAAAACAGGCATTCGAACGGACCGCAAGCCGCCTGCACGAGATGCGGAGTCAAGCGTACTTGGGTCGGTCACATCGCCTACACTAATCGCTAGCCAACATCACTCCATCCCTCAGAAGAGCCCGACCATGACGAACCCACCCAAGCGAATCGCCATCACCGGCGCAGCCGGCAACATCGCATACCAAGCCATGTTTCGCATTGCAGCCGGAGAATTCTTGGGCGACCAGCAACCTGTCGCCTTGAACCTGATCGACATCCCTCCGGCGATGCCATCACTCGGCGGAACCGCGATGGAACTGGAAGACTGCGCCTTTCCTTTGTTACGCGATGTCCTTCTGAGTGATGACCTGGAGAAAGGCTTCGGAGATGCGGACTACGTGTTCATGTTCGGGGCACGGCCGCGCGGGAAAGGCATGGAGCGCAGCGACCTGATCCAGGAAAACGGGAAAATCTTTGGCCCCCAAGGCAAGGCTATCAATGATTTTTCGAGCCGCGACGTCCGGGTTCTGGTCATCGGCAACCCGGCCAACACCAACGCATTGATTGCATTGCACCACGCCCCAGATCTCGACCCGCGCCAATTCTCCGCGATGACCCGTCTGGATCATGAACGGTCACGCTCGCAGTTGGCCATACAGACGGGCCAACCGGTCGCCAATATCGCTCGCATGACGGTCTGGGGGAACCACTCCCCGAAAATGTATCCCGATATCGGCTATTGCACGGCCTCCGGCACCCCGGTCCGGGAACTGGTAGACACGGACTGGTATCGGGAAGAATTCATACCCGGAATCCAACAGCGTGGCGCCAAGGTGATCGAGGCGCGTGGCGCCTCTTCCGCGGCATCGGCCGCCAATGCGGCCATTCTGCACATGCGCGACTGGGTCCAAGGGACGCCTAAGAACGACTGGGTCAGCATGAGCGTGCTCTCGGATGGCTCATACGGAGTGGCGGAAGGCATTATCTTTTCCTTTCCGTGTCAGTGTTCAGAATCCGAGCACGCCATCGTGCCTGGATTAGAGCTGGACGCTTTCGGCCGTGAGCAACTTCAGGCTAACGAAACCGAACTGCTAAGCGAACGCGAGACGATTGCCGACCTGCTTTCCTGACGAAGAAAAATCAAGTTTCTTCGTCGGTGGCTGTAACCGGGGTCTCCACGCGCACAGTCACGATATCCGTGTCATGGTACTGCTGGTGATAGACCGAGGACGCCAGGTGCCTCAGTAACCGCAAGGAAACTTCGCGCTCGACCGAAGATGAAATGGATTGCTTGCCAAGCAAAGCAATTCGATCCTGAAGGTTTTCTTCTCCCGTCGCGGCAACAAATTCAAGGACGGCTTCGTCGTCCTCCCTGCGTGCCGTCAAAAGAAGGCGGCGCCCGCCTTCGCCTACCCCGCTGTCTTCCTGCTCGCGGAGCGTCAACAGGGTCTCCTCGGTGACGGCAGAAAGGCGGTCAATCATTGCCGGGCTCCAATCATGGCCAGATGCGAACTTATGAAGGAATTCCTCGATCCTCGGCAGGATCGAAACGTCAAGAGCCACTTCAATCTGGTGACGGCGGGGTTTCGTCAATTCCATGAACAGCGTCATGAAAATGGCCATGAGGCCACCCGCCGTGATCCCGTTGCTCAGAAGGCCACCTGCGAATTCAGAAACATACTCGGGATAGATCCATCCGTTCTGGAGCCCGACTCCAATCCAGAATGAAATCCCGACAATCAGTCCTGTTCGGTAATCGATGCCGTCTTGAATCGCCACCTTCATGCCGACCACGAAAAGCAGTGACAGCAGGACACCGATGTAGGCCCCGGCAACCGGGCCGGGTATCGCCAAAATAACGGCAAGCCCCTTGGGGAAGAATGCCAAAGCGAGGAAAACCATGCCGAGGGCGGCCCCGACCCTGCGGGCTCCGACTCCGGTCAGTTCGGCAACGGAGACACTGGTCGAATAGGTCGTATTCGGCACAGTCCCCAAGAGACCGGACAATAGGTTGCCGACTCCATCCGCTGCCACTGTGCCTTGTACTGCACGGAAATCCACTGCCCGGGGGCGGCGCCAAGCAACGCGCTGAATGGCAACGGAGTCGCCTACGGTCTCCACGGCTCCGACCAAGGTCACGAACACGAATGCCGGCACAAGCGTCCAGAAGACCGGTCCGAAGCTGAAGTCGTAACCCGGCCATCCGGCTTCCGGGAAACCCAGCCATGAAGCCTCGGCAACGCGACTTACTTCATAGAGTCCGAAGTGTCCGGCCACCACCGAACCAAAAGCCACTCCGATGACTGGAGCCCAAAGGCGCAAGATGCCGGTTGCTTTCAGGGCAACACCACCGATGGTCAACAAGGTCGCGCCTGCACTCAGTGCGGCGGCCGACGTGGGGGTCCCCTCGGGTACGGATGTCAGCAAGCCGAAGATGATCGGCATGATGGTGACCGGTACCAGCATGATAACTGTACCTGCCACAGCCGGCGTTAGAATCTTTCGAAACAGCGAAAGGCGCGCGGAAAGCGCGAACTGGAAAAACGACGAGAGGATCACCAGGGTGGCCAGCATCGCCGGCCCTCCTTCCGCGATGGCGGTGATACAGATCGCGATGAAGGCTCCAGACGGACCCATGGCGAGCGTATAGCCGGCACCAATCCGGCCAACCCGGGCCGCCTGCAGAACCGTGGTGACGCCGCTGACGGCAACAGCGGCGAACACGATCCAAGAAAGAAAGGCTTCGGTTCCTCCGGCCGCCCGGGCGACAATCGCCGGCGTCAGGACGATGCCGGAAATGCAGAGGATGGCGAGCTGCAGACCCAAGCCGAAGGCGAGTACCGGCGGCGGGTTTTCATCAGGCTGGTAGCGGACGCTTGCGCGTCGGGCAGAGCTCTCAGCGTTTATGATCCTCCCTCCTATCCCTGACTGACGAAACTACCGGGAGGCAATGCTATTGCCTCCCGATACATTCTCCGCAGTCAAAACGTGGATTCTTGCTCTCGTGTGAGAGCAGAAATCCTAGCTTTTCAGGGTAACGCTATCTACGTTTGCCCACTCGGTCACGAAGTCGTCAATCAGATCAACGACTGCATCCGGCCGGTCCTCCAGCACGTAGTGCCCAGCCCGCTCGATGATTTCGAACCGCGTCGGCCCCGAAATGGCATCCTTCAGCCGGCGTCCGGACTCAACCGGCATCCAGGCATCATGCAGCGCCCAGCACACCATGGTCGGGCAAGTAATCTTGCTGTGATCCACGCTCATGGTTTCTTCGTTGCTCGGCTCCGAACAGACATGGATCAACGACTTGAAACCGGTGAATCCCGGCCCCCGAGCCCAGAAAGAGAGATAGTTCTCCTTGACGTTCTTGTCCGTGAACGCGATCTTGTCATGACTGCCCATGAGCAGCAGCCCATGAAAGCCCGCTGCCGCCTGGGCCATGGCCGGCCCTAGCGCTTCGTCCGGGGCGCCAACCAAGCCGTTGAAGGCTTCGACTTCCAGCACCGGCCAGTAGTCCCAAGCAACCGGATTGATCAGAACCAATCGGCTGATGAGGTCAACGTGCTTCGAGGCAAAGATCTGGCAGGCACCCCCACCGTGATCATGGCCGACCAGGATGACGTTTCCCGCCAGCCCCAGTCCTTCGATCACTTCCTTGATGGCCTCGGCCTGATTCGTCAGGGAATGAGTGAACTGATCGAGGGGCATGCTCGACTGTCCATAGCCGACCATGTCCATCGCATAGGTCTGATAACGATCAGACAGGCTTGCTTGTGCATGGCGCCACAGTCGGCTGTTTGTGGGGATCCCGTGCACCATCAGCAGTGCGGGACCGCTATCGCCCTTCTGCTCGATATGAATCTCGAGATCTAAGCCTCCGACATTAATCGCTTGTTTCATGGATTTCCTCCTTATAGTTATTCAAGGGTGTCCCCCCTACCCTCGAATCGTTATCATACACGTATTGTCCTCCGCATCAATGACGATTTCGTTTCGATGAGATTCCTGTTAATTGCCCTAATTCTGTTTGGGCTGTTCCTTTTCTTGCGGTGGCAATACCGGCAGTCTCCCCGCAGGCTTTACCAATGGCTTGCCGGTTTGGCAGGAATTGGCTTGATCGCCATGGTTCTGACCGGGCGCGCCCACTGGATCATCGCCGTGGTCGGCGGAATCCTGCCATTCCTCGGCAAGGCCGCGATTTTGCTACGCTGGCTCCCATTCCTGTCCTGGGCTCGCCGCGCCTTCGGTTCTTCCGCGATCCACCTGCAGACGGCATGGCTGGACTTGACCATCGACCGAAGGACCGGTGCCATGGACGGCACCATTCGACAAGGCGAATTCGCAGGCCAAAAACTATCTCAACTCAGCCTTTCGCAACTGGAGAACCTGCTGCAGGCCTGTGCGAGTGACCTGCAATCCGCGGCACTCCTGCGCGCCTACCTCCAACGGACCCAAACGGGCTGGCAGGCCGGAGAAACTCCTGGAAGCGGCAGTACGGACGATTTCGAGGAGGCCGCCATGTCAACGGAAACAGCCGCTCAGATCTTGGGCGTGTCCCTTCAGGCTCCGGAATCCGAAATTCGCTCAGCACACCGCGCCCTTGCGCAAAAGCTTCACCCGGACCGAGGTGGAAACGACTATTTAACTCGTAAAATCAATCAGGCAAGAGATATTCTTACTAAGAGACACGAGACACGCTGACGGTAGAGGGCTTGCGAATCCTCGCCAGCATGAGAGCGGCAAAGATCGATGCGTAGATAATTGGCTCCAGGTAATCCGCCTTGACTAGCCAGAAATAGTGCAGGAGCCCAGCGGTCGTCGCAACATAGATCAGACGGTGCAGACGATTCCAGGCGTTCCCGAGGGCCCGCTGGGCGCGTCGGGTCGAGGTCAGCGCCAACGGCACCAGCAGGAGAAAAGCCGTCACGCCCGCGGTGATGAACAGGCGGTCTTGAATGTCCAGCCAGATTTCCTGCCAATCGAAGAATTTGTCGAACCAAAGGTAGGTTCCCAAGTGGATCGAGGCGTAGAAGAAAGCAAACAATCCCAGCATCCGCCGGTAACGCAGCAGCGCAGGTGTCCTCATGACACGGATCAAGGGCGTAATCAGCAAGGTCAGCAACAGGAACCGCAAGGTCCATGTTCCCGTAGACCGGGTCAGGGTTTCCAGCGGATTGACTCCCAAAGTGTTCGTCCAGGCGCCATGAGCCAAGTCAATCGCCGGCACGAGGCACAGTAGAAAAAGCGCAGGTTTGACCCACCCTGCGGCTGTGGGCGTATGCATGCCTAGAAGTACTTGTGCAGATCCATCCCGCTGTAGAGATGCGCGACTTCTTCGGCATAGCCGTTGAACATCAGTGTTTGCCGCTTCCGGAACTCCCCGATCCTCCGCTCGCGTCGTTGACTCCAGCGCGGGTGATTGACTTCAGGGTTCACATTGGAATAGAAGCCGTATTCGTGCGGGGTAGCCTGATTCCATGCCGTCGGAGGCTGGCCTTCAACGAACCGGATCCGCACGATGGACTTGATGCTCTTGAAACCGTATTTCCAAGGCACGATGATTCGGATCGGGGCACCATTCTGATTGGGCAGCACTTGTCCGTACATGCCGACGGTCAGCAGTGTCAGCGGATGCATCGCCTCGTCGATTCGCAACCCTTCGACGTAGGGCCAGTCCAACACGTCGCGGCGCTGCCCTGGAAGATTCTCCGGATCCAGGATCGTCTGGAAAGCCACGTAGCGAGCCTGCGACGTCGGCCTCAACTTCTTCAGCGCAGTTGCCAGCGGCACGCCCACCCACGGAATCACCATCGACCAGGCCTCCACGCAGCGGAGCCGGTAGATTCGCTCCTCCAACTGATCCATTGGCACTAGGTCTTCGACTGCATAAGTCCCCGGGTTCTCGCAGTATCCTTCTACCTCGACAGTCCAAGGCTCGGTGATCAGGGCTGCCGCATTGCGCGAGGGGTCTTCCTTCTTGTAGCCCAGTTCGTAGAAATTGTTGTAATGGGTCGCCGCATGCATCGGCGTCAATTCTTCGTCGGTCGAATAGGGGCTGGATCGGGGCGTGCCGATGATCAACCCGGCCTGGACCTGCCCGCCAACCAGCAGACCACCCGCCAAGCCTGCCATTCCGGCCGCGCACTGTTGCATGAAAACGCGGCGCTGCCGGTAGATCTCCGGATCCGTTACCGCGGATTCCCTCTCGTCCGAGCGCTTGGGGATTCGAATCAGCATGCCACTCCTCTCATCTGCGAATGGAACTACAAATCGGACACTTTTCATCCGCAATCAGTTCCACTACACGCCATTGTGCCTCCCTTGCGTCATAAAGCAACAGCCGGTTGTACAAGGGTTTTCCGATGGACAACAGGCACTTGATCGCCTCGACCGCTTGCACGCTGGCCACCACCCCGGCGACCGGACCTAGCACGCCGGTTTCCGAGCAGCCCTCCTCCGGCACGGGCTCGTCGCCAAACAGGCACTGGTAGCAAGCATCCCCTTCCTCTTGATTGCGAAACACTGCCACCTGGCCTTCCATCCGGATCACCGCCCCGGAGACCAAGGGAGTCGCAGATTCGACACAAGCCTGATTAATCTCCAAGCGGGTTTCGAAATTATCCGTGGCATCCACAACCAAGTCTGCCGCCTGAACCTGCTCCCGCAGCAAGTCATCCTTCAGGTATTCAGCGACGGTATCGATGCGGATCTCAGGGTTCAGCTCCTCCACGACCCGCCGGGCTTCTTCGGTCTTGGCACGACCCAAGCTGGAGGTTCCGTACAGAATCTGGCGCTGGAGGTTCGCCAGCTCAATGTGATCTGGATCGGCCAGCGTCAGTCGACCCACGCCGCAAGTCGCCAGATACATAGCGAGCGGGGAACCCAAGCCCCCCAGGCCGATCAACAAGACATGGGACTCGAGCAGGCGCTGCTGCCCCTCTATGCCAATCTCCGGCAAGACGATTTGCCGGTTGTAGCGTAAGAGTTGCGGGTCGCCCAGCTCCGCGCCCATGATGGATCAAGATGCCTGTTTGGCCTTTTCCCTGGCTTCAAACGCAGCCATTTGCTCTGGAGTGGCCTCTCTCTGATACCGAGACTTCCATTCAGCATATGGCATGCCATAGACGATTTCCCGGGCCGCGTCATAATCCAGGGCCACGCCCCGTTCTTCTGCTGCGGCCACATACCACTTGGAGAGACAGTTCCGGCAGAAGTCCGCCAAGTTCATCAAGTCGATATTCTGGACTTCGGGCTTGCTTCTCAGGTGCTCAACAAGGCGCCGATAGACGGCCGCCTCGATCGCCTCGCGCTGATTCTCGGAAATGTCGGAAGTGGTGCTCATGGCGCTAGCAGGTTTGTTCTCGACGGGATTCCAGTATAACCCGCGCACCTGCGCTCTCTCGTACAATGAACCAGTCCAGCAAACGTTTCGATGATGCCATGTCCTCACCCTCAGTCCAGCCCCCTCCACTGACCGGCATGATCCTTGCCGGCGGCAAGGCGCGCCGCATGGGCGGACAGGACAAGGGGCTGATTCCCTACCGAGGGCGCCCATTGATCGTTCATGTCCTCAAGCGCCTCGAACCGCAAGTCCAGGCCATTCTGATCAACGCCAACCGCAGTCACGACCAGTACGCGCAGTTCGGCCACCCCGTGATCGCGGATGCGGAGGACGGTTTTCTAGGGCCGCTTGCCGGCATTCTCGCCGGACTACGTGCAGCTCGAACGGAACTGCTGCTCTGTGTCCCCTGCGACAGTCCGGAAATCGGCCCGGACTTGGCAGCCAAGCTCGCCTCTCCCTTCGCGCAGGCAGGAACCCGGATCGCCGTTGCAAGTTGCGCCGGGCGCCTGCAGCCGGTCTTTGCAGTGCTGCACACTGCTCTTTCGGGTGCCCTGGACGATTTTCTCCGCCGCGGCGGGCGTAAAATTGATGAATTCTATGGCGCGCAGGGCTTCGAGGAGGTCTCTTTCGAAAACCCCGATGAATTTCGAAACATCAACACCCACGAGGAATTGACGCTCTGATGGACTCCCAATCTCCTACCCTTTTGGGTTTTGCGGCATTCAGCGGAACTGGGAAAACCGAGTTGCTGACCCGGTTGGTGCCGATTCTGGTGGAACAGGGGCTGCGAATCGGCATGGTCAAGCATGCCCACCACGCGTTCGACGTGGACCAGCCGGGAAAGGACAGTTACCGGCTGCGCAAGGCGGGGGCCAGAGAAATGCTGATTTCTTCGGGCCGTCGCTGGGCCTTGATGCACGAACTGGGCGAGGATGAAGGGGAAATGACCCTAGCCCAGCTTCTGCCGAAACTGGATGCCACATCACTTGATTTGATCCTGGTGGAAGGCTTCAAACGCGAAGCTTTCCCCAAAATCGAGCTGTGTCGCCCGGATCTGGGGCATCCGTACCTGTATCCAGATGATTCCAACATCATCGCCTTGGCGACCGATGCGCCCCCTCCACCTGGACTGACACTGCCGCATCTCGACCTGAACGACCCTCCTGTCATTGCGGCTTTTATCCAGACCCTGCTCTAACAAAACGACCTGTTCCGGCACCCCATTTCGCCCGGTTGAATCCTCTCACGCAACCGGCATGCAACAAAACGGCCATTTCTTGCGTGTAAAATGTGTTATCCAAAAATCTGGTCCAGAAGTTCGCGCAACTTGAGGGGGCGCGAAAGGTGTTGGATTTGGAATATTTATGCCCGAGCGAAAAATCAAACTGACCAACGGCGGGAAGGAAGTCGAACTATCGATCGCTGAGTCGACCGAAGGGCCGGCGGCGGTCAACATCAGCAATCTGTACAAGAAACGGGGTTATTTTTCGCTGGATCCCGGGTTCGTTTCCACGGCCAGCTGCCGGAGCCAGATCACCTACATCGACGGAGATCTTGGCCTTTTGCGCTACCGGGGCTACCCGATCGAACAGCTCGCGGAGTCTGGCAACCACATCGAAACGGCCTACCTGCTGCTCAACGGTGAACTTCCGACACAGAGTCAACTGGACACATTTACTCAAGAAATCAAATCAGAAACAAAGATTCCTAATGGTTCGTGGGAACTCATGCAGGCTTTCGAAAAAGAGGCCCATCCGATGGCCATGCTGATGGCCGGTCTGGCTCATCTCGCTTCGATCTACCATTCTGAACTGGACGTGTTCGACGAGGCGTATCGCCAACGCATGGCGCGGCGATTGATTGCGCAGGTCCCGGTCCTGGCGGCGCTCGGATACCGCTATCGAACCGGCCAAGACCCCATCGACCCTGACCCGGAACTCGACTTCACGTCCAACTTCCTCCACATGATGTTCGGCACAGAGCCTGATCCCCTCTTCTCGCACGCCATGGATATCCTGTTCCTCCTGCACGCCGACCACGAACAGAATGCTTCTACGTCCACGGTCCGGCTGTCCGGCAGTTCCGAAACCAGCCCGGTCGCGGCCGTCGCCGCAGGCGTAGCAACGCTTTGGGGGCCGTCTCACGGCGGCGCCAACGAGGCCGTAATCCAGATGCTGGAGGAAATCCATGCTTCGGATGTTTCGGTTGAGGAATATGTCGAGCAGACCAAGAACAAGGAAAGCCATACCCGCTTGATGGGCTTCGGGCACCGGGTCTACAAGAATTACGATCCGCGCGCGAAGCTAATCCAAAAAATCTGCTACAACCTGCTGGAGAAGCACGGGGAAGGCAATCCGAACTGCCCGCTCCTGGAAACCGCCATGGCTCTGGAACAGGCGGCCTTGAACGACGAATACTTCGTGGTTCGCAAACTGTACCCGAACGTCGATTTCTATTCGGGCATCATCCTCAGGACCATGGGGATTCCCCTGGACATGTTCACGGTCATCTTCGCCACCGCCCGGACATCGGGCTGGGTCGCACACTGGCTCGAGATGATGGCGGACAAGCAGTTCCGGATCGGCCGCCCCCGCCAGTTGTATACCGGACACACTCAGCGAGACTACGTCGCGCTCGACCAGCGCGGCTGATTCCGGCTCAAATCCCGGCAAAAAATTCCTGCACGACGGGCGAGAAGCGTTCCGCGTCGACCAAGAACGAGTCGTGACCCTGGATAGACGGGAGCACGACCAGTTCGGCTTCGCGTCCAGCCTTTTGTAAGCCGGCTACGATTTCTTTCTGTTGCTCAAGCGGAAAGAGGATGTCACTCTCCAC
Source organism: Gammaproteobacteria bacterium (assembly GCA_028819565.1). Classification (GTDB taxonomy): domain Bacteria; phylum Pseudomonadota; class Gammaproteobacteria; order Poriferisulfidales; family Poriferisulfidaceae; genus Poriferisulfidus. Next base: position 196,739 of record JAPPLD010000006.1, on the reverse strand, counting down.
GCCAATCACCAGAGTCTTGCGCACGTGGACTCGGGCCAGTCCGGCATTGACTGTGCCACCATGTTCGGCAACATCGAACAGGTCCATCGCCCGGGATAGGTACAAATAACTGTTGGCGTCGAACGTGCCGATGAATTTCTGCGCGTTGTATTCGAGGTAGGACTCCACTTCGAACTCGACGCCGAACATTTCGTTCGAGGCACGGTGCTCCGGCACTCGGGCCCGATTGAAGCGCTGCCGCCATTCCTGGGCCGCCCGATAGGACATCAGGCCGAGTTTCCGCGCCAAGCGCATGCCGCAGAGCGGCTCTGCATCCAGTTCGTAGTTTCCGCCCTTCCAGTCCGGGTCGCAGCGAATGATCTCCCGCTGCAGCGACCGCACCGCGATCGTGAACGGCAAGGCTCGGCAGGCCGCTGAAATCACCAGAAGATAGTCCAACTCATCCGGGTACTGCAGCGCATAGGCCAACGCAGACATGCCACCCATGGAGGGGCCGACGACGGTGTGGACATGGTCCACGCCCAGTTCGCGCATGGCATGGTGCCCGGCCTTCGCAGTGTCTTCGATCGACAATTCCGGGAAGCTCCCACCATAAGGCTGGCCGGTCGCCGGATCGCAGGAGGAAGGTCCCGTCGAACCAAAGCAACTGCCTAAAGAGTTGACGCAAACCACGAAAAACCGGTCCGTGTCGATCGCCTTGCCAGGTCCAACCATGTACTCCCACCAGCCAGCCGTATCGTCTTCTTCATTGGATGCGGCATGGGCGGTCGGAGACAACCCAGTGAAGATCAGGACGGCGTTATCCTGGTTACGGGACAGGGTGCCCCAAGTCTCATAGCCGACCTGAACCTGAGCCAAGCGGCCACCGCGGCGCATCACAAAATCGGTTTGTCCGTAGTCCCCCGGCAGGTCGAGGATGCGAGTAGCCGGCGGCGTGCGACTATGCGTGCAGGGCTGGAAATCGGGGTGAGTCATGCAAGGCGTCCGGAATTTGGCGCCAAATGATAACCCTGTCGAAGGCAATCCCGCAACCAGTTGAAAAGGAATCGGTTCCCGGAATAGCGGCGAGACAACCATTCCGTCCGAGAACTCCCTTCCGGAATCCGACCCGGGAGCAGCGAAATCCCGTGGTGGGCAAGCAGCTCGACCTGCCGGGAGTCCCGGTACAGGCGCAACTGTACATCCGGCGAGAATTCCGCCCTCTCCCCGTCCCGGCGGCAGGCCAGACCAAGCGTAGCCGTATGCCGGGTGTGCTCGTAGAACACCAGTTGCAGTGGGGGTTGGCCCGGCAGGGAGTCATCGAGATACGAATGAGACTGCATGGCAGGGTTGCGCAACGACGGGCACAGGGCGAGCAGGCACTGGTAGTTGACGTCGTAGAGCGCCATCAACGCGGCAGGCTGCGGGGTGGTGGCTAGGGACGTGGAGAATTCAGTCATGATCCGGCGCGCCTGCGCGTATCTTCCGAGCGACCAACTCCATCTCCGGGTCTGGGGCGGCTTGTGCCCCCAGGAACATTTCCTGGAGTTCAGGATCCGGACATTCCAGTAGTCGCGCAAATGCCGCTTGCTCGGCGGTGGAAGCCCGAGGATATTCTTGATCCAGATACCGCATCAGCATGAGATCCAACTCCCGAGTGCCACGCCGGCAATGCCAGCGTAACCGGTCCTGCTCCGACATGTTAGGACTTGCGCAAGGCCACCATTTTCTTGATTTCGGCGATGGCCCGCGCAGGATTCAGTCCCTTGGGACAAGTCTGGGTGCAATTCATGATCGTGTGGCAACGGTACAGCTTGAAGGCATCCTCCAGGGACTCCAGCCGCTCGTCCGTCGCTTGGTCACGGCTGTCCGCGAGCCAGCGCCATGCCTGCAGCAAGGCCGCCGGCCCCAGGTACTTGTCCGGATTCCACCAGTAGCTCGGGCAGCTGGTAGAACAACAGGCACACAGGATGCACTCTTCCAGACCATCCAGCCGGGCGCGGTCCTCCTTCTGCTGCAAGCGTTCGCGCTCCGGCTCGTCCGCACCATTCTTCAGCCATGGCTCCACGGCAGCGTACTGCCGGTAGAACCCCGATAGGTCCGTCACCAAGTCCCGGACTACCGGCATGTGCGGCAGCGGATAAATCCGGATGTCCCCTTTGAACTGATCCACTCCGCAGGTACACGCCAGGGTATTGCGTCCATTGATGTTCATGGAGCAAGAACCGCAGATTCCCTCACGGCAGGAGCGGCGGAACGACAGGGTCGGATCGACTTCGTTCTTGATCTTGATGAGCACGTCCAGGATCATCGGGCCGCACTGGTCCAGATCCACCTCGTAGTGGTCCAGCCTTGGATTCTCCCCTTCGTCCGGTTCGTAGCGGTAGACCTGGAACGACCGCACGTTTTCGGCATCCGACGGCGCTGGATACCGGTGCCCGTCCTTGCGAACGACCGCGTTGGCAGGAAGGGTGAATTGAGCCATGATCCGATTCTTGCTCGTGTCAGTATACGCGGGCCTTCGGCGGGACTACTTCCACCTCGTTATCCAAGGTGTGCATGTGGACATCCCGGTATTCGATGCGGCATAATCCTTGTTCGCCGTACCAGCAAACCGTGTGCTTCATCCATTCATCGTCATTGCGTTCCGGGTAGTCTTCCCGGGCATGAGCGCCGCGACTCTCTAGGCGATTCAACGCGGATTCCAGCGTCATCAATCCCTGCGGCAGCAGGTTCTGCAATTCCAAGGTCTCAACGAGGTCGGTATTCCATATCATGGATCGGTCGCTGACCTGAATGTCGTCGAAAGCCTGATTCGCGGCCTGGATTTGTTCCAGGCCATCCTTCAGCGTTTCACCGGTGCGGAACACTGCCGCGTGTTTCTGCATGACGCGTTGAAGTTGCAGACGGAGTTGCGCGGTTGGTGTGCCGCCATTGGCGTGACGAACCTTGTCGAACTGGTCCAGGATCCGTTCTACTGCCGAGGAGGGCGCTTCCGGGTGAGCGCCACCCGGCGTAATGAGTTCTGTTGCCCGTATGGCCGCCGCGCGGCCGAAGACAACCAAGTCCAGCAAAGAGTTGGAGCCCAAGCGGTTCGCCCCGTGTACCGAAACACAAGCCGCCTCCCCGATGGCCATCAATCCCGGCACCACCGTATCCGGGTCTCCGTCCCGCACCGTCACCACTTCGCCTTTGTAGTTGGTCGGAATGCCGCCCATGGTGTAGTGCACCGTCGGCAAGACCGGGATTGGTTCACGAGTCACATCGACCCCTGCGAAGATGCGTGCCGATTCCGCAATGCCGGGCAGGCGCTCCTTGATGACGTCGGCGCCGAGGTGTTCCAGGTGCAGGTGGATGTGATCCGCTTCAGGGCCGCAACCCCGTCCTTCGTTGATCTCGATGGTCATTGAGCGGCTCACCACGTCGCGCGATGCCAAATCCTTGGCATTCGGCGCGTACCGCTCCATGAAACGTTCACCCTTGCTGTTGGTCAGGTACCCCCCCTCTCCCCGCACCCCCTCTGTAATCAGGCAACCAGCACCGTAAATACCGGTCGGATGGAATTGCACGAATTCCATGTCTTGCAGGGGCAACCCGGCGCGTTGCACCATGCCGTTGCCGTCCCCGGTGCAGGTATGTGCCGAAGTGCAGGAGAAATAGGTGCGCCCGTATCCCCCCGTCGCCAGCAACACCGTGTGGGCGTGAAAATGATGCAGTTCCCCGGTTGCGAGGTCCCAAGCGACCACGCCACAGCACCGACCGTCATCGTCCATGACCAGATCCATGGCGAAGTATTCGATGAAGAATTGGGCCTGATGCTTGAGAGACTGCTGATACAGCGCATGCAGGATGGCGTGGCCGGTTCGGTCTGCGGCAGCGCAGGTGCGTTGCGCGATCCCCTCGCCGAAATGCGTCGTCATGCCGCCGAAGGGACGCTGGTAGATCTTGCCTTCGTCCGTCCGTGAAAACGGGACCCCGTAATGCTCCAGCTCAATGATGGCCGGAATCGCTTCGCGGCACATGTACTGGATGGCGTCCTGATCGCCTAGCCAATCAGAACCCTTGACGGTGTCGTACATGTGCCAGCGCCAATCGTCCGGACCCATGTTGCCGAGTGCCGCACTGACTCCGCCCTGCGCGGCGACCGTGTGGCTGCGAGTCGGAAACACCTTTGTGATGCAGGCGGTCGATAAACCCTTCACGGCCATGCCCAAAGTCGCGCGAAGGCCAGCCCCGCCAGCGCCGACAACCACGACATCGTAGTGATGCTCAATCAGTTTGTAGGCGTCAGTCATGTCAAGAAATGCAAGATCCCTGCAAAGGCAGCGACGATGGAAAGGAGGAGGATTAGTTGGGCCAAGCGGTGTACGCTCCGGTTCCAGCCCGGATTGCTGACATAGTCGTCGATGATGACTTCAAGACCGAGTTTGGCATGGTAGAGCGATGCCAGGAAGAAGAGGCCCAGCCAGAGGACTGTGTCGCCCTGCCCGACCCATTGCCCAAAATGGGCCAACTCCGCCAGGTTTCCGCTGCCCAGAGAGTAGATCAACCAAACCGACAGGGGAATCAACGCGACCGAGGTGATCCGCTCCAACCACCAGTGCCGCCGTGCCGCACCGGACCTGCTCATGCCCAGATCCAGACCCAGACGGCGGCCGTCAGCGTAGTGGACCCTGCTAAGACCAGCCAATTGCTTGCCTGCACGGCCGGCATGCTGAGCCCGATGCAGGCATCCCAAACCAAGTGCCGGATTCCGGTGCACAAATGAAACGCCAGAGCGAACGTCCAGGCGATCAACACGACCTGTCCCAGCGGATGCTGCAACCCCGCCATGGCGATTTGCCAGAGAGCCGGAGCATAAGCCGCTGCCGCAACCAGGAAAGCCAGCGCGACCGCAGCAGCCGTTAGCAACACGCCCGTGATGCGATGGCTGATCGATAAAACCGCTGCCAGCGGCAAGCGATAGATCTGCAGATGAGGCGATACAGGGTGCTCAGGCAGCATCGTGCACGAGAAAACTTGAAACGGCAGATAGGGAAAAATTCAAGTTTATTATGCCAAAACCAGCCACAAGCGGAGTTACGCAGAGTCAGCCCCGCGCCTTGGGGCGGCAGACCTGATTCATCCGGAGGGAGTTGGTGGAGCTAGGCGGGATCGAACCGCCGACCTCTTGCATGCCATGCAAGCGCTCTCCCAGCTGAGCTATAGCCCCGTCACCGTGGCGGGTTATTTTCCTCTCTCAGTCGAAAGGTGTCAATGCGCGCACGTGTAGAAATGCTGTAGTTGAATGACGCTGTTTGATTTTTCTTTTTCCCAAATTAAGGCTTGAATCACAAAAAGAGCGACCCGTAGGTCGCTCTTTGAATGTTGTGAATTCTCACTTGTTAATCTGAGCAAGAACCACCTAAACCCAAGTGTTAGTAGGAGGCATTATACTACGCAAATCCAACTCGGTTCTTTCTTTTTTCGATCTGGCATCTTTAGGAGGAGACTTCCTGTGCTCACATGGCGCCTAGGACTTGATATCGGCACCAACTCCATCGGCTGGAGTGTTATTGAATTGGATTCCAACGGACATCCGTGCCGCTTGGAAAATGCGGGATCCAGAATCTTCAGTGATGGCAGAGACAACAAATCCAAAGCCACTCTAAAAGCAGACCGCCGAGAGGCTCGATCCGCTCGGCGACGGCGAGACCGATTTAAGCAGCGACAACGCTTTTTGCTCAACGAGCTACAGAAGGCGGGCTTATTCCCATCTGATAAATCGGAGCAAGGTGAACTACAAAAACTGGATCCGATCCAGTTGCGCGCCAAGGCTTTGACAGAGAAGCTTGCTCCTTACGAAATCGGTCGCGCCCTGTTTCACTTGAATCAACGTCGCGGCTTCAAAAGTAACCGTAAAGATCGAGGTGACTCAGTATCTAGCGGCAAAGTTTCCAATTCTGCGAGAAACCTGCTGGAACAAATGGGCTTGATTGGCGAGGCCATGCCAAAAGAAGAATATCGGGAACTGTCCAAAGAATCGAAAAAAGAAATCCGGGACAGAGAAGCGTGCGCTAGAAAAAACGCATTGTCCGCATTGGCGGAAAACAAGACTTTGTCTTATGGTGGATTCTTGCAGAGGCTACATGAGGCAGGCGCACCCATTCGTGCTCGACACAACAGTAATACGAAACTATACGATGTTTATCCGACGCGAGAATTACTGGAAGATGAATTCAACAAGATTTGGGAATCCCAAGAAGCACATCATCCGGCATTGTTAACCGGGTGGATGCGCGAACGCATACACTCTGCAATTTTCACCCAGCGTCCTTTGAAACCTCAAGCAGTCGGGAAGTGCTCATATCTGGCAGGTGAGGATCGAACATTCCGAGCCATGCCTAGCTTCCAACGTTACCGAATTTATCAAGAAGTAAACAACTTAACATGGGGCACCAGCGACAAAACATACAAACTGATTGACTATCCTGTAGCCCGAGATGAAATCGTAGACATGTTGGAGAGAGTATCCACAAAGAGCGGACAAGTCACCTTCGGCAATATTAAAAAAGTTCTAAAGCGAACGGGCTTGGCTGAAGGCAATTTTGAATTCAATCTTGAAACCCCCAAGAGAAAGGGGCTGGATGGAAACCTAACTTCAAATCTAATGCAGCACGAAGATTGCGTCGGACCTCAATGGCACGAATGGCCTTTGGAAAAACAAGATGAATTCATCTGGACAATCGTGGGCGAAACAGTCCAAGAAAATAACGCAAAAAGACTGCTGACCGACGAAGAATCCATAGACTGCCTTGTCAGAAATTTTTCAATATCGGATTTGGTCGCACAAACTTGTTTAGGTGCACGCCTCGCTGAAGGAACCGCCAGTCTTTCACTGAAAGCGACCCGGCTAATTGCAGCAAAAATGTCTGCGAACAACCTGATCCAGCCTGATGCAATACAAGCGGTCGCAAAAGAAATAGCAGAGTTCGCCAACCCTTATGCCGCGTACGACGGGGGGGTTTTGAGTCGTCTGCCCTACTATGGGCAAGCGTTTCAAGATGGACGGCACATTATTCCGGGCAGCAACGACCCTAAAGACGATGGTGATGATCTGAAGCGTTACGGGGGGGTGACTAACCCAACCGTACACATTGCGTTGAATCAAATCCGGCATGTGGTTAATGAACTGATTGACCGTTACGGACACCCCGCCTCTATTGCCATTGAGTTGGGCAGGAATTTGCCTTGCGGGCAAGAGAGACGGCGAGAGATAGAATTGGAGCAGAAAAGGAATCAAGAAGAAAATGTATGGCTAGACGGAGTGTTGCAGGAGCAAGGTCAAGAGCAAAGTCGTGACAATCGTCTGCGTTTACGTTTATGGGAAGAACTCGATGAAGATCCAAATGGTCGTTTTTGTCCATTTTCCGGAAAGAAAATCGGTGTCGCCGATCTTTTTAATGGGAGTACAGAAATTGAACACTTGATACCATTCAGCATATCCTTGGATGATAGCCGAGCAAACAAAGTAATCTGTGCGAGAAAGGCCAATAGAGACAAAGGTAGCAAAACACCGTTTCAGGCTTTTGGGGATAGCCCTGACGGTTATTGCTGGAGTGAAATTTTTGAGCGAGCCATGAGGTTGCCAAAAGCAAAACAATGGCGCTTTGCCGAGAATGCCCTAGAAGTATGGCGACAGGATTATGACGATTTCACATCACGCCACCTCAATGACACTCGATACATAGGGCGACTAACCAAGGAATATCTTGAAAATATCTGTCCTCCCGGAAAGATCGATGTGCTCACAGGAAGATTGACTGCCCTACTCCGTCGCCAATGGGGGTTAAATTCGGTTCTGAGAAACTCTGGAGAATTTGACGGCACCCCCCAGAAGAAAAATCGAGATGATCACCGCCATCATGCTGTTGACGCAATAGTTATCGGCATGACATCCCGCTCTATGCTGCAAAAAGTTGCTATGGCCGCAAGGAAAGCAGAGGTGCTTAATCTTGACCGTCTATTCCCATCCGCTCCGCATGGTGGTCCTATAGATCCATGGAACAATTTCCGGGATGATGTTATTCAGATAGCAAATAACATAGTCGTTTCACACAAACCTAATCTAAAAAAACTAGCGCCCGGGAAGACTGATGGGCAGTTACATAATGAGACAGCTTATGGGGTTGTTTCGATATCAGATGAAAATGAACAGATGTGCCACGTCGTCGTGCGCTGGCCGGTCGAAAATTTCACAAAAAAAGAACATTTAAAGTCTATTCGCGACCCCCACCTGCGAAGGGAGTTTTTATCAGTCTTCAGGACAGCAGACGACGCTGGCGAAAAGGGTGTCGATGCAATTAGGGCACTTGCCCGAGAGAAAGGTATTCGACGTATGCGTCGTACTGAAAATCTCAGCGTAATCCGTATTCGAGATCAGGCCGGAAAAATCTACAAAGCATATAAAGGGGATAGCAACTGGGGGATTGAAATCTTCCGCTTCCCTCCGGGACACAAAAAAGCCGACAAATGGACAGGTGTGACTATCTCTCGTTTCCAAGCAAACCAGAAAGGATTTAAGCCAGGCTTTAGCTATAGCCCACACCCTGCAGCGAAGTTAATAATGCGACTTCAGGTCAATGATTGCATAGAAATCGAAAAGCAAGACAACGAAGGAAATTTTTACAAGAGACTTTTGCGTGTCCAAAAACTATCACCTGGCAAAATAACGCTTGCTCCAATCAACGAGGCGAATGTCGATGCCCGAAACAGAGATAAAGATGACCCGTTTCAATTTGTTTCCAGATCCCCAGGATCTCTCAAATCTCTGAATGCCCGAAAAGTGCACATTAGTCCGACAGGCCTCATCAACTATGAGAAACGATGAAGTAATGCCTTCAGAGGCTAGAAGTTGTGGCAGACCAGATAGTCGAGATCACGCAACCGCATTATCGCCTCAGTAAATCTCGGGGATTCCTGCATGTCCACGATGGCGGAAAAAGAATCGGCCAAGTGCCCTTGGACGATATCCTAACCGTAATTGTGAGTGTGCCTGGTTGCTCAATCTCTACGGTTCTTATAGACCATTTATGCCAGAAAAATGTCCCCTTAGTTATCTGTAGCAGTAATTATTTGCCAACATCTTTTACCTTGCCAACACAAGGCTTCGGCAGACAATTCCAAATCATGCGGTCGCAGGCCATGCTATCAGAACCCAAACGAAAGCGTGTGTGGAAGAAAATTGTACAAGCAAAAATTAACAATCAAGCCCAACTCCTCAAGAATATTGGAGAGAAACACCTTGCGTTAACGCGACTAAGTAAAAAGGTTAAATCGGGGGACCCTGAAAATGTCGAGGCACAAGCAGCACGCATTTATTGGCAAAAAATATTTGGTAGTAATTTCCGCCGAGACCGACATGGCTCCGGTCTGAATGCAGCCCTCAATTATGTGTACACTGTTGTCCGCGCATGTGTTGCGCGTGGGGTCAGCAGTGCAGGATTACACCCCAGTTTTAGCCTACACCACAAAAATCCTCAAAATCCAATCAATTTAGTAGACGATTTAATTGAACCATTCCGCCCAATTGCAGATTTCCATTTGTGGAAGATGGGGCTGTTCGACATTTCGGAAATCACGCCCAGCATAAAAGCGCACCTAGCCTCGGTCGTGATTCAATCTATCCCTTTAGGTAATCAAAACTCACCTTTATCACTAGCCGCAGTTAAGACGTGTCGGTCTTATGCAGCATATTGCTTAGGTGAAACGCGCGAAATTACTGTGCCAGCCATGCCCACTGAGATGTGATTTACATGTCGCACCCATGCGCCCCAAGCCCCTATCGTATTATGTGGCTCTTTGTAATGTTCGACCTGCCTGTAGGAACAAAAAAAGAGAGAAAGCAAGCGACAGGCTTTCGTAACAGCCTGCTGGACCTTGGCTTCGAAATGTCGCAGTTTTCTGTATATCTGAAATATTGTTCTTCAAATGAAAAAACCGAATCTCTCGAAACTAAAATACAATCCCGTCTACCCTTTGGGGGAAAGGTCGATATCCTCGCGATAACCGACAAGCAATTCTCGAATATGAAAAGATTTTATGCAAAAAAACATCAGAAAAATGATGATGTCCCGATTCAAATTCGCTTGTTTTAGTGAATATCCCCCGCATTACAGTGGGGGATATTCTCTGCATTATCAAACAATTGCCTTTTGTTCGAGTCTAGCACTTGGGTTTAGGTAGTGCTCAAACAACTCCTCTTCATCCCGGATACCTCATCTCCGAAGTCTAGCACTTGGGTTTAGGTAGTGCTCAAACAACGCGAACCAACTCGCCATCGGTGAAGGAATGAGTCTAGCACTTGGGTTTAGGTAGTGCTCAAACAACTGCCGACCTTCCAGCGCCTTTTGCTTGTTTAGTCTAGCACTTGGGTTTAGGTAGTGCTCAAACAACACATAGGTATTGCCCGCGATAACCTTATCTAGTCTAGCACTTGGGTTTAGGTAGTGCTCAAACAACGATAGTCGATTGCACCGATGCCATTCTTTAAGTCTAGCACTTGGGTTTAGGTAGTGCTCAAACAACTAACAAAGACCTAAAGCGTAGGGCATTCGCAAGTCTAGCACTTGGGTTTAGGTAGTGCTCAAACAACCGGAAGAGCTATTGCCAAGTTTGGGCCTACTAGTCTAGCACTTGGGTTTAGGTAGTGCTCAAACAACCCGATGTGATTGCTCGCCCCGGCCTTCTCCAGTCTAGCACTTGGGTTTAGGTAGTGCTCAAACAACCAGAAGAGCGCCGCAGCCAACACACAAGCAAGTTTAGCATTTAGTAATATTATTGATGGCTATAGGGTAAAATTTTCGCCACTCATGTCCATATCAATACGCTATCTTGGCCCATGGATCGCTCTTGGAATGATCACTCTGATCATTGGGGGACGACTTATTCCGCACCCTCCGAACTTCACTCCAGCGCTTGCAGTAGCTCTTTTCTGTGGCGTCTTATACGCGCGTCCATTCCACAGCCTCTTGATTCCGATTCTAGGCATGGTGGCGGGAGATCTCGTATTAGGATTCCATGACCAGGTCTGGGCCGTCTACCTGGCCGTCGCTCTGTGCGTAGGACTCGGCCGCTGGATGCTTAGCCCTCCTGGCGTGCTGACCACTTTGGGGGCTGGCGTTTCCGGCTCTGCGCTGTTCTTCCTGCTGACCAACTTCGCAGTTTGGCTGCAGGGCGATTTTTATCCAATGACCACGGCTGGGCTGCTCGCTTGCTATGTGGCCGCAATTCCATTTTTTCACCACACGCTGATTGCCACCCTGCTGTTCGGGCTTGCCTTGTTCGGCCTTTCACGGCTGTTCCTAAACAGCCAGCCTTCCGGCGGTCTGCTTCCCACGCAACATTACTAATGACCAGAAAACCGATTGCCTGGCTTGGCACCCTGCTACTGGCCGCAAGTTTTTCCTCCTTTGCCGCGGATGATTCCGCGCCGCAGGTCCTGGACGGGCTGTGGAGTGGCGAATTCGATATTAAAGGCCAAGGGCCCTACGACTTTACCGCGCTATACGTGGGTGGAATTGTCTCGGCCTATAGCGTGAATTCCAACGTAGTCTACCGCGGCACCGTGGTCGGCGATGAACAGACTTACCAGTCCAACATGTCAATGTACATCCGCGACGGTTCCTTATTCGGAACCGTGCAACTGAACGGAACAGTAAGTGAACAGGCCTCCGTGATTACCGCTCAGTACTTGACCACGGGCGAGGACACCGGCACATTGACCTTGAACTACGATCCGCTGTTCGAGCGCGTGATTGATGTCGCTGAACTCGTGGGGCTATGGGAATATATTTCGGATCAACTCAGCATCAGTATCAACGTGATGCCGACGGGTGAAATCAAGGGGACGGACAGTACCGGGTGCAACTACTATGGAACCCTCGAGAAGATTCGCCCCGGCATCAATGCCCTGAACGTGAACATGGAGCTCGCCTCCTGCAGTACTGCGGACGGTCACTACGCCGGGATGGCTCATGTCGGGGACACTCAGGCTCAGAACGACACCCTGCACCTGTGTGTGACCGGTGATCACTTCGGCCTTTACTATCCCCTGCGGAAGATCGTCTCAGCGCAATAGTTCTCCCCGGCGCAGATGCGCCTCCACCCGCTTCCTGAAAAACTCTCGTGCTCGATGCCTCGCGTCTCGAGCGACCTGAGCATCGAAAGCTACCCGCTGTCCTAGATAGATGCTGTCGACGCCCGGTGCGTCAAAGCTGTGATAAGCATGTTCGTAGATCACCAGTTCGACCCGTTCGGGACGAACCGAGATCATCACCTGGCAACGCTGCGCCGGCGTCCACCGATCCTGCCCACCGATCAGGATCAACAGATCCGTGTGAGAGTTTCCGAACTGATCCAGACACCAAGGTGCAACTGCGATCGCTCCCGCAAACGGCTGTCTTGAATTCAGGTCATCGTGCAAAGCGAGCAGGACCGTCGTCGCGCCGTGCGAGAACCCGGTCAGGTAGATTTCCTGATCGGCCACCCAAGGCTGCTTTATCAGCCACCGCTTCGCTGCATGCGCATCCCGGGCCCGCTGCCAAGTCGGAATGGCAAACAGGCTTGCACAGATATTGTCTTGTCCGCGAGGACCGAAACTGTCGACCTGCAGGACTGCGAAGCCCCAGTTGAGATAGCGTTCGAGCCAAGGTCGCGAACGCACCGGCCAGATTCCATTGCAACCATGCAGATCCACGATAGCCGGATGCGGGCCCTGCCCCTCTGGCCGATACAGGTAAGCAGTCAGTTCAATAGTGTTCTCGGATTGATAGACCGGTGCGGTAAACGTGATTTCCTGCGGTGAGGGAAAAGTCTCGGCCGAAACGGCCGAAAGCCACAACACCGCGACAAGGGCGTATTTGAACTTATGCATTGACATGGTGCGCTAAGCGGCGATAGCGACGCCGAAGATCGGCCAGCGAATAAGCGGCATTGGCTGGACTTGGGTTGGGCGTGACATACACGCGCACCTCCCCGATCATTCGCGACTGCAACCCCCAGCGGATTTCTCTGGGGGACAGGTCAAGAGCGTATTTCAGAAAATGACGATACGCCTGCTTGCCATGAAACCAGGCCCAGGTGGGTCGGATTTCTTCGATCAACTGTAGCAGGCGCGGCGCATCGCGCCGGAAATCTCCGACCCGCAATTCATGCCCCTGCCGGCTGGGTCGCTTGACCACATCGGTAAATCCGATCCGGTCCTGCTCCAGCAACACTTGGTGGCGCGATCGCGAGGGTTCGCCCTGAGTTTCGGCTAATCCTGATTCATCGAAGGCTCGCCAGAAACGATTCCGTGGATTGGCGAAATAGAAGCCCTCGCGGACTGAAATGAGAGAAGGATTAAGCCCGACCGATAGGACGCGCAAACCGGAATCGACATAATCCGGAAGCATCGCGTGCGACGGAGCCATAATTGAGATTCCTTCTATTCGAACAGGTCGGCCTGGCCGGACGGCACACGAAACCGATCTGTCCGCAGTGAATGGCGCTGTCCATCCAATCCATGCTGCTTACAGACCAGCGCGAAGCGCTGACGAAGCAGTCGGGCGAATTCTCCCTGCCCACTCAGGCGGCGTCCGAATTCGGGATCGTAGTCGACCCCACCGTGGAGACTGCGAACTGTATTCATGATTCTTTCAGCCCGCTCCGGGACGTGCTGTTCAAGCCATTCCCGAAACAGTTGCTTCAGTTCATGCGGTAGACGCAGGACTACGTATCCGGCACAGTAAGCGCCCTCTTCCGCTACGGTCTTAATGATGTCCTCCAGTTCGCCGTCATTCAGGAATGGAATCATTGGCGCCGCCAAGACGCCAACCGGGATTTCCGCCTGTGACAGCGCCCCTACCAGTGCAATCCGCGAATGAGGTGCCCCAGCACGGGGTTCAAGGGTACGGCTGAGTTTCGCATCCAGCGTCGTGACGGAGACAACCACTTCTGCGAGGCCATCCCGGGCCATGTCCTGCAAGATGTCCATATCCCGCTCAAGCAGGGAGGATTTGGTGATGACCGAGACTGGATGGCGGAATTCCCGCAGAACTTCGAGGATGGACCGGGTGATCTTAAGTTGGCGTTCGATCGGCTGGTAGGCATCCGTATTGTAGCCGAGACCAATCGTTCCGCATCGATAACGGGGAGCTCGAAGCTCACGCTCCAGAATTTCCGCTGCATTCGTCTTGCAGAAAATTTGGGTTTCGAAGTCCAAGCCAGGCGACAGCCCTAGGTAAGCGTGATTGGGCCGTGCGAAACAGTACGCACAGCCATGTTCACAACCGCGGTAGGGATTGATGGAGCGGCCCAGCGCGATGTCGGGCGACTGGTTGTAATTGATCAGGCTTTTTGCAGGTGCGTCAAAATAGCGCGTCTCGAGGATTTCGGCTTCGTGTTCGCGACCATCGTGCTGGAATTCGATTTCTTCCGACTCGTAGCGGCCCGGTAGATTGCTGATCGCTCCCCGTCCTCTCCGGTAGATCCACTGGACAGGGTTTTCGGTCGGATCCATGGTTTAAATGCTAAACGACAATAGTGAGCGCGATAGTAACACCGCGAAAGCATCCGCCCAAATTGGAGTCGATTTTGGAACAGAAAATGTGACGAGAGATTGCGTCCCAAGTAAACAACTATCCACCGCATGAGATGGTTTACTAGAAAAACAGTCAGGCGATTGCACTTTAATGCTGGAAAAAATGTGCATAGGAACCATTTTTATGCGGGAAAAAGTGTCGTAAATGAACAGAAATATCCAGGAATAATTGCTAATGGTGTTGATCTTTGATAAGATTATGCTGTCAGTTCAATGAGTTTTAATTGATTCATGGAAAGATTTGCATACCAGGAACTTCTGGAATGGAAAAATCAGGCTGAGCGCAAGCCCATTCTGATAGACGGAGCACGTCAAACTGGGAAAACCTACCTGGTCGAGAAGCTCTTTGGACCTAGAGAATTTGGTCGTGTGCACAAGTTTGATTTTAGAACCGACCCAAAATTTGTCCAAATTTTCAAAGCCGGACTATCCCCTGTCCAGATCATCAGTAATGCCCAAGTGCTGCTGAAGCGACCTATCGACCTCGATCACGACCTGCTATTCTTCGACGAGGTGGGCGACTGTCAGCCGGCAGTCGATTCTCTCAAGTATTTTGCCGAGCAGTCTCCCCAAAGCTACGTTTGCGCCACAGGGTCCAATACGGGCCTGCTTGGCTCATTCCCTGTTGGAAAAGTTGAATTTCTAGAATTGTTTCCTTTGTGCTTTGAAGAATTCTTAATGGCGCTTGGCGAGGATATTCTGCTCAACGCTTTCCGTGAGAGGCAAGGGGGAGCAGTTGTGCATGACCATCTTTGGAATCTTCTTTGTGACTATTATTTTGTCGGCGGCATGCCGGAAGCCGTTCAGGCTTGGTCCGGCGAACAACAGGATATCCATACGCGGATCCAGCGCATCAAATCTATCCATGCAACAATCATAGATGGGTTTTACAGGGATTTCGGGAAATATTCGGGACTTGTGGATGCGATGCATATCGAATCTGTCTTTCGCAATATCCCTGAGCAACTGTCGCGGAGCGTGGACGGATCAGTCAGGCGCTACCGCTTCGGCGGCGTCATTCCAAAGAAAAAGCGCTACGCAGACCTCCGTGGGCCAATCGACTGGCTTTTGAAAACCCGGTTAGCGTGGAAATCGCGCCTTATCCGATCTCGACCGGCCATTCCCCTGCCCCCATTATGTCGAGGCAATGATTTCAAACTGTACTTTTTCGATGTCGGGATACTGTGCCATCTTCTGGGCATGGAATACGCGGACCATCAAGACCGTACCCTTCAATACAAAGGCTTCATTGCCGAGAATTTTTTTCTGACCGAATACCGCTCACACATAGCGAACATGGGTCAACCAGTTTACAGTTGGACACAGAAAGATGCTGAAATTGAGTTTCTACACCGTGACAAAAGCGGCGCTATTGTTCCGATAGAAGTCAAAAGCGGTCGTCGAACCCGAGCCCGGAGCCTTGAGTCCTACATCACACGATATCAGCCTGAGCACGCTGTTAAATTTGCAAATGTCGATACTGCGACCCGCAGCGGGATTGTTTCCACCTGGCCTTTGTACGACGTGCAGTTTCTGCGCGATCTTTAGCCCGAAATTAATCAGCCAATTGTGGTGTGTTGGCTGTTGGTGAATCAATTTCAATCCACGCCCCCGCGTGGGAGGCGACAGGGCTGGACCTTTCCAAAGCCCGCTTCTGATGATTTCAATCCACGCCCCCGCGTGGGGGGCGACTGCCGACGGGCAAGTCCAAGCTGATTGATTATGATTTCAATCCACGCCCCCGCGTGGGGGGCGACGTTCTCTAGGGGGGGGGCTTGGGCTTTCAATGCGATTTCAATCCACGCCCCCGCGTGGGGGGCGACTTCATGGAGTCCTTCGAGATGGGCGGCGAAAAGATTTCAATCCACGCCCCCGCGTGGGGGGCGACGCCGGAGTCAACGCCCTTTCATTGGATTTGACCGATTTCAATCCACGCCCCCGCGTGGGGGGCGACCTTGAACATCCCCGTGATCAGCGCGCCGGCCTGGTTATTTCAATCCACGCCCCCGCGTGGGGGGCGACTTAAGAACCGCTTCATGGTGCTGATGGGCAAATTATTTCAATCCACGCCCCCGCGTGGGGGGCGACCTGGCCAACGCGGTCTACGAGGACTACATCGAGGCGGATTTCAATCCACGCCCCCGCGTGGGGGGCGACATCGCCCGCTTCTCCGGGATCGTCGCCCAGAACCCATTTCAATCCACGCCCCCGCGTGGGGGGCGACCCAGCCACGTCGCTTCGGTTGCCGCGGTTTAGATATTTCAATCCACGCCCCCGCGTGGGGGGCGAC
>JAPPLD010000006.1:0-179750 GCA_028819565.1 Gammaproteobacteria bacterium | reverse complement strand
GCTTCGGTTGCCGCGGTTTAGATATTTCAATCCACGCCCCCGCGTGGGGGGCGACCGCCGCATCATAACCGATTGATAAATGGGCAGGAATACTTGGCATAGTGCGAACTCAGGTAAATCCATCAAGGTGTAGACAAGAAATGGGGAGTCAGAAGATGAATATCATGTGTATTTCAATACTCTGACGGTTTTGCGAACCTCAGTGTAAACACATGTGCACTTATGGTTCGCAATCAGACGATCAACGCATCATCAAAATCAATCGCAACTTTGGTTCCATGATGTTCAACTCGCCGCTTCCAATTGCTGCCCAAAAAATAAAACCGCAAACTATCCTCTGTTTCATCATATTCGGATAACAAACTCTCCCGCAAAGCAACCAATTGAGCAGGCTCAACCTCACACTCAAATACCGAGAACTGCACTCGCTGACCATAATCCAAGCATGTCTTCGCGATACGGCGAAGTCTCTTTCTTCCCGCACGGGTCACTGTATTTACATCGTAAGTTATGAGAACGAGCATTACTATTTCCAGACAAAGGCCGGATAGCCATCCAGGTCCCCACGTAGATAGCGTGCAAGGAGTTGTGCCTGAACATATGTGAATAAGCCGAAGGGTATCTTTTCATCAAGGAAAGGATGAATTAATGGAACACGCTTACGCTCTCGCCAAGCGGTTAAGACAGTTTTTCGGGCGTTGTCACGCAGAAAAACACCGCCAGTTTCCTCGCGTCGAAAATCCTTCAAGCCGAGTTGTTTACGATTGATCAAGGATAGACATAACCTGTCGGCTAGAGGGGCGCGAAACTCTTCCATCAAATCAAGAGCGAGGCTCGCTCGTCCCGGTCTGTCTTGGTGCAGAAAACCCATTTGATGATCTAATCCGACGCTTTCCAGAGCGGCACGACAATCAGCGGCAAGTAAAACATACAAAAAGGAAAGAAGCGCATTCGGTTCATCCAATGGTGGACGACGCGAACGCCTGGAAAACTTAATTGAAGGTGTTCGGATCATCTTGTTAAAAATTGCAAAATATACATTTGCAGCATCACCTTCCAGTCCACGCAGTCTCTCCATGTCTTGAGCATCAAGTGCCTGATGTACGATGCGAGTTAGCCGTGTTTCAACATTCGTCATTGGTCCGTTAGCATCGCCATAGTCACGTATGTATCGGCGAAGCACGGTTCTTTGGTTGGCGGTTTTAGCTGCCACAATCGCACTGGCAACGGGCAGCGGGTCTTTTCGAGTTCGGTCATGTTGTGCCCGACGCAGTAAAACATTGCCACTGATAGGCCCTTCAACACGGGCAAGGAAGTGCCCAGAGTAACCAAGATAAGTAATGCATACTCCCGACTCAGCACAAGCATGCATCAGTTGAGGAGATACATTTACATGGCCGAAACAGACAATCGCCTCCAGAAGGTGCAGCGGTGCGCGACCTCGTTCCTCGCCATCGACATCGACAACTACATTAGCCCCTTCTTTATGCACCCAAGCACCTTCGGAAGTGACGTAAAGCGTATTCAGAAGTTTTTTCATTCTGGGATGCCCTGCTTTCCAATCATACGGCTCAACCACTTATCCACTTTCCGTCTTGCGCCAATTTGGCGCGGCATGCAATGTTCGATCAATGAACATTTATTACATCGACTAGCCACGTACTCAGGTAATGGCAATATGCCCGCATCACGACAAGCACGAATTTCTTTAATGGTTGTCCTAGTCAACTGACGCAACTCTTCGTCCAGTAAAACAACTTGCCGGCGTCTGGTCTTGCCATAGTAGAGTGCGCCTTCGGGTACGTCGCAAGCGAACATCTCTTCAAGACAGAGCCCTTGAGCGCAAAGTTGCACCTCATCAGCCCGGTGGGTTTTGGGCTTACCGCGTTTATACTCCACTGGATAAGGTTGACCATGTAGCAACTCGACCACATCCGCGACTCCATAGATGCCAAAGCGTTCAGATTTCAGCGCGACTGAACGTAAGATGCGAATACCTGGTCGCGTTTCGGGCCGCCCGCCATCAACTCGCTCATGTATTACACGCCCCTCGGCTGTGTATCTATTTTCAGTCCACAGTCTTTCAATATGAATCAGCGCATATTGGCGTGGACAAAAAAGCCAGTGCTGAAGTGCTGAAAGAGGGATAGCCTCAGAATGGCTCGACAATGCTAATACCAGAAGGTAAGTTTTCGTCGTCTAAATCAATCCGATAATCTGAAAATGCCCGAGCGGGAGGCAGATCATGACTTCTGTTATCGCCTAGAGGAATAGCTTCTTCGTCCATCAAACGAGACACGGTTACGCGACTGAACAATTCGTGTGCAGGAGCATTACCGAGAGCGCTTTCATGCTTAAACACTATCAAACAGCGAGTGGCCATTTCACCACGTGCGGCAGAACGGTCTAAATCGAACATGCCCTGTATTGCAGCCCACAACTTTTCTAAATCTCCTTCTGAGAATCCTGTTCTTTCAGATAATTTTGCATTAATGTATCCATGTACACGATATAGGCCATATGGCACGATATGTTTGCGACCCATTGTGCGTTCCTTATCCCGGTCCCTCAAATTAGTGACGGATGATCGCGTGATTGATATCTCCAGAGGTAGGATTGGTTCTTCAGAACGTGCGAAGGAAATCTGCACTGGACCACGCACCTGACCCGCATTCACCTCTGTGGTCATAACGGCACCAAAGGTTCGGATATCAAAGAAATTGTCACACATCCATCGAGTCAACAGCTCCGCGTCCTCTCCCCTTTTAGGGAGTTTTTTGGACTCGGGTTTCAGAGTTAATGCCTCATAAGCCTTCTTATGTTGCTCATTGAGAACGGCGCGTTCTGCCATGTAGATTTCGTAACCTTTCTCACCCTCGCAGGTCGTTGCAATATAGTTTCGGATTTTCCGCTTGATCGCCACGTCACTAACCAGCCCTTGGCTAGTCTCAGGATCCATGCGCGGTAGATTTCCTGCGTCCGGATCGCCATTGGGGTTGCCGTTCGCAACATCAAAGAAGAAGACAAAATCGTAGCGATTTTCAATGGTCATTTGGTAGTCTCCGTGGTTTGTTCGGGGGCATTGGTTTCATTTTTGGACTCGTTCTTATCAGTCTTGGTCCAGCGCTGGTGGTAATAACCCACGATGAAGCGGCCCTGATCCTCTAAATTAAGAGCACGGGGCATATCCATATCAAGCCCCAGCCATATTTTTCCCATCTCTTTCTCGAACCAGTGTCCCAGTCGGCCATCGTCTCTCTTCTTCAGCAACGCCAGATGGTGGGTTGAGTTTTTGACTAGAAGAGGAAAAACTCGGGCTGGAGTAGCAGACGCGGAAGAAAAATAGCGATCCTTAATGGTCGCGTTCAGCCCCGGCAAAGCAGATGACTGGACAGATTCAAGGACTGCAAACAGCCTGCCTAGTCGATAGGCAGGAATCATACTGTCGGAATCAAGTTTCACGGATACCCTCTCCTTTTCAAAATGAGATTGGCTTCTATTCTTGCACAAATTTTGATTGACTACTGCCTTGCAAATGGCGGCACGGCGACCGTCCGTATAGCGATCGCTCGTACTGCCATCCGCATATATGCGGCGGATAATGGAAGAAAGTAATGTGCGAGGCAATGGTTGCCCCGTCAAAACTGCCCGCATGATTTCGCCAGCTAGCAACGGGGATATTGTCTTGTTTGGCGTAGTGCTGGCTTTAACTCTAGTCTCATACAAAATTGATCGGATCGAAGGTAGGCCTTTCCAGCCCTGAGGTTCTATCTCAAGATCTTCCCAGAATTTCGAAATGTTTTCCGCAAAACTGCCAAAAACTCCTGGACACCAAAACCGAACTGATAGGCGTGCAGCATTAGGTGCAAGTCCCAAAATATATATTTTTGTATCCGGGTCTAATTGAGGGTCAGTTATCTGGTTTCCCCGAGTCACATCAATCAGCATAGCTCGCAATCGGTTTGTTTCCGATTGATCATCGGGAGGACTAACTGCTTGTCCCATCAACAGTTCATGAAAACTAGCCGTTTCGGTCTCTTCGGCTTCAGCCCAGAAAACCACAGTCGTGTCATTGCCAAGACGTTGAAATTGATTTTGCTCTTGGGTTGCTCTGCGCAAAAGAAGTGTGTTTAGTGCTGTACCGTATGAAAAAGCCGCTCGCTGAGATACAGGAGCATTTTCTCCTTGAGATTTACCGAAAGATTCGTAAGCATTATCGTTGTATGAGACCAAAGATGCTCCAGAACTTTGTGCGCCTGCTACACCCTTGATAGAGGGATGCAACCGTTCCACCGGTCCAATTTCTCCGGTCACCAAGCATATTTTTTCTGTTTCTGGATTCTCGTCAGATGACCCTAACAATTCCTTCACAGCAGACCTATCGTGAATATATTTTGGCCCTGAGCCGTCATCAAATTCGAACACAATGTTCTGATCTAATGCGTCAACCGGCCAATTCATCTTTTCAAATTTTTCTGGTGTCCAATTTTCTAAAAAACACCGAAACGCGCGCAGACCTGGATCATTTGCTTGTTGTATGAGTTCCAAGTGGGCGTGAATAAAGGATTGATGCAACCTCTTCGTTCGCTCGTCCTGGATACCTACCATGCTGTCATTTCCATTCGTGTCAGCTTCTTTTATCGCCGTGACACCAAGCACGTAGGAAGACTTATC
Organism: Gammaproteobacteria bacterium; assembly: GCA_028819565.1. Classification (GTDB taxonomy): domain Bacteria; phylum Pseudomonadota; class Gammaproteobacteria; order Poriferisulfidales; family Poriferisulfidaceae; genus Poriferisulfidus. The sequence goes on along the minus strand of JAPPLD010000006.1, from coordinate 175,076 downwards.
CCAAAACTTGTTTGGCTTGATATTCGAGGCTCGCTTTACCGGGGCCGGAACTGATATCAATCTTGGCATCGGTTTATCATTAGCAAGACTGCGAATGTCGGCCAAACTCATGGGATTGCCGTTTGCATCAATGCTGAGCTTAAACGATACCTTCTCCATAGAGAATCCAGGTTCGGGTGCTTTTCCTTCTTCCTCTAGCCGGTCGTAAAGCCTTGTTAAAGCAGACAGGATAGTCACCGTATTTCCCCTCTATCTCTGACGCCCTTTACGTCGATGATTCCTTCGACCATTTCAGCTCGGAAAAATTGTGGAACAGAACTATTGCCTGCAAAGTCGATGTCGTAAAGCATCCAGCCCAAATCTTGCATTCCCGTGAGGCTGGATTGGGGCAGTTTCTCTACCCACTCAAAGTCTGCAACAAATTCTCGAACGCCTAGCGAAGGACGATGAAAACATTGGCCTTTTTCTGCTCGCCTTTTGAAAATATCGTAATGCTTAGCTGGCGTATCTTCAGTAGCTTGGCCAGCCATCTCAAAATGAGCTTCGATCACATAGGCCACATCACGCAAGGCGAGCATGGCACGTTGTTGACGTTCTTTGTTCACGTCCATGTGCAAGTCCGCCAGACTGCTTGACTGAATGGCTGACCTTACCTTGCCAGCCGGAATCTTGGAACCTACTTCGTTCCGGCGGATGTTCACAAATTGAATAGGATTGAGTACATGGAGTCGATCAATCTGCCAACGAATCGCGGGCTTCCAGTGAATTGCTTCCAGAATGCCTCGAGCCGCGGATGGTGTGATTACGTCATAACTGACCCGCTCCACCTTCATTTCAGGTCGAGTGAAACAGGCATAAGGTCCCCACACATGAATTTTAACGCCGTAACCCACCTTGATTCCTCATACGATCAGATTCCCAATATCTTCCGCTTCGGTGTCCGAAAAACCAGCGTCATCATCATAAAGCCGAGCATTGTATAGCACAGCAAACTGATCCTCAAAGTCCTGCTTGCGCTCGATTTGCGCTGCCCCACAATCTAGCAGCCTTGCGCGAACATTGCGTGCAACCTGCACAGTGAATGGTTGCAGTTTCCGAGCGATGCCGCCTCCATACTTTCCAAATTCGAGAACCTGTTTGGCATCAGCATCCATTCCATAACGGCCCGTCCCAATAATTAGCGGTACAGTTTCATCTTCAATAAGTCGGAAGTTTTTGGCTATGTCGGCAAAAGAATAATCAAAATGTCCCCCCGCACCATTGATTTGATCCATAACTTCCTTGCTGTCAAGATCTTGGAGGAGGTCGCGGTAAAGTTTACGGAAATAAGCTGTCACAGCATTTGGCATCAGCGGGTCTGGGTAATCTTTCAGAATAGATAAAGCGACTTCGGCATTTTTTTTGAGTTCTGGTGGAGGAGGATACGCTTCTTCCGCCTCAAAGACCACAACCTTACCTTGGTGGATCATCTTTCCTTCACGGTTGCAACGTCCCGCAGCTTGAACAATGGAATCAATGCCAGCGACCGCCCGCCAGACCTCAGGGAAATCTAAATCGACGCCCGCTTCCACCAAGGCTGTTGCGACTAGAAGGACGGGCAAATTAGCCTTGAGCCGGGGCCGAACCACTTTAAGCACATCACGGCGATGGGCAGCTGTCATATTTGTCGAGAGATGGTAAACACCCTCGCATCGTAATTTCTCAAACAGGTCTCTTGCTTGCCGTTTATTGTTTACGATTATCAACGCTGATTTTCCTCGCACTTGGTCGGCCAATTCTGAATTTGTCAGTTTCCCAAAACACAGCACATCCACTCGTTTTAACTTCTGGTGAAGCATTTCTGGGTTGGGAGCAATTTCCCGCGTGTTGGCTTTTACTAAGGCTTCGGCGACCTTCAGCCCATCCTCATCATGAACAGCTGGTTGAGTTGCTGTACACAATACGATTGAACATCCGTAGCCGCGCACCAACTCTTGCAATGCAGCTAAACAAGGTCTCAAAAATTTGAGCGGGAGGCACTGAGCTTCATCCAAGATAATAACTGACTGGGCGATGTTATGAAGCTTACGGCATTTCTGGGTACGATTTGCAAAAAGACTCTCAAATAATTGAACAGCGGTAGTCACTACCACTGGCTGATCCCAATTTTGTGCAGCCGTCATTACTCTTTCAATTTCTGTCTCAGGCATAACCTCTTCAAGTTGAAACGCCGAGTGATGTTCAAGGATGCCATCTTCGGCTCCAAGGTACTCTCGAAAAACATCAGCCGTTTGTTCGGTAATGGCAGTAAAGGGAGCGACATGTATCACTCGGCGCATACCATGGATTGCGGCATGATCTAAAGCAAACTTTAAGGAAGTTAATGTCTTGCCGCCACCTGTAGGCACGGTCAAGGAGAAAAATCCAGGATTTTTGAATACGGCTTCTCCAGCGGCCTCCAAAACTTTTGCCCGTAGGCGATTTACTTCTGAACGAGGAGAACCAAAACGAGCAAGACCACGATTCAAAGAGGCTTGAAGTTCTGAGATATCTGTTTTCGAGCCTCTAACAATGTCAGGACGATAAAATCGCTCAGTTTCCAAGAAATCTGCATCTACTAATGCCGAAAAAAGCATCCGAGTGAAAAACTGAGTTGCGAAATGATTGTGCGATACACAAGATGAAAGGCCAGAGAAAGGATCTGGTGCTTCTAGTTCTGGCATACATAACCAATTCGGTAGCGAAACATTCTCCGCTTGCTCCAACCTTTCCTCCAGAGGAATAACCGGGCGCCCAGTTGATTTGCTTAGCGCATTGGGTAGTCCCGAATGATGTCCTGCGATGCAGTAAGCCAGAATACGGCCTAATCCCTTGCCGAATTTCTCCTGTGCAAAGCGCGCACCCTCTCCGCTATGCGAAATATTATTGCTTTCGCCACGCAATTTTGCTTGGAAGCCTGATTTGACCTTGCCTAGATCATGAAGCCACCCTGCCAACTGCCCTACCGATCCTGCCCCAAAAGCTTGTGCATTTTTCCCCGCTGTTTTTGCTACAGCCGATAAATGTTCTTCCAGCGATTCCCATGTTTCTTCCCCAGAACCCGGAACCGAATGAGCAAATAATTCCATGATCGATTAATGAATGATACAGTCAAAGTATCCAAACAATCCATTCAGTGACACCGAGAAGCAGCAGCGTCATCACCCCAGCCATCAAGTCGTCCAGCATGATGCCGACCCCTCCGCTGAACCGACGCTCTGCCCAACCTACGGGCCCCGGTTTGACAATGTCGAATATGCGGAAAAGTACGAACCCCGCAACTGCCCAAGCCAAGCTGCGCGGCGCCGCCGCCATAGCGACTAGATAACCGGTCATTTCATCCCACACGACTTCTTTGGGATCAGGATCTCCGAAAGTCTCCACCGCCTGCTCGCACAACCAGACCCCGACCACCAGCATGATCCCCAGTACCAGCACGTAGAGAGACCAAGGATGCGCAGACAATCCAAAGTAGAGCACCGCCCCTAAGAGAGTCCCAACAGTGCCTGGAATTTTCGGGCAATAGCCTACCCCGAAGCCAGTTGCCAGAAAAACGGTCAAGCCCTGCCAAGTGATACGCATGCTTCGTCAGGCACTGCCGAAATGATCGTAGCCGAGTTGCGATGGTAATGGAACCGATTCACCCTTCTCGGTCAATCTCAAGCCATCATCACCATCCACTATCCCGATACTGCTAATTGACACACCGAGTCGATGCCCGATTCTCTGGATGCCTTCCCACTCGGACTCCGGTGCCGTGAATACCAACTCGTAATCTTCGCCCCCTCCCAGAATCGAGAACCAGTCCCCGCTCTTTGTCCGTTCCTCGGTGACCGGCTTGGATAGCGGAATTTCCGTCAATTCCACCGAAGCACCCTTTCCGCTCGCCTTGAGCAATCTTCCTAAGTCTTTCAAAACACCGTCCGAGATGTCCATCGCCGCATGGGCATGTCCACGGATGTTGCAACCAAATTCCACCCTCGGCTGTGGGCGATAAAGTCTCTTGCGGCAACTCTCCAGTCCAGCCCGGTCCGGATATAGACGGGCCAAGGCGGCATCTCCGACTGTTCCGGTCACTCCGATCCTGTCTCCGACCATCGCCGCATCGCGCCGTAGGGCCGGCGTGTCTCCTTCCAGCGTCCCAATGACCGTGATGCAAACTCCAAGTTCTCCTCGCGACAAATCTCCCCCAGCCAGTGCAACCCCATATTCCCGTGCAAGACCTTTAACTCCTTCACTAAAGCCGGCGATCCAGCTTTCGTCGATGCGCGGCATGACGAGACCGAGCGTGAAACACACCGGAGTGGCGCCCATCGCTGCTAGATCGCTGAGATTGACTGCTAGAGCCTTATGTCCGAGGTCGGTGGGATCATCCCCCGGGTCGAAATGTGCTCCCTGCAGGAACAAGTCGGTACTGATCGCGCAAGTTTCCGGTGGCAACGTCAACAATGCCGCATCATCTCCAGGCCCTTGAATCAAACCCGGGGAATCCGAATCAAAACTGAAATACCGCTGGATCAACGTATCTTCGTCCATGCCAAAGTCCTATCTGGCGCAGCGGAGAACCAATTAGGCCGAGCCGGACCTGAATTCAGGCGGCACAGGCTTTGCGCAGGTCGACCGCCACCCGATCCAGTACCGCATTGACATACTTGCTCCCCTTGTCCGTTCCGAACTTCCCGGCCAGCCGGGTCGCCTCGGACAGGATTACGGCAGTCGGTACTTCCCGGCAGTGTGCCAGTTCGTAGCAGGCGAAACGAAGGACTGTCCGTTCCACTGGATCAAGGCGCTTGATTGGCCGGTCGAGAATCGGAGTCAACTGCTTGCACAGGTCCGCTTCATGTGCCACGACCCCTCGCACCAACTGCTCGAAATACTGGGTATTGGCCCGCAGGATGTCATCCTTTCGGGAGAACTGGTCAAGCAATCCAGAAACCTCTTCTCCCGATATGTCCCACTGGTAAAGGGCCTGCAACGCCAAACGGCGGGCCCAATGTCGGCCGCGATATTCGGCCCGGTCAGTTTCCGACGATGAGGGAAACTCAGTCATCATCGTCGTCATCGTCGTCGATATCCTCCATGATCTCGGAAAACACTTCAATCATTTCCAGTGCCGCCACCGCCGCCTCGGCTCCTTTATTGCTGACTTTCCGCCCGCCTTCCATTCTGGGCGACGGGTCCTGCCAATCGTCGAACAGGGCTGAGCGCTGATCGGCCTGCTCCCGGGTGTCGGTCGTCAGCACGCCGAACAGAATCGGCACGTCTTCCTGTCGAGCAAGGTGCGCGAGGTTCCGCGCGCATTCGGAGGCCACGTAATCGAAGTGAGGAGTCTCCCCCCGGATAACGCAACCCAGCGCAATGATGGCGTCATACAGTCCCGTATCCGCACACAGCCGTGCCGTGCCCGGTAATTCGAACGAGCCAGAAACTCGAATCAGGTCGATATTCTTGATCTCAGCCCCGCGCGCCACCAGCGTGGCAGCCGCACCTTCGATCAGCCGGTTGACGATCGGCTCGTTGAAGCGAGAAGCAACCAGCGCGAAATCCAGCCCCCGGTCGGCCAGTGCCCGTTTCTCGTCCGGGTCGCGAATCTGATCGTAATGCGGCAAGGAATCTGTCATTGCTTAATGTGCTCCACAACTTCAAGTCCGAACCCGCCCAGACCATGGAACACCTGAGGCGCGCTCATCAAACGCATCTGGTGGACTCCAAGGTCGGCCAGGATCTGCGAACCAGCCCCCAGCACTCGTCGATCCGTTGGGACGACCCGGGTGCGAGCCGGCTCAGGACTATTGTGCAACATCCGGACACGTTCCAGCAAACGCGGCGGAGATTCGGGCCAGCGCAGAATCACCGCCACCCCTTGGCCCTCAGAAGCAATCCGCTGCAGTGCATCACGAAGCGGCCAGCCCAAGTCCGGTACTGAAGCCAGAGTCACGTCGCTGAGTGTGTTCTGCACATGTACGCGCACCAACGTTGCTTTCTGCGGATCCAGTGGACCAGCAACCAACGCTAGATGCACCGTGTCAACCGTCAGGTCCTCGTAGGCGATCAATTCGAATTCTCCGTAATCGGTCGGCAAGTGGCAACTGGCGCCGCGCCGCACGGTCGGTTCGCGCTCGACCCGATAGCGGATCAGATTCTCGATCGTGCCGATCTTGAGGCCGTGTTCCTCGGCCAGCTCTTCCAACTGCGGGCGTCGTGCCATCGTGCCATCCTCATTCAGGATCTCCACAATGACGGCAGCCGGCTCCAAACCGGCCAGCCGCGCCAGATCGCACCCGCCTTCCGTATGTCCGGCACGAGTCAGGACGCCCCCAGGCTGTTGCATCAGGCATTGCAAATGCCCAGGCTGCAGGATGTCGCCCGGTCGGGCATCTGCCGCGACAGCCGTCTGGATCGTGGTGGCCCGGTCATGCGCCGACACCCCCGTGGCAATGCCTTCGTGCGCATCGATGGTGAACGTGAAATTGGTGCGATGCGCCTCATCCGTGGTCGGATCCATCAGCGGCAAATTCAGTTGCTGGCAGCGTTCCCGGGTCATTGCCAGACACAGCAGGCCGCGTCCATGCCGGGTCATGAAATTGATGTGCTCCGGCGTCACCAGCGAAGCCGCCACGACCAGATCCCCTTCATTCTCCCGAGCTTCGTCATCGGCCAGCACGATCATCCGTCCGGCCCTCAACTCCTGGATCAGTTCCTCAATCGTATTGAAATTCATGACCGGTCGCGCTCCTCAAGAAGGCGTTCCAGATATCTTGCCAGCATATCAACTTCCAGGTTGACCTGGATACCAGCACGGTAATCGCCCGCCAAACTGACGGCGCAGGTGTGCGGAACCAGCGTGACGCTGAATGTGTTCGCTCCAACATCGGTAACGGTCAGGCTGACCCCATCCACACAGATCGAGCCGCGCGGGACCAGATAACGGTGGACTTCCACTGGGGCTTCCACCTCTGTCCGGCTGCAATCACCCTCTGCTTCGATCGCCACGATCGTGCCCACCACATCGACATGCCCGCTCACGAGATGCCCGCCCATTGGTTCGCCGACGCGCAAGGCTGGTTCCAGGTTGACTTCGCCCCCAACTTTCAGGTTGCCCAGCGTCGTGCGCTCGAGTGTCGTTGCACTGAGATCCACACTAAAGAATCCCTCTTCCACCGCGCAAGCGGTCAGGCAGACTCCGCTGACGGCAATGCTGTCGCCCGGTCGAATTCCCTGCAGACGGCCCTGTACTGGATGCCGGATACGCATGGAGTTCCCTGACTCCGTGTCTTCCACGGCTTCTACCCGACCCCGCGCCTCGACGATGCCCGTGAACACTTCAGTGGCTCCGATGGTAGGTGATGCGGACATCGGGACCCAGCGCACGGACATCCTGCAGCATCCAGCCCAAGCGTTCCGGAAGGTCTTCGGCCGGCGGCAGTTCCGCCAAGGGCGCGGCATCCGCACCCAGCAAGCGGGGAGCAATGTAGATCACCATCTCATCGACCAGGTCTTCCTGGATCAGTGCGCCAACGAATTTCGCGCCCGCTTCGACCAAGATGTCGTTAATTTCGTAGTCCGTGGCCAACCCCGACAGCACCGCTGCGAGATCCAGCCCCTTCCCGCCAGCCTGCACCGTCTGGATTTCCGCTTCGGACGGGATGGCCGCCCGGAGTTTTTCGGCATGCTCGTCCAGAGTGTAGACCACGCAGGACCCCGGTACCGACCACAGGGAAAGATCGCTCGACAGTTCTCCTTTCCGGTCCATGATGACCCGCAATGGCTGGCGAACCTGATCAACACCCAACACCTGTGCTTTCAGGCGGACGTTGAGCCGGGCATCATCCCGGCCTACGGTCGCAGCCGTCGACAGCACCGCTCCGCTTCGGGCCCGTCGCCACTGCACATCGGCACGCGCCTCCAGACTCGTAATCCATTGGCTGTGCCCGTCGGCCAGCGCCGTTCCGCCATCCAGGCTCATCGCCTGCTTGACGCAAACCCAAGGCCGCCCAATCGTCATGCGTTTCCAGAACCCCCGGTTCAGTGCCTGCGTTCGTTCGGCCCCAATTCCTACCTCACATTCAATACCTGCTTCCTTCAGCATCCCATGGCCGCGTCCAGCCACTTGGGGGTTGGGGTCCTCGCAGGCGGATACAACTCGCTTGATGCCAGCGGCGATGATCTCCGACACGCACGGAGCCGTGCGTCCTTGGTGCGCACAGGGCTCAAGCGTCACATACATCGTGGCTCCGCGCGCCCGGTCCCCCGCCTCCGTCAAGGCTTGCGGTTCAGCGTGAAGTTCCCCGGTGCGGCGATGAAACCCCCGCCCGACCACGGTGCCATCGGCCACCACCAGGCACCCGACACAGGGATTGGGGGATGCGGTGTAGCGGCCTTGCTCCGCCAGTTCCAGCGCTTCTTCCATGAAGCGTGCGTCCGTCTCCTGCACCGTCATGGCGGTGGAAGGTCGCCCGGAGTCTCTTCCCTGCTCAACAAGTCCAACTGTTTGCGCCTGGCCGATTCCGGCAGCGCATTGGCCTCGCGTTCCAGCAACTGCCGCCACTGTTCGATCGTAGTGATTTCCTCGAACACCGAGGCATACAGGATGCAGGCGATCTGGTCCCGCTCGCGCAACTCGTCGATGACCCACAACCCGATCGTCCGGCTCGATATGCTCCTGCTCGGGTAGGAGCACGCCCGGTCGCAGACGTTCTGGACCATCTCTTCGATCACGTCCGAACTGACGGGCCGGTTGCGCGATGCCATCTCGATGCCCCATGTCAATTTTTCGGTATCGAAAGCCTGTGGAACCGTTTGCCCTTTCTTCACGACATCCGGGAGCTTCAGCTTCGCCCGCTCGTAAGTCGTGAAACGCTTCTGCTCGCAGTTCGGATTCAGGCATTGCCGGCGGCGGCGTACTTGATCGCCCCCACCCACCGGCCGAGAATCCAGGACCTGGGTATCGCCGTGTTTGCAGAACGGGCAGCGCACGATCTCCTCGGCAGTGCTCCCGCTCCCTGGCCCGAGGCCGGTTAATCGGCCTCGTACACCGGATAGCGCGCGCAGATTTCCTGCACCTGCCCGCGCACGCGGTCAATCACGGATTCATCGCCCAAGTTGTCGATGATGTCGCACATCCAGCCAGCCAGCGTACGGCATTCATCCTCCTGGAAACCCCGGGTCGTGACCGCGGGTGTGCCGACCCGGATGCCGCTGGTGACGAACGGCGATTTCGGGTCGTTGGGAACGGTGTTCTTGTTCACCGTGATGTGGGCCTGTCCCAGCGCAGCGTCGACTTCCTTTCCGGTCAGTTCCTGGGCGATAAAGTCGACCAGGAACAGGTGGTCATCGGTCCCACCAGAAACGACCTTGTAGTTGCGCTCGATGAATACTTCAGCCATCGCCTTGGCGTTGGCCAATACCTGGCGCTGGTATTCCTTGAACTCGGGCTGGGCAGCCTCACGGAACGCCACCGCCTTCGCCGCGATGACATGCATCAGCGGACCACCCTGCATTCCGGGGAACACCATGGAGTTGATCTTCTTGGTGATCTCCTCGTTTTCGCGGGCGATGATGAACCCACTGCGAGGTCCGCGCAGTGTCTTGTGAGTGGTGGAGGTCACCACGTCGGCAACCGGTACCGGGCTCGGGTAGAGATCTGTGGCAATCAGCCCGGAGACGTGCGCCATGTCAACCATCAGCAAAGCCCCAACGGAATCGGAGATGTCGCGGAAGCGTTGCCAGTCCATAACCCGCGAATAAGCGGAAAACCCGGCCACGATCATCTTGGGACGATGCTCGGCAGCCAGTTGTTCCACCTGCTCGTAGTCCACCTCCCCAGTCTCCGGGTCCAGCCCGTACTGAACCGCGTTGTAGTTCTGTCCGGAAAAATTGACATGGGAGCCATGCGTCAGGTGCCCGCCATGGGCCAAGGCCATGCCAAGCAGGGTGTCGCCCGGTTGCAACAGCGCGGTGTACACCGCCGCATTCGCCTGAGATCCGGCGTGTGGCTGCACATTGGCGTAATCTGCCTTGTATAACTCGCAGGCACGGTCGATCGCCAGTTGCTCGACCACGTCTACATGCTCGCATCCCCCGTAGTAACGCTTGGCAGGATAACCTTCCGCATACTTGTTGGTCAGCACCGAACCCTGGGCTTCCAGGATTCGCGGACTGGTGTAGTTCTCGGAGGCGATCAGTTCGATATGTTCTTCCTGGCGGCGACGTTCCGCCTCCATCGCAGCAGCAACTTCCGGGTCGAATCCGGCAATGGTCAGGTCTTTTTTAAACATGGCAATCCTTGCAATGGGTCGGACGCGGCATTATAAGGGGTCGCATGCCATTTTCAGGCAGAACCACCCTCGGCCAATTGCAACAGCAGCTCGGGCAAACTGGCCTCCGCACCCAGATGCGTGCACAGGTTGATCAGCACATCAGGATGCCGCTCACGCGCCTGATCCAGCAAGGCTGGAACGTCGTCGCGGACATGACGGCCCGCAGCCAGGAAATACGGCAGAACCCACAGCTGTGCCGCACCCTGGGCAACACAGACGTCAATTCCCGTCGGAATGTCCGGTTTGGCAATTTCGAGGAAAGCATGCGTCACGATCTCATACCGGTCGCCGGATACCTCGCGCAACCGATTGGTGAGCTCAGCCACTTCGGTATTGGCTTCCGGCAGGCGCGAACCGTGCGCGACCAACAGCAATGCACGCTTTCCGGCATTCATGCCAAGGCCTCCATCGCGGCGCGCACCCGTGCCAAATCCTCGGGCGTATCCACGCCCGGCGATGTCGCTTCGACGCCCGGCTCAACATGGACGCGAAGGCCATGGTGGAGCATCCGGCACTGTTCCAGCGATTCCTCCAGTTCTTGCGGCGCCGGGGGCAACTTGACATACCGGGCAAGCCCGCCTGCACGATAGGCGTAAATCCCCAGATGGCGCTGGCAACGCGCTTCTTCGATTTGCCGGGGCGCCCGGCTGAATCCTTCGGCGTATCCTTCCTCGTCTCGCCAGACCTTGACGATCTGGGCACGATCCCAATCCCCTTCACCGAGAGGTTCGCATAAAGTCGCTGCGAAGGCTTCATCCCGAGCAGCCAAGTTCCCGGCCACCTGGGCGATCAGGGTGGGCGGGAGCATCGGCTCGTCTGCCTGCACATTGGCCACGATCGCATCCGCGTCCCAGTCCAGATGTTCCAGCAATTCGCCCAAGCGGGCTGTCCCATTCGGATGATCCGGACTCGTCATCCAGACCGGCGCGCCAAACGAACGGGCGCAGTCGGCCACCGCCTCGTCGCCCGCCGCAATCACGACCGAAGCGGCCCCGCTCTGCCGGGCGTGCTCAAAAACCCATTGCAGCATCGGCTTCCCAGCGATTTCAAGCAGCGGCTTGTTCGGCAGCCGCGTCGACGCACTTCGCGCCGGAATCGCCACATGGAAGGGTTGGTCATGAATCATGCCGGTAACGCTGGTATTCCTCTTCCGACAGTCCGCGCGCCTCTTCCTCCAGCAAGACCGGAATGTCGTCGCGCACCGGGTAGGCCAGGCGCGCCGACACCGAAATCAGTTCCTGCTGTTTACGGTCGTACAGCAGCGGACCCTTGGTGACCGGGCAAACAAGGATATCCAGCAGTCTTTTGTCCATCTGTTTCCGAGCTCCGCTCAAGTCCTCGCCTCGGCATCCAGAGAATCCAGTGCCTTGGCTTTTCGACCCTGCTCAACGGTTCGCTGTACGCCGCCGATGATTTCCTCGGCAACAACCGGTTCCAGCGCCACGTCGACCTCCAAAGAATACCACCGTTCACGGGCAAAACGCTCGCACTTGACCGCATCCTTAGGCGTCATGACGACTGCGTGACCGTCCGTAAAGTCGAGCTGACCAGCTCGGAAAGCATGGTGATCCTCGTAGATGTGCGGAATCGCGTCGATCCCGGCGCTGGCCAAGGATTCCAGGAACCGGTCCGGATTCCCGATCCCGCAGACCGCATGCACGGTCTGCCCTGCAAGGCTAGACAGCGGAATCGTGTTGCCGTCAAGCAAAGAGCGCAGGTGTTTCACCTGCAAGTCGAACCGGTGTTCTCCTTGCTCCGGATCTCCTCCGTGCACCAGGATCCAATCGGCCAAACGCGCCCGCCCGAGCGGTTCCCTCAGCGGTCCGGCAGGCAGGCACAAGCCGTTGCCGTACCGGCGTTTGCCGTCCACCACTAGGATCTCGATCTGTCGCGGCAAGCCCAAATGCTGCAACCCGTCATCCGAAAGGATGATGCTGACGGTATGCCGCTCGCAGAGTGCCTGCGCGGCAGCAACCCGGTCCGGCCCCGCAAACACGGGACAGCCCGTCTGTGCCACAATCAAGACCGCTTCTTCCCCGACCTCATCGGGGCTGGTCGCGGCATCAACCTCGCGAGGCCAAGTTGGACTGTCGCCCCGGTAGCCCCGGCACACGATCCCGACTGAAATCCCCAGGCTTCGAAGCCGGAGCGCAAGCCAGACCACCAGAGGGGTTTTCCCGGTGCCCCCGACGCTCAGGTTGCCGATCACCGCCACAGGCGCAGGCAAGGCAGGCGGCCGATTCAGCCAACGGCGCCAGACCCGCCGCAGGAACACACCGGTGCGATACAACCAGCTCAATGGCCGCAAGGCCCACACCCAGCGGCTATCCTCGTACCAGACGGTCTCGGCAAAACGCGTCACCCAAGACTGATGCCGGGTGCTCTCCTCCTCCAGCAATTCCCCGCGGCGGGGCAGGCGTTCCTCGACGTCTCCCGTATCCTGGAATTGATGTTGGTAGAGCTTTCTATAGACCTGGTTTCTCTGGATCAGCTCCTCATGCGTGCCCTGCTCGACAACCTCGCCCTGATCCAGGACGACGATCCGGTCTGCCCGTTCCACCGTTGACAATCGATGCGCGATGATCAGGGTGGTGGAGACTTCCATGATCTTGTCCAAAGCATCCTGCACATAGCGCTCGGATTCACTGTCCAGCGACGAGGTCGCCTCGTCCAGGATCAGGATTGGCGCTCGCTTGTACAAAGCCCGAGCCAAGGCCAGGCGCTGCCGCTGGCCCCCGGAGAGCTGCACGCCCCCTTCCCCGATGATGGTCTCTAGGCCCTGCGGCAGGCGATCCACGAACTCGTCGACATGCGCGCTTCGCAGCGCCAGCTCCAGGTCGTGCTGCTGGTCCGAGTCCACTCCGTAGGTGATGTTGTTGCGCACCGTGTCGTTGAACAGCACCACGTTCTGTCCCACGTAGCTGATCAACCCGCGCAGGTCGGACAATTTCAGGTCATTGATCGAAATGTCGTCAATCCGGATTTCCCCGCTCTGCGGGGCATAGAAGCGCGGCAGCAGGTTGGCGAGTGAAGACTTGCCGGAGCCGGAGCGCCCGACCAGGGCGACGGTCTCGCCACGCCGGATCGTCAGCGAGACATTGCGGAGCGCTTCGCGGTCCGCATTGCGGTAACGTAAGCTGATCCGATCATAGACAATCGAATGCTGCAGATCCTGCTTGGAGTGTTCGCCTTGATCCTGCTCCGTCGGAGTGTCCAGCATCTGGAAGACCTGCTGCCCGGCGGCGATGCTCTGCTGCAACCGGGTATTGACCTGCACCAGGTTGCGTGCCGGAGCCAATAGCATCAGCATGGCGAACATGAACGACACGAATCCGCCGACCGTAATGGTGCTGAGCACCCCTTCCAGCGTCACCAGATAGACAATGCCGGCCCAGGCCAGCCCGACCAGCAGCATGATGACCGAAGACACCAAGGCCGACATCTGCTGCGTGCGGACATCTCGCTTCCGGAAATGTTCGGTTGTCTCATCGAAACGTGTTTTCTCCATCTTCTCGGCTTGGAACACCTTCACGACCCGGTAGCCTTGAATCACCTCTTGGGCGTTCTGCACAGTCGCAGTAAGTGCCTCCATCATGCGGTGGCTAAGCTTCCGGACTCTTCGATTGCTGCTGGGAATCAGCCAAGCGAATACCGGGACGGCCGCCAGAAAGGCCACCGTCAGGATCCAGCTCACGTACAGCATCCAGCCGATCAGACCGATCACCATCAGGCTGTCCCGGATCAGGATGGTGAGGCTTTTCGACGCCGCCGTGGTCACGCCCCCGACGTGACTGGTGATGCACGCCAGGAAATCACTGGAAGCGGTATGGTCGTGGATCTCTGCCGGGAATTCGAGCAGGCGCGCAAACATTTTCCGCCGCAGGTCCCGGACCAGGCGCGCACCAATCTGCGCCATGCAGGATGCACTGAGGTACGAGCCAGCCGCCCGCAGCACGAAAATCCCGACCAAGGCCAGCGGCACCCAGCGAATGACGTCCGGCTGTTGCTCGACGATCGCGCCATCCAGGATCGGCTTCATCAGTGCCGACAACGCGGGGCCCGTTGCGGCCTCCATCGCCATGCCCAGCACCGCCAGGGCCAGAATGCCCGCCTGACCCTGCAGGGCCAACCGCAGCAACTGTCGGTAAATGTCCATGCCGGAACGGCGCGCAGTCTCGTTCATGGCAAGCGTTCGCCCATTGTTGCAACCCGGATTTGCTGCACACCTTGTCCCCGGGCTTGCGCCATCAGGTACACGACCGACTGGTGCGGCGTCAACGCATGGGCGTAAATGTAGACCGCCGCGTCTGGTTGCTCCATGAGTGCGAGGTGCAACTGTGCCGCCAAGGCTTCGGGGTCGTCCGGAAGCAACTGTCCATTCAGGTAATAGTCGCCCATGGCGTCGATGGCCAAGTTGATGCGCACTTCGGTGCCGACCGCCTCAGCTTCACCCTGCGGCAGTTGGATTTTCAGGAAATCGAGTTGGCTGAACGTCGTGGTTAGCATAAAGAACAACAGCAACAGAAACACGACATCGATCAGCGGCGTCAGCGGGATCGAAAGAGTATCTTCCTGGCGAACTTGGAACTTCACGGTGTCTCCTGCTCGCGTTGCTGCAACACATCCATCAGTTGGTGCGCCACCGACTCCATTTGGGAGACCAGCACGGCAACCTTGCGTTGAAAAAAGCGGTGGAAGATCACGGCCGGAATCGCCACAGCCAAGCCGGCCGCGGTCGTAATCAGCGCCTGTGCGATGCCTCCGGCCAAGTCCGATGGTTGGCCGAGTCCCGTCGTCATGATCTGATCAAACACGACGATAAGCCCCCAGACCGTCCCCAAAAGACCCAGCAAGGGAGAAATCATCGCGATGGTGCCCAGCGCCGCCAAGAAACGTTCCAGCTCGACCGCACCCCGGCGGCCTGCATCCTCAACCGCTGTCTTGCGCTCCTCCAGCGTCTGCTGATGGAGACTCAAGCCAGCCGCCAATACACGTCCTAATTGCGAACTGTTGCGCAACGCGTCAAGGCGGTCCCCATCCAACGCATCCTGCTGCAACCAGGCTCGCACCTGCGCCAGCAAGCCGTCTGGCATCACTTGACCCTGCCGCAGAGCCCAACTGCGCTCCAAAATGATGGCCAACGCTAGGATGGAGCACACCAGGATAGGCAGCATCACCCAGCCTCCAGCCTGTATCAGATCCAGCATCGAGGGTGTAAATCAGCGAAATTGAACAAATTATTGTAGAGTATTAGGCGTTCCTAATTGCCCTGCAACCACGATGGCACGCAAGGTTCTACAGAAATATCTTCCGCACTTCCATCGGGTCAGGGAGCATCAGACGCTTCGCCTGTTCGGTTCGGTGGCATTGAAGGACAACCTGTGGCACCTCAACCGCCGTTCGGTGGCCCGAGCGTTTGCAATCGGGGTGTTCTGCGCATTTCTTCCCATTCCGGGGCAGATGGTGGTGGCGGCCGCGTTGGCCATCGTGTTCGCCTCCAACCTGCCCCTCGCCGTGCTGTTGGTCTGGATCACCAACCCCGTCACCATCCCTCCGATCTTTCTTACTAGCTATCTCGTCGGCAGTTGGGTGCTCAACATCCCCCCTCAGCATTTCGCGTTCGAGTGGTCCTGGGCCTGGTTCACAGAGGAGTTGTACATCATTGGACTGCCTCTGCTCGTCGGATCCCTGATTTGCGGAGCCATTGGCGCGGCCGTCAGCTACTGGACTATCCTTTTGTACTGGCGGTGGTACGTGGTCCGTATCTGGCAGACCCGGCACAAGCGCAGGGTCGAAAAAGTCTTGCACGACATCTTGGAGAAATAGGCAGAATGACTTCCACGTGCCCCACCGGGGTGCATGTGGCCCCTGGAACAGCCTCGGCGGCGCGCAACCGCCTGCTGCGCCTCGCTCGGTCGCTTCGCCAGTGTTCAACGTGCGCGGAAGACTTCAAACCGCATGGACATTCGCCGAGGCCGGTAGCAAGGCTGTCTACTACGGCACGGGTTT
Source organism: Gammaproteobacteria bacterium (assembly GCA_028819565.1). GTDB lineage: Bacteria > Pseudomonadota > Gammaproteobacteria > Poriferisulfidales > Poriferisulfidaceae > Poriferisulfidus. The sequence goes on along the minus strand of JAPPLD010000006.1, from coordinate 158,730 downwards.
GCGTGTGCGGCCAAGCGCCTGGTACGCATGTTCACCGGAGCGGGCTGCCATTCGACGACCCTTCCGGAAAGCGCCTGCGCGAGTGGATGGGCGTGGATCGGGATCAGTTTTATGATGCCAAGCGCATCGTCACCATGCCGATGGCGTTCTGTTTTCCCGGGCAGGACCGCCGCGGAGCGGATTTACCGCCCCCGCAGATTTGCAGCGAGCAATGGCATGAGCGCTTATTCGCCGCCATGCCACAGTTGAAGCTTTTCCTGTTGATTGGCTACCACGCGCAGCGCTGGCACCTAGGTGCACAGTGCCGCGATTCCCTAACCGCCAACGTGGCCGCCTGGGAAGAATTCCTGCCTTCGGGGAAAATTCCCCTACCGCATCCGTCTTGGCGGAATAACGGCTGGTTGAAGAAAAATCCTTGGTTTGAGGCGGAATTACTGCCAGTGCTAAAAAAACAGGTAAAGGATTTTTTGTAAGCCGTACTGAAGGAACAACCCGTAAATGCCCGCTAGAGTTACTAGCACTCCCATCTCGATTTTTAAAAATATAATCCAACTCCCTCCAAAAATTACGGAACAATAGGAATCCAAGATCAGGAGCTAAAGATGGAATGGCAGTCATACGAAGAATTGGTGAAAAACATATACCAAGAACTGGGAAAAGCCACAGGCGTACAGATCGAGTGTTGGGGATCAACATGTAAAGTCTTGGGGCAATCTGGCGTAAGCCATCAAATTGATATTCTTACGTCGCACAGCGATGGAATCCATACATATAAAACGGCCATTGAGTGCAAATTTTGGGATAAAAAAATATCCAAAGACGTTGTTTTTAAACTTTCTGAAATTCTCACCGATGCCAAACTTGATAAAGGCGTAGTAGTTTCAAAGTCCGGATTTACTGAAAGTGCAAAGGCAATAGCGAACACAAAAAATATTAAATTGGTTCAACTTAGAGAGCCTGTCGCCGCCGACTGGGATAGGTTTGTTTGTATTAAGAAAATTTCTATAGATCTTTGTCTCGCTTTTGATGAAGTTTTCAACTATCGAGCTGCTATTAGTAATGTAGATGAAGATCAAAAAGAGAGTTTTTCCGATGCAGGTGTTACGCTTAAAATTGAAGTGAGAAACAAAGGCACAATATCGCTTCACGAAATAGCTGACAAATACCGTAAATGCCTTGATACTAGAGGAAAAGATAGCATTAAAAATACTTGTGGGTGGGTCGTCACGGCATCAGTAAACAAAGAAATAAGAACCTATGTTGTGAAATTTCCCAAGGAAACATTTGTGGTACATCCAACAACTGGGCACAAGGCAAATATTAGTGAATTAGAATTTAGCGTAAGAGAAAATATTATTTCAAAAGAAATTCAAATTGATTACGAGGACCGTGTGGCGTGGATAATGGAAGCTATTTTTGAAAAAACAGTTTTTGCTATCTCTCATGACCATGTGCCCATGCAATTGTTGTGAAGACAACAAATCCGTAATCATAATTGCGCTGAAAAGTTGACCGACAATGTTCGAATCTCATGGACTTGGGAAAGCAGAGACTAGGAAAGGCTGCCCTTATACACATCAACCCACTCCGCCACAATTCGAGGCATTTCCTCAACAACCTCCCTACCAAACAAAATTTCATCTGCATAGCCCATATGGAGCATATCGAACATTCTGCAGAGGTAGGCTTTCCCACATTCCCACCACGTGTATCGTGCATCTGTTATTAAGTAATGCTTCACCTTAATCTGTTCGTTCTCCCTTAGTTCCTCCAACTCCATTCCATCAAGGAGAGTTTCATAGACACCATCCGCAACACGGCTGCCAAAAGTGGTTGTGTAATAGTATTCCTTAATCTCCCAAACCGCGACAGGATTAACTACGGACGGAAATGCTCCATCGACCCTGCGGGCAAGAGTTCGAAGCAGTGCGCCCTCACGCGTAACAGTAGTCAGTTCCCGTGGGTCATAGTCACACGGAAATCCTTGTGAATATTTCTCAACCATCATATTCACAGTACCAGTCAAAAATGCTTCTGCCCTTTTCTCCCTTTTTTACTTGTTCATTGGCAGTGGACAAGTCGGCTTAAGTTCTTCTCGCATTTCCTCAAACAACACTTTTGCTTCCTCTGCATCCATCAGCTTTGGCTCTACTTCGCACATGAGCACCCTAGCTCGCTCTGTAAAGTAATCCGACAAACTGATAGCTAAATCTGTAGGTCCTTTTTGATCCTGCAACTCAGATAATTCGAGGCCCATCTCAGCATATGCCTCTAGCATACCCTCCATACTGGGGACAATGATTTCTTCACCTTGGCTATATCCGACTTTCTGGCTCAAAAGTCTTACCGCCGCCCAAAACGACTTAGGCTTTCCCAAAAACCTATCTACCGGTCTCAATTGCCTTTCTCCTTAATTCGCTTTTCCAGTTCCTCTACAAACTCCAGAAATGGAAACTCAAGTGCCTCGCAAATGGCTCGAAGTTCTAGCAGGTCGATACGGCGTTCCCCTAGTTCATATTTGCTTATCCTTGCCTGAGGAACATTTAGTTTTTTTGCCAGGTCCACTTGCCGCAAACCTGCTTCGATGCGAATTTCCCTTAAGAAATCCAGCAATATCCTGCGAAATTTAGCTCCAGAAGCACTCATGAGAATTTGATGCTATGCTTGGTTCGCAAGGATATAGCCCCTTGCACAATATTCCAAAATCGTGTATTTTTTGATCAGTTTTTAACTTGGGAAAAACGATGCAACTAGACATTGACATCGAAGAAGAAGTCTTTGAGCCAGAAAAGGCTGAAATTAATACTACTGTAGGAGTCCAGCCTTACAAAAGTCAACTTCTTAAGTGGATTGGCAATAAACAGCGATTTGCCCATGAAATCATTTCATTTTTCCCCAAACAATTTGGCGTCTATCATGAACCATTCTTAGGATCGGGTGGCGTCCTCGCTGTACTCGCGCCCAGAAAGGGAGAGGCTGCAGATTGTTTTAGGCCGCTTGTCGACATCTGGAAAACGCTGAAAGACAATCCCGAGACGCTGAAGCAATGGTATCGGGAGCGCTGGGAGGAAGTACAGAATGGCGACAAGGTCGAACAATATGGGAAGATCAAAGCCCGATACAATGCAAATGCGAATCCAGCTGATCTATTGTTTCTAAGCCGCTCGGCCTATGGCGGCGTTATGCGGTTCAGGATGAAAGACGGTTACATGTCCACCCCTTGCGGCGTTCACAAGCCAATCCATTTCGGCACTTTTGGAAGACGTGTCGATGAATGGTCGAAGCGTGTAAGTGGTACCGAGTTTTTTCACAGAGAGTACGAAGAATCGATCGAAAGAGCTTGCGAAGGCGATGTGGTTTACTGTGACCCGCCTTATTCCTACAGCCAAGCAATTCTGTACGGAGCGCAATCGTTTGACCAAGATGACTTGTTTCGCGCCATTGAGAAAGCCAAGAAGCGCGGCGCATTTGTTGCCCTGAGCCTTGACGGGTCAAAGAAATCTGGCTCCCAAGATTGTGACTATTCAATTCCAGAATTCCTATTTGAGCAAGAGATTCAAGTCAATTGTGGCCGTTCAATGCTCAGACGCTTTCAAATGGGGGGACAAACTTTGGAAGGTGAAGTTGTTTCCGATAGATTGCTACTAACACATTCTCTATAGAACAGAAAGTGTATTGAGGTAAATTGGCAATAATGTGCATGCAAACGTATACCACAACCTGACAATTTTCGGCAATCAACACTTCTCGCGGGGATAAATCACGGTCATGAAACGAGCTTTCATTAGTTTCGATTTCGATCACGACGAAGAGCTTCGTAATGCTCTGGTCGCTCAGGCGAAAAATGCTGATTCACCTTTCGGGATTGCCGACTGGTCAGTGCGAGAGCGTTTTTCAAGCAACTGGAAAGCAGAAGTCCGGCGCCGCATCCGCCAAACCGACCTCACTATCGTCATCTGCGGAGAGCATACGCATCAGGCAAGAGGCGTGGCGGCAGAGCTGGCCATCACCCGAGAAGAAGGAAAACCTTATTTTCTCTTGTGGGGCCGTCCTCACAAGACTTGCCACAAACCAGCCATGGCGCGCAAATCTGACAAAATTTATACATGGAGCTGGGACAATCTGAAGAAGCTGATCGCTGGGCAGAGGTAAGAGTGGAATATGGCTGACCGACCCGGTGGAGCACTATTCCACTACACGAAGGAGACTTACAGCGACTCTTTCGAGGAGACCGTCCTCGAACAATACAAACTGTATGTTAAATCAGCTGAGAACGTGAGCGCGAGACGAGTCGCGTCGAGCCGTTATCTCCTGACGCTAAATGTTGCGCTCGTTGCCCTTTACGGATATCAATCGTCAAATCTAGATTCGGACTGGTGGATGATGCTTGTCCCGGTTTTGGGTGCCTTAGTGTCAGTGCTGTGGTACCGAATCATCAAGTCACACAAGGATCTGAACGCGGTGAAGTTTGGGATCATTCACGAACTCGAACAACATCTGCCAGCAATGCTCTACACGCATGAGTGGCGGCTGATAGAGGGAGGACGAAGCAGACTCTATCGTTCCGTGACCGACATTGAGCGATGGATTCCGCTGGCCTTTCTCGCCTTGCATCTCACCTTTTTTGCGGCTCTTGCGGTGGACGGGCTTCAGGACTACATCACGTAACGGCTCGTTTTACTCAGTTCAATATCCAGACCCAGATGCCCGACCACCAATCGATGAATGGGTATCAGCATTTCTTCATTTGCCTATGGAAGCAACTTTGAAGATAAAATTTAACGAAATTCTGTCACGTCTTGGCGATCACCACTCCCTGACCACCTGCCCATCCGACAAGCGGTAACCTGTCTGCATCGTTTTCGCCAGGGTTTCGTCGTGCGTCACCAGAACCAGCGCAATTCCGCGCTCAGCATTCAGTTGCTTCATCAGGTCGAATACCTCGTGCGCCGTATGAGGGTCAAGATTCCCAGTCGGCTCGTCGGCCAGGACGACATCCGGGTCCATAACCAGCGCACGACACACTGCCACTCGCTGCCTTTCTCCCCCGGATAATTCTCCCGGGCGATGCTGCAACCGATCTCCCATATCCACCCGTTTCAACAGTTCCGTCGCTTTCTCGCAGGCCTGTTCGACCAACATTCCTCCGATTAACGGCGGCATGGTGACATTCTCCAATGCCGAGAATTCGGGCAAAAGGTGGTGCATCTGGTATACGAAGCCCAGGCTTCGGTTGCGCAATTGCGCCTGTTCCGAGTCAGCCAGCGTGTCGATTCGACGGCCGCCAACCTCGACAACGCCCGCGTCAGGCCGGTCCAAGCCCGCGAGCAAGTGCAACAAAGTGCTTTTTCCGCACCCGGAAGCGCCAACAATCGCCACGCTCTCGCCCCGAGCAACCTCCAGTTCCAGATCACACAGGACATCGACTTGCACCTCTCCAGAACCAAACGACTTGGCCAGCCCAGAGCAACGCAGCACGAAATCACTCCAACGCAGTTCGGAATCACTCATAGCGCAACACCTCGGCCGGCATGACCTGCAACGCCTTACGTGCCGGATAGACGGCAGCAATCACAGACAGGAGAATCGAGGCCACCGCCGCAATCACGACGTCCCCCCAGAGCAATTGCGACGGAATCTCACTAATGTAATAAACTTCCGGCGAAAAGACTTTGAAACTAAAGACTTTTTCTATCGCTCCAACGACCACCTGAAGGTTATAGGACAAGGCCACGCCCCCACCGACTCCCAGCGTCGTTCCCCCAAGGCCGATCGTCAAGCCCTGCAGCAGGAAGACTTGGAGGGTCCCTCGCTGGGTCATGCCCAAGGTACGCAGCACGGCGATATCGGCGCGCTTTTCCAGCACCGTCATCAATAGCGCAGAAATGATGTTAAACGCCGCCACCAGCACAATCAGCATCAGAAGAAGAAACAGCATGGTTTTTTCCATCTGGATCGCCTTGAAAAAGCCGTTGTCCAGATCCGACCAATCCAGCACCCAGTAACGCCCGTCCAGCTCTTCGCGGAACCGGTCAGCCAGCCACGGTGCCTTGAACAAGTCCTGAAGGCGAACTTTCAGGCCGCCAACTTCCCCTTCGCCCAATGCCAGTGCCTGCCGGGCATCCTCCAAGTGCACCAAGGCCAAGTGTCGGTCGTAGCTCCGCATGTCGAGATCAAAGATCCCGACGACTTCGAAACGGCGGAATTTGGGGAGAAGTCCGGCAATAGTGCTGGCTGCCCGCGGCACGATCAGGGTCACCTGATCGCCCACCCGGACATTCAAATGCCGGGCCAGTTCATCGCCCAGAACGATTCGATATGCGCCCGGCTCCAGCCGATCCAGGGTGCCTCGGGTCATATGCTGTGCAATTCGGGAAGCTTCCGCTTCCAGCGTCGGCAGCATGCCTCGCAGCCCGACCCCGCTCACACGGTCCCGATAAAGCAGCATCCCCTGGCCTTCGATGAACGGCGCGCTCGCGACCACTTCCGGGTATTGCGTCAATTGCTCCGCCAGCTCGCGCCAGTCCTGCAACTTTCGATCCGTTTCGCTGATGCTGATGTGGGACACCATGCCCAGCAGTCGGTCCCGGATCTCGGTATGAAATCCGTTCATGACCGACATCACGGCAATCACCGCGGTCAATCCCAGCGCGATGCCCAGCGTTGAAACCAGCGAGATGAAAGAGATGAAACGATGCCGGTGGCGCGCCCGAAGGTAGCGCAGGCCGATGTAGAGAGGGACCGGGAGATTCACGGGATGCGCTGGTCGATCGTCACTTGGGTCGTCGCGTTGGGGATGACAGCCACCGGTCCGACCTCCCCGATCAGGTCGCCGCTCTGCCGCTCTGCCTGTCCGCTTTCGCTGATGCGCGCCACCACCATGACTTCGCGGGCCTTGGACAAGTTCATCTCCGGCATCATCGCCAGAGTGTCATCCAGCACCACCTGTACCGGAAACTCACTGGCCACGCCGCGCCAGATCGCGAGCGGCATGGGCGGCCCGTCAACGCGGCGCGCGTATACGAACAGGGTCGCGTCCGGGTTGTAGGCTTCCACAAATGCCGGGTCCAGCGCCACTTCCACCTGCAGAGAGGGCTCGATCTCGGGTTCGCCGGCTTCACGCCTGGCCTCGTCCAGCCAATTCTCGACCATCGCGCGGACGCCCTCCTCTTCTACTGGCAAGACCATGAGCAACCGTTCCCAAGACTGAACCGCTGCTTCCGCGTTCTCTCTCTGCCAGGACGCCCAGCCGAACAGCCATAGGGCCTTCTGGTGAGCCGGGTCCAAGTCCAACGCCTGCGACAGGTATCCCATGGCCTCGTCTGAGAACCAGTCTCCGCCCGCCATCGCCATCGCATCCGCCAGCGCCACCAGTGCCGAGGGGTCCGAATATTCCAGCAAGGCATTGGCATGCATCCATGCGCTCACCGCCTCCGGCCCTTGCCCCTGCTCCCGGTAAAAATCTCCAAGTTCCGCCCAGGCATTCGCTTCCTGAGGGTTCTCGTCGACCTGCCGAAGCAGGCGTTCATGCAGTGTCTCTATCTGTTGAGTCTCGTCCGGCGCGCCGCCGAATATCGCAAAACGCGTCAGTTCACTGGACGCCAGCATGAGACCAATGCTGACGACCACCACGCCGAGTGCAAGCCAGATCGCGGTTCGTCCTTCCTGCCTCGCAGGTTCGATGGCGCCCTCACCGACTTCTTCTACATCTTCGAGGAGGCTGCGGTCCAGCTCCGCCTCGGCCTCGCCGAACAACTCCGGCGAAAGCCAGCCGATCTCGACGTCCTGCTGCAATTCGTTTCGGCGGAGGTTGTAGGCGTGAGTCAGGATGTCGCGCATGGACTCGGAGCGCGGCCGCCGCTTCGCCCACCAGGGATAGAGCACGAAGATCAGCGCCAGCGCCAGCAGCGCGAGGCAACCTGCGAAGAACCCCCACATCAGTCGTCACCCCGCTTCAGGACTTTTGCAAGCCGTTCACGCTCTGCGTCCGACAAACCGCCGGATGCCCGCACGTGCCTGCGCCGGATGCGTCGCAGCAACAGCCAGGCGGTGAGAGCCAGCAGCACGAACGGCCCGATCCACAGGGCGACCGTTCGCCAGGCAAACGGGGGTCGATACAGGATAAAGTCACCATAGCGCGCCTGCAGATGTTCAATGATCTGCTTGTCAGTCATGCCCTGGTCGATCAGGTCCCGAACGCGCTTACGCAGGTCACCCGCCAGCTCCGCATCGGAGTCGGCCAGCGACTGGTTCTGGCAGACCAGGCAGCGCAATTCGTACAAGAGCGCCTGGTATCGCTCGTCACCGGCCTCGTCGGCAGCCAAGCACACGCCACCTATGAAGAACAGGCAGAACCCCCAAGCCGTGATCCGCTTCATGACTTCTCTCCGCGGATGCGCGCCAGGATCTCTTCCCGGTAGGCTTTCTCGTCCAGTGCGCCGATGTGCTTGTAGCGGATCACGCCATCCGGATCCAGCAGGAACGTTTCCGGGACCTTGTACACGCCCAGTTCGATCCCCACCTCGCCATGCTCGTCGAAGACGCTGGAACGGTACGGATTGCCGTAGACCTGTAACCAGTTCCGGGCCTCGCCGCGCGTGTCCCGGTGATTGATCCCGTACAGCGCCAGTTGCTGCGACAGGCGCATCAGCAGGTCGTGCTCTTCCAGGCAAGTGGTGCACCAGCTGGCCCAGACGTTGAGCAGGCTCCATTCGCCGCGAAGCGTTGAGGAATCGAATGTCTCTTCGGCCGAACTCAGACGTTCCGCCTGAAAGGTCGGAACCGGCAAACCGACCAGCGGCGAACTGACCCGCGACGGGTCACGGGTCAGGCCGATCGCCAGCATGACGACCAATCCCGCAAACACGATCACCACCAGCCAACCGCGCATCATGTCCGCACCCTCCCGCGCCGATAACGGTAGCGACGGTCCGACAACGCCAGCAATCCGCCGAACGCCATCAGCAACGCGCCGCCCCACAACCATTGGATAAACGGTTTGACATACAGCCGTACGCCCCAGCCTCCCCCAGGCTGGGCTACTCCGAGCGCCGCGTACACGTCACGCCAGACCGTCGAGTGGATAGCAGCCTCGGTCATCGGCGAGGACTGCACCAGATAGGCACGTTTCTCCGGCCGCAATTCCGTCACCGGCAGACCCTCCCGGTAGACGGAAAGGTGTCCCTGCTGAGCCTGGTAGTTCGGCCCGTCTACCTCGCGCACGCCATGGAACACGAATTCATGTTCCGCGAACGCAACCTTGTCACCTTCGTTCATTACCAGTTCCCGCTCCACCGAGAACGCCGTCGTGAACGCGATGCCGAGCGCAATCACGCCAAGTCCGGCATGCGCACAAGTCATGCCGATCATGTGCCGGGGCAAACGCCGCAGGCTGTAGCCGGTGCTGGTACCGCGCCGCATGCGGGAGAACTGCCGCCACAACGCCGTCAGCGTCCCGGAAATACACCAGACCCCGAGCATGGTCCCTACCAGTACCAAGGGCGACGTGGAGCCGAAAACCGCCCACGGGACGGCGGTGCCGAGCGCAAGCGCCAGTATCAGCGGCACCTGAAGCCGGCGCAGCAGTTCGCGGGCTCGGGTCTTTTTCCAACGTGAGATCGGCCCGATCGCGGCGAGGAACAATAGCGGCAGCATCAACGGCAGGAATACGAGATTGAAGTACGGCGGCCCAACCGACATGGACGGCAATCCGAGAACGTCCACGATCAACGGGTACAGGGTTCCAAGCAGGATGGCAAACGTGGCGATCAGCAGGAACACGTTGTTGAACAAGAGCAAGGTTTCCCGGGAAAGCAATTCGAAGTGCCCTGGGCTCTCGATGTGGTGGGCGCGCGTCGCATACAGAGTCAGTCCGCCGCCGACAACCACCGCCAGGAATCCCAAGATGTACACCCCTCGGGCGGGATCGTTCGCGAACGCATGCACTGACACCAGCACCCCGGAGCGCACCAGGAAGGTCCCGAGGAGGCTCAGGGAGAACGCCAGCAGCGCCAGCAGCACGGTCCAGCGCTTGAAGGTGTTACGCTTTTCGGTAACCGCCAGAGAATGAATCAGTGCTGTCCCGACCAGCCAAGGCATGAACGAGGCGTTTTCCACCGGGTCCCAGAACCACCAGCCGCCCCAGCCGAGCTCATGGTAGGCCCACCAGCTGCCAAGGCCAATACCGAGGGTCAAGAACATCCAAGCCGCAGTCACCCAAGGACGCGTCCAGCGTGCCCAAGCCGCATGCAGGTGGCCGCCCCACAACGCCGCAATGGCGAATGCAAAGGCCACCGCGAACCCGACGTAGCCCATGTACAACATCGGCGGATGAATCACCAGGCCTGGATCCTGCAGAAGCGGGTTGAGGTCGCGCCCCTGTATGGCCGGGGGAATCAGGCGGTCGAACGGATTGGAGGTCGCCAGCATGAAAGCGAGGAACCCGAGGCTGACAAACCCCAGCACAGCCAGCACACGCGCCCGGAACAGCATGGGGAGCCGGCGACTCAGCGCGACCACCGCGACAGTCCAAGCCGACAGGACCAGGGACCACAGCAGCAGGGAACCTTCATGTCCGCCCCATACACCGGAAATCCGGTAGGCCAGCGGCAGTTCCGTATTGGAGTTGTTGGCGACGTAGCGAACGGAAAAATCGTGTTCGATGAACGCCCAGGTCAGCGCGAGGTAGGCGAGCAGCACCAGGACTCCCTGGCCCAGCGCCAGCGAAGAGGCGCTGCGCATCCAGGTCGGGTTGCCCCGCTGGGTTCCCAGGCTTGGCAGAAATGCCTGCAGCGCCGCCAGCACACAGGCCAGGACCAGAGCGAAATGGCCGAGTTCGGGAATCACCAGGAGATCCCGACCGGGGCCTGCCCCGCTTCGGTCAAAGCCTCCGCCACTTCCGGCGGCATATAGTTCTCATCGTGCTTGGCCAACACCTCTTGAGCCACGAACACTCCGCCTTCGTTCAACCTGCCCAAGGTGACGATACCCTGCCCTTCGCGAAACAGATCCGGCAGCAGGCCACTGTAGTGCACCGGCAGGCTATGCGCCCCATCGGTCAACGCAAAGCGGACCTCCATCGAACCGGTCTCATGCTGCACGCTGCCTTGGGCCACCAAGCCTCCGAGACGGAATGTCGTCTGCGGTTCCACCAAGCCGGCGGCGACCTGCGAAGGACTATAGAAATACAGCAGGTTCTGCTGGAAGGCGTACAGCATCAGTGCCACTCCGGCGGCAACCCCGACGGAAACGGCCACGGCCAAGCCAAGACGGCGTTTCTGGCGGGCATTCATGTGGTAATTCTATCGCTTGGAAGCCAAGTTATTGACCGAGAGTACTCCTCAGTTGACTGGTGGACCTTCTCTTAGTGCTCCAAAAAATTAATGCCCAGGTATTCCTCAAGAATACGTTTTTTGTATTCTTCCCCTAATCTTTTCGCTGTCTCTATAATCTCTCGATAACTATTCTCGTCACCTATAAGTTCCCAAAACTCAGGGCCAATCAATACGCAAGCGTCATTTTGCATATCAAACCACCGTTGCGGAAAAGCCCACGTATAATCCGCCTTATTCTCGCCATATGGGTTATATGGCAGCGCATAATACGCCGAGTCGACCTTCTTCGGCTCCATCGCATGCAATTTGAGCATCTTCTCCTTACTCACTTTTGTTTGGTCACTATTGGGTAACGGAGCTTTAAGTTCATAAGCGGAACCGGGGCAGTCAGATGCGTCAGACACGTATAGATCACAGTTTACTGATACCGGCCTAAGATCCCCACCACCTTCCAAGATGCCTTCCAGTTCCAAATCCCAGCAGGGTCCTTGGTTTGGTTTCCTGCCATGTGCGAACTCCAACGAATCTAGCGTTTCTTGAATTAGCACCAAACGTTCAGCAGGAATATATCCATCAATCTTATGATTCAGTTTCACAAATCCATATCTCTGCTTTGCTATCACCTCCGCCAATCTTTCCCAAACTTTCCCAAAAGGTGTGACAAAACGTCGCTCAAAATGGGCGCCTTTGAAAACTTCCATTGGAACCAATGCCGCGTAAATAGGTTTTATGGATTCGAATTCATCTGGCTTAAAGGGATCGCCAATTAGAACTTTCTCCATGACCCGGTCCATCATCTGCGTGATGACAGTTTCAATGGTTTCTGCCTCGGAAAGTAGCGAATTTTTCATTTCTTTACATATATGAAAATTGATTCGTAGAATTCACCAGACCTTCTCCCAGTTCGGCGGTTCACATGCCGTTGGAGAGTTGCCTCATGCGCCAGATTAGGTTCGTCCAGTATTTCCGAATAAACATTATGCCTATCTCCTGCCACCACAATCAACCTGCCTCCCACACGAATTTTTCGTGACACGTTCTGAAACACGGCCTTCATGTTTGCCACGTAAGCCTCTTTTGCCGCCTTACTCTGTCCTTCTTCCGCCGAGCCAATCTCATCACCTCGATTGTCCGGTAGATTCAAAAGCTCAAACGCATACCTATGCTGTTCATGGTAGTCAATCAATCCCACATAAGGCGGGCTAGTAATTACGCCATCGGCTTGAGGAAATTTCGCTATGCGGCTATCGCCATGGACTAACTTGACCTTTGCTGAAGTACGGATTTTTGAAAATTCCTCTACTCTGCGGAAATTGTCGCGACCATATCGAGTTAAAAACTTGAAAGCAGTTTCCGTCGGGGTACAGGTACGACCGTGCTTGTGACAGAAATAGGGTTCCGTTACAGGCTTTTTAGGGAAATCAAGATCAAAGTGAGTGGTACGCCGTGCCGATCGGGCCGCCCGAGACAATACCAGCTTTAGAAAATCCTGATGCTCATAGTTTGGAATCAATGAACGAAAAATTAAAAGCTCTTCCAACGCTTGTGGCGCAAACCATTCCTTGAGATAGGCGTTGTCTACTTGCAGGTTCACCTCCGGCAGTTCATCCACTGGTAGCAATGGAGCTTCGTGACCGGCCAACAATGCGGTTTTACCCAAAATGTCTGTGACTTCTTTATTCAGTTGGGAAACGTTGTACGTCGCGGTCTTCACTGAGCCAAGCAGAATGTTAAAGGCTGAAATATCGCAACCCACACTATTAATTTCTAGTTCATTTGCTTGGATGAGTGTTGTTCCAGAACCTGAGAATGGATCTAGAACGGTCATACTCGGTTTGAAGTATTTTCGGAGAAAAACTTCAACTAGTTGGGGAATATACTTGCCAAGATAGGGATGAAGGCGGTGAACATGTTTTGTGCGCTCACGCTCCGGTAATTGCTTTTCAGTCCAATTGAGCGATATGTCTTTCAGTGGGGTGTCGCACGTGACATGTCGTGCTACCGTAGGTGCGTATTTTTCTCGGTAGGCAGTACATTTACCTTCTTCTGAGGTTAAAATCGAAGTACTCATATCCCACAGTCTGAAAATTTCCTATTATTAATCATTGTTGATCTTTCTCAATACGGCACGCATCCCGCTAGGTTGGTAACCTCGCTGCTGCATCCTATTCACAATCATGTCTCTAAATCTCTCATACGGCAAGCCGTTGCAGTGAAGACCACTAAATTCTTTCAATATGTCACGCCCCCTAAACATTTCTTTCCAATCATCCGTCCCTAGCGCTTCCTCAAGTTTATTTTCGTTCTCTTGCCGTTTTTCCTCAAGTCTGCCATCCCTCAACTCCTGCTCAACGGCCTGTAGCACGCGTTGTGCTGATTCTTCGGCTTGCTCTAAAAGAGTCTCGCTCAGCGTGTGATCATCTTCTGCCTCAAGCACAATCTTAGAAACTAATGTACGGTTCACATGCTGGTGAAGTTGTTCTTTTACAAGCTTCTGTACATGTCGCTCCGCAATTCTTCTTAACTCATCCTCTATTTCTGCCGCATTTTTAAATTGCAGATCATCCACTGTGCTGTCATTGAGGACTTCATGTATGTAGGTAGGCTCCAATAGATAATTTTCGATATGGTATACATCCCAAGAATACCTTCGGTCTCCGATTCTTATAGCATCACTTCCATCGCGGTCCACTATAGAATATATTTTTATTCCCTCCTCACCGTCTCTTGCTTCTAGGCACTTGTGCAACCGCTCTACTCCTATTTTGTTTCCTCCCGCTATAAAGTTCATGTTTTTCTCATATTCTGGAAATAATCTACTAGCCATCCGTACATCAAAGCCAGCATTTTTTCCCTCAAAAATTACCACTTTTCCTCGTGGTCTATAGCCAGCAATATCTCCAACAATCTCCAAAACTACATGCTCTTCATCTTTATTTTCCTCGACTCGCTTTAATTGATTTTCTCCTGCAGGGATCCCCTTTGCCTCTTGCATGTGAAACACTGTCGCTCTAGGCGTTGAAAGGGCTTCTCGGAGTAATGCATCCGAATGCGTTACAAGCCACATTTGATTTTCCAGTTCAGATACCAGGTATCTTTCGTAGAATTGAGGCAGCCCTTGAATTAGTTTTGGATTTAAATGTAGTTCCGGCTCATCCAGCAGGATAATCGAATCTCGGCGCGCTGAACTTCTCAATCGTAAATATCCATACAGTATCTCTTTTTCTCCCGAAGAAAGTTCATTAATATCGTGTTCCGACTCTCCGATAACAACCGGGAATTTGATACTCCCGTGTTGGTCTGCCCTAGCTCCAGAAAATTCCTTGCCAGGGAAAAAAATATTAAAAAGTTCTTGCAATGTCTTTTCTAAACTTTGTCGCCTGCGTTCATCAGTTGCACCCCCCTCTTTCCGCAGCATATCCTGAACAAATTCTGTTGCCATTTCTGTCTTGATGTTTGCATATTTATGTCCGTAGTTATATAGAGTATGTTGCTTCTGCTGCTCTTCATGGCTCTTTAAGCTCAAATTAATCCCTGCCACATTCTCACGTGCATAATTCCGGTGAGAGCCATGATAGTCAATGATTCCTACTCGTTCTGGTTCGTAAATACGCCATATAGTTTCAAGCGCTATGTTATCCCCTCTACTTACCCGTCCTTCCGGAAAAATTGTCACATGAGCTTCTTGCGTCAAGTTCTCTAGTTCCCTCTTGAGTTGGACTTTTAAGCGTTCTTGTTCTTGAGCAAGAGCCCGAATAGTATCGGCTTGCAGGTTCGCGATTCCCCCCTCCTGTCTAAGCCGCCTCCATTCTTCCGCATAACGTCCAGGAAACAGCCTCCCGAATGCAGCCTCTTGTAATAAATCATCCTGTTTTTCCCTTATGTATTCACTTTCGCGAGTGGACAATTCAATCGCCACTTTAATATCTGCTTTTTTCTCAGATTGGCGGAGAAGTTTCTTCAATTCCCAAGGCTCAGACTTCGCGTTGATTTGAAATTCCTGTACCCACAAATCCCATTCATTAGTTTGATAACCACCATACGTCGATTTGGCTAATCGTATAGCGTCAAGGATACATGACTTGCCAGAACCGTTCGGTCCAGCAATTATGACCATGTCTCCTATGCTGGTTGCCTTGATCCGTTCAATTGCCCGGAAATTCGTAATTTCAATTGCTTTAATTTTCACAGTTTTATTTCATCCTTGAGTTTGCGGTTGCCTGAATTTTTTAAATTGTTCGGTGCCAGCAACTCCTAAATGGATGCAAAGCAAACGCCAGTTTTTGTCAGCACAGTCTTCTCTAGATTCAAGATGTTCTATTAGGCTTTCTTACTCACATTATTACTTGCAAACAGTCAAAGGCTATTGTAATTCGCCCCTCCAGCATATTCTACAACTTTCGCATCGTACACGGCTAGTCTCTTCTCATGAGAGATGAGCCTGAAGGGGAGTCAGTTTCTCACGAGAGATGATGGGATGGTTCGTCCCGCTTCCGCGATGGTTGGTGGTACTCTCATTGTGGACGCATCAGGCGCCTCTGGGAAGTGGGACGAACCATCCCATCATCTTAGGATGAGAATAGAGTGTCTCGACTATGTGAGTAGATACGGAAATCCAACATCAAATGGCTAAATCAAAGGCTCAGTTCTTGCTAGTGTACTGTCCCATAAATAAACAATATAATAATGGGTGTGTTCAACCCCCGGATGTCCGCCATGGCCCGATCCGCTCTGTCGGTGGTCCTCAATGAGGAAGAAAAAACCCAGTTGCTCAGCCTGACCCGCTCCCGTTCCATTCCACACGGGATTGTACAACGCGCGCAGATCGTGCTGGCCTGTGCCGAGGGTGAGACCAACAGCGCCATCGCCAAGCGCCTTCGCCTGACTCAGGCGACGGTCGGCAAGTGGCGTCGGCGCTGCCTGGAACTGGGCCTGGAGGGCCTGCACGACGAACTGCGGCCCGGCCGGCCGCGGGTGCACAAGGACGAGCGGGTGGCCGAAGTGATCCAGACCGCCCTGCAGGCCGAGCCGCCCGGCGCCACGCACTGGAGCGTGCGCGCCATGGCCGAGCACACCGGCATCTCCAAGAGCACCGTGCAGCGCTGGTTCGCCCTGTTCGGCGTCCAGCCGCACCGCCAGCGCCACTTCAAGCTGTCCCCCGACCCGTTCTTCGTCGAAAAAGTCCGCGACATCGTCGGCCTGTACCTGAACCCGCCCGATCATGCGGTGGTGCTGTGCGTGGACGAGAAGACGCAGATCCAGGCGCTGCAGCGCACCCAGCCGCTGCTGCCGATGGGGCTCGGCTATACCGAGGGCGTCACCCATGACTATGTGCGCCACGGCACCCCCACCCTGTTCGCCGCCCTCGACGTCGCCACCGGCGCAATCCTGACCCAATGCCGCCCGCGCCACCGGCACCAGGAGTTCCTCGCCTTCCTGCGCCACATCGAGGCCAGCGTGCCCGAGACACTCGATGTCCACCTCATCGTCGACAACTACTGCACGCACAAGCATGCCAAGGTCAAGGCCTGGCTGGCCCGGCGACCGCGCTACCACGTGCACTACACGCCGACCTACGCCTGCTGGCTGAACCAGGTCGAGCGCTGGTTCGGGCTGATCACGCAGCAGGCCATTCGTCGAGGCTCGTTCTCCAGCGTCAAGGAACTGACCCGGAAGATCGAGGCCTTCGTGGAACAGTACAATGAAAAGGCCAGCCCGTTCGTGTGGGTCGCCACTGCCGAATCGATCCTCGCAAAGATCGAACGGCTTTGCTCACTTATTTCCGGGACACGACACTAGTACAGCACACATAATCTCAATTGCTTTCTTTACTTGATTCCCTTTCGTTCTTCAACCGCCGATGCCACCACCACGGCACGGCGGCATTGCCGACTAGCACAACCGCCACCAGTCCGTAGGCGCTCCACACGAAGAACGCATAGCCTCCCATCGCCAGGAATTCAGCCATTCCGCATCTCCTCGACCCACTGCCGGTCTGCCTCCTGCTCCAGGATGCGCACCCGGATACGTGCCAGCAGGACCGTCGAGAAATAAAGGATGAACACCGTGCCCATGAACAACAGCGGCCAAAGCATGCTGGAATGTGCCGCCGGCTTGTCGAAGCGGGTTACTGTAGCCCCTTGGTGCAAGGTGCTCCACCACTCCACGGAGTAATGGATGATCGGGATGTTGACGATTCCGGCCAAGGCAAGTACGGCTGCCACCCGCGCGCCCTTGCGGGAGTCCGCGAAAGCGTTGTGCAGCCCCAGCACGCCGATGTAGAGAAACAGCAGGATCAACTCCGACAGCAGGCGAGCATCCCCCCACTGCCACCAGGTGCCCCACATCGGCTTGCCCCACAGCATACCGGTACCGAGTGCCAGCGCCGTGAACCAGGCACCAAGCACCGCGCATTCGTAAACCGCAATCTCGGCCAGTTTCACATGCCAGACCAAGGCCACCAGGCCGGCTCCCGCCATCACCGTGTAAACCATCAGCGACAGCCAGGCCGACGGGACATGGACGTAGATGATGCGGTACGCCTCGCCTTGCTGGTAGTCAGGCGGCGCGACGACCAACCCCCAATACAGGCCCACGGCGAACCCGAGCGCGGTCAGCACGGAAAGCCATGGCAGCCAGGCACTGGCGACTGCATAGAAGTGCCGGGGTGAAGAAAGTGCTGTAAATATATGAAACATAACGTTATTCCTGGCTGACGCGCAATGCGGCTGCGGTTGCGAGCGGAGCCAGGCTCACGCCCAGGAACAGCAAGCCCGCCAACAGCAGCAAAGCTCCGTCGGCAGGCCGCCCTTCCACCGCCGCATGTACAGCCCCGGCGCCGAACATCAGTACCGGGATGTAAAGCGGCAGCACGATCAACGCCAGCAGAATCCCGCCGCGCGGCAGGCCCAGGGTCAGCGCCGCGCCCAACGCACCAATCCAGCACAACACGGGCATGCCCAAGGCCATCGAGGCGGCCAGCACCCAAAGCGCCTCACCGCGGAGGCCCAGCCATCCGGCCAACACCGGGCCGACCAGGATGAGCGGCAACGAGACGATCATCGCATGTGCGATCAGTTTCGCCAGCGCCAGCCAGCCCAATGATACCCCACTGGTCACCCACAATTCGATGCCCCCTTCCTCAAGGTCGGCCGAAAAAAGCGTTCCCTGAGCCAGCAGGACCGCCAGCAGGGCAGCGACCCAAAGCAGCGACGGTGCGGCCTGACCCAGCAATGTCAGATCCGCCCCCGCCCCAAGCGGAAACAGCAGCATCACCAGGGCATAAAACACGAGCGGCTGCAGCAACTGACCACGCCGCCGCCACGCCAGCCGGAGCTCGCGCCGGAAAACGGCAGCAAACGCCCGACCCATCATGCGCCGAGCTTCAGGGTCCAGCCCTGCAGGGAATCCGAAATTTCCCGATGCGTCGCCATCACGACCGCCCCGCCCCGGTCCAATTGCCGGTGCACTTGGGTTTCGAACCAGTCCACCGAGGTCTCGTCCAATGAAGTCAAGGGTTCATCCAACAGCCAAAGTCGACGGGTGCTGAATGCCAGTCGGGCCAGCGCAACGCGCCGAGCCTGTCCCTCCGACAGGCGTCCCGCGCGTGTTTCGGAGAAGGCACCAAGCCCCACCGCTTCGAGCGCCGCAGCCGATGCTCCGGCCTCGTCTCCCTCCAGGGCCGCCATGAACTCCAGGTTCTCGCGGGCCGTCAGGCCAGCACTGACCGCCACCCGGTGGCCGACCCACAGTACCGGCTCACGCTCCCCTTGCCAGACCAATTCTCCCTGTTCGGCCGGGGACAGGCCTGCCAGGATCCTCAGCAGCGAAGTCTTGCCGCTGCCGTTGGCACCACGCACCAGCCACAGTTGCTCGGCCTCGACCTTGAACGAGAGGTTCTCGAACAGGGATCGTCCGTCGCGACGACAGCCGAGTTCGCGCGCCTCAAGCATGTCTCCTCCCGGTTTTGACAGGCAAAGCGGTTGCCAGTAAAGTGAGTCGTATGTGGAAAACGGTCTCAGCGGCAGCGGCAATCATACTGGTCGCGGTCGGGTTCGCAGGCTCCATGGGTGCCTCTATGGTACTGGATGCGACCAACACCACGGAATTCTGCACCTCCTGCCACTCCATGCAGTGGAACGAGGCCGAGTGGATGGACTCCATCCATTTCAAGAATGTATCAGGAGTCCGCGCCAGTTGCGCCGACTGCCATGTTCCGCAATCGCTCATACCCAAGCTCGGCGCCAAGCTGATCGCAGCGCGCGATGTCTGGGGCGAATTGATGGGAACCATCGACACAGCCGAGAAATTCGAGGCGCACCGCTGGCACATGGCCAGTCGGGTCTGGGACCGGATGAAGGCCAACGACTCCCGGGAATGCCAAAGCTGCCATACCTACGAGGCCATGGATCTTGACGAGCAGGACCGCAGTGCACGCAAGAAGCATCACAAGGCCCCGATGCGCGGCAAAACCTGCATCGAGTGCCACAAGGGTGTCGCACACAAGATGCCGAGACGCCCGGTCGCGGCGAAAGACTGATTATGGCCCGACTCTCAAGCAGCGCAAAAGGCCATCATATGGCCCCTTTTCCGACTTCCCGGTTTCCAGCTGTTAATGTTGCACAAGTCCCTCAGAGAAGTCTGCTCCGATACCCAGGCGGAAAAACTTGGCTGATTCCACACATACGGGAATGGCTAACGAAGACGAAACCCAAAATATTAATTGAACCTTTTGCAGGAGGCGGGATTGTTTCTCTAACAGCAGTAATGGAGGAACTAGTTGAGAGAGCCATCATGGTCGAAATTGACCATGATGTTGCTGCTTTCTGGCATGCTGCATTACGAGACGGGGCTACGTTAGCTAAAAAAATTCGACACTTTACGCCGACCCATAGCCGGGTGAAGAAGCTAGAGCGCCAAGGAGCCTGCTGCGTCACAGATCATGGTTTCAGGACACTTATTCTGAATCGCACACGAAAAGCTGGCATCCTCGCACCTGGCGCGTCGTACAACAAACATGGAGAAAATGGTAAAGGAATCGGGTCGCGTTGGTATCCGGACACACTTGCGGCACGCTTAGAAGCAATTGAGAAGTATGCTGAGAAAATTACTTTTTGCGAAGCCGACGGGATGAAGATTTTGGAACCTTTATTGCATGGCTGGGGGCATACGGCAGCAGTATTTCTTGATCCACCATATACGGCTGGGGGGAAACGGGCCGGAGCCAGGCTGTATGCCCATAGCGAAATTGACCATGCGAGACTTTTCAAGTTGTTGGCACAACGTCATACAAACTTCCTCATGACTTACGATTGTGCTCCAGAGATCGTAGAGCTGATAGATCAACATGGATTTCATGCCGCATCAGTACAAATGAAGAATGCACACCATAACCATCAATCGGAGCTAGTCATCACAAGGGAGTCAATGTTCTCATGACGCAGTCCGATGCGACCAAAGAGTGGTACGAAGAGCCAATCGAACACATACCATCGGAACGTTTATCCAAGCGGTATGGGATTGCTGAATGGTACGGAGAGCCATTCATACGAATGTCTCCAGAACGACGGCAAACTTTGGCGAATATCGCTCTCCAGAAAGCCTCCCCTCCCCCTTTATGTCCGTTTCAATCAAACAACACCCAATGCCGGAAAAAGGGAGGTGTCTGTTCAATTCAAACTTATCGCAAGTATCCAAATAAAGGTAGTGACCGCTTGGGACTTCCGGTAAATCCTCCTGTCATAACATGTCCCTACAGGTTCGACCAAAATAACCTTGTTCCCAGGTGGCTAGCGGATGTTGTCGGTTTCAACCAAGACAAATCTTTCCTTGCTCGTGAGGTTCCTTTCATGCGTTCACCCAATACGGGCAGACCTGCAGGCCGCATTGATCTAGTTTTGGCGGATAGCAACACTGAAGATCCGCGCTGGTTCGGCCTTGAGATTCAAGCTGTGTATTTTTCCGGCCGAGGAATGGAAACTGAATTTGAACGCCTAGCTCAAGATACAGGCCAACGACCACCAATTCCGAATGAGATTCGTCGTCCTGACTGGCGCTCATCAAGTGCAAAACGATTAATGCCACAACTTCAAGTTAAAGCACCTACTCTCCGCCGCTGGGGCACTAAATTGGCTGTCGCTGTAGATATGCCCTTTTTTGAAGCAATTGGAGGTTCAAGTCATGAACCTTCTCATGATTTAAATGAAGGAGATATTATCTGGCTAGTACCAGAGATTTCTGAAAACTATCAACTTGAAGCGGCACACTGGGAAGTATTGTCCCTAGAAGAATCAAATAAAAAATTGTTAGCCGCACAAACTGTAAAACGCAAGGATTTTGAAAAAGCACTTCGGATTAAACTCCAGCCTATCTAAAATTCTAGAATTGGGGCTCTTGCCACACTCATTTGGACACTTCTGGGAGAAGCCAGATATTGGTTGAATGGATGCCTTAACAGAGACACTCAACCATCCTTCCGCGCGCTAGTTGCTCTTACCTGAAATTTTGACAAATGGTAAATAAAAGAAAGCTCATCGAACTCATTCTCTCTAAGAATTTTTCAGAGAATACTTACTTTGATGTCAAAGAAATGATATGCCTGTCCAATACTGACCAAAAAGCCAAATTGTTAAAACATATTTGTGCACTGTCAAACTCAAATCCGAGTAATGACTCTTTTCTTATATTTGGCGTAGAAGACGAAACATTTAATTACAAAGGGGTTGAATACAAGGATGACTCAACCTTTCAAGACCTAGTTTTTGAACATTTGGATAACCCTCCTAGGATTTTGTATGAAAACGTCGTTTTCCACGAACTACAGAAAAAGGATGAGCACAAACAATTCTTAGGGCTACTGACCATATCCGGGGATGAAAACTTTTGCAAATTTAAAAAAAAACATCTCTAGAATTCAAAAAGGGCGTGGTTTCGTCCGATTGGGTAGCCAGACTAGACAAATAAGAGAAGAAGACTGGGGGAAAGATACGAGCAATGTTGGCGCTGTTGACGAACTAAAGAGAATGGCTGCCACGAAACTAGAGGATGTGCTCAACGACACAATTCGTTTTTATGGGGAAGTTGGTGAATGGTATCCACCCCGTCATGTCGTGTTACGTGATATCCATGTGATTTGTTACTCTGGTTATGTAGATAAGTTCGATGGCGAGATTTTCTTGTCTGAAGTAAATATAGAACTAATTGGCGAGAATGTGCAATTGTTCTACAGTGCTTGCGAAGAAATTCAAATTAATGTTTCTGATGACCACATTGAGATAGTGAAGTACGTGCCCCTCCACTTCCATGAGAAGGCACATTACTTTCCTTTCGAGAGCAAGACGGTAGCTTTCTCATCTACAGGTGGCTATGAAATCAAAGATCGGTTTATCTTCGACCCTCCGAAAATCAGTAAAAGAGAAGCTGCCGCAATCGTTCGAAGATATAAAAAAGTCCACAAAAAAATTGGAAGTGAACTGGCATTCGGTGAATTGGACGAAGAAGAATATATGAAACTTGAGGTGTATTGCCACGAACTGCTGGTAAGTTTTTTTAGTGGCAACAAGGAAGCAGGCATCTTGTTCGAAAACTATCTACATGGGCAATATGATGGTGCAGTGGCAGAATCCTATGCTGACGCTCGGAACATCTTGGAGGCATGTCGTAGAGAAAAGGAAAGGTTTCAATAGCCTAAATTTTTGGCCAGTTTCGCACGGCAACAAGGCGAGACAACTTTGCCCTATTTTCGATTGGTTATTCAAATAATCTAAGTCGGCCATGCAACACTTCTTGGTGTTTTTTCCAATTCCAGATGGTCGCTCCTTGGTTACACGGCACCGCTAGTCTTTGTTCCCTACTTTTCTCTAGCCATTCTCGCAACTCACCCACACATGGGAGCTCAAGATATGGCAGTTTTATACATTCTTCTGCACTCTTGTCTTCATCCAGACAAGGATATATCTGCCACCCTCTTTCTAGCATACAGAGCTGGAAATTTCGTGATATGCCCATAACCACAGCGTCTTCCCCGTACCCCGCATATCGTTTATTAATCATGTATTCGTTTACCTTTATCTGGCAATACCACCTATCTGCAAGCTGTCTTGCCTCAACCATGCTTGCCCGCATCTGTTCTTCCTGTTCATTAGTCCGTCGTATTGTTTCCTTCTTTTTTTCTGTCAGATCTTTGCGACTTCCCTTTCTCAATCGATCAAAATCGATGTTCAGTTCAGGCCTTTCTTTAATTTTGAAGCGTAATAAAAAATCTAATCGTGAATCCCAATCAGAAAGAAATTTTTCATAACTTTCCCTTATGTCTTCATGCACTCTATCTAACCCTACATCCGCTACTGCCAATATTAAGCTAAATACCGCTAACCATACGACCGTTAAAGCCAAACTTGCTCGTATTTCGACAAGGTTGATTCGTGCCATATCGGACAATTCTTTTTGAGCTGATTCTTGCTCTTTAGTATTTTCCAAAGACTCAGCCTTCCGAACCAACTCCTTGATTCTTTCTTGCTCTCTTCTATGTTCTAACAGCGCACCTCGCCACTTATTTCTCCACCCCTTGAAAACCTTTTCCAGATAAGGCTTCCCTACAACCAATGCTACTAGCGGAGCAATAATGTATAGAAAGCCATAACCTACCCATTCCTCGATTTCTACTATCACGTAATATAAGTCACCAATATCCATTGATCAATTCTCTGTCAGTCAGTTGGAGATCACGATTTTCATCGGTTGTGGTAACAAAATTTTGTCACTTTTAGAGTTCACATATTTCCCAAAATTTTCGTGCGTGATTTAAACCCCGCGCTAGGAGAGATTCCATTTCTAGGCTATGAAACAGCAGATGGCAAACCTGCTGATCTACCTAGGTTTCCATGCGCGACGAATACCCCATGTGCGGTTGCATTTTATAGTATGGATGTGCCTATAAAGGCTATAGCCATGATGCCCAGGCGAGCTCAAAATCATGACTCTAATATTGATCTCTAAGTTCATAAACTGCCCCCTTGCTCTTGTGTTAGGATACTTGCCCGAAATGCAGTAACGGGGTGTCCCTAGACCTTTGCAGGAGGAGATTCAATGCATTCGCGATTTATTTCCCTAGCCCTTCTAGCCAGCGCCCTTGTGCTGCCACCAGCCTTGCATGCGGACGAACATGGAGGCGGAGCACCGATAGCATCGATCGAGATGCTGACCGGCGCGTGCGTAGCCTGCCATGGCCCGGCCGGAGCCAGCGTCGGCCCGGCGATACCTTCCCTGGCGGGACTTCCGGCGGTTTACTTCATCGGCGCCATGCTTTCCTACAAGCACGGCCAGGACCTGGACGCGGCCGAAGCAGAAGCCGCATCCGACCCCGAACTTGAAGACGTGGAGATCTTCGCCCGGCACGGCACGATCATGGACCGGCTCGCCTCCGGCTACACCTTGGCTGAGATCAAGGCCATGGCCCACTATTTCGCCGACAAGTCCATCGCCTTGGCAACCCAGGAATTCGACGCGGAACTTGCGAGCAAGGGTGAGGCCCTGCATTCGGACAATTGCGAGAAATGCCACGAGGAAGGCGGACGATCCACTGTCGACGACATGGTCCCGCTCGCAGGGCAATGGAAGCATTACCTGCACTACAGCCTCGCCGACTTCCACGGCGGTGCACGAGGAATGCCGAAGAAGATGAAATCCCGACTTGAAGAAGTCATGGAGACCGAGGGCGAAGACGGCCTCGCGGCCCTCATCAACTACTACGCCAGCCAGCAGTAATCGCGGAGGAGTAAAGATCATGACAACCCTGACAAGACGCGGCTTCCTGAAAGCGACCGGCGGCATTGCGGCCGTAGGCACGATCGGGATGAGTTTCCCCCAGCTTGCCCTCGGCGGCAACAAGAATGTGGTGGTGATTGGCGGTGGTGCTGCTGGCGCGGTTGCAGCCAAGCACATCAAACTGGCGGATTCCGGAATTAACGTCACCCTGATCGAAGCCAACGATCACTATTACACCTGCTTCATGAGCAACGAGGTCATCGGAGGCGACAGGGACATCTCGACTATCCGCCACGGATACGAGGGCTTGGCAAACCACGGCATCCAAGTGGTGCATTCCAAGGCTACGGGAGTGGACACCGATGCGCGCACCGTCACGACCGAGGGCGGGGACAGCTTCCCGTACGACCGGCTCGTCGTCAGCCCCGGCATCGACCTGAAGTGGGATGCGATCGAAGGTTACGACATGGCGGCAGCCGAAGCCATGCCCCACGCCTGGAAGGCCGGCCCGCAAACGGCGCTGCTGCGCAGCCAGCTTGAGGCCATGGAAGACGGCGGCACTTTCATCATCTGCCCACCCGGCAACCCGTTCCGCTGCCCTCCCGGGCCCTACGAACGAGTCTGCCAGGTCGCCCATTACTTCAAGGAGAACAAACCGAATTCGAAGATTCTGGTGCTTGACGCCAAGGACAAGTTCTCGAAGATGGGCCTGTTCACGCAGGGCTGGGAGCGCCGTTACGACGGCATGATCGAATGGGTCTCCGGCACCGACACTGCCGAGGGCATCGCTGAGGTCAATACCGCCGACATGACGGTAACCACCGAATTCGGCGACACTCACGAAGGTGCGGTGATCAACGTCATCCCGCCGCAAAGTGCTGGACAGATCGCGCAAGCGGCCGGACTAACCGACGACTCCGGCTGGTGCCCGGTCCATCTTGACACCTTCGAGTCGAAACTGGTGCCAGGCGTGCACGTCATCGGTGATGCCAGCATCGCCACGGGACTGCCGAAATCCGGATATGCGGCCAATTCCGAAGGGAAGGTCTGTGCGGCAGCGGTCGTCGCCATGCTGGCTGACGAGGAACCGGGCACGCCGTCCTATGTCAATACCTGCTACAGCCTGATTGCACCGGATTACGGCATTTCGGTTGCGGCGGTTTACCGCTTGGCGGAAGACAAGAGCAAAGTCGCCAAGGTGGCCGGAGGCTTGACGCCATCGGACGCTTCGGACGAGATGCTGGCCCGCGAGGTTCAGTATGCGTACAGCTGGTACAACAACATCGTGGCAGACATGTTCGCCTGACCCTGTCAGGGCGGAACCCGCCAAACCTCAAAACGCGGGGGCCTTAGTGGCCCCCGTTTTTGTCTTCCCCCTTTCTCGTGCTTGATTTCCCTCCACTTCCTGCCGCCGGCTCTCGCCTAGGTTGTGGACAACTGTATGGCGCGGCCCGCGCCTTGGCCATTTCCGAGCTCGCCCGCTGGAACTCTGGGCTCACCCTAGTCGTCGCTCCCGACATCGCCGCCCAAGTCGCGCTGGAAGTTGAATGTCGATTCTTCCTCGGCCCGCAGACAGACCTTTTGTTGTCGTTTCCTGACTGGGAGACCCTGCCCTATGACCTGACCTCGCCGCATAGCGAGATCATCTCTCAGCGCCTACGGACACTCCACCGTCTTCAAACCCGAAAGGCAAACAGCCTGCTGATCACATCCGCCTCCACTTTGCTGCAACGCTTGTGTCCGCCCGATCATGTCCACCGCCAAACGACCACCCTTTCCACCGGCGGCAAAATCGAAATCGAACAGTTGCGCCAGCGCCTGGACTCGGCTGGTTACCAGAACTGCTCCCAGGTCGTGGCTCCGGGAGAGTTCGCCGTGCGCGGGTCGCTGCTTGACCTCTTTCCAATGGGATCCGAGTCTCCATGCCGACTCGACTTCCTCGACGACTGCATCGACTCCATCCGCATGTTCGATCCCGAACATCAGACCTCGACCGACCGGATCGAACATCTGGATATCCTTCCGGCACGAGAGTTTCCGCTTGATTCAGAGACCATCGAGCGGTTTCGGAAGAATTTTCGCAGGGCATTTGACATTGACCCGTCGCAAAGTCCCATCTACCGGGATATCAGCGACGCGATCGTCCCAGTCGGCATCGAATACTACCTGCCCCTGTTCTTCGAGGGAACAGCCAGCCTTTTCGATTACCTTCCCGCTGAAACCACCGTTGTGTGCTGGAAAGACGTGGACGATGCCGCAGCCCAAGCCCTGAGCGAGATCGAGACCCGTTGCGAAAGTCGGCTCCATGACGTTGAGCACCCGCCTTTGCCGGTTTCAATGCTGTACCTGAGCGAATCCGAATTCCAAGAAGCCCTGGCAGACTACCCGCGACTGGATCTCAACCGTTTTGAACACGAGAAACAGTCAGAGGAAACTGCCTTCAACTACGCCTCACGCGCGCTCCCGGAACTTAAGGTACGGCCGCAGGATAAGGCCCCCGCCCGTGCCCTGCGCCAATTCCTGTCCTCCTCTTCACGGAGAATCCTGTTCACGACCCACTCTCCGGGACGGCGCGAGCAGTTGAAGGAGCGCCTGGGAGCCCTGAATATCCAGGTCAAGCCCGTGGAAAGTTGGGAAGACTTCCTTCGGCAAGGGCCGGACTTGGCGCTGGCGGTCGCGGACATTGAAGAGGGTTTCGAGCTTCCCGAGGACGAGATCGCGATCATCCCCGAGTCTCATCTGTTCCCGGACCGCACCCCCCAGCAACACCGTCAGCGGAGCCGAAGAGATCCCAAAGCCATCCTGTCCGAGCTTGCCAACCTCAAGCACGACAGTCCAGTAGTTCATGAAGACTATGGCGTCGGTCGCTACCAAGGGCTGCGCAAGTTGGAAATCGACGGGATCGAACAGGAGTTCCTGCTCATCCAGTACGCCGACACGGACCGGCTGTATGTGCCGATTATGGAGTTGCATCGGATCACCCGCTACAGCGGCGCGGATCCGGAAGACGCGCCCCTGCATTCTCTGGGCGGGGATCAATGGCAGAAAATCAAGCACAGGGCTGCGAAACGCGCCTATGATGCAGCGGCCGAGTTGCTGGAGGTTCAAGCCCGTCGCAATGCACAGGGCGGGTGCACCCTCAATATCCCGTCGGATTACCCGAAATTCGAAGCGGCCTTCCCTTTCGACGAAACCCCGGACCAAGCGCAAGCCATCCGCGAGGTCTTGGAAGGCCTAGAAAGCGATTTGCCCATGGATCGGATTGTCTGCGGCGATGTCGGCTTCGGAAAGACCGAGGTCGGGATGCGAGCCGCTTTCGCCGCTGTCTTCAACGGCTTCCAAGTTGCCGTCCTGACTCCGACCACCCTGCTTGCCCAGCAGCACGGCAAGACTTTTCGTGATCGGTTTGCCGATTGGCCTGTCCGGATCGAGGCGATCTCCCGCTTCCGGACTGCCCGGGAACAGGCCGGCATTCTGGCCGATCTCGTCGAGGGAAAACTGGACATCATCATCGGCACGCACCGGCTGCTGCAGGACGACGTGAAATTCCATAATCTCGGGCTGGTCATCATTGATGAAGAGCAGCGCTTTGGCGTGCGCCACAAGGAAAAGTTGAAGGCGCTACGGGCCCGGACCAACCTGCTGACCCTAACCGCCACTCCGATCCCCCGCACCCTGAACATGTCGCTGTCCGGTCTTCGGGATCTTTCGATCATCGCTACCGCTCCCGCCCATCGGCATGCGATCAAGACTTACGTCACCCAATGGAACCAGCAGCAGATCCGGGAGGCATGTCTGCGTGAACTGAAACGGGGCGGACAGATTTATGTTCTGCACAACCGGACTGCTTCGATCGATCAAGCCGCTGAAATGATGCAGCAGGTCGTTCCAGAGGCCGAAGTGCGAGTTGCGCACGGACAGATGCGGGAGCGTGAACTGGAAGCCGTCATGCGTGACTTTTACCGTCAGCGATTCAACATCTTGGTTTGCACCACGATTATCGAGAACGGTATTGACATCCCGACTGCCAATACCATCATCATCAATCGCGCGGACCATTTCGGGCTGGCCCAGTTGCACCAACTGCGCGGCCGGGTCGGGCGCTCGCACCACCTCGCCTACGCCTATCTGACTTGCCCGCCCCTGCAAACCATGACGCCTGACGCGAAGAAACGGATCGAAGCCATCGAAGCCATGGAGGAACTTGGTTCCGGCTTCATGCTGGCGACTCAAGATCTTGAAATTCGTGGCGCTGGCGAACTGCTGGGTGAAGAACAGAGCGGCCAGATCCAGCAGATCGGATTCGCGCTATACCACCGCCTGCTGCAGCGCGCGGTAGACACCCTGAAGAAAGGGGCGCTACCTGAGATCGACAAGCCACTCGAGCACGGGCCTGAGATCGACCTAGGTCTGCAGGCGTTGATTCCAGATGACTACCTCCCCGACGTCTATCTTCGGCTCACGCTGTACAAGCGGATTGCCGGTGCGACTTCCGAAGCGGAACTCGACGACCTGCAGGTCGAGATGGTGGACCGTTTTGGGACGCTGCCGCAGGCAGTCGCCAACCTGTTCGCCATCACCCGCCTGAAGCTGGAGATTACGACATTTGAATTTCTCCGTAAAATACAGTTGACCCGGCACGAAGGCCGAATCACGTTCGGCGATCCCGGCCCGGAGCCGGAATCCGTCGTCCGGATCATCGAGGACTCGTCCCACCGCTACCGCTTAGACAACAAGATGCGCCTTCACTTCGAACTGGACATGCCGACCCTAGAGGACCGGATCCATGCCATCCGCGACCTGACGCACTGCATCGGGACCCGGGAGGCCGCATGAAGAAATTTTCCATCTGGTTCCTGGCTTTCGCGCTCCTGCCTGTCGCAGGTTGGGCTGAGGATCTTTATCGCGTGGAAATCCTCATATTCACGCAACCCGCCGAATCCACGGATCAGGTCCGGCATTTCGAATCAATTCCCGACCTAGAGCTGGACCAGGCGGTAGATTTTCGCCAGTATTTCTGCCTTCCTGCACGGTCGGGAGCTGAATTTATACGACGCTTCCTGTCTGAAGAAGAAGTTGCGGAATGCCTGAGCGGATACCTGCGTCTCAACGAACTCCGACAACCCATGGTGGGGGAACGGATCCGACTGGAAAAATCCGGGCAATACCGGATCCTCCACCACGCCGCCTGGCAGCAGCCGGCCTCGCTCCCGGATGAAGCCCACCCGGTCCGCCTAACCAACGGAAAAGCGTTATCAGAGGCATCCCCGAATGCCCCGGTACTGGACGGAAGCCTGCGACTGTCCGAGGAACAGTTTTTGCAAATCGATCTGAGTCTGCTGTATCACTACCCCGCCGCAACCTCGGACCCCGACGGAGAATCCGCTGGATCAGACGGCCTGCTACTCCAGGTCAACCGCAAGCTCCGTCCCGGCGACCTCAACTACCTAGATCACCCCTTGCTCGGGGTTCTTGCACAAGTCACGCCAGTCGAAGAGGATCCACTCGATCTCGAGGCGAGTCGAACTATCCGCGCTGCCAGTTCGGCGCGTTGATTCTTCCGGCCTCAGCCGGACTGTGACTGCATGTGCAGCGTTCTCGTCGGGAACGCAATCTCGGCACCGTGCCGTTCCACAATTTCCGCCGCCGCGAGCAGGAGATTCTGCTTGATCCGGGTGTATTCCGCACGATGAACCTCGGGGGTGTAGCACTGGATGAAAAAATCCACCGAGGATTCGTTGAACATATCGAAACGAGCCAACACCGGCATTCCTTGGTCAACGTCCGGCGACCCCTCTAGCAACACCTGCACTTCGTCGACGATCGTCTTCATCTTTCCCAAGTCGTCGTAGCGGAGCCCGATAACTTCCTTGATCATCCGGTGGGACATCCGGCTCGGATTTTCGATCACGATGGTCAGGAACATTCCGTTCGGGATATACAAGGCATTTTTCGAATGTGTCCGGATCAGGGTTTGGCGCCATCCGATTCTTTCGACAGTTCCCTCGATATTGCGGTCCGGGGAGCGAATCCAGTCGCCGGCCTTGAACGGACGATCCATGTGCAGCATCAAACCGCCAAAGAAATTCCCCAGCATGTCCTTGGCCGCCAATCCCACGACCAAGCCTCCGACCCCGCTGAACGTAAGGAGGCCCACGATACTCACGCCGAAGGTCTGCAGCAGGCCCATGCCGACAAGCACGACGATGGCGGCCTGCAGGGTCCGGGCGACTGCCAGATGCAGATCCTCGTCCAGTTCTTTGTCTTTGGCTCGGGCTCGCTGGCGCGCTTCGGCGCTGTAGTCACGGATGAGCGAAAACAGGAACCAGCCTAGGATCAGGAAGACCCCTGCTCTCTGGATCTTCGGCAGCCAGGACGCGAAAGAGGACTCTCCCAGCAACAATTGAATGATCAGCGTCAGCGCGATGAACCAGATCAGAGCCTGCACGGGCTTGGATGCCGAACTCAGCACGGCGTCATCCATGAAGTTGGTCGTGCGTTGCGCGCCACGTTGCAGAACGCGCAGAAGCCAGCGTCCGATAAAGCTGGCCATCAGCGCCCCGGCTAACAACAGGAGCACTTGAGACAGCCCTTCTTGTCCCAGGTGCGTCTGACCGATCTCAAGCCACTGTTCGATCATAGATTCAACTCCAATTCGTCCTCTTCAGCATAACGAGCCGCCAATTCCACCGCTTCTTTCCACATCGGCAATTGGTGCAAACCCTCAAGCGATTCGGCTTCCGGGGCACCACGCATCCGGAACAGGCGCAGGCTGGCCACCGGATCATGGTGTTCCTTCAAGTGATCCAGCACTTCGTTGACTGCCGGGCGATTATTGCACAGCAGCGCCACATCACAGCCCGCCTGAAACGCTGCCCGTACCCGGGACTCGATGTCTTCGTGCAAGTGGGCTGCGTGCATATTCAGATCATCACTGAACACCACCCCAGGAAAACTCATCTGGCCACGCAAGATGTGCCGCAGCCATTTGTGCGAGAAAGTGACCGGAACCTCGTCCACCTCCGGGAAGATGATGTGAGCCGTCATCACTCCTTCACCGTAGGCCGACCCCAAGTGTTCGAATGGAACCAGATCCTCACCCTGGATCTCCTGAAAACCGCGCTTGTCGACCGGCATGTCCTTGTGCGAATCCTCGTGCACGTGCCCGTGCCCCGGGAAATGCTTGATGACCGATTTCATTCCGGCCTGGTGCATGCCGGCAATGTAGCGGGAAGCCAGTTCGGAAATGGTGTACGGATTCCGGTGGAAGGCTCGCCCGCCGATGACCTCGCTGGTTCCCCAGTTCAGGTCCACCACGGGGGCGAACGAGATGTCCACGCCGACCGCCCGTAATTCGGCCGCCATCAGCCAGCCCATCAACGTACAGGCCCGGTAGGCATGCTCCCGGTCCCGACGGTACAGCTTGCCGAGTGCCTGGGCGGGCGGCAGGCGCGTAAACCCTTTCCGGAAACGCTGGACTGTCCCGCCTTCCTGATCCACGCAGACCGCCAGACCCGGCGTCCGGATCTGATGAATCTGCCGGATCAATTCCTCGAGTTGCTCGGGAGATTCGTAGTTCCGCGCGAACAAAATCAAGCCCCCTACCAAAGGATGGGCAAGAATCTCCCGGTCTTCGGGTTCCAGTTCCTTCCCCGACACGTCCACAACCAGCGAACCCAGAGGGAGTTCCAGAGGAGAAGTTGCTGTCATTGTTTGGGCCGAATCGGCAGGTTGAGTCCCTGCAGGCTACAATCTATTTGAGACTAGTATAAGCATTTGAAAGCCAGAAAGATGTCAGTATTCCAGCCTTCTTTCCGCATACGGTACAGACAATTTACGGCGCAGAATCCGGCTCAAACGCAACCGTTTCAATATCAGTTCGAGGAAAATCTCCGCCCTTGAACAGTAGGGGTTCACCGCTCGTTTTTGCCAGCGCGTATGCAAAACAGTCTCCGAAATTCAGACGTGTCGGGTGTCGACCCTTGCCAAAACGCCGCCAGGCATCGCGGGCGGCATATGCCTGATCCAACGACACCGGGACAATTTCTATTGAAGCATCGGCCAGAAAGGCATCAAACTTGATTCCGGCATCCGCCCCTCCCCGGCTCTCGGTCACAATCGCCGTCTCAAGAAACCCGATCACCGACATACGCCGCGGCCAGGCTCCGGAAATTTCGTCTGCATACGTTCTTGCATCCGGCTCATCCAAAAGCACTGCGAGAATGGCCGAAGCATCAATAATCACTTAGGCAACCCCTTCTCATCGTAGAGAAAATCACCATGCTCCGTAGAGGAAGGTCCCGGCCCCATCAGTTTGGCGCAACTCCGTCCTATTTCGCACAGATGCCGGGCTAGGACGTCCCTGTTCGCAAGTTTCTTCTCTCGCTCGAGACGTTCCTTCAACGCAACAGTGATTGCGCCGGTTTTGGTCTCTCCAATCAACTCGGCCAACTCATCCACAAGTTGGCAAGTTTCCTCATTCTTGATATTGAGGCTCATCGGATGGGAACTATAAAGGAAAGTTGGCAGAGAGTTCTCTGCTTCGTCTCCCTATTTCTTGACGCTTCCTAGGCCGACTGTGGCAGGGTGCCCCGCCGGTGTCGCCACCTCCACGTCCAGCCGCCCCATTCCCGAAGGCCAAAACGTTCAATGCGGCGTTCACGTCCGCATCGTCTGCGTGCCCGCAAGCGGTGCACTTGAAGTCTGTTTGCTTCCTGCTGTCCTTGTCGACGTGTCCGCACTGGTGGCAGGTCTGGCTGGTGTACGCCGGAGGTACGCTGCACACGTCCATCTTGTAATTCAGGCACAACTCTAATGTTCCCCATGCGCTGGTCAGGATCTGCCGGTTCAGACCGGATTTCGATTTCACGTGCTTACCGGGTTTCTCTCTCGTGCCTTTGGCCGACCTCGTCATGCCCCGGATGTTCAGTTTCTCCACATAGGCGACATCGTACTCAGAGGCAATGCCTTTGCTGACGTGATGCGCCCAGTTCAACCGGGCGAAGCGTTCCTCCTGAAACGCTTTCTGCAACCGCACCTTTGTAACCTTCCTGCGGTTGCTCCCTTTCACCTGTCGTGCCATTTTGCGCTGGTATCGCTTGCGACGCGCCACCTTGCGTTCCAAGTCGGGGCCACCGTGCTTCGTGCCATCCGACAGCACCACCAATCGGCCATCGGCGATGTTCCGATCAATGCCCACTGCCTTGATGGAATGGGGAAGGCAGGCCTGTGCCTCGACTTCGTACACTAGGTAGGCGTACCACTTGCCACATTCGTACTTGACCGTGCCGGACTTGAACTGGCCGTCCGGGTACGGATTGTTGCCGTCCAGTTTCATCCAGCCGACCTTCTGCACGTACAGGCTGTCGCCCGATACCTTTGCCGACATGTAATTGATCGGAAACGAAGGCGTAATTGTCCACTTTCCGTGAAACCGCGGCGGCTTGCGGTTCAACTTCCCGCCTGTTCCCAAGTCCTTGAAGAACGCCTTGTAAGTCCTCTCGATGGGCTGCAGCGAACTCTTGACGATATACGCAGAATAGTCCTGCAACCATGGGTAGCTGTATCGTCTCAGGATCGTGAAAGTCCGACCCAATCCCTGCGTGGGGATGGCTTTCGTCGACATGTAATGGAAGTTGCATTCACCGTAATAGTCATAGTCGTCCCTGAGCTTCCCGACCATGTGGTTCCAGACGAACCGGCAAGCGCCAGCAGTGCCGTGCAGTTGCTGGTTCTTTCTGGCAGAACCCGGATGAAGACGGTAGCGGACGGTGCGGTGGACTTTCATAAGTGGATTGTCTTCGAGAAGACTATCTTGTCAACTTTCCTTTATAAGTCCCCATCGGATTAATAGGTAGGGGTAGAAATTTATAATAATTCTACCATAAGTTAATCTCAGCCTCCCCTCCTTCGCTTTTCCAGTATAGGAATTGCAACACAATGCGTTACGATAGTCGTTCACGGCCTTCGGGATAAAACCATGCCTGTACAAATCAAGCGAGGATTCAAGGAAATGCTGTCCGAGGCCGTCGACCAAGTCGACGAAGTCTCCGCCGCGGCTGTCGCTCAGGCCCTGAACGAGCCTGGCGTCGTCGTCATCGACGTGCGCGACCAGAATGAACTGGTTCAAAGCGGCACGGTGCCTGGCGCGCACCACGCCTCGCGCGGCATGCTGGAATTCTATGCCGACCCGTCTTCGCCGAAGCATCTGCCGATCTTCGCTCAAGCCGAGAACCTGATCCTGTATTGCGGGACCAGCGGCCGCTCGGCACTGGCCGCCAACACGCTCAAGCAGATGGGCTTCGAAAACGTCAAGCATATGGCCGGGGGATTCAGGGCCTGGGTTGAAGCCGGCAATCCCGTGGATCCTTTCACGCCAGAAACCAGCGACTGATCTCGATTCTACCAAGGCCCGGATGCTTCCGCTTCCGGGCGCCCTCAATTGGCCGAACGCCTGCGCGCACTTTCCCGGATCTTCTGCAGCCACTCCCCGATTGCCTTCTCGTGGCCCCGGTCGACGGGGAAATAGAACGACATGCCTTGCAAGGACTCGGGCAGATAGACTTCATCGGTCACGTACCCGCCCTCGTGGTTGTGTGCGTATTGATAGTCTTTCCCATAACCCAGATCCTTCATCAACTGGGTCGGGGCATTGCGCAAATGCATCGGGACTTCCAAAGTGCCCGATTTCTTGGCCTGTTCCATCGCTGCCTTGTAAGCCGTGTATACCGCATTGCTTTTAGGTGAACAAGCCAGATAGGCGACTGCCGATGCGATGGCCAATTCTCCTTCGGGAGAACCCAATCGCTCATAGGCCTGCCAGGCAGACAGGCACAGGTTGAGTGCTTGTGGGGCGGCGTTTCCAATGTCCTCGCTTGCCATCCGCACCACGCGCCGGGCGATATATCGAGGGTCACAGCCCCCGTCCAGCATGCGGCATAGCCAGTACAGGGCGGCATCCGGATCGGATCCTCGCACCGACTTGTGAAGCGCAGATATCTGATCGTAAAAGTACTCTCCCCCTTTGTCGAAACGCCGAGTGCCCTGCCCTGCGACCTGCTGCATGATCGCCGCATCGATGACTTTCTTTCCCTCCTGCTCCGGCGCAAGATCCAAGCCGATCTCCAACAGATTAAGCAAAATACGTGCGTCGCCATCCGCCACCTGAATCATCAAGTCGCGCGCATCGTCTTCCAATGTGGCCGGGCGTGCGCCCGCGCCCCGCTCTTCGTCCGTCAGCGCCCACTCAAGCAATTGCGCCAGATCTTCTTTCTCGAGCATTTTCAGGACATAGACACGGACACGGGACAGCAATGCATTGTTGAGTTCGAACGAAGGGTTCTCCGTTGTTGCGCCGAGCAGGTAGATCGTCCCATCCTCGACATGCGGCAAAAACACGTCTTGCTGCGCCTTGTTGAGGCGATGGACCTCATCGATGAACAGTGCGGTGGCCTGCTGATCGCGATCCTGAGCCAACCGGGCTTCCGCGATCGCCTCGCGGATTTCCTTGACTCCAGCCAGTACGGCCGAAAGGCTGACGAACCGGGCCTCGGCATATCGGCTAATCAGTTTCGCCAGCGTGGTCTTGCCCGTGCCCGGAGGCCCCCAGAACACCATGGAGTGAAGTTTCCCGGCCTCGACTGCCTGCCGCAGAGGCAGCCCTTCTGCAAGCAGGTGCTGTTGCCCGACAAATTCCTCCAGACTCCGTGGACGCATCCGGTCCGCCAATGGGCGGAATTCTTTTCTCGAATCGAACAGTTCACTCATTGGGTCGGCGTGCCAAGAATATCCGTACCTCGTGGCGGCTGGTAGGAAAAGGATTCCGGCTGCAGGGGAGGATTCACCTGCACCTGTTCGAACCGGACCTGTACTTCCTGCCCGAACTGATCGACGAAATGCAAGCGTTCCAGCGTGCCCGAACGCAAACCGATCAAAAGCTCAACTGGCCGTGCAGCACCTGCCTGAGACTGCAACACAACCCAATCGATCCCGTCCTGGTGCTGGGTGCGCTTGACCGTGAACAGATCCTCCAAGACCCGCGAGCCCAGCAAAGCCGAAAGCGGCGTATCGTTTAGAGCATCTTCCACCCGCGCGACGGTCGCCTGCTCAAGAATCGGATCATAAGACCAGAAATTGACGCCATCGGAAACCAGAATCAGGGGTTCGGGCTCCCGGTAATTCCAGCGCATAAAATTCGGGCGCAACAGGCTCATGTCACCATGTCCGGAGGATAGGAGTTCCCCGTCCGCCGACCAGACTTCCTGCTGGAAAAACGCCGTCAGGGATTGAGTCTGTTCGAAAAACCGCTCAAGCTCACTTTCCGGAGTCGCCGGCACATCCTGAATTGCAACCAGTCCGAGCAGACCGATAAAAGCCAGGGATCGGACTGCCGGAGACGCCATCACGATTCATCAGGCGGAGGCAGAAGCACCTCGCGGGCACCCCCCGGCTGCACTGCACCGACAATCTCCGCGGCCTCCATTTCCTCGATCATCCGGGCCGCACGGTTGTAGCCGACCTTGAGGCGTCGCTGCAGGTACGAGACGGAGGCTTTCCGATCCCGGCGCACAATTTCCACAGCCGCTTGATACAGCGGATCTTCCGTGCCCTCCTCATCGTTTTCCTCGGTCAGCCCGGGAATTGAGACGGTAGTTTCTTCTTGTGTTACTTCTTCTAGATAGTCGGGTTCGCCGCCGTGCTCGCGCAGGTATTTGGCAACCTGACGAACCTCATCGTCCGAAATGAATGCACCATGGACTCGCTTGGGCAGCGTCTCTCCCGAATCCAGGAACAGCATGTCTCCATGCCCCAGCAGTTGCTCTGCTCCACCTTGATCCAGAATCGTGCGCGAATCAATCTGCGAGGCAACCCGGAAAGAGATGCGGGCGGGGATATTCGATTTGATCAGGCCGGTGATCACTTCTCGCGTCGGGCGCTGCGTGGCGAGAATCAGATGGATACCGGCAGCACGGGCCTTCTGTGCCAGGCGGATGATGTAATCCTCGACCTTTTTCCCGGCAACCATCATCATGTCCGCGAATTCATCAATCACGACCACGATATGAGGCAGGTGTTCCAACGGTGGCGCCTCGTCCTCCTCGCCAAGGCTCTCGTATGTTGGATCCGGGATGGGTTCCTTGTTCTTGGCCGCTTCTTCGATCTTTCGGTTGTAACCGTTCAAGTTGCGCACGCCCAGCCTTGACATGACCGTATAGCGTCGCTCCATCTGGCCTACGCACCACAACAGGGCCCGGGCCGCCTGCCCCATGTTGGTGACCACCGGGGTCAGCAAATTAGGAATGCCTTCATAAATGGCGAGTTCCAGCATCTTCGGATCGATCAGAATCAACCGCAGGTCCTTCGGCAAGGCCTTGTACAGCAGGCTCAAGATCATGGCGTTGATCGCCACCGACTTGCCGGAACCGGTTGTCCCGGCCACCAGGAGGTGCGGCATGCTCGCCAGATCGCAGACCACCGGTTCGCCGTTGATGCTCTTGCCAAGCGCCAGAGTCAGCAAGGACGGGGATTGGCTGAATGCGGCCGACCGCAGGATCTCGCTGGCCATCACCATTTCGCGGTCCTCGTTCGGCACTTCCAAGCCGATCACCGATTTCCCCTCGACCACTTCTTCCACGCGGACGCTGACCACGGACAGCGAACGCGCCAAATCTTTCGCATAACTGCTGATCTTGCTGCCTCGCACTCCCGGAGCCGGCTCCAAGTCGAAACGAGTCACGATCGGACCGGGTGTCACGGCTACTACCGTGACATCGACCTTGAATTCTTCCATTTTAATTTCAATCTGTTTCGACATATTACTGAGAGTTTCCTCAGAATATCCCATGCTCCCTTCCATGGGTTCATCCAACAGATCGAGCGGCGGCAACTCCTTAGTGCCGCTAGCGGGCAGCAGAGAAATCTGCTTTTCTTTCGCTTGTCTCTTGGCATCGGCCTCGATTTGAATCTTGGGTTCGATCCGGGTGGGGCTCTTGGACGCCCTTTTCTCCTTTGTCCGCTTCCGTTTTTCTTCCCGTTGCTGGCGATCTCGATGCCCGGAGAAATATTCCTGAATACGCCGAATCCCTGCAATGGTGGCAGACCCCGCGTCCCAAGCGAATTTGCCGGTGAGATCCACGGCTTTCAGCCACGAAAAACTTGTCCACAGGGTGGTGCCGACGAACAGCAGCGCGAGCAGTAACACCGTTGCGCCCACCTCACTAAACGCCGCAACGAACCCGCCCGCAACCCCCTTTCCAACCAATCCCCCACTTCCAGTTGGCAAAGCCGGCGCCAGCAGGTAGATGCCGATCAGGGAACAGGCCGCCATCAACGTCGTGAAAAATCCACCCCAACGCAACGCGGCCAAGCCCCAACCGGGCTTCTTCGCATCCCCTGGGATGGCTCGCTGGCTGTATAGAAGCCAGCCGTGGTACCCCAGCATGAAGGGAACCAGATACGCGATGTAACCCAATAAATACAGTAATAGGTCGGCCACGATTGCACCCACCTTTCCGGCTGCGTTCCGGATGTCCCCGTCCCCGGTGTCGAACCAACTCGGGTCGTCCGGGTGATAGGTGATCAGTGCGACCAGCAGGTAGACGGCCAAGGCCGTAAAGACGAGCAACGCGCCCTCGCGAAAGACTGGAGACATGCGGGGCGGCTGCGAATCCTGTTGCTTGGGGCGCTTGGGGGTTTTTTTCTTCAAAATAAAAACGAGACGTCTGCTTAAATTATAGGACAAGGCACCCCCGGCATCCGCTAAAATACGCCGCCATGCCAGAGAACTCCCAACCCCGCGAACTGATTATCCTCGGCTCTGGGCCGGCGGGTTACACGGCCGGCGTCTACGCCGCCCGAGCCAACCTCGACCTTCTCCTGATCACCGGCATGGAACAAGGAGGCCAGTTGATGCTGACCACCGATGTCGACAACTGGCCAGGCGATGTCGAGGGACTGCAGGGTCCAGACCTGATGGCCCGGATGCAGCAGCATGTCGAACGCTACGGCGTGCCGGTGGAATTCGACCACATTACCGAGGCCGACCTTTCACAACATCCATTCCGCCTTATCGGCGGCAACGGTGAATACTTCTGCAAATCCTTGATCATCGCCACCGGGGCTGCCGCGCGCTACCTCGGCCTGCCTTCGGAAGAAGCCTACAAGGGCAAAGGCGTCTCCGCCTGCGCCACCTGCGACGGATTTTTCTTCAAGGACCAGCCTGTCGCCGTTATCGGTGGCGGCAATACTGCCGCTGAAGAAGCCATTTACCTCAGCAAGTTGGCCTCTTCCGTCACGCTAGTGCATCGCCGCGACGAGTTGCGCGCCGACAAGATCTTGCAGAAACACCTGTTCGAGTTGGAGGAAAGCGGTATCTTGCGCATTGCCTGGAGTCACGTATTGGAGGAAGTGCTTGGAGACGATTCTGGAGTAACTGGGATTCGGTTGAGGAGCACCCGCGATGATTCGACGCAGGAACTGGAAGTCCAGGGCGTCTTCATCGCCATCGGCCACGACCCCAATACGGGCCTGTTCAAGGGACAATTGGACATGTCTGCCGACGGTTATCTCACCGTGACCAGCGGCCTCAACGGCAACGCGACCGAAACCAGCTGCCCCGGCGTCTTTGCCGCCGGGGACGTCATGGACAAAATCTACCGCCAGGCGGTGACTTCCGCCGGAACCGGTTGCATGGCGGCTCTAGACGCTGAAAAGTATCTGTCGAAACTTGACTAGATAGTGGGTATAGCCCTGCCCGAACTCTTCAGCGTTGAGGGTTAGGGACGACTCGCGGGAGCTTTTGCGTGGGGCATTCCCCGTTTGCGTATTTGTCATGGCAGTCCTTGCAGAATTTCCCGCGCTCCGGCTTGCCTACGTACTCGATGAAGCCGCCGATCATCGGCCAGTGCCGGCAATTCGTGCAGAAATGCCAGACAGAATCATTTTTTCTTCTTCGATAGATCATTTCCACCCGGACAGACAGTAGGGGCGAGGACGAAGGTCGCGGACACGCCGAGGTGTTTTGCGCTAGGAAGACTGGAAAACTGTTGCCCCGTCACACCGGCGCAGCACAAACTCACTTTCGGAGGGAAAGTGATTGAAACAAAATTTTTTTGAATGCCACGAATCAGAGAAGCGATTCGCGATATAGAGTTGGGTTCCCTCGGAAGAAAGCGGAGGGAGGTGGGCCTAGATAAGGCGGCAGGTGGGCCTGTTTTCAGTATGCCCGTCCGTGACATCGTCCATTCCTCCGAATGGCTTCATCAGGGAACTGGGCGCCGAAAATTTTAACACGGGAAGTGATCCGGGCTCCACGGCGATGCCCGCAGTTTTATTCCTCCAGGATGTCAACCCAGCGTAGTGCCATGCTGTCATGGGCGAAGGACGGGATTCGGAACGCCCAGTCCTCAAGGTGCCGGGCAAGCATGCTCGCCCGTGTACGATCCTCATCGCTCATGTCCTCTCCCAAGTGCACAGTGAAGCGTGCATACCGTTCCACATCCACTGGGAACAAGCGCACTTCCAGACTGTAGCCTTGATAGAACTCGTACCGGGCCCGGGCTGCGTCTTCCAGGTGAACCTCGGCCTGGGATGCCGGCATGACATCCTCCAGCGACAGGCTGGTGATGGCGCTAGCCATGCGATTGAGCGCATATTCGTTTTTCAGCATCGCGCCCTCGGGAAGGTTGAGCACAGTGAATTTCACGTCCGCGACTTCTTCCGCACGTTGCCCTTCGATCCTTTCTCCATCCGGATGCACGACTTCCATCCGGCGTATCTGCTCCATTCCGATATCCAGCAGTTCTGGGTCGAGCCAGCGTCGTGGTTCGCTTGGAATCGTGAACGTCCGATCCACAAGCCAGCCCTGATCGTCGTCGGAATTTCGTGCATAAGTGGCGCTACGTCCATCCGGGGTCGCGCCAATGCGAACCGATTGAGCACCTTCCGCTGAATGAAGCGTGATCTGCTGCCCTTTTGCCTCGAGCCGTTCGATTCCGCCCAAGCCCAACTGGGCATGTTGCGCCGGATTACGGGTCTTGCGCTCAAGCAGTTTCGCTTCCGACAAATCCAGCAACAGGCTGCGGATGGTGCCTACATTCGCAGGATAGTGCTGGCGCTGCACCACTCCCCATCCTTCCGGGCGGCGTTCCAGGGTGACCTGCGGCATATTCCCCGGTCCGGTGACGTCGATGCGGGTTACGGAGTTGATGTCGAGATTTTCAAGCCACAAGCTTCCGATGTATTCCTGGTCGCCGGACTGGTGGCGAATGTTGTACATCGCGGCAGTCAAGAGCAACACGATCCCAGTCAGGATCGCCAAGGTGCTCAGTTCGCGCCGGTTCATGAGGTCACCCTCCGGGAACGGCGCCGACGCTGGAATAGCCATAGGCCGACTGCAGCCATCGTGACCAAGACTGGAACCAGCCAGATATTGATCAGACGCAGAACGAAGCCGAGATGTTCGATATCCCGGTCCAGTTCGTGTCGAACCGAGCGCAGCTCACGGCGCACCCGTAACCGCTCTTGCTGGAAAGCCTCGATTTCAGCACGCTGCTGCTCCGTCAACAGGCTCTGCTCCCCTTCCTGTCTCAATTGCTGGATCCGGCTGATGCTCTCCTCCGCCTCCTGCAACCGCTGCTGGAGTTCTTCCTCCTCGGCATGGAACCGTTGCTCCGCCTGTCGCCGTAGTTGTTCGACTACATGAAATGGTCGCGCGAATTCGGAACGGCCCCGCAAGCCGATCAGGTCACCACTGCCAGCCAAGC
Organism: Gammaproteobacteria bacterium; assembly: GCA_028819565.1. Taxonomy (GTDB): domain Bacteria; phylum Pseudomonadota; class Gammaproteobacteria; order Poriferisulfidales; family Poriferisulfidaceae; genus Poriferisulfidus. Next base: position 115,871 of record JAPPLD010000006.1, on the reverse strand, counting down.
TCTCCAGTGCGTTGACAATGAAATCGCCGTTGCTGGCCCAGGCCTGTACGATCCGCTGCCCGAAAAAGTTCTGCACCCGCGCCCACAAGGTATCCGACAGCATGTCGGCATCCGCAACCACGATCGCATCGACCACCTCCCGCGCCTCAGCCAGATGGCCATCCGCGGGCGGTACCGCATCCTCAGGCGGACCCCCCGGGAACATGCTGCCCGGCCGCAGCCGCACCCAAGCAGCCAGCGTCAGGGGGGTGTCTCCGGGTTCGAACCACTCCAGCAAGGCAGTCGGGTCGGGAAGGTGTCGGTAGCGTGGCTTTGGAATTTCGCCGGAGTCCTCCGACGTGTACAAGAGCGGCTCGAATTCACCCTGGAACACGTCCGTCTTCTTGATCTGGCCCGCGAACGCGAACGTTACCCGGGACAGTTGGGCGGAGATCAGGTTGTCCTTGTTGATTCCTTCTTCGTCGAGTCCGATGAACGAGACATGGCGAACCGGCCGCTGGACATTCGGACTTTGCACCGGCAAAGCCAAGGCCCGGTCGGCCACGATCGCATCCATGTTGATCTCAAGTCCCCACGCATCCAGCAACCGGTCGATATCGGAAGCCTGAATCCCGCCTGAATCCGGAGGATTGCTGGCATCTTGGAACATGGGATCCTTGTCCGCATACGGATCGGCGAACAGCATCAATCGGCCCCCGCGCATCAGGAACTGGTCCACCGCATACAGCATTTTCTCGGACAGGTCCTTCGGATGGATCAGCATCAGGATCCGGATATCCGGGTCGATTACCCCGGCCTCAACATCGATCTGGCGGGCCTCGAACAGCCGTTCGATATGATCGAGTATCGCCCACTGGGGCGTGGATCGCTGGCTTGCCAAGTCAAACCCGCCGAACACCTGCAGGCCGGTAAGGACTCCTACTACGGGTTTCGCCGGATTCGTCAGGGCATAAATCAGCTGGCTGATGTCGTATTCAAGGAAAGCTTCGCGGTCCGGCTGGAAGAATTCGATGATCTCAACATCATCCACCACGTTCGTGCCAACCAGGCCGAAATACAACTTGTCGCCGCCTGGCATTGGGAGCGATTGCAGGTTGAACTCCGTCGCCCGGTCCTCCTCTTCCGAATACGGTGCCGGATCGATCACGTGCAGAATCAACCGACCGTCCGAGTAATACATATACTCTTCCAACAGTTCCCGAACCCGCCGTGCGTAGTTGCGCAGGGGGGCATTCTCCGCGCTGACCCGATCCGAGAAGAACAAGTACAGGTTAATCGGCTGCTGGATGCTGTCGATTACTTTCAGGGTGCCCTCGCTCATGGTGTAGAGCTTCTGTTCGGTCAGATCCAGCCGCATGTTGTCCAAGGCCAGATTGCTCAACATGATGGAGGAGACAAACAGTACGGCCAGCAGGCCGAGTCCTGCCGCCGTATAGGTCTTTCTATTCGAGCCGTTCATGCTGCCTTGCGGGCCCGGACCACGATCATGTTCGCGTACAGCCAGACCGAGATCAGAATCACAAAGTAGGACAGATCCCGCAGGTCGATTACGCCCTTGTTGATCGAGGAGAAGTGAGTCAGGAAGCTAAGCGATGCGATGGCATCGACGACCGGCTGCGGAAGCCACAACTGGAAGAAATCCAATACCAGCGGGAAGCCACTCAGCAGGAAAAGGAAGCAAGTCACCAGGCTGAGGATGAATGCCACAACCTGATTTCGCGTGGTCGCGGAAATGCAAGCGCCGATGGCCATGAACCCGCCTGCCATCAGGAAACTACCCAGATAGGCGCCCAAGATGATCCCGTTGTCCGGATCGCCCAGGTAGTTGACTGTGAGCCAAATCGGGAACGTCAGGAACAACGCGATGCCGGTGAAGATCCAAGCTGCCAGAAACTTCCCAAGAACCGCCTGCGATACGGTCACCGGGAGCGTCATCAGCAACTCGATGCTGCCGGTCTTTCGCTCCTCCGCCCACAGGCGCATGGAGATGGCCGGGACCAGGAACAAGTACAGCCAAGGATGGAATGTGAAGAATGCGCCCAGGTCCGCCTGCTCGCGCTCGTAGAAATTTCCCAGGTAGAAGCTCAGCGTCCCGGACAGCAGGAGGAAGATCATGATGAAGACATAGGCGACCGGCGTCTGGAAATAGCCCGCCAGTTCCCGCCGCAGAATCGCTACTAGGTTATTCATGGACGTTATGAGTCAAGGTATGGAACACGTCGTCCAGCCGCCCGGCCTGGATGTGCAACGGGACTTCCTTCAGGTTGTGCCGCAGCAGGACATCGCGAACCGCGTTTTCCAGCGTGCAACCAGGCCGGGGGATCAAGGTCAAGCCCTGGTTACGCTCCGGCTCCACGACCGCGACGTCTTCGAGTTCGCCGAGCGCGGCGCGCACCGATTCCGTCAATTCTGCCTGGACCGTGACGGCATTGCAGTACCGGGAACGGCGGCGCAACTCCTCGGGAGTTTCGTCGACCAGAACCTTGCCGGCAGAAACAATGATGGCCCGCGTGCAGATGGCCTCGACCTCCTCGAGAATGTGCGTCGAGATGATGATGGTCTTGTCCTTCGCCATCTCATTGATGAAGTCGCGTACTTGGCGTTTCTGGTTCGGATCCAGTCCGTCGGTCGGCTCGTCCATGATCAATACGCGCGGGTCGTGCAGCATGGACTGCGCCAAGCCGACCCGGCGGCGGTATCCTTTTGACAGGGTGTCGACCGGGCGGTGCAGCACGGGTTCCAGTCCCAACTGCCCGATGACCCAGTCCAGTCGCCCCCGACGATCTTTGGGCCGGCGGATGTCCGCCACGAAATTCAGGAATTGCCACGGCGTCATCTCGCTGTATGCCGGCGCCCCCTCCGGCAGGTAGCCCAGGCATCTCTTGGCTGCTTCCGGCTGTGTCTCGACCGGATGCCCGCAAACCGTCACGCGGCCTGAAGTCGGCGGCAGGAAGCCGGTGATGATTTTCATGGTCGTGGACTTTCCGGCACCGTTCGGTCCGAGAAAACCCAACACCTCACCGGACCCGACTTCAAAGCTCAGGTCGTCCACGGCATGCAGGTCACCATAGACCTTGACCAGGTTTTCAACCACAACAGACCCGGACATGTGAGCGTTCCTCTTTTCTTATCGTGTACGGGAGTTCAGGTGTTGTCGATTAATATGGGGCTTGCCCCTGCCGTTTCAAGCGGATTTCGGTTGCTGCACATAATCGAGCATTCTCTCTCAATCCGCGTAGTAGTAGTCGTAGCGCCTCAGCAAGTCCAACGAAAACTCCCAGCCTTCCTGATAGGTCAGATTGCTGTCCATCGGGATCACGATCCGGACGAACAGCTCATCTCCGTGTTCCTCCTTGAGTCGCGACAGAGCCTGATGCATTTCCTCCCGGCCGGTGGACTCGAATTGCTGGGCATCCGGAAGCTTCAGCATGAATGACGGCTGCCCGTCCACCTTCCGGTAGCGAACAGCGGCCACCACCTTGCCCATGGGACTACGGGCCGGTTTGGACAGTGCCGCGTATTTCTCGCCCATCTCCTCGTACTCCTTCTGCAGGAGTTCCAGTTCCTCCCGGGTCTGCCGCTGCTGTTTCTCGACCTCGACGTACATCTGCTCATGCAGCACGCTTTCCTCTCGCATCTTTTCCAACTGCTGCTGCACTTCGAGCAATTCCTGCTCGCGCTCCACGCTCACGTCCTCGCTCATCTTCATCTCCGCCCGTACGCGCGCATACTCCTCCTGCATGTCCATCAACTGCATCTGCTGCTCGGCCAATGCACCCTGTGCGCCAGCCAGATCTTCCTCCCGCTTCTCCAGTTGGCCGGTCTTGGCCTCCAGTGCCCCACGGGTCTTCTCCATGCGGCCCTGCATCTCCTCCAACTCAAGTTGGAGCAGCATGCGGCGCAGGTTCAGATCTTCCGCCCTTTCCCTGGCCTTCTGCTCAAGCGCAGCCGTTTCCTGAACCTGTCTGGACAGGTCCCAGTTGTGCAGTACGGCGACCGTGCTGGATAGCAGGAACACGATGACCACGACCATCATGATGTCGGTGAAGGATGGCCAGAAGTTCTCCTCGTTGATCGAGGAGAGATGGGAGGCGTAGTCAGGAAACGAGGATTGGCCGCCGATCATGGTCCTTACTGGTCCAACCGGAAGCCCTTCCTCAGGGTCTTGTCAATGCTTTGCAGCGCTTCCATCAATTTTTTACTGTGCTCGTTCTGTACGTGTCTTTCGTGGCGCATGGCCTCAAGGTGGGGAGTCAGGCGATCCTGGACCTCTGCCAAGGCGATGGCCACTCCATTCAGATCTTTCAACCTGAGTGCCAGGGTATGAGCCAAGTTTCCACCTTCGCGTGACACCAGCGGCAGCAACCGACGCAGGGTCAACAACTCAATCTGCTGGCATACACTGGACTGGCTCGCCACCAGCCGGGAAAAGATGAGCGTCAGCACCAGATAGGCTGCAATGGCGGTCATCGTGGTGGAGAGCGCGGTGGCCATCCCGTGGACCACCAGGCTGATGCCACCCCCGTTCTGCGGGAAGGACAGCAGGTCAGAAGCCCCCATCAGGGCCAAGGACAACGATGCGACCGTCCCGAATACGCCGAGCAGGATCAGCAGGCTCTGTATCAAGCGGATCAGGCCGAGACGCGTCATCTCCTGGTTCAGTAGGATGGCCGACAGGGCCGCCTGCTGGGGGCGCTCCAATTCCGACTGGCCTTGCTGCAGGACGCGGTAACGCTGCACGATCAGGGATTCGGAGAGGTTTTCGATGCCAGCCTCGGTCAGGCCGAAATCCACCTGCTCCTCGAACAGGGCAATGGCGCGACCTTCGCGAGTGTAGGCGAACAACAGGTAGAAGACCCGGGCCAGCGCCACCAGGAGCAACACCCCAATGACGCCATTGACGACCATGCCGAGTTGCGTCGCCAAAGGTCCCCAGTAGACTTCAATCAGGATCGCCCTTTGCCAGTACAGCAAGCCGGCGAACAGGGCCAGGGCAACACCCGCCTGCAGGATCATGAAGTTCGGGCGGCTCGTAAAAATATTGCGAATCATGGCGTTAGCGACGAAATTTCCGTTCGCTTCCAGCCCTCTTGAGTCGGCAGAGTATAGCAGAAAGGCCTGTTTTCATGAGGTTTTCGGGGGGATATGGTGCGGGCGGAGGGATTCGAACCCCCACGGGCAAAGCCCAGCGGATTTTCGCACCAGCTACGGCTTTCGCCGCCGCCGCTGTGCGGCGTTTGTGGTCCGGACTATCCCTTCGCCTTAGCCGTCCAGCCTTAGGCGCTGCCCGTCTAGTCTCTACACCTTCCCGGGAGTTCTCTCCCGGGCTTGGCTCGGGATCGCCATTTCACAGGGTTCCCCGAATTTGAGCAGTTCTGCATCCCCGGTTTCCCGAAGAGCACTCAATGGCCTCAAGTCCGCAGCGTCTACCGGTTCCGCCACGCCCGCAGCGCACCTATCATAGTGCAATAAGAGAAAGAAGTTGGAGGCTGAGGTCGGAATCGAACCGGCGTCCACGGCTTTGCAGGCCGCTGCATAACCACTCTGCCACTCAGCCCCTGCTGCCCTGACCCGGCAATCAAACCGCGGTGGGAACTGGAGCGGGAAACCGGGTTCGAACCGGCGACCTTAACCTTGGCAAGGTTACGCTCTACCAACTGAGCTATTCCCGCTCCGAGCGGCAGAATTGTCGCACCCCCACCCGGGGCTGTCAAATTGATACACGGGTTTACTATATCTTGCGCCCAAGCCCAAGTGGGCGCCATTTTCGAAAGTCAGTCGCGGCGTGCCTGATCCGGGAGGATTTTTCGCGCGAGTCGGTCTATGCGTGCAAACACGCCTTCGGCCCGCAAAAAGCCCCGCAGTCGTTGCGACAATCCCACTTGACCCAACCGATCCGATGGATTGTAAGGGCTGTGAAGCCACTTCTCAACCATGCGTTCGGCTTGAACTGCAAGTTTTGCGAGTTCGACATGTGCGGAAATCCGTCCGTCATATCTGCAGATCGGGATCTTGCGCCAAGGATGCAGGTGGAAGTCGCGCCCGCTCTCACGGGACTGCGCAAAAGCGTCAGCTAGGCAGGGAGCATTCATCAAGGCAACCAAGTAGGCGGCCTCGGATGCGCTGGAGGCAACAAAATAGTACAGCGAGGCATCCACAATCGCTCTTCCCGGCTGGATGCGACACGCCCGCATGATATCTCCGGAAGATGGATATACGACCATAGCCTTTGACCTACCGGAAAGATTCAATTGGACACTCAACGTGGAGCCATAATCTATCCGGGATATCAGACTGCCAGGCGTGTGGGTGCCTGCCCCCTTATTTTCCTCATAGATTTCATTCAGGGACTCCCAGAATGCGGAATTCTTGGCGGCGGATTTGTCAAGACTCCTGTTTTTATTCGTGGGGATCAAGGCCTGATGCACACCCGCCGGAGAGACAGCGAATGGCAATGCTATGGTCGAGGCAATTACACCTCGAATCCATCCACGCGGCACGATTCCTGTTTGTGGATCAACCCCCGACCAAGGTGGATGTGAGGAGCACTTTGTGGTGACGCGGCATTGCTTGCGGTTATCGCTCTTGTCGACCTTGTCCAAGACCACTAGCACCTTGGGAGTGATCGTGGCGCCTTGACTGAAAAGGATGTTCCCCTTTCCATCGATATATTCGGATGCCGCACAGGGAACGGGGGGAAGAACAGCCTTGAACGTCAAGCGTTCGCGGATGTCGTCCAGACTCGCATGCGGGGACGGCAACTCTCCCTTGATCAATCCCATGAGTTGCTTTTGTCGAGACTTCAGGCTCGAAGCGCGAGCATCGAACAGAGCACAGCACCGGCGGGCGTCGCCGCCGCCAAAAGGCTTGAGTGCCTCCAGATCAATCGTTTGCTTGCATACCGTACTGTGCCATTGACGGAATTTTTCCCAGTTGCCCGACTTGAGTGCTGCCTTTTTGACAAGCCACGCAGCCGGATCGCTTTGAGGGTCGGCCAGATACAACTGGCGGGTCCGCTTGATGAACAACTGCGCAATATCGAAGTGTGGTGCATACTTGCCGCCAGCCCAAAGGTTTATGTTCAGACTAGCTGCAAACTTCTCGATCGCTCGCTTTCGGCCCTGTGCCTGGACATGCGCCATTTTCACCCACGGAGGGTTGGCGACAATGCGGTCAATTTTTTTTTCGGAAAGCCGATGCGGGCCCGTGGTGTTGCGAATGTACCAAGTCCAGACCGAATCACCTTCGTCCTTGATGATCTCCACAAACCGCTGATGGCATTCCCGCATTGCGTCCCGATCCGAACTCGGGACAACGGCCAGAATATCCGGCGGTACGGAGCGACCATCCTCTGCCGAAAGCACAAGCCGTCGGAGGTTATCCGAGAAATCAGATCGTTCGACAAAGGACCGAGGTAGGAGCACTTCCGCCCCTCTAGGGGTTGAAATGCGGATTTCCCCATTCGTCGGCCGGAAGAGCGAGTTCTCGTCGTCTGCGTGGATTAGCAGAGCATCCCCCTCATGGACACGTAGGTCCGATTCCCCATGCGGAGGCTCTGTGGGCAAGGCGCGCAGCAGGGTGGCGCGAGCAATCTCGGCCGCAACGGGATGTACATCAATCCCATGCACCAAAGAGCAGACTATCGACGCTTTGTCTGAATTTGCGAGATCTGCCAAGGCGGGAGATGCCAATATTCGCTTTGCCGCATGATATAGGAACGTCCCCGATCCACATGTCGGGTCCAAAACGCCCGCACCTTCCAAATCGGCGCTCTGATGGCGCGCCGCCAGCGCCTTCGTCACTGCAGTTTCACACCAAGAGTCGTCACAAACCTCCCTGACGAGAAGCTCGGCGAGCCAGTCCGGCGTATAGAATTCGCCAAACGCCTTGCGATCCCGTTCGTCGACGAATTGTTCGTAGAGCGGACGCAATACGTCCCCTGGTCGGCGGCGCCAATCGTATCCCTGTATCTCCCCAAGAAAGCTTTTCGCCCACTGCTTTCCCTTGACTGTCTCGACAATCCAGGCGACAAACCCATCTCCCAGCACGGTTTCCGTATTCGGTTCCTCTCCGGGATTTGCCAGAGCATGAATCACACCCCGGGCAAGCGCAACCAGAAAAGAATGCGCGACGAACAATCGTTGCCGCGCCGCTTCGCTGTCCGGCTCCATACTCGACGTACGCAGCATTTCCAGCCAAAGACGCCTCTTGGTCTCCGTCGCTCTTTCAGCCCGCTTGGGCAGGCTTTCGTACAACTTCCGCAATTGCTCTAGGCGGGGCTCGAAAATCGGACGCGGATCCGCGGGAATCCATGGCTTGCCTACAAGTTTCCCCGAGAGAATGTGCTTTAAGCGGTCGATTAGCGCTGAGGGAGCAGGCGGGCTGTACGCCGCCTCCACCGTGACTCCGACCGCGTTCTCCTCATGCGCATAGCGCCAAACATGCCAGATTCTTCCGTCGGTCAGGATGCCTGTCCACGGTCTACTCTCGCCCCCATCAGGCGGCGCGGATTTAAGTTCTCGAGAAATTTCGGCGCGAAGATACCGCTCAAGTTGTTCCTTTGGCGACTCCTTGTTCTTTCTTGATTGGGGCTTGTCCGGGTCATCGGCCAAGCCAAGCGCCTTCGTTTCGATGACTGTCCTACGACGAGGCAGGTATATATCCGCTGGCCCAGATTCCGTGGGATAGCTGATTTCATAATCGATGTCGAGACTCCCCAAAAGGTCGCCTATGCGCTTGCGAATGAAGTCCTCCGGGTAACCAGCGGACTGCTTGAGAAGCCACTTGCCTGCAGCAATCTGCTTTGGCGTTAGGTTAGGCATGATCCACTACCATCCGGCACATGGCGAAATTTTCAAATGAAACCCGTGATCACGGAGCACGCGAAAGTGTAGACTTTAGCGGAGGCAGTATTCGCCACTATATCACGGCGAGCTTGTTGACCCGGTATGCCCGAAAATAGAGAAACCCCATTTCTGTTAAAATTGTAAAGTTAGCCTTTTTCCGGCGCCCGATTTCGCGTCGCGCCGGGTGAGGTTGCCCTAACCAATGAGATGAGGACCTCTCAAGTGGATCGAGAAAAACAGATTGAAGCCCTGCAAAAAGACTGGGATACCAACCCCCGGTGGAGCGACGTGCGTCGCGGCTACACAGCGGAAGATGTTGTACGCCTGCGCGGTTCGCGTGTGCCCGCCAACACCAACGCGACAGAAGGCGCCGAGAAGCTCTGGCGTCTGGTCAACGGTGAGGCACGCAAAGGCTATGTCAACTGCCTCGGCGCCCTGACCGGCGGCCAGGCGGTACAGCAGGTCAAGGCCGGCATCGAGGCCATCTATCTGTCCGGCTGGCAGGTTGCCGCTGACGCCAACACATCCGAGACCATGTATCCGGATCAGTCCCTGTACGCCTACGATTCGGTGCCGACCGTAGTGCGCCGAATCAACAACGCGTTCAAGCGTGCGGACGAGATCCAGTGGTCGCGCGGCGTCAATCCCGGCGATGAGGAATTTGTCGACTATTTCGCCCCGATCGTGGCGGATGCCGAGGCCGGGTTCGGCGGCGTGCTCAACGCCTTCGAGCTGATGAAAAACATGATCAACAACGGTGCCGCAGGGGTCCACTACGAGGACCAGTTGGCTGCCGTCAAGAAGTGCGGACACATGGGCGGGAAAGTGCTGGTGCCGACCCAGGAAGCCGTCCAGAAACTGGTCGCGGCCCGGTTGGCCGCCGACGTCATGGGCGTCCCTACCGTGGTACTGGCGCGCACTGATGCGGAAGCCGCCAATCTCGTGACCTCCGACTTCGACGAGAACGACAAGCCCTTCCTGACCGGCGAGCGGACCTCTGAAGGTTTCTACCGCGTGCGCAACGGCCTGGACCAGGCCATCTCGCGCGGCTTGGCGTACGCTCCTTATGCGGACCTGGTCTGGTGCGAGACTGGCACGCCGGATCTGGAATTCGCCAAGGCGTTCGCGGATGCCCTGCGTAAGGAATACCCAAATCAGTTGCTGGCTTACAACTGCTCCCCCTCCTTCAACTGGCGGAAAAACCTGGACGATGCAACCATCGCCAAGTTCCAGCGCGAGCTGTCGGCGATGGGCTACAAGTACCAGTTCATCACTCTGGCCGGCATTCACAGCATGTGGTACAACATGTTTGACCTCGCCTACGACTACGCGGGCGAGGAAGGCATGAAACACTACGTGGAGAAAGTCCAGGAGCCGGAGTTCGCTTCGGCAGACCGGGGCTACACGTTCGTCAGCCACCAGCAGGAAGTCGGAGCCGGCTACTTCGATGACGTGACCACCGTCATCCAGGGCGGACAGTCTTCCGTCACGGCACTGACCGGGTCCACTGAAGAAGAGCAGTTCTGACGGCCCTTGGCCCAAGGTACGCCATGGCGGCTGAAGAGTACGAACACATCCACATCCCGGTGGACGGCGAGCGGATCACGATCGGCTCGGATCAGTCGCTGGAAGTCCCCGACCACCCAATCATCCCCTTTATCGAAGGGGACGGGATCGGGATCGACGTCACGCCCGTCATGCGGCAGGTCGTGAAACAGGCGGTCAAGATCGCCTATGGCAGCGAACGAAAAATCTACTGGATGGAGATCTACGCGGGCGAGAAGGCCAGCAAGCTGTACCAACAAGGCAACTGGTTACCCGACGAGACGCTGCAAGCGATGCAGGACTACGTCGTGTCGATCAAGGGGCCCCTGACCACGCCGGTCGGAGAAGGCATCCGTTCACTCAACGTCGCCATCCGCCAGCAGATGGATTTGTATGCCTGCGTACGGCCGATTCGTTTCTTTCCCGGCACACCAACTCCGTTGAAGACCTCCGACACGACCGACATGGTCGTGTTCCGGGAAAACACCGAAGACATCTACGCTGGCATCGAATGGCCCAACGGCTCGCCCGAGGTCCACAAGTTAATCGAATTCCTGCAAAAGGAAATGGATGTCCACGGAATCCGGTTTCCTGAAAGTTCCGGCATCGGCATCAAACCGGTTTCTCAAGAAGGCTCTTCCCGGCTGATCCGGAAAGCGGTCCGCTACGCGATCGACAACCACCGTTCCTCGGTCACCCTAGTGCACAAGGGCAACATCATGAAGTACACCGAGGGCGCGTTCTGCCGCTGGGGCTACGAACTGGTGACAGAAGAATTTGGGGCCGAATTGATCGGCGACGGGCCATGGCGGACGATCAAGAACCCGAAAAATGGAGAGCCGATCGTGATCAAGGACGTCATCGCGGACAATTTCCTACAGCAGATTCTCTTGAAGCCGGCCGACTACGACGTCATCGCCACCTTGAATCTCAACGGCGACTATATTTCGGATGCGCTGGCGGCCCAGGTCGGGGGGATCGGCATCGCGCCGGGGGCCAACATGGCAGACGCGGTCGCGGTGTTCGAGGCGACCCACGGCTCCGCACCCAAGTATGCCGGCAAAAACCGGGTCAACCCCGGCTCCATCCTGCTGTCCGCCGAAATGATGCTGCGCTACCTCGGTTGGACCGAGGCCGCCGACCTGATTCTCAAGGGGATTGCCGGGGCGATCGCCAACAAGTATTTGACCTACGACCTGGCTCGGGTCCGGGCCGGTATTTCGGCTGGCCGCCATGGTACTGCTGACAGCCGGCAACGGGTGGAAGAGCATATGCAGGAGTTGATTCCCGGGGCCACCCTGGTGACAACTTCCGGATTCGCCGACGCCGTCATCCAGCACATGCAATGACGGCGGTCTTGCTATAATTAGTATTCTTCGATCACGGTAGTGTCATGCAAGAGCCAGAGCCGATCTACAAAGTGATCTTCTTCTCCAACGGGGAAATCTACGAGATCTATGCGGAGCACGTTTACTCCTCCGACCTGTATGGCTTCATCGTCATCGAAGGGATCATTTTCGGCGAGAAGGCGAAAGTGGTGGTCGACCCGAGTGAAGAGCGGCTGAAGGCCGAATTTGAGTCCGTCCCCCGGACCTATATCCCGATGCACTCGGTCATGCGCATCGACGAGGTGGAAAAAGCGGGAACCGGCGAAATCCGCAAGGCCGAAGGAAACGTCACGTATCTGCCCCCGATGGCGGGAACGGGCGACATCCAGAAAGCCTAGACTTCCGCCGGAGGAATCCCGGAGAGGTGCCGGAGCGGTCGAACGGGCTCGCCTGGAAAGCGGGTGTGCGGTAATACCGTACCGAGGGTTCGAATCCCTCCCTCTCCGCCAGATTTGCGGTCGATCAATGACCGCATCTGAAATCCTGAAACAGCCTGATACCGCCATGATTCCTGTCCAGGTCGGCCCCCTCAAACCGACCAAATAACAAGACGAAAGCCATCCGAACGGGGTATACTTTCCGAATCATGCCTTCTCTGTCTCGCATCGCGCCCATACTCCCACTTGCAGCCATCCTCGCCCTGCCCGCCTGGGCGGCGTTCCCTTGGGAAGGCAGCAAGGATTCGCTGCCTTCGCTGGCCCCGATGCTCGAAAAAACCGTGCCGGCGGTTGTCAATATTTCCACTGCCCACGAAGAGGTGGTGCGCACGGGCCCGCTGTTCCGAGACCCTTTTTTCCAGCATTTTTTCGGCCTGCCCGGTCAACAGACTCGGAAACGGGTGCGACGAGGCCTCGGCACCGGCGTGATCCTGGATGCGGAGAAAGGCCATGTCGTCACCAACCATCACCTGATTGCGCGAGCGGATGACATCACGGTGGCCCTGAGCGATGGGCGTGAAGTCAAGGCCGAATTGATCGGCTCGGACAGCGAAACGGACGTGGCCATGCTGCGTGTCGAGGCCGAGGACCTGACCAGCCTGCCATTCGCCGATTCCGAGCAACTCCGAGTCGGAGATTTCGTCGTGGCGATCGGCAACCCTTTCGGCTTGGGTCAGACCGTCACTTCCGGGATCGTCAGCGCGCTGGGTCGTAGCGGCGTATTCGACAACTACGGCTACGAGGACTTCATCCAGACCGACGCCTCTATCAACCCCGGAAATTCCGGCGGCGCCCTAGTGAACTTGCGGGGTGAACTGGTCGGCATCAATACCGCGATCCTGAGCCGGTCCGGCGGCAATATCGGGATCGGTTTCGCGATCCCCATCCATATGGTGCTCCAGGTAGCCAACCAACTAACCGAATTCGGCCAAGTACAGCGCGGCCAACTAGGGGTACAGGCCCAAGCCATGACCCCGGAACTGGCGGAAGCATTCGGCCTCAAACAGACTGAGGGCGTCGTCATCACCGAAGTGGTGGAAGGGTCACCGGCCGAACAGGCTGGAATTGTCCCGGGAGACATTCTGGTGCGCATTGATGGAGAAGAGATCCGTGATGTCAAGGACATGCGCAATGTGCTGGGCCTATTGCGTGCTGGCCGAGAAGTGGAAATTGAACTGCTCCGCGGCCGCGAGACCGTAACTGTCGGCGCGGCGACCACAACCCTGCGCATCGACGGAGCCAATCTCCACTCGGCCATGGCCGGGCTGACGCTGTCGACCCAGCGAGATGCCGGGACGACGTTCGTCGAAATCGTCAAGGCCGAGCCCGGTTATCCTGCCACGCAAGCCGGGATTCGTGCCGGCGACCGGTTGCGCTCCGTCAACCGCCGTCCCGTGAAAAGCGTGGAGGATGTCCGCGCCACCATTGACCGGGATTCCGCTAAAGTGCTGCTTCAGGTCCAGCGCGGGACACGCAGCCAGTTCATTTTGTTGCCCTGACCATGACCCCCGCCACCCAGAAAGGCGATCTTCACCGCAGTGTTGCCCAGACCCACCGGCGGTTACGCCTGCTGGTCGGCTTCGGAAGCTTGTTGTTGTTGCTGTTACTACTGCGGATCGGCTGGATGCAGACGATTCACACTGAGCACTTCACCGCATTGTCAACGGAAAACCACCTGCGTCAGATTCCCCTGCCTCCTTCACGCGGTCTGATTTTCGATCGCCATGGCACTCTGCTTGCGGATAACAGTGTCGCATACAGCTTGAGCCTGATTCCTTCCCAGGTTGACGATCTGGATGCCACGATTTCGAAGTTGCGGGAGCTGGCCGACATCCATGACCGGGAAGTCCAGCGATTTCAGCAGCGCGGGCACAGCAGTAAATTTGAAGCGACTCCGCTCAAGATCGATTTATCGGAAGAGACGATTGCGCGCGTCGCTGTGCAGTTGCATCAACTACCGAGCGTTTACCTGGAAGCCTACGCCGCACGCCGCTACACGTACGGCGAATCGACAGCTCATGTACTCGGCCACCTGGCCAGCATCAGCAAAAGAGACCGGGAGCGTATTGATTTATACCGTTACCGGGGAACCCGGAGGATCGGCCGGGCCGGGATCGAGCATCAGTATGAATCTCTTCTGCTCGGGACCCCCGGCCTGCAACAAGCTGAAGTCAATGCACAGGGCCGTTCCTTGATGGTGCATGACCGCAAGGCACCCACCCCTGGCAACAACCTGGTTCTTACGCTGGATGCCGACCTGCAGCGGGTGGCAAGCGACGCCATGGCCGGATTGGAGGGCGCAATCGTTGCCATTGAACCCTCAACTGGCGATATTCTGGCATTGGTCAGCACACCCAGTTTCGACCCGGACGTGTTCGGGCATAGCATTGATCCCAACGACTACCAGAACTTGATCCGGGACGCGAAAAATCCGCTGCTCAATCGTGCCATCCAGGGACAGTATGCACCGGGCTCCACCATCAAGCCCTTTGTCGCCCTCGCCGGGCTAGAGTCGGGTCACGCCATTCCAGACAAACAATTTTTCGCTGCCCCTCAATTCAAGATTCCGAACTATCGTCGCCCCTTCCGTGATTGGAAGGACGAAGGCCACGGCTGGGTCACGGTCAGTTCTTCGATCACCCAATCCTGCGATGTTTATTTTTATTCGCTGGCCTACCGCATGGGAATCGAGGCGCTAGAACCTTTCCTGGCGCAATTCGGACTTGGCCAGACCCAGCAACTCGACTTGCCCGGGGAACGTCCCGGGCTGCTTCCCAATGAAACGTGGAAACAAAAGATGTACGGGCAACCCTGGTATCCGGGTGAAACCGTCATCATGGGCATTGGTCAAGGGTACCTGCTGCTGACTCCTCTGCAACTCGCCACCGCGACCGCGGCGCTGGCGACCCGCGGCATCCGCATGAAACCGCGCCTGCTGCGCGCCTACGAACAGGATGGAGAAATCATCGAGAGCCCGCCGGAAGAACTCGGGCGCGTGACGCTCTCCAATCCGGCCTGGTGGGACCTGGTCACGGACGCTATGGTGGATGTGGTCCACGCCGAGAACGGAACCGCCCGGCGCTCTGGACTGGATGCGGCGTATCGCATCGCAGGCAAGACCGGAACCGCACAGGTCATTAACTACGGTGAAAAACGCCCTGATTCCGAGGACCTTCCCGAACATATTCGCGACCATTCCCTGTTCATCGCTTTCGCTCCCGTCGAAGCGCCGGAAATCGCTCTTGCGGTCATTGTCGAGCACGGGGGTCATGGTTCCACCATGGCCGCGCCCATCGCCCGCCAAGTCCTGGACGCCTACCTCCTGAGAGCCCTGTGATGGCGCAGCATTTTTACACCTCTGCCGTGTCCAGACTTGTGGAGCCACTGGACCGTACTTTGATGGCATTGCTCCTGGCGGTCCTGGCACTTAGCCTGACAATTCAATACAGCGCCAACGACATGAGTCTTCAAGCGACCCAGCAGCATGCCATTCGAATCGGGATCGGCCTGCTCGCGCTTCTGGCCATGGCGCACATTACCCCTCGACACCTGAGGCGATGGGCCCCTGCCTTGTTCCTGCTCAACCTGCTGCTGCTGGTAGCCGTCGTGTTCTATGGCAGCGGCAGCACCGCCCAGCGCTGGTTGTCGTATGGCCCGATTGCCCTCCAACCGTCCGAGCTACTCAAACTCACCATCCCCATGATCGTGGCCTATATCCTAGGGCCCTCCCTGCCACCCCTGTCCACTCTCCGCGTCAGCTTGGCCTTGGGGCTGGTGGCCCTCGCGACTTGGCTGGTTGCGATCCAGCCGGACCTAGGGACGGCGCTTTTGGTCTCCGCGATCGGGGTCTCGGTTATCCTGCTAGCCGGAATCTCAAGACGATGGATTTTCGGCCTGGGGGCACTGTCCGGCATTAGCCTGCCGTTCGTGTGGCAGTACGCCTTGCGCGAATACCAGAAAGACCGGATTCGGATCTTCTTCAATCCGGAGACCGACCCGCTCGGCAGCGGCTACAACGTCATTCAGTCCAAGATCGCCGTCGGCTCCGGCGGCCTCTCCGGCAAAGGCTGGACCCAAAGTACCCAGGCACAGTTTGATTTCCTGCCGGAGCACTCGACTGATTTCATCTTTTCCGTCTACGCCGAGGAATTCGGTCTGATCGGGGTCGCCCTGCTAATCGTCCTGTACCTGGCGATTCTGTGGCGAGTGGTCGCTCTGAGCCGGGCCGGACCGGACCGATTCAGCCAGTTGCTGATCGGCGGGCTCGGCCTGTCCCTGCTTTTGCATGTCCTGATCAACATCGCGATGACCATCGGCTATGCCCCCGTGACCGGGTCGCCGCTGCCTTTGCTAAGCTATGGGGGAAGCGCCATGATCAGCACTCTGGCCGCATTCGGTATGATGATGGCGGTCCGGCATTACGCCCACGCGCGTCACAAATAAAGCGAGGAACCTGCATGATATTCAGAAATCGCTGGCTTTTGCTGTGCCTTCTGCCGGGCTGTGTCCTCGCAAACGAAAGCCCCGTCCCGTACATTGAACGCCCCGAGGTCCGCGCCTGGGCCGAACAAGTCGCGAATGAACACGGCCTATCCTCCGAACGCATCCACAAACTGATTGCGGAGTGCCAGCGCCAAGCCCAAGTCATCGCCAGTGCTCAACGCCCCGCCGAATCCAAGCCCTGGCACTGGTACCGGAATATCTTCCTCACCAGCGACCGTATTAACCGGGGGCGCACCTATCTCAGGAAACATGCCGATCTGCTCAGGGAAGCGGAGCGTGCTTACCAAGTGCCGCCCGAAGTGATTACTGCCATTATTGCGGCCGAATCCAACTTCGGACGCAATACCGGAGCGCACCCGGTGCTGGACACCTTGGTGACTTTGGGGTTTGACTACTCGCCTCGTGGAGAATTCTTCCGCCAGCAGTTGGAGCAGTTGTTCCTGCTGGAACGCGAAGCCGGGCTGGACATCCAGGATCTGCGCGGCTCATGGGCCGGTGCGCTCGGGCAGGCCCAGTTCATTCCCAGCAGCTACCGGCATTTCGCCGTCGACGGCGATCAGGACGGACGGCGCGACCTGTGGGATAGCCCCGCCGACATCATCTTCAGCATCGCAAACTACTTCAAGAAGCACCACTGGCACCCGGACGAACCGGTCGCGGAACTGATTCATCCCGAAAACCCCGATCAGGTCCCGCTGAGTAAGGCCCTGCTTCCGGACATCCCGTCGGAACGGTTGGCCGCATCCGGAATTATGCTGCAGAACCCGACCGCCGAACCGGTGGCCGTACATAGGTTCGAGAACTCCAAATCGCCCGAATATTGGGTCGGCTATCACAACTTTTACGTAATCACGCGTTACAACCACAGCGCCCTGTACGCGCTGATGATCCACCAGTTGAGCCAAGCCCTGAAGAATGCTCCGGGGCTCTGATCGCACTGTCTGGCTGCTGGCCTTGGCCTTGGCTGGCAGTGGATGTAGTGTCTACGACTACGTCGCCGAAACTTTCGGCGACTCGGAGCCTGAAAGCCGCTCTGGCACTTCCTCCAGCTACGTCGCCCTCGGCGTTCGCTATCACGTGCTGGATTCGGCCGAGGGCTATGTCGAACGCGGACTGGCTTCCTGGTACGGATCGAAGTTTCACGGCCGGAAAACTTCCAGCGGCGAGGTTTTCGATATGCACCAAGTCAGCGCCGCACACAAGACCCTGCCCCTATCCACCTGGGTCGAGGTCACTCACCTTGAAACCGGCCATTCCATCACCGTCCGCGTGAACGATCGAGGCCCCTTCAAGGAGGGTCGCATCATCGATCTGTCCCGTCAGGCTGCCTTGGCTCTGGGAATTGTTGACGAGGGACTGGCTCCGGTCGAGGTGCGCGCCATCCGCGGTCCCAGTACGGCACCCCAAACCGCCGAACACCAGTTCCTGCAACTTGGCGCTTTCGCGATCCGGAGCAACGCGGAGGCTTTTGTGCAAAAATTGCGCCGCCAAGGACTGGTCCGGCTTTCCGTCCGAACCCGGAAGCGGGACATGACACTGCACCGGGTCCTGCAGGGTCCGTTCGATGACAGTGCCAAACTTGACCAAGCCATCGCGAAACTCGAAGCTCTCGGCATTACTGAATACACCCCAGTCAACATTCCCCACTGGAAACCCATAAGAAAACAATGATTCGTCTGATCCTCGCCACGCTGTTGCTGGCCGGCCCGGCCTGGGCCGAACTGCCGACCCCACCCGCCCCCTCACTGAGTGCGCCCAGTTACATCCTGATGGACACACGAACCGGCGAGGTCCTGGCCGAGGCCAATGCCGACCAGCCGGTCGAGCCAGCCAGCCTGACGAAAATCATGACCACGTACCTGGCCTTTCAGGCCCTGGGAGACGGCCTGATCAAGGAACAGGACCTGGTGACGATCAGCCGCAAGGCGCGCAGGGCGATCGGCTCCCGGATGTTTGTGGAAGTCAATAGCCAAGTCCCGGTCATCGACTTGCTGCGCGGCGTCATCGTGCAGTCTGGCAACGATGCCAGCATCGCGCTCGCGGAACATATCGCTGGCAGTGAAGAGTCATTTGCCAACATGATGAATGCGGAGGCCGAACGCTTGGGCATGAATAAGAGCCGTTTTATTGATTCATCCGGGCTTGGCGGGTCGGACCACTACATGTCGGCGCGCGATATCGCCATTCTTTCCGCCGCCATGATCAACGAGTTTCCTGAACTCTACGCAATGTTCCGGGAACAGGAATACACTTGGAATGGCATCAAGCAACCCAATCGCAACCGTCTTCTGAAATTGGATCCCACGGTGGACGGCATTAAGACCGGTTTCACCGAGGCAGCACAGTATTGCCTAGCTGCAAGCGCCGCACGCCCGGATTTGGACGACATGCGGCTGGTTTCGGTTGTCCTCGGTGCCAAAACCGGGCGGGCTCGAGTGCGCGACAGCCGGGCCTTGCTGAACTGGGGATTTCGTTTCTTCCGTACGCGGGCGATTCATGCCGGCATGAGCCCATTGACAGAAATCCCGGTATGGTTTGCGGAAACCGAGCAGGTGCCAGTGGGATTGGCCGAGGATATGGTGATGACCTTGCCAGTCGCGGCATATGAAGAACTGGAAACCACCTATCATCTGGAGCCGGAGGTGGAAGCACCGCTTGCGAAGGGGCAGCCGGTTGGCCGAATTACCGTACGCCATGAAAACCGGATCCTGGCTCAGATGCCGGCCGTAGTTCTAGCCGATGTGCCGCAGGTCGGCTTTTTCACCCGGCTCTGGCACCGGCTGCGGCGATTAATTAACTGATCGCGCATTGACCCGCCGTCCGGGTTCGTGCCTGGAACCCCGGCAGCACCCCTTGCGGAATGCCATCCACCGGTTCCATAATAGGAATCCCGGGTCGGGAGACATTGGTATGGACTACATGAAATTGCCAAGACGGAATCATCACGACGATTCGACCTCATAAGTTGGCATGTCGATTCCTGCCTACTACAACGGCGAATACCGCCCTCTTGAGGGACTTACGATCCCGATCATGGATCACGGCTTCCTGTTTGCCGACGGCGTCTATGAGTTGATGCCTGTCTACTGCAGGCGCCCGCGCTGCCTGGATGACCACCTAGAACGCCTGAAAAACAGCTTGGCTGCAGTCCACATCAACAATGCACCGGAGAAATCCACCTGGCGGGAAATCTGCGCCCGCCTGATCGAACAGAGTCCCGACGAGTGCTTCGTGTACTTCCAGATCACGCGCGGCGTTATTCCCGATGGGGCACCTTTTCGAAAGCAATTTCTGGACGGCTCGCCCACTGTTTTCGCCATGGCGCAACCCCTGCCTGCAAGACCCGATTCCATCTCCGCCATCACCCGCGAAGACCAACGCTGGGGGCGCTGCCACATCAAGTCCCTCATGCTGCTGGAAACCGTTTTCGCGACGCAGGCTGCAGTAGACCAAGAGGCGGGAGAAGCCATCCTGCATCGGGGGGAAGAAGTGATGGAAGGCGCGACCAGCAATGTCTTTGCCGTAGTGGACGGACAAGTCCGAACGCCCGCGCTGAGTCCCCGAATCCTGCCCGGTGTTACTCGGAAACTGACGCTGAAGTTGATGCGCGAGAACGGGATGGAATATCAAGAAGGCCTGTTGCGCGTCGATGAACTGCGTCGCGCTGAAGAAGTTTGGGTCACCGGTTCCACCCGCGGCGTAATGCCCGTGGTCGAACTTGACGGCAGCCCGGTGGGCGACGGAACCATCGGCCCGGTCACGCAACGTGTCCGCAACTGGTACAGCGAATTCTGCAACGCACCATGATTCCTGCACCTCGAATCCGGCGCTGGGACTTGTACGACTACGAGCCCTGCGCCGAGGCCATGCGCCAACAAACCGAAAGAAGGGATGAGAACAGCGCCGACGAGATCTGGTTGCTGCAGCATCCGAGCGTCCTGACCCTCGGGGTTGGCGCCGACCCCTCTCACATCCACCCCCAGTGCCCATTGCCGGTAGTCCGCAGCAGCCGCGGCGGCCAAGTGACCTGCCACATGCCCGGCCAATTGATCGTCTACACCTTGCTGGATCTGCGCCGGATGCGCCTCGGAGTTCGCACACTGGTAGAACGGCTGGAAAGCGCAGTCTTGGCTCTGTTGGAGGAAGTCCAAACGCCCGCCTGTCGGAAAAATGGCATGCCCGGGGTGTATGTGGAAGGAAAGAAGATCATGTCCATCGGCTTGCGGATCAGCCGTGCTCAAAGCTCCCACGGATTAGCACTGAATGTCCATCCGGATCTAAGCCTGTTCCGCCAAATCGACATCTGCGGCAACCCGAAACTCGAAGCCACGAGTCTGCAGGAATGCGGAGTGGACTGGAGTGTTGACGAGACCGCCCAGAAATTCCTACCGCACCTGCTGCACACCCTGTACCCGGACCAGGTTTACGCATGAGCCTCCCGCCCGGCATCAAGCAGACGACGGAGCAAAAGCTCTCGCGCATTCCAATCAAACCGTCCTTTGATGGCCCGGTCCTGCGCAAACCGCCTTGGTTGCGCATCCGCCTACGGCATGCCCCCCAAGTTCGGCAGATGCGCGAACTTTTGCGCCTGCAGTCCCTGCACACTGTCTGCGAGGAAGCCTCCTGCCCGAACTTGCCGGAATGCTTTGGACACGGCACTGCTACGTTCATGATCCTCGGTGACCTCTGCACGCGACGTTGCCCTTTCTGTGACGTGGCCCACGGGCGACCGCTTCCGGTGGATGCCGATGAGCCAAAGCGCTTGGCGGAAACCGTTTCAGAGCTGGATCTGCGCTACGTGGTTATCACCTCGGTGGATCGGGACGATCTGTACGACGGCGGTGCCCGGCATTTCGCGGAATGCGTTCGAGCGGTCCGCACGCAGAGTCCCGGCATCCGCGTAGAGATCCTGGTTCCTGACTTCCGCGGCCGGCTTGATCGAGCGCTGGAGGAATTAAGTGCCGGGGTTCCGGACGTGTTCAACCATAACCTCGAAACCGTTCCGCAGTTATACCGTGCCGCACGCCCGGGGGCCGACTACCTCCACTCCTTGAAACTACTGCAACAATTTGGCCATGCCCATCCGGGCATCCCAACCAAATCAGGCCTGATGCTGGGCCTCGGCGAGACTCCGCAACAGGTTCTGGCCGTCATGCAGGACCTGTTGGACCACGGCTGCCAGATGCTAACCCTGGGGCAGTACCTGCAACCGACCCAGCACCACCTCCCGGTTCGACGCTACGTACCACCGGAGGAGTTCGACGCGCTGGGTGACGAGGCCAAGCGGCTCGGATTTCTGGAAGTGGCCAGCGGACCCTTGGTGCGTTCCTCCTACCATGCGGACCGGCAGGCGGCGGGAATCCTAGGACAGCGGGTGGGTACGGCCTGAACTTGTTGCGGAAGGAAGTTCGACTTGACTATAATTTGTCGCGCAAGGGAAAACCGCCATGAAAATCGAAATCAACCGTACCGACATTGTTTTCATGATGATGGCCGCCGGTCTCTGCGGTGCAGGACTCGCGTTGGTTGTCAGCATCGTGCTCTGCTAGCCTAAAAGACCTCGACCTGCGTTTGCACTTCAGGCTTCGCAGGATCGTCAAAAAGTAACTGCGTGCCTCAGCGGCAAGCCGGCGGATCGACTTTCAAACCGTCTTTCACCAACAAAATCTGCCACAACTGGTTCTGTCGCGCCCGAAAAGAACCTGCGCAACAGCTCAGATAATACCGCCACATGCGGAAAAACCGTTCATCGTATCGCTCGCGAAGGGATTCCCATGCGGATTCGAAATTGGCCCGCCATGCCATCAGGGTACGGTCGTAATCCCGACCGAACGCATGCCAATCCTCCATCACGAACAGGTTCTCGATGGATTCTCCGATTTGCCGGACCGAGGGCACCACACCGTGCGGGAAGATGTACCGGTTAATCCAGGGATCGGTGCTGACTCCCGTATCATTGCGGCCAATAGTATGGAGGAGGAACCGGCCTCCGGATGGCAGCAGTTCATGCGCTTTGCGCATGAAGGTCCGGTAATTTTTGTAGCCAACATGCTCAAACATTCCGATCGAATAGATTGCGTCGAACGTTTCGCTTGACGGCAGATCCCGATAGTCCTGCTGGAGAATCTGGACGGCATGCCCCTCGCAATGCTCGCGTGCAAGACTGGCCTGCTCCCCCGACAAGGTCACCCCGGTCACCTCCACGCCATAGCGTTCGGCGAAGAACCGGCACGCACCGCCCCATCCGCACCCGATATCCAAGACCCGAGTATTCGGCTGAAGTTCCAGCTTGCAGGCAATCAACTCCAATTTCGCCTCCTGGGCCTCATTTAGGGTTTCAGCTCGGCGCCAGTAGCCACAGGAATACATCATCGTTTGACCCAGCATCTTGCTGTAGAAATCGTTCCCCACGTCGTAGTGTTGCCGGGCGACCTGCTTGGATCGGGCACGGTTTTGCATGTTCAGGAGCCGTGAAAGTCCACGGACCATGATTTTATTGAGCCCAGTTACCTGATGATCCAAGCCGGAACCCAGCACCCGGGCAAAAAATTCATCCAATGCCTCGCAATCCCACCAACCATCCATATAGGATTCACCGAGGCCAAGCGAGCCCTGCGCCAGGATTCGCCAGTAGAGATTGGGGTTGCGCACTTGGATATCCCAAGGCTGGGGGCCGTTCTCCTCGATCCCGGCAGTTGCCAGAATCTTCAAAGCCCATTTCCTCGCAACGGACATGTTCAGCCTCCGCCGGACGGTTTGAACTGGTGCGCTTCTACTGTCCAGCCTTCTCCATTAATTGTCAACATCAGGCAGGAAGGCCCATCGTGGACCCGGGTTCGGCCAGCCGCGCCAGGATTCAATACCCAAGGAAGAGTTTCCTGATCACAAACCAGCCTGTGCGTATGCCCGTAGACAATAACCCGAGCTTCCGGCCATGCTTCCCTCAATCTCTCATGCGCTGGAGCCGCACCGAACTGATCGCCGTGCGTTACGACTAGTGTCCCTCCCGGAAGCCGAACCTCGGCCACGGTTGGCAAATCATCTCCATTGGAAGCCTTGCCCCCGATATCGTTATTGCCCGCCACAGCCACGACCTGCTTTTGCCCCACCAATCCCTCAAGAGCATGGAGCACCGATGCCCCCAGCACATCACCCGCGTGTACGATGCAGTCGGCACCAGCCAAGATTTCCTGGATGTTCGGGTCGATCCACCCGTGCGTATCCGACAACACCCCGATTCTGACTTCGCGACGAGGGACTTCCGACGCCATCTCCTCGGATCGAGGTTCGACCTGAGTTTTACTCCCCATACTGCTGCTGGAGATCTTCCTTGTGCTTCGCGACCTGTTGCTGCCGACGCTGAGCCCAAACTGCCTGGCGTTCCCTGATCCGTTCCTCCCGAGCACCGGGTCTTACTTTCACCGAACTGACGCCGAACAGCACCTGCTCCAGAAAACTCATGGCAAACTTGAGCAAACTCTCGTCATTGTCCATCAGTTCCTGTTCCTGCTCCGGTGGCAGATCCACAATTTCCTTGAATTTCGAATTCTGTATAAATTCGCGGAAACCGTCCAAGTCATAACTGCACATGTCGAACAGTTGCAGGCTCCGTTCCGACGGAGAGCCCACCGTGGGGCCCGCTGAACGCTTTTTAAGAATCAACTTGCGCCAGTGATTATTCATCTCGTCGTACTTGTCCAAGCCCTGCCCAATCCGATATTCCGCTACAGTCTGCTCGTGTGGCTCTTCATGCCCCAGACAATGTGCTTCACGTACGACAAAGTAAGCATCCTCAATTTCTCCGGCATCTTTTTTCCGCACCGCGACATTGCCCAAGGCGTAATAGCGGCAGGCAGCCGGGCGGTCTTCATAGACACTGCACCCTTCCTCAGTCAAGTGGATGCATTCCGAGGTGCCCGGTTTAGTCGTCATTTTCAGCCCTGGCATGCCATGGGCATCCATCTCGAACGGCACGGTGTAACGTGCGACGAATTCGCTGGAAGTCAGACCCAAACGGTTTTTCAGTCGCAGGATGTCGTACGGGGTAAGCTGCAGATCAATGTTTCGGCAACATGCATTGAAACAGGCGATATCTTTGTGACAACGGAACTGAAAAACACTGTCGAGATTCAACTCCACCGGCTGGATGGGAGAAACCTGGGGAGGCTTTGCAGACTTCGCGAGAGAACTCATGAAAAAGCGTGAGGG
This sequence comes from Gammaproteobacteria bacterium, assembly GCA_028819565.1. Lineage (GTDB taxonomy): Bacteria > Pseudomonadota > Gammaproteobacteria > Poriferisulfidales > Poriferisulfidaceae > Poriferisulfidus. The sequence goes on along the minus strand of JAPPLD010000006.1, from coordinate 90,944 downwards.
CCACTTTGCGCATTTTATCGTATGACTGTGTCAGAAAAAACCAAGAATAGCTGAATAATGCCCCCGTTGGAATTAACACCGCTCAATGGCGCGAGCGTATGAAGCAAGTTAGTCGCCTGTTCTGGCCATAATCGTGCCATCTGATCGTGAGTGGTGGAAAACTAGTAATGACGGCCATGCATGCTGGCTTTCCACAGCTTCATTGAGTCTACAAATATTTTATATTTCAATGTCTTGTGAAGAAAGTCAATCTATTCCATTGAAAGGTTGCCCCATGTTACCGAAACAATTCAAGAACCATCTGTTGTATACTGTGGACATTGAGGTCACGGACCGAAGCGCACCTGCGCCGGGAATCTGGGCCTCTTGAACGAGTCACAGCAAGAAGTCTCCGTGAGTGTTATCAACTATCACCGCAAACCGGGACTAACCGAAAGACTTTTTGCCACCTGCCCTGCATGAGCGCTATCCGCGAACAAGAGATATGAATCCAAGTATCTGCGAATCACATCTTGATGCGCGCGCCGCATGGCTCGATGCTCTCGACTGCATGGCGGGTGTTCTGCAACCGTTGAAGGATTATCATGAAACGAATTCTTGTAAACGCCACGCAGCAGGAAGAACTGCGCGTGGCCATGGTCGATGGCCAAGAGCTGTACGATCTCGACATTGAACTAACGGGGAACAAGCAAAAGAAATCGAATATCTACAAAGCAAAAATCGTTCGCATCGAGCCTAGTCTTGAAGCGGCATTTGTGGATTACGGCGCACCGCGCCACGGATTTCTCCCATTTCGGGAAATCGCCCCGAATTACTTCAAGAGCCGAAATGCGGCTTCGATCCGCGAGGCCGTAAATAACGGCCAGGAATTGATCGTCCAGGTTTCCCAGGACGAGCGTGGCAACAAGGGTGCTGCGCTGACCACGTATCCCAGCCTGCCCGGCCGCTACTTGGTGCTGACGCCGAACAACTCGCGCGCCAGTGGAATCTCAAGGCAAATCGAAGGCGAAGATCGCGACGAACTCCAAAAGCTCGCCTCCCAGCTCACTCCGGTTGAGGGAGCCGGAGTCATCATCCGAACCGCTGGCATCGGTCACAGCATTGAGGAGCTTCAGTGGGATCTCGACAATCAGGTTCGGCTTTGGAAAGCGATTCAGGAAGCCGCCAAAAAGTCCGCGCCCTTCCTCATCTACAGCGACAATGATGCCGTTGTCCGTGCGTTGCGGGACAACCTCCGTGACGATATCGGCGAAGTCTTAATTGATGACGAAGAGACTCACAGGGAAGCCTGCAAGTTCGTCGAGCGAATGGCTCCGCAATACCTAAAGAACATCAAGCTGTATCAAGAAACCGTTCCTCTGTTCAGTCACTACCAGATCGAGAGTCAGATCGAGTCCGCGCATGATCGTATGGTCGATCTGCCGTCTGGCGGCACAATTGCAATCGACCATACCGAAGCGCTGGTTTCGATTGACATTAATTCGGCACGCGCCACCAAAAGCGGCGACATCGAAACCACCGCTCTGAACACGAACCTGGAAGCAGCCAGAGAAATTGCACGCCAATTGCGGCTACGCGACCTTGGCGGCCTGATCGTGATTGATTTCATTGATATGGTCAGCTCCTCTAACCAGAAAAAAGTAGAGAACGAATTCCGGGAACGCACTCGACTAGATCGGGCACGAGTCCAGATCGGCCGCATTTCCCGTTTCGGGCTTTTAGAATTGTCCAGGCAGCGGCTGCGCCCAGCTCTCGGGGAATTCACCCAGATAACCTGTCCCCGCTGCGATGGCCATGGCACGATCCGAACCATCCAGTCCCTGTCTCTCGCCATTCTCCGCCTGATCGAAGAAGAAGCGATGAAGGAGAACACGGGAATAGTAGTTACAGAACTTCCCATAGAAGTTACTGCCTACCTGCTCAACGAGAAGCGCGACAGCATCGAGAAAATTACTCAGCGGCATGGCCCCCACGTTCGTTTGCTTCCAACCCCAGGGCTGGAAACCCCACATTACCGCGTTCACCGCTATCGGGAAGGTGACCCAGAGGCATCTCGCCATTTCGATTACCAATCTTCGATGGTTCACAAACCGGTCGAGACGGAAAAATCCCGCACCACTAAACCTGCCTCAAGTCAGCGCAGACGCCGAGAGCGTCCGGTCATTGATGTGGCGGAACATATCACCGACTCTCCGAACGGCAAAGGTCTTGCGCATGGTCTTCGTCGGTTTTTCAACTTGTTCTCGAGTCCCAGCGCCCCACTTCCCGTAGAAACGAAAACGGAACCGAGCTCCTCGGAAAGATCCAGGCAATCCGAATCGGATCGCCGGCGACGCCGCTCTCGGCGACGCCGCGGAACTGGCCAACAGGCGCAACGCGAACAACGTGCCGGTGGCGACAATTCCGGGCAGGGTAGCGGCCAACCGCGCCGGCGCCGGCGCGGCCGCAGAGGGGGACGCAACCGTAGACGCGCCACCACGGCCGAGTCTGCCAACACTGGTTCCAACGGCGGCACGCCGCCTCAGGGAGCACCCAAGTCTGAAGCAAAGTCTTCAGCCGCCCCCAAAGTGTCGTCACCCCCTCCTGCGGGGACACCCCCTGCCGGAGACTGATCTATTCTTTTGAGCCTGACTCGGCCTCCGAGATTTCTTCGATGATCGGATCCGACCAAGGCCCAGTGACCTTGTAGGTGACCGCCGTCGCATCGTCGATGCCAAGGCCAAGCCACTCCAACACCTTATTGCCGACATAGACCCCGGCAACCCCCAGCGGCCCTCCCACTGCGCCAAGCACTGGTAGTAGCGCGCTGGTTTCAGGCGTGGCAACCACTGTCAGATCGTAATCTTCATCCTCGACTCCGATTCGACCGATGATCAGGAACTGTGCTGATGGACCGATAATGCGGAATTCGCTAGTGTTTAGGTGGCCCTGCAGAAAATCGAATTTTCCCTTTGCAGTCTCATAGGTGAATCCGCCACGAACCACATCGTCAAAATCAAGCGACAGGCGTTTGAAAATCATTTCAAGATTCAGCAACGCCAAGATGCGGGCCAATTCTGGAGCCACATTCCGAATCCGTCCATCTTTCCCGTTTATATCGATATAGCCCTGAAGGTTTTTAAATTCGTAGTCCTGAGGGGCTCCGGGCCATTGGAGAGCCACATCCATATCGATCACTCCCTTGCGCAAAGGATTCTTTACCGACCAATGATTCAGCGTCTCATGCAAATCATCCGTGTGTGCCTTGCCTTCAAGCAAAGTAAGATGTTTACCATTCTCCAGCTCCCAATACCCACTCAAGTTCATATCGAATTCGTGGGATTTCGCCTGCAACTTGTCAATCGTAAGCCGTCGGTCGCCCGGTGATGTCACAAGCGTTGCATCGTGCATCTCGTAGGGCCCGATTTGTAGCAATTTAAATTTAAGATCCAGAGGAGGAATGCTTTGAGGATTGAGGGCCGTGCTTTCCACATCCGCCACGGTTTCCAAGTGTGACTCAGAAAAACGTAGCCAGTTAAAAGCCCCTCTGGCCCGTTTTCCTTCCTCTTTGGGAAAATCAACCACACCTTGCATGATCGGCGCATCAATGGCAAATCGATCAAATTCCTCGGCGAATTCTGCCGACACTTCAGCATCGTGAATCTCGAAGCTGCCGACTTTCAGAAGACCCAGTTCCAAGCCCTCCATTCTCGGCCAGAGGCCTTCCGGCCCTGTGCGCTGTTCCCTCCAGTCGATCCAGTCCTGCAAACTGGTTTCCGGCAAACTTCCCGTCAAAATTAATTTGGAATCCGAACGCGGTTGCGGCATTTCCGATCCCAGATTCACGGTCCCGCTCACTTCTCCTCCAGGAGTCACTTGAATCCATGCGCGCGCCCGATCCACATACTCGACCGTGAAGGCCCCCCTTCCATCAAATTCAATGTCCGCCTTTACTTGGATCGGCTGCTCACTTTTCGCCATCTTGCCCAGAGGCTCCGGAAGATCAATCGTGATTCCGCGAAAGTCACTGCTTGCCAGTATGGTCAGATGATCCCGGCGGGATTTTTCTACTACACCGGGAAGCAACATTTCCAAGTTCCAGGCAGAATGTCCTTCAAGCCAAGAGAAAGTCTGTCGAATCTCGCGTGGCATGTAATCCGTAATCGATGCAGACGCTTGCATCTTGATCTGTAGGTCTCCTGTCGAAGCCGTCGCCAGTCCAATGCGAGCCGGGTGCCCCGAAAACTGGGCATCCAGAGAGCCAGTCAACGCCTCATTTCCGTATTCCAGGTTCCCTTTGATTGCATCCAGCCGGACATCGTTGGCTGTGATATCGAGTTGGTTGCCGGAAAGCTTCAGGACTCCTTTCACCACGGGCTCGTGATCCAAGCGTTCGTCCAGTGCGAGATTCAACTGAAGATCCAGTGTCGAATTTCCCCCGAACTTAAGAACTTGGTTGAACATCGGCGCCATCCATTCGATTTGCTCAAGAAATTCCGGCACATCGCTCACCGGCCCGTCCATCACACTGCTTGAATGCATATCCATCAGGCCCAGGTCATCAATCCAAAGTGCTCCATGGCTGACGCTCGACCCCTTGATTTTCGCCTCTCGAACGATGAAATGCAGCGATGCCTTATCGAGAAAAATCTCCCCATCGATGCCTTTGAAAATCGGCAACCCCGGTTCATAGTCCAGGTCGACCTCATTCAGGCTGCCATCCAGCGTTAATTCTGAACCGGCTGCCGCAAACATGTCGGGCGACAGCGGCCCGGTCAAGCGTAAATGCGCATTGCTCAAGCGACCCGCCTTGAATGCCGACCGAACCCATCGGTCATCGGCTTCCAGCAGCAGACCGGGAGGCACCCACTGTGAGACGGTAGCCAAATCCGCGTGCCCAATATCGAGATTCGCATAGAGCTTGCGCAACTCGCCGACTCCCACCGAAACATCGCCACGGAGTTGCAGGGCGGGGCTCGATATCTGAAGATCTGTCAGCCTGAATGCGCAACAGTCTTCGGCTGGCCACCAATCCAATTGGAACTTTGTCAGACCAGGCCTAAATTCGTTCAGATGCCATGGCGCGTAGGAAATTGTCGGACTTTTCGAGTCCAGGCTGAGGCGGATGCCCTGTTCAGACCCACCCACCGTGCCATCAAGGCCCGTCACCTGAAAATCTTGCTCTGGCATCGAAATTTCGAGGCCTTCCATTCCTGCATGGATACGGTAACGGAGCGGGTCTCCCCAATTAATCTCTCCAGCCAACCGGGAGAGCGTTCCGGATGTGATGCTGCCAGGAAGGAAATCCTCCATCCGATACCCGGCCACTCCAGCGACTTGCCTCGCGCGTTTGATGTCCAGCGAAGTTAGATAACCGCGAGTGAATTGTTCGCCGTGTTCGATGTATACCCCATCCGCAACCTCATGCTGATCCAGTTCCAGTTGTTCCAACGCAACCGCGTAACCTTCTTCCAAAGTTCTCCATTTGAGTGCCGCCGCCAATCTCTGCCAATCTGCTCCTTCAGAATGCGACTGCTCCAGTTCAATCCATACTCCGGCCAACTGCGGAACATCGGTTTCCCAAACCAATTGCGCTTCGGTCTGCAAGCGTGCGTTTGCCGGTAACCGCTGCGCCAGTGGCAGCGCATTCTCCGGAAGCCAGGGCAGCAACTGTGCCAATCGCATGCGTTCAAGCCGGATTATCCCGTTTCCTGAGTTCATGGAGTTGAATTCCGCCTGCAGCTCGAAACTCAGGTCGTTTGATTTCTTCGTTCGATTTCGCACCAATACTTCGAGACCCCACAAACCGAAAGCCATGTCCATATCCACCTCGCCCAGATCCAGCCGATTGTTAGTCTTCTGGTCGAATAACACTGTCGCGACCTTCCGCAGGTGAATGTGATCAACAGGGAAATCCAAACTTGGCCCAAGTTGTCCCATCGGCATCCCTTCCAGCCCCCACTGCCCGTCTTGCAGGCGTTGCAATCGAATGGCGCCGCCGCTCACGGAGATTCGCTCCGGGATCAGAGACAGGGAAAACAGGCTCTTGAGCAAGTCGAGGTTGAGTGCCACTTGGTCGAAACGATGTTCGACCTTCGCGTCATCAAATTTCACCGTTACGTCATCCAGAATGATGGAGGGATAGACTCCTCGCCACTCGCTGACGGCCTGCCCGATCTCCATCTGCACTTCGAAGGCTTCGGAAGCCCAGTGACTTAAATAAGGATGAACATCATCCAGTGTCAGCAAGACGACACGCAATGCTGTCGAGATCAGGGCCAATATCCCCACAACCGAGACCAGCGCCAGACCTAGATAACCGCCGAATTTGTTCATAGATGATGCAGGCGGGTTGATTGATTCGGTGCGCAGACTCGATTTCCGGCGCACTCGGATGTATGGGCGGCCGGTAAACCTCCGTATTGTATAGAGAACCGAAACGAAACTACTGCGCTGGGAGTCCCTCTGGATTCGGGATGATCCCGAATTCCGACAATGCGGAACAAGTCTCGTACAACGGCAACCCGACCACATTGGTATAACTGCCCTGAATTTCTCGTATCCGGCTTCCCGCCTGACCCTGCACTGCGTAACCCCCTGCCTTGTCTTTTGGTTCGCCACTTTCCCAATGCGCCTTGATCCAGGCTGAAGATAGACGGCCAAACACGACCGTGGTCATGCAGTGAAAAACTTTCTGTTGACTTTCCGAAGCGACGCAGACACCGCTGACCACATCATGAGAAGCATCGCTGAATGCCTCCATCATCGCCGCATAATCCTCATAATCCCCGGGCTTGCCCCGGGGTTCTCCCCGGCATAAAACTACGGTATCTGCCGCCAACACCACCGCCTCGGGATGTTTCTGCAGACAAGCTTCGGCTTTGCTTTGCGCCAGCCGCACTACCAACTCGACACCGGTTTCCTCCGAACGGGGCGATTCATCAATCGAAATCGGATGTGGTTCAAAATTGATCCCTGCCATACGAAGTAACTCGGCCCGCCTCGGCGAAGCCGAAGCCAGAATCAAGCGACTCATTGACCCGCGCTGGCGCGCACTTCAGCCGACGGAACCGACCAAAGTTTCTCCAGAGCATACAGCTGACGCGTTTCCGGCAGCATGACGTGCACAACAACGTCTCCCACATCCAACAAGACCCAATCACGGCTGCTTTCTTCGGAAACCCGGCCCATGCGGGCTTCGCGCACTCTCTCCACAATCCGATCCGCGATGCTGCGCACGTGCCGGTCGGAACGCCCGCTTGCGACGACCATGTAGATTGTTATTGTTGTCTTGTCCCGAACATCCAGCACCGCCATCTCTTCGGCTTTCATGTCCTCCAATGCATCGATCACCAACTGCTTGAGTGCATCGGCTTCCATTCGGAAATCAGTCTCCAGCAGCACTCAGCCTAGTCTAAATACAGGCGATGGTGACGAATGTAGGCCCATACGGGGCCTGGAACACAATAACGCGGCGGCGTACCGGCACGGATGAGATCGCGAATCTGAGTGGACGAAAAATCGTACAAAGTCCCTTGGTGTAGATAAATCCTACCACAGGGTGATTGCTGCAGGATTTCGGGGTCTCGGGTACAACGCGAACTCCACGAATCTGGCAGAGACTGCTCCAATTCACTTCCTGGCCGCGCAACGGCAGCCACGTGGCATAACTGGATCAACTCCTCGGCGCGATGCCAGGACGGGAGTCCCTGCAACGCGTCAGCCCCGACCAGAAGGCATAAAGGAGTTGAATCCTCGTCCTTTAGGGAACACAGCGTGTTATAGGTATAGGACGGCTCCGGACTCTTCAGTTCCCGGTCATCCGCGACCATTTTCACGCCATCCGCAATCAGCCGCACCATGTTCCAGCGGTGCTCCGCAGAAGCCTGCGGCGATACGCGGTGCACCGGGCGGCCACAGGGAATCAAGCGAATCTCCGTCAGGCCCAGGATCGGCATCAGTTCCAGCACAGGCCGATAATGCCCGAAATGGATGGGGTCGAACACTCCGCCGAGAATGCCACGCATGGGCTCTAAAGCGATTCGATGTGTTGGATGTTCAGCATGCAGGATCGGTGCCCCTGGTATTCATCCACGCTCAGTTCGTACACCAGCCTGAACCGGGAACTCTCCGGATCCCAGTCGAAGCGGTCGTGAGAAAACGCCATGGCCTTGATGCGGCGTTCCGGATGTCCGATTGGATTGAGATGGAACCGAGTGTGAGCACCCTTGAAAGTCCGACGATCCTGAACCTCGAACTCACCTTCGAACAGCGGTGGCAGGAAATCCCTCCCCCAAGGATGGCCGAGCACGGCGAATTCTGCATTTTCAAGCGTCAATTCTTCGCTGGCCAGTTCGCCATCCGTCTCAATAGTCTGACTTGGCCGCATACCGCCCAAGGCTTTCGAGACAGCCTGTTCCAGCAGAGCCTGAAATTGCTCCAGTCGACTTTCCTCCAAAGTCAATCCAACCGCCATCGCATGGCCCCCGTAACGCTGCATCAGCCCTGGCTCCGCTTGCTCCACATCGACCAGGGCATCCCGAAGGTTCAGGCCCGAAACCGAGCGCCCGGATCCTTTCAAAAGGTTGTCCTGACTCCGGGCAAACACAATGGTCGGCAAACCACACCGCTCCTTGATGCGCGAGGCGATGATGCCTACCACACCCTCGTGCCAATTCGACCGGTAAAGGCATAGGCTCATCGCCTTGTCGGTCTCAAGGGACAGCTGTTCGACTTCGCGCAACGCTTCGGCATGCATCGACCCTTCCTCATCACGCCGCCGGGTGTTGAGCTGATTCAACTGCTCGGCAAGATCGTGGGCTTCGACACGGCCCTCCGCGAGGAGGCACCGGATTCCGATCGCGATATCTTCCATTCTCCCGGCTGCATTGATGCGCGGCGCCACCACGAATGCCAGATCCGTGCTGCTGACCTGCCTCGGGTCACGTCTGCCGTAGCGCAGGAGAGAAACGATCCCGGGAGCCCCCCGGCCTTGCCGGATGCACCGCAACCCATGTTCCACCAGAATTCGGTTGTTCCGATCCAGCGGCACGACATCGGCCACCGTGCCCAGCGCCACCAGATCCAGAAACTGGGCCATATTGGGCGCTTCGATGCCCTTTTTGGCGAACCATCCCTCCTTCTCCAAGTGCTGGCGTAAAGCCAGCATCACGTAAAACATGACCCCGACACCCGCAAGGGCCGTGCTTGCAAAACTGTCGGGGGGGCTGTTCGGGTTGACGATGCAATCAGCCTCTGGCAAATCATCACTTGGGAGGTGATGGTCGGTGATCAGTACCTGAATGTCACGCTTGCGGGCCTCTACCACTGCCGCTTGGCTCGACATCCCATTGTCGACTGTCACAATCAGGGCGGGATTTTGTTTCTCGACTTCCTCCATCAACTCCAGACAAAACCCATAGCCATGCCGAAAACGGTCCGGAACCAAGTATTCCACCTGTTCGTAGCCCATCGCATGCAAGCTGCGTATGGCGACAGCCACGCCTGTTGCACCATCTGCGTCGTAATCGCCGACCAACAGAATACACCCGCCCTCGCGCATCACGGAATACAGCAATTCTGCTGCCTGAATGCAGGCCGGGAACTCGCTGACCGAATGTAGCCGCCGCAACGATAACTCGAGCTCGTCCGGATCGGTGATTCCGCGCTGGGCGAACACCCTCCGTTGCAACGGTGGCAAGGCTTGAAGCGCATCCAGAGCTTCTGGAGAAGCGCTCCTGCGGGTGATTTTGGGTTGAGGCCGAGTGTTCAAAAAACAGTGTGTCAAATCTACAGTCACCCTAGAAATTTAGGTGGGTGAGCCGCAGGTCGGATTTTACAGGACTGCTTCTAGCCGTGCCCGCCACATCTTGGCTCCTGACCTCCGGGTAAACCCCGTGCGGCAGTACTCCGCCTAAGCAGCTACGACTCGTTCGATGTTTATTTTGTGCTCCAAATCGCGCGACTGGGCGAGATCAAAAGCCAACTGCATGCCGAGCCACGTTTCAGGAGTCGAGCCGAACGCTTTCGATAGACGGTAAGCCATCTCAATGGAAATGGATGCTTTTTCGTTGACCAGATTGGAAAGCGTCTGGCGCCCAACCCCCAGCCGACTGGCACCCTCGGTCACCGACAGGCCCAGCGGCTTCAAACACTCTTCCCGCACGATGACACCGGGATGCACAGGATTTTTCATTGCCATTTCAATACCTCCTAATGGTAATCAAGATAGTCCACATCCAAGGCATGTCCTTCCTCGAATCGAAATATCACTCGCCAGTTGGCCGAGACAGAGACCGAGTAACGACCTTTCATGCGACCTTTGAGCCAGTGCAACCGAAAGCCTGGGATATCCATCCCTTCGGGATTGCCACTTTGATCCAATGCGGTCAAGATTCGCATAAGTTTCGCCACATGACTTTGTGCCACTTTCGAAGAATGCCCCTGTTCATAAATCTCTTTCAAGCCACGATGCCGAAATGTCTTGATCATTTACTTATTGTATGGTGTCAATTGACAATAGTCAAGCCAAATACAAACAAATCCCTTGCTAAAATTGAGATTTAGGCTCACATCCATGACCGAAAAAATCCTGTTTTTGACTGGGAAGCTTGCCGAGCGGAGCCTGCATCGCGTGCTGGAATCCATGCAGCCGACGGACTTCGACTACGAAATTCGCCAAGTCGGCGCGAGCGTTGCCGCGCTGATGACCCCCAAGTTGATTCAGAAACGGCTTGAACTCCCCCCAGACATCGACCGCATCCTGCTTCCCGGCCGAGTGCGCGGGAATCTGGAACCACTGGAAGCACAATTTGGGGTGCCGATCGAACGGGGTCCCGATGAACTCAAGGATCTTCCAACCTATTTCGGCCGGGCCGCAATGGCGGAAGATCTAACCCGCTACGATGTCCGGATCTTCGCCGAAATCACTGAGGCGCCAAATCTCGGTCTGGACGAAATCCTAGCCGAGGCCCGCCGTTACCAGAAAGACGGCGCCGACATCATCGATGTCGGCTGCCTGCCGGGAGTGGAATTCCCGCATCTGGCCGAAACCGTGCAAATGCTCAAGCAGGAAGATTTCGTCGTGAGCGTCGACTCGCTCGAAACACAGGACCTGCTCACCGGGGGACAAGCCGGGGCAGACTTTCTCCTGAGCCTGAAGTCGGACAGTCTGTGGGTTGCCAACGAAGTCGAATCCATCCCTATCCTGATTGGCGACAGCAACACGGACCTTGAGTCCCTGTACGCCTGCATTGAACGCTGTTTGGAGAAAGACCAACCGTTTATCGCCGATCCGATTCTGGATCCCATCCATTTCGGTTGCGCTGACTCTATCGCCCGGTATGTCGAACTTCGCCGTCGCTATCCAGATATTCAGATGATGATGGGCATCGGCAACCTGACCGAGCTGACCCATGCGGATACGGCTGGGATGAATGCTCTCCTGTTCGGCCTGATCTCCGAGCTGAAAATTCAATACACACTAACCACTCAGGTCAGCGAACACTGCCGGACTTCATTGCGCGAAGCGGACCGCGCCCGAAGAATCATGCGGGCCGCAGCAGCTCATGGAATTCCCCCAAAGGGTATCGACGACCAGTTGATGATGCTGCACGAGCGGCATCCATTCCCTTACAGTCCGGAGGAAATCGCCAACTTTGCTGCCCAGGTGAAAGACCCCAATTTCCGAATCCAAGTTACCGAAGATGGCGTTCACCTGTACAATCGGGACGGTGAGTTGATTCATACGGATCCGCTCGACTTCTATCCGGATCTGGACCTGGACGACGATCCCGGCCACTTGTTCTATTTGGGCATTGAACTGACACGGGCTCAGATTGCATGGCAGCTTGGCAAACGTTACGAACAGGACGAAGATTTCCTGTGGGGATGTGCAGTGACGGCCTCTCCCAAGGACCTGTCGGCTTTCAGGGAAGTCGGCCCTACCCGTCAAAAACATAAAGACGCGATCAAACATAGGAAGGATTCCTGATGCCAAAAATCCTGGAGAGCATCGTGACAACCCGCGGTGCCGACGATCAGACGCACATCGCGCCCATGGGCGTACACTGTGCGGATCGGAAGTTATTGCTTAAGCCATTCCGGCCTTCACAGACCTTGGAGAATCTCCAGCGTGAGGGCTGTGCAGTTGTAAATCGTCCAGACGATATCCGCGTCTACGCTGGATGCTTGACCGGGCGTCATGATTGGCCCTTGACCAGTGCCGAGATCGTTCCCTGCCAACGATTGGCGAACTGTCTGTCACATGCGGAAGTGGAAGTGGAAGACTTCGATGACGACCCGGTGCGTCCCACTTTCACCTGCAAGATCGTGCATGAGACGGCCCATGCTCCTTTCCAAGGCTATAACCGGGCGCAGGCGGCCGTCATTGAACTTGCAATCTTAGTCAGCCGCCTGAGCCGGTTGCCGGATGAGAAAATACGTGGCGAAATCGAATATCTTGAAATCGCAATCGAGAAAACTGCAGGGGAGATTGAATTGGAAGCATGGAACTGGCTCATGGAACGAGTCCACGAACACTTCGCACTCAAAGAGGCCGCGTCATGACCCGTATTCTTGGAAGTGTGCGTAACCCTCAGGAAGCGGAACTGCTTCTCCGGACCTCGATCGCAATCCTAGACCTGAAAGATCCTGAACGCGGTGCATTGGGCGCAGCAGACCCTGCGGTAGTCCGTCAAGTCGTCAACCAAGTCGAAGGTCGGCGCCATGTGAGCGCCGCCGCCGGCTCTGCAAACGACAAAAACATAGTAGACAAGGCTCATCAACTGTCCCTGGAAGGCGTTGATTTCGTCAAGGTCGGATTCTCTTGCGCATCGCAGCAATCCTTATTGCCCGAACTACGGACCGCTATCACGGCTCCGACTCAAGCTGTCGCGGTGCTGTTCGCAGACAATCCCGAAATCGATCCGATGCAATGGATCGAACCGGCCCACACAGCAGGATTTACCGGACTGATGCTGGACACTGCCGACAAGCATTCCGGGCCGCTGGATCAGCATATGGATTTGTCCCAAGTAAAGGGTTGGACGCAGGCCACCAAAGAAACCGGGTTGTTGTGTGGCCTAGCTGGCCGGCTGAGTGCTGAATCCGCGCGGTATTTCTTGCCCGCTCGCCCGGACTACCTGGGCTTCCGGGGTGCTTTGTGTCGCCGGTCTGCCAGAACCGAGCCGGTCTGCCTGGAAACAACCCTGAGACTGCTGGAATCATTACGCGAACCCAAAGTCGAATTGCCGGATTTGCCACTGGCTGATAGCCCACGCCTAGCACTAGCTCATGGCCGCGCCCTGTAAGTTATCCTGCTAGACAGTCCGGCTGCGTCAGAGTTTCCTTGAGAATGTTAAATGTCTTGATATTTCGCGTCGATAGAAACAAAACATAAGAGTCAATAGAAAAAGAAGGACAAACGCCCACTCCCCGAACTGGACATACGGTGTCACCCCTTTCCGGGGCTGCACTTCACCTTCCAAGATCGCGGTCGCGAATTGAGGGGCAGAAGCGCGGATGGTCCCATCTGCGTCAATGATCGCAGTCACGCCTGTACTCGCGACCCGGAGGAGTTCCCGGGCGGTTTCCGCCGCACGCAAGCGACTGGATTCCAGATGCTGCCACGGTGCTCGGCTTTCCCCAAACCATGCGTCATTGCTCACGTTCACCAGATAGGCCGCTTCTGGAAAAGCCAAACGGGTGATCGACGGGTAGACCGATTCATAGCAGATCGTCACGCCGACCGGGCTGCTCCGAACCTGAAGCAAGGGGCGGTCATCGGAAGGCTCCAGAGCCCGCATCCTAAAGTGAATCTGCTCATACAGCGGGCCCAGCCAATCGTCCAGCGGGGAGTACTCCCCAAAAGGAACCAACCGGCGTTTCCCGTAGCGTTGGCCGGTTTTGTGATTCATCAGCCCGTTGTACGGCCCGGATTGATCTTCCTTGCGATAGAACACGCCCGCGATTAAGGTTGTGTCGTCATCCAAAACTTCCGCTTTCAGGTTCTCGTAAAAATCTTCCACTTGGCTGTAATACTGCGGAATGGCAGCTTCGGGCCAGATGATTAGCGGGGTTCCAGCTACCTGCTGTGTCATTTCCCAGTAAGTATCCTTGATCAAGCCCCGGTTTTTCAGGCGCCAGCGTGCGTCTTGGCTCAGATTAGGCTGAATCAGGGCGACTTCAATGGATTCGCCAGATGGCGTACTCCAGGAAATGTGCCGAAGGGCCTCGCCACTCCCTACAATCAGTAATGCGGCGCCCAGCCAAACCGCCCGCATGGAAAATGGCCGCCGAAGCCATGCCGCCATCCATCCTGCCGCCAGCAGAAGCATCAACCCGGTTCCATACACGCCCAGCAACGGCAGATAGCCCGCCCAGGGGCTGTCCAAACTGCCCTGCCCAATCAGAGCCCATGGGAATCCGGTGAGCAGTGTCCCGCGCAGCCATTCCACCCCCGCCAACAACACGGCCATTCCAGTCAGGCGTCTTGCGCCCTTCGGCAACAAGCGTGCGACCAACCCTGCCGCCAGCATCGGGTACAGGGACAGATAAATCACCAAAAGAGCAGAAAGCGCGAGAGACAACCATAGCGGCGTGCTGCCGTAGTGGTAGAGACTGTAGTAGACCCAGTAGACTCCGAAACCGAAATACCCCAGGCCAAACAGTCCGCCCCGTTTCATGGCCGTCGCCACCGTGCCTGAATGAAGCGTGCAGAAGAAAAGGATCAATCCGACCCAGAGTGCCGGACGAAAAGCGTATGGGGCGAATCCGAATGAAGCGACAATGCCGCCAGTCAAGGCACTGGCATGACCCCACGGCAACCTGCCAAGTCCGCGCCAAAACCTAAGCGGACCAGACACGTTCACGTCATCTCCCGGATGGTGCCCGCGACACGTCTAGCAGACGGATTCTCCGATCCGAGACTCTCATCACTGTAAATACGAATCTTTCGATCTCGACCTGTTCCTCAATTGCAGGAAGGTAACCAATCTTCTTCAGCACAAGCCCTCCGATGGTTTCCTGTCCCGCCGGATCCAATGAAGATTTGAAGTGTCGGTTAAAGTCCGCGATCGGCACGGTTGCATTTACTTCGTGGTGTCCCTCTCCAACAACGCGGATCGACGGCGATTCCATTTCCCGGTCGTGCTCATCCTCGATTTCACCGACAATCTCCTCTAGGACATCCTCGATCGTCACCAGGCCCGACGCCTCCCCGTATTCATTGATCACAATGCCCATGTGGCTGCGTTTGTGCTGAAAATCCCTCAGCAACGAACTGAGCCGTTTGCTCTCCGGAAGTGTGTGTGGTGGCAGCATCATGTCCTTGATCGAGAAGTCTCGATTCTCCGAAGCCCCTACCCGGGTTAGCACATCTTTAGCCAATAGGATTCCTTCGACCACGCCGCGATCGTCGTCAATCACCGGGTAGCGGGAGTGACCATGCTGGATCACGCTTTCAATCACGTCCTCACGCGAAGCATCAATCTGGATCACTTTCATCTCCGAACGTGGAATCATGATGTCCGACGCCCGCAATCGTGAAATATTGAAGGCTCCCTCAAGCATATTTCGCAGACTTTCGCTTAACAGATCCCTCCAATGGAGTTCCCGGATCAAGGTCCGCGCTTCGTCCTGAGTCTTCGGCTGCATCCAAACCCTTCGCCACACCCAACGCCGGGTGCGTGAGTCTAGGTTCTGCCAAAATTTGAGGTTCATCCCAGTTCGTAAGGGTTCGAATAACCTAGCCGTTCCATTGCGGCGCGTTCCATCCCCTCCATGCGGGCCGCCGTCCCGGCATCATCATGGCCGTAACCCAGAAGATGCAGCAGTCCATGGATCGTCATGTGCGCAAATCTGGCTTCCGGCGCATGTCCATACTGACGCGCTTCCCGGAACACTTCCGGAGCGCAAATAACCACATCACCCAGACAACCCTGTTCACGTTCAGCCTGATCCGCCTCGAAGGCCAAAACATTGGTCGCGCCTGATTTCCCGCGATAACGCTCGTTGAGTTGTTCCATCTCCGCCTCGTCGACGACCCGGATGCATGCCGAAACCTCTGTCGGGTGATCGATGGCCTTCGCCCAGCATTGAAACCGTTCGGCCGAAGGCACCCCGGAGGAAGAAAGGGCGCGCTGGACTTCTGCCTGAATGGCCATATCAATTTTTCCGGGAGTAAGCCTTGATGACCTGCCGCACCAACGGATGCCGTACGACATCATGCTCCGTGAAATGCACACACGCAATGCCCGGCATTCCGCCGAGGAGCTCCAAGGCCTCCTCCAACCCCGAACAGTCGCCTGACGGCAGGTCGGTCTGGGTCAAGTCACCAGTTACCACGGTTCGCGAACCAAAGCCGAGTCGAGTCAGAAACATCTTCATCTGTCCACGTGAAGCATTCTGTGCCTCGTCCAGAATCACGAATGCATCTTTTAGAGTCCGCCCACGCATGTATGCCAGAGGTGCAATCTCGATGACATTGCTTTCCATCCGCCGCATCACTCGGTCATGCCCCATCAGTTCGTCCAGCGCGTCATACATCGGCCGCAAATAGGGATCGATTTTCTGCGTCAGGTCACCGGGTAGAAATCCCAGCCGCTCCCCGGTTTCCAGTACCGGGCGCACCAAGACGACTTTCTGGACGAGATCCTGTTCCAATGCGTAGATCGCCTGGGCAATCGCCAGGTAGGTCTTGCCGGTGCCTGCGGGCCCTACGCCAAAAACCAAGTCGTGATCCTGTAAGGCCGCCAAATAATTCTCCTGGTTCTCTCCATAAGCGCGCAGGCGCGAATGGCGAAGTATCAGATCCTTCACCTGTCCCGACGCCGCTTCCTCATCATGCCCGGAGGTCAGCAGGAACCGGTTGACACTGTCCTCCGAAAGTTCCGCATGTTCCGTCTGGCGGTATAGAGCCTGTAACGCACCGGCCGCCGCCGCCACGGATGCTTCCTCGCCAAGCAACTGGAAATCATGGCCACGGTGCTGAATTTCGACGTCGAATCGTGCCTCCAGTTGATGCAGGTGTGCGTTGAGCGGGCCGCAAAGGCTGGTCAAGCGCGGGTTGTCTGCGGGCTGCAGAAGTAATTTCAGGGTACTGGCCTGGGCGCTCAATTCTGTGGGGCGTCGGACGCCCAGTCTCCACGCAGCGAATGAGCCCGCATCTCAGTTACACGGACCGGTTGAAACGTTCCAATCAGGTCTTCAGGACCCTTGAAGTTGATCACGCGATTATCCGAGGCCCGCCCCGCCAACTCCGTCGGGTCGCGGCGCGAAGGGCCTTCCACCAGAACTTGCTGAACCGTATTGAGGCAGGTCTTTGCGATTTCGGCTCCCTGTGCCTCCAGTTGCTTCTGGAGCCGCGCCAGCCGGACCTTTCTTTCTTCCAGCGGCGTGTCATTGTCCAGTTCCGCGGCCGGCGTGCCGGGGCGCGGGCTGTAGAGGAAGCTGAAGCTCTGATCGAACCCGACCTCTTCCGCCAAGCGACAGGTACGGTCAAAGTCTTCTTCGGTCTCTCCGGGAAACCCGACGATGAAGTCAGAAGAAATGGACACCTCCGGACGTGCGGCCTTGAGCTTTCGGATAATGGATTTGTATTCCAGTGCCGTGTAGCCGCGCTTCATTGCTGCCAGCACCCGATCCGAACCGCTTTGAACCGGCAGGTGCACATGCGCCGCCAGTTCCTCGACTTCCGCATGCGCCTGGATCAACGAATCAGTAAATTCCCGTGGGTGAGACGTGGTATATCGAACCCGTTCGATGCCGTCAATCGCGGAAACATAACGCAGGAGGAGCGCAAAGTCGGCAGGCTGCCCATCGTGCAAACTGTCCCTCCAGGCGTTAACGTTCTGTCCGAGCAACGTCACCTCTCGAACGCCACGTTCAACCAAGCTCACCACTTCCTGGATGATGCTGTCGAAGGGTCGACTGACTTCTTCCCCGCGGGTGTATGGGACCACGCAGAATGAACAGTACTTGCTGCACCCTTCCATAATCGACACGAATGCCGACGCGCCCTGTACCGAAGGTTCGGGTAGGCAGTCGAACTTCTCGATTTCCGGGAAACTGACGTCCACCGCATTCCCGTTCTGGCGTGCCCGCATGATCAAGTCCGGCAAGCGATGCAGGGTCTGCGGTCCGAACACAAGGTCGACCTGCGGCGCGCGCTGACGCAGGGCCTCCCCCTCCTGACTGGCCACGCAACCGCCGACGCCAATCAGCACATCGGGCCTGGATTCCTTGTAGCGGGCAAGCCGACCCAAGCGGCTGAACACTTTCTCCTGGGCCTTCTCGCGTACCGAGCAGGTATTTAAAAGAAACAAATCCGCCTCGGCTTCATCTGAAGTCGGGGTCATACCCAGTCGACCCTGAAGCACGTCCCGCATTCTTGCGGAATCGTACTCATTCATCTGACACCCGTGGGTCTCGATGTAGACCTTACCCGCCATCACTCCTTCCGCCGCCGCGGCATGGAATGCCCGCGCGGGTATCTAAAACGGAATGTCGTCATCAAAGTCGGCATCATCCCCCGCCGGAGCCCCTCCCGAACCTGGACCATTGCCGCTGCTCGGCCTCGAGTTTTCCGACATATAGTTCCCCTGGCTTTCCGATGCATAGCCGCCACTGCCACTGCGCGCGCCCAACAATTGCATATCGTTGGCAATCACTTCCGTGCTGTAGCGGTTATTCCCATCCCGATCCTGCCATTTCCGGGTTCGCAACTTGCCCTCAATATACACCTGAGAGCCTTTTTTAAGGTAGCGTTCCGCTACTTCGGCCAAGCGCTTGAACAGCACGATGTTGTGCCATTCGGTCGTTTCCACCCGTTCATTCGTTGCACTATCCCGCCGCCAGTCGTTGGTAGCGATTCGCATGTTGCAAACACTGGATCCACTGTTGGTCTGGCGAAGTTCGGGATCAGCCCCCAAGGTTCCCACCAGAATCACTTTATTGACTCCTCTCGACATCGTTCATCCTCCGGACTTTCATGCTTTCGCTTCCGTGCGATAATACTTAAGCATATTTTTATTATTATTCAACGCACTACCGCTAATTACTAGAAAAATTATAACCTTGCGGTTGCCTTATATGCGCCGTTCCTCCGACAATTCTAGCCCATTCAGCAACAGAGCCCAAAACACGGCAATACCAGCCAAGGTCAGGTACAAGGCTTCCGCATTCTGCCCCTCCAGAAACAATCCTGCCAGAAGCCCGCCCAGAAAAGCCCCCATGAACTGAGCCGTGGAAAAAACTCCCAGCGCCATGCCTTTGAGGTCTACCGGACACAGGCGAGAAACCTGAGCCGGCAACTGAGCCTCCAAAAAGTTGAAGACAATGAAAAACACCAGCAATACGCCGCCCAGCAACATCGCTTCATGGCGCACGAAGATCAACCCCACTTCAGAAACAACCAATATCAACGCGAAAGTCCGCATCCATCCCGCGACACGGGGCTGCGCCAGACGGAGAATTGGAAAGAGGAACAGTGCCGATCCGGCCAGAACGACCAGATAAAACATGCTGTGCTGCTCGACCGGGAGGCCGGCGAGGTCCCGCATTGCGAGCGGCAGCGACATGAAATTCGCGGTCAGCAGCATATGAATGATGGACGCGCCTAAACTCAGGCGCAACAGCCTAGAATCCCGCAAGATCTCTCTCATAGCGCTCCACGAGCCTGCGGCCCGTTGGGATGCGACCCGCCCTGCCGGAATCAGCACCAGCACCATAACCATGGCTAGTACGGCCAGACCCGCTACCAATGCGAATATGCCGTCCACCCCGATCTTTCCGGCCAGTAGAGGCCCAGCAATCAGGGAAATAATGAAAGTCGACCCGATCAGCATCCCGATCATTCCCATCATCCGAGCCCGGACCTGTTCCCGGCTCAGGTCGGCCACCCACGCGGTCAAGGCCGCGGAGATCGCGCCCGCCCCCTGCAACGCGCGTCCAATGATCATCTGTTCAATGCTGGTGGCATCTGCCGCCACCAAGCTTCCCACCATGAATATCGTCAACCCCAACAGTACGACGGCACGGCGGCCAAAACGGTCCGACAGCCAACCCATCGGCACCTGAAGCGCCGCCTGCGTCAATCCGTAAATTCCCACCGCAATGCCCGCGAGCATTGGAGTCGAGTTTTGCAAGGTCTCTGCGTAAATGGCAAAGACCGGGAGGATGATGAACAGGCCCAGCATGCGCAGGGCATATACACCCCCAAGGGTTCCCACCGCTCTGTATTCCAGAGAGGTTAGAGAAGAATCAGTCGGGGAGGTGTTTTGGCCCATTGGTTTTCGTGGCATGCAGGCCTGATGCGGCAAATGCATGGGCCATTGCTATTTTATCAATTGCAACGTGAGCCTCATTTTTCGAGTACTTGGCAGTGCCCACCGGTCAGGTAGCGGGCAAGTCCGGTTCTGTCGTATAGTAGAAGGCTAACTACACGGAAGCCCAACATGGAACAAATCCGGATCCGCGGAGCACGGACGCACAATCTCGACAACATCGACTTGGACATCCCGCGCGACCAGTTGACCGTGGTCACCGGCCTGTCCGGATCCGGCAAATCCTCGCTCGCTTTCGACACTATCTTCGCCGAGGGGCAGCGCCGTTACGTCGAATCCCTGTCGGCGTATGCCCGCCAGTTCCTCGCGCGCATGGAGAAGCCCGATGTAGACAGCATCGAAGGGCTGTCCCCGGCTATTTCGATCGAACAGAAGAGCGCCTCGCATAATCCCCGTTCCACCGTCGGCACGATCACTGAGATTCACGATTACCTGCGCCTGATGTACGCCCGGGTCGGCATCCCCAGATGCCCGCGCCACGGCCACGACCTGCAGGCCCAGACCATCACCGAGATGACGGATCACGTGCAAGCCCTGCCGGAAGGCCGGCGTGTCATGATTCTCGCGCCCATCGTACGCGACCGCAAAGGAGAGCACCAGGAACTCTTGCAGGGACTGCAAGCGCAAGGTTTCCTGCGTGCGCGCATTGATGGCGAAGCCCGTGAACTCGACGAACCGATCCAATTGGATCTCCGCCGCAAACACACGATTGAGGTCATCGTCGACCGCCTCAAGGTTCGCGACGGAATCCGTACCCGCATAGCCGAATCCTTCGAAACCGCGCTAAGGCTCGGGCAAGGAGTGGCGCGCGTGGTCAACATGGACGGTGAATCCATCGACGAAACCTTCTCCAGCCAGTACGCCTGCCCGGAATGCGGCTACAGCCTCAACGAACTGGAACCCCGGTTGTTCTCCTTCAACAGCCCGATCGGCGCCTGCGACGAATGTGATGGCCTTGGCGTGCAGACGTTCTTCGACGAAGCCAAGGTGATCCATTCCGATCGCTCCCTACGCCACGGCGCGATCCGCGGATGGGATTCGCGGAATGTCGCCTATTTTCGGATGATCAAAACCCTGGCGCGGCACTACAAGTTCTCTGTAGACACCACATTCGAACGCCTGCCGCGCCGTGCGCGCGACGTCATCCTGTACGGCTCCAACGGCGAATCCATCACGTTTGAATACACCGACACCCATGGTCGCCGGATGCGTTCCCGGCACCCGTTCGAGGGGGTGCTCCCGAACATGGAGCGCCGCTACCGCGACACGGAGTCCCCGGCCGTGCGCGACGAACTCTCCCGCTACCGCAGTCAGCGTGCCTGCCCGGCCTGTGAGGGCGAACGCCTGTGCGAAGCTGCCCGAAACGTCTTCATAGACGGCACCCCCCTGCCCCAATTGCTACGCTGGCCCATTGCCGATGTCTTTGGATTCTTTGAAAAGTTGGATCTTTCCGGATACCGGGCGCAAATTGCAGCAAAGATCATTGCTGAAATTGGCCAGCGGCTTCGGTTTTTGATCGATGTCGGCTTGGAATACCTGAGCCTGGAGCGCCGCGCCGAAACCCTGTCCGGCGGCGAAGCGCAGCGCATCCGCCTGGCCAGCCAGATCGGTGCCGGGCTGGTCGGTGTGACCTACATCCTGGATGAGCCGTCCATCGGCCTGCACCAGCGGGACAACGCCCGGCTCCTGAGGACGCTCGCCCACCTGCGTGATCTTGGGAACACCGTCATCGTCGTGGAGCATGACGAAAGCGCCATGCGCAGTGCCGACCATCTGGTCGACTTAGGCCCCGGCGCAGGAATCCATGGCGGCCGTATCGTCGCCCAAGGCTCGGCGGAAGAGGTCTCCCGAGTGAAGGACTCCTTGACTGCCCAATACCTTTCAGGGCAGCAGAAGATCGAAATCCCCACGCAACGGGTACGCGCGCAGAAAGACCGGCAACTGATTGTCCACAAGGCCTCTGGCAACAACCTGTGTGACCTGGATGTATCGATCCCGGTCGGCCTGCTCACCTGCGTCACCGGCGTATCTGGGTCCGGGAAGTCGACACTCGTGAACGATACCTTGTACGGGCAGATGATCCAGCCGAAAGACTGGATTCCCGGCCCTTGCGAAAAGCTGGAAGGTCTGGACCAGATCGACAAGGTCATTCGCATTGATCAGAGCCCGATCGGGCGCACTCCCCGTTCGAACCCGGCCACCTACACCGGCCTGTTCGGCCCGGTGAGGGAATTGTTCGCAGGCACCCAGGAAGCCCGTTCCCGGGGATACCGGCCAGGCCGGTTCAGTTTCAATGTCCGGGGCGGCCGCTGCGAAGCCTGTCAGGGCGACGGCGTCATCAAGGTCGAGATGCACTTCCTGCCCGACATCTACGTGCCCTGCGATGTTTGCGAGGGATTGCGGTACAACCGGGAGACGCTGGACATCCGCTACAAGCACAAGAACATTGCAGAGGTTCTCGACATGACGGTCGAGACAGCCCGCGAATTCTTCGAAAACATCCCCGTAGTACGTCGCAAACTTGATACCTTGGCGCAAGTCGGTTTATCCTATTTGCACCTCGGGCAGAGTGCCACCACCCTGTCGGGAGGAGAAGCCCAACGCATCAAGTTGTCACGCGAATTGTCCAAGCGTGGGACCGGGCAGACTCTCTACATCCTGGACGAGCCGACCACCGGACTGCATTTCCACGACATCAAGCTCCTGCTGCAAGTCTTGCACCAATTGCGCGACCGCGGCAACACTGTGATCGTGATCGAACACAATCTAGACGTCATCAAGACTGCCGACTGGATCATCGATCTCGGCCCGGAAGGCGGTCAGGCAGGCGGACGGATCGTCACCGAAGGCACGCCAGAAAAAGTGGCACGTAACAAGAGGTCTTATACTGGGCAATTCTTGGCGCCAGCATTGAAAGCGACTTGAATGCGGCCTGCTGGCTGTAGATTAGACACCTCCATCAGAGAGACCAACACATGGCTTTGACACGGAACTTCAAAGAAACGATCCTCGCTCGCGTTGAGCGCGACCCCGACTTTCGCGAAGCCCTTCTCGAAGAGGCAGTATTGTGCCTGATTTCCAATGATGCGGAAATAGGTAAATCGGTGCTACGCGACTACATCGACGCAACGATTTGACGCCCGAAAGACTCTAAACCTTAAGAAGTCCGAATAAGCCCTGAGAATCGAATGGGCAGCCGCTTACGTCGCCACAGGACGCAAACGGCCAACTTTAATGGTGCCAGCGCGCTCCAATGTACGGGCAAGGTCATAAGCCGCCTGCATGCGGCACCAGATTTGCGCATTACCGCCAAAAACCTTGCTAATACGGACGGCCATTTCCGGAGAGATGCCCGAACGACCATTCACTACATCTGAAAGCTGTCTGCGGCTAACTCCCAGACACGTCGCTGCTTCAGTGACAGTCAAGCCTATGGGATCAATGCACACCTGCCGGAATACCGATCCCGGATGTGGAGGGTCCTTCATCGCCATATCAAATTCTCCATTTACACGCAGTAAGATCTAGTGGTAGTCAATCAAGTCGATTTCACTTGCATCCTCGCCGTCAAAACGGAAGATGATGCGCCAGTTTGCTGAAACTGTGACGGACCAAAAACTCGCCAGATCACCTTTCAAAGGATGCAAGCGCAATCCCGGGTATGCCAAATCATCCATGCTTTCCATTTGCTCCAGCATGAAGAGAATACTCCTGATCTTCTCTGCATGATCCGCTCGAATTTTCCGTCGGTCACCTTTTTCGTAGAGCAGTTTCAGACCTTTGTGACGGAAATTCTTGATCATGTGAGAAGTATAGCCTCTCACCCACTGCTGTCAAGCATAAACGCAACCACATCCCCTTCGATGTGGGCTTCGACGGCAATCAAATCTCGGGAAGGCCAGAGTCTGGCTTCGTGCAAAAAGAAAGTAGATTCTGATTATTCCGCTGCTTCCGCAACTTCTTCAACAGTCTCGGGAGTAGATGATTCCTTCTCTGCGTCAGAATGGATTTCCCGGTCGACCAGTTCGACGTACGCCATCGGGGCATTGTCCCCGGGACGGTAGCCATTCTTGAGAACCCGGAGGTAGCCTCCAGGGCGATCCTTGTATTTCGGACCCAATTCAGTGAACAATTTACCGACGGTCGGTCGGTCGCGCAACTTATCGAACGCACGACGACGACGGGCCAACGTATCTTCACCAGCCAACGTAATCAGTGGCTCGACAACCCGGCGCAGTTCCTTGGCTTTCGGCAAGGTGGTGTGGATCCCCTCGTGCTGCAGCAGCGACACCGCCATGTTGCGAAACATGGCTCGACGGTGTGCCGAGGTTCGGTTCAGGCGGCGGCCGGCCTTCCGGTGGCGCATGGCGAGTTCCTCAGAACAGTGGTGTGCGTCCGCGCACCAAGTCGGCGGGGGGCCAATTCTCGATCTTCATGGCCAGTGTTAGCTCGCGTGCCGCCAGAGCCTGCTTGATTTCCGCGACGGTCTTCACCCCGATGTTCGGCGTCTGCTTCATCAGTTCGTCCTCGCCCTTCTGTACCAAGTCGCCCACGAAGAAGATGTTCTCCTGCTTGAGGCTGTTGATCGAGCGAACTCCCAGTTCCAGCTCGTCGATCGGCAGTTTGAAGACCGGATCGACTTCGGTGGTGTGGGCCGGAACCGGGCGCATCACCTCGCCTTCGAGGCCAACCAGCACCGACAACTGCTCACTCAGGATCACCGCAGCCATGCGAATGATCTCCTCCGGCTCAACGGTGCCATTCGTCTCCAAATTCAGCACCAGCTTGTCCAGATCGGTGCGCTGCTCTACGCGGGTGTTCTCCACATGGTAGGCCACCCGTCGGATCGGGCTGAAACTCGCATCCAGCAACAGGGTGCCGATGGAATGTTCCTGGTCGTCGCGCCGGCGTGCCGGAACCGGGACGTATCCGCGACCCCGTTCGATCTTCAACCGCATGTCCAGCGAGCCGGCCTCGGTCAAGTGCGCAATCACGTGATCCGGGTTTGCAATCTCAATGTCATGGCCGATCTCGATGTCGCCCGCACACACGACCCCCGGGCCGCTCTTCTGCAAGTGCAGTTCGGCCTTGACCCGTTCATGCATGCGAATGGCGATGCCCTTGAGGTTGAGCAGGATGTCGACCACATCCTCCTGCACTCCATCGAGCGTGTCGTATTCGTGCTTCACGCCCTCGATCTCGACCTCGGTGATAGCCGAGCCCGGGATGGACGACAACAAGACCCGGCGCAGCGCGTTCCCGAGCGTGTGCCCGAACCCCCGCTCCATCGGCTCCAACACCACCCGTGCCTCGCGGCCAGCCGTGTACTTGGCTTCTACCACGCGGGGCACCATCAGTTCGCTGCTCAGCATTCTTCCAGTCCTCTTCAGGATTATTTCGAATAGAACTCAACGACTAGAGATTCGTTGATTTCCCTGTATATCTCGTCACGCGCCGGAGGTTGCTTGAAGGTCCCTTCGAACTTGTCGAAATCGACATCCACCCAGTCCGGCAGGCCCTGCTGCTTGGCAATGCCAATCGCGTCCCTGATCCGCACCTGCTCTCGCATCTTCTCGCGCACGGCGACCACGTCACCGGCCTCAACCGAATACGACGGAATGTTGACCACCTTGCCGTTCACCTCAATGCCCTTGTGCGAAACGATCTGGCGGCATTCCGCCCGGGTCGTGCCAAACCCCATCCGGTACACCACGTTGTCCAGCCGGCACTCCAGCAAGCGCATCAGGTTGTCTCCAGTCGAGCCCTTGGCCTGCGAGGCTTTCTTGTAGTAGTTGCGGAACTGCCGCTCGAGCACGCCGTACAGGCGGCGCAGTTTCTGTTTCTCGCGCAACTGCAGGCCGTAGTCGGAAATCCGTCCGCGCCGACCTCCGCGTCCACCCTTGCTGCCCGGCGGCACGTCGAGCTTGCATTTCTTGTCCAGTTCACGCACCGGAGACTTGAGCTCCAGGTTGGTGCCCTCGCGCCGCATGAGTTTGCATCGGGGTCCGAGATATCGTGCCATGGCTCTACCCTCAGACGCGACGCCGCTTCGGCGGGCGGCAGCCGTTGTGTGGAACCGGGGTGATATCCCGGATGTTGGTGATCCGAAAGCCGCTTGCGTTCAATGCCCGCATGGCCGACTCGCGGCCCGGTCCCGGTCCGCGTACCCGGACTTCCAGGTTACGGATCCCAAATTCCAGGGCTTCTTTACCGACTCGCGAAGCTGCGACCTGGGCAGCAAACGGAGTACTCTTGCGGGAACCCTTGAAGCCGGACCCCCCGGAGGTCGCCCAGCACAGGGTATTGCCCTGCAGATCAGTGATGGTCACGATCGTGTTGTTGAACGAGGCGCGGATGTGCGCGATCCCGTCGGTCAACGTCCGGCGAACTTTCTTGCGCGCCCGGGTAGAGGTCTTGGATTTAGGAGCAGCCATGGATTACTTGCGGATGGGGCGACGCGGCCCTTTTCGGGTACGTGCGTTGGTTCGGGTTCGTTGGCCGCGCAGCGGCAGGCTGCGCCGATGGCGCACCCCCCGGTAGCAGCCGAGGTCCATCAGGCGCTTGATGCTCATGGCGGTCTCGCGGCGCAGATCGCCCTCGATGGTGTACTTCCCCACCGCTTCGCGCAGCGCGCCGAGCTCCGCCTCGCTGAGGCCGCCCAACTTCTCCGCCGGATTCACCGAGCAGCTGGCGCAAATCGCCACCGCCCGGCTGCGTCCGATGCCAAAAATGGACTGCAACGCGATCACCGTATGCTTGTGATCGGGGAGGTTGACGCCTGCAATTCGTGCCATGGTTTTTCGTGCGCGTAAAAGGGTTGTATTTTACTGCATCAACCCTGCCGTTGCTTGTGGCGGGGAATCCTGCAAATCACGCGCACCACGCCGTTGCGGCGCACGATCTTGCAGTGACGACAGATTCGTTTGACGGAAGCCTGAACTTTCATGGGATCCTCCTCTTATCGCAGGAGGCTGCGGGAGCGCATGCCCCGCGCCTCGGCTTTCTTCAGCAGCCCTTCGTACTGATGCGACATCAGGTGCGTCTGCAGCTGGGCGATGAAATCCATCACCACCACCACGATGATCAGCAGCGAAGTTCCGCCGAAATAGAACGGAACGCTCAGACCCAGAATCAGGAACTCGGGCAGCAAACACACGAACACGATGTACATCGCGCCGACTGCAGTCAGGCGGGTCATCACGGTGTCGATGTAGCGGGCTGTCTGCGCACCCGGGCGGATGCCCGGGATGAATGCGCCGGAGCGCTTCAGGTTGTCCGCGGTGTCCTTGGAATCGTACACCAGCGCGGTATAGAAGAAACAGAAGAACGCGATGGCGACCGCGTAGAACAGCACGTACAGCGGCTGCCCCGGCCCCAAGGTGGCCGACAGGTCGCGTAACCAGCCCATGCCTTCGGCCGTGCCGGCCCATTGCCCGAACGTGGCCGGGAACAGGATGATGCTGGAGGCGAAAATCGGCGGGATGACGCCGGCCATATTGAGCTTGAACGGCAAGTGCGTCGACTGCATGGCGACATGCCGGCCCTGCTGCTGCCGGGCGTAGTTGACCGTGATGCGGCGCTGCCCACGTTCGATGAATACGACGAATGCGGTGATGGCCAGAACCAGCGCAAACAGGAGCACCACCAGCGCAGCCGACAGTTCGCCGGTGCTGGCCAGTTCCAGAGTGCCACCGACTGCGGTCGGCAGACCGGCGACGATACTGGTGAAGATGATCAGCGAGATTCCGTTTCCGATGCCGCGCTCCGTAATCTGCTCGCCAAGCCACATCAAGAACATGGTCCCGGTCACCAGGGTAATGATCGCGGTGATCGCGAAGCCGTAGCCGGTGTAAAGCGCGATGCCCTGGCTTTGCAACGCCACCGACACACCGCCAGCCTGGAACGTGGCCAAGGCCAGGGTGCCATAACGCGTGTACTGGGTGATCTGCCGCCGCCCCTGCTCTCCTTCCTTGCGCAGTTCCTTGAGGCTCGGGATCACGGCGGTCATCAACTGCATGATGATCGCGGACGAGATATACGGCATGATGCCCAGCGCCAAGATGCTGAGGCGCTCCAGCGCACCACCCGAGAACATGTTGAACAAGTCGATGATGGTGCCGCTTTGCTGTTCGAAGAAGCGAGCCAGTGCACTGGGGTCCACGCCCGGCACCGGAATGTAGGTCCCGATGCGATAGACGATCAGCGCGCCCACCACGAACAGGAGGCGTTGGCGCAACTCAGCGAACGGCGAGGCTTTGGGAGGCGCCACGGTTTACTCCTGGATCTCTCCGCCAGCAGCTTCGATGGCCGCACGCGCACCGCGGGTCACCGCAACTCCCTGTACGGCGTACGCCCGGGGCAAATCACCGCGCAGCATGATCTTCGCGCGCACCGCATGGCCCGGCACCAACCCGGCACTGCGCAGGGAGTCCAGCGTCACGGTCGGCTCGTCCAGGCTCTCCAAGCGGCCGGTACCCACTTCGGCGCATAGCGGTCGGTGCGAGCGAAAGCCGGATTTGGGCAAACGGCGCTGCAAGGGCATCTGTCCGCCCTCGAAGCCGGTCTTGTGATAGCCTCCGGAGCGCGACTTCTGGCCCTTGTGGCCTCGTC
This sequence comes from Gammaproteobacteria bacterium, assembly GCA_028819565.1. GTDB lineage: Bacteria > Pseudomonadota > Gammaproteobacteria > Poriferisulfidales > Poriferisulfidaceae > Poriferisulfidus. Next base: position 62,013 of record JAPPLD010000006.1, on the reverse strand, counting down.
CCGCAGTCTTGCCAGTCCCGCTGCCGATGCCGCGCCCCACGCGCTTGCGCGGGCGGCGACTGCCGGACGGCGACGTCAGGGTGTTGAGGCGCATCAGTTCTCCTCCACTTCAAGCAGGTAGTTGACCTTGCGTACCATGCCGCGGTTCTGCGGCGTATCCTGCACTTCGACGGTCTGGTGCAGGCGACGCAGGCCCAGGCCGCGCACGCAGGCCCGGTGATCCGGCAAGCGGCCAATCAGGCTCTTCACCAGAGTGACCTTCAGGCTTTTTGCCATTGCATGCGTTCCTTTATTTCGGTCGTCGACTTGCCGAGTTTCTCGGCCACTTGTTCCGGCGACTGGATGGACTGCAACCCCTTGAGGGTGGCGTAGACGGTGTTGATCGGGTTGCGCGAGCCAATGCACTTGGCCAGCACGTTGTGCACGCCAAGCACTTCGAAGACGGCGCGCATGGGTCCACCGGCGATAATTCCGGTACCCTCGGAGGCGGGCTGCATGTAGACTCGCGCCGCGCCGTGCGTGCCGGTGACCGGATAGTACAGAGTGCCATCGCGAAGCGGCACTGTGATCATAGACCGCCGCGCTTTCTCCATGCTCTTCTGGATGGCCAGCGGCACTTCACGCGCCTTGCCGTAACCGACTCCGACGCGGCCGTTGCGGTCGCCGACCACGGTCAGCGCGGTGAAGCCGAACTGCCGGCCGCCCTTGACGACCTTGGCCACGCGGTTGACCGCGACCATTTTCTCGACCAGCTCTTCGCTGCCTTGCAGAACTTCAAGATTCGTCGCCATTCTTATCTCCTCAGAACTTGAGCCCCGCTTCCCGCGCGGCTTCCGCCAGCGCGCGCACGCGGCCGTGATAGCGGAATCGTCCGCGGTCGAACCAGACCTCTTCCACCTTCGCTTTTAGTGCCCGTTCCGCCACCATGCGCCCGACCTGCCCAGCTGCTTCGCAATTGCCGGTGGCTTTGAGCTTTTTGCGCAACTCCGGGCTCAGGGTCGATGCCTGGGCAATCACCTGGGCGCCGTCCGGGCTGAGCACCTGGGCATACACGTGCCGCTCGGTGCGATGCACGGTCATCCGGTACCGGCTGGAATCCTCCAGCCGGGTGCGAACCCGGCGCATCCGCCGGCCGCGAACTTGGTCGAGACGGCTCATTTCTTCTTCGCCTCCTTTCGCAGCACCCGCTCGTCGCTGTAGCGCACGCCCTTGCCCTTGTACGGTTCCGGCGGCCGGTAGGCACGAATTTCCGCCGCCACTTGGCCGACCTTCTGTTTGTCGATCCCGGACACCACCACTTCGGTCTGACTGGGGGTCTGCAGGGTCACGCCCTCGGGCGCGTTGTAGTTGATCGGGTGCGAAAAGCCGAGGTTCAGGTTCAACGCCTGTCCCCGCATCTGCGCCCGATAGCCGACGCCGACCAACTCCAGCTTCTTCGAGTAGCCTTCCTGGACGCCCTTGATGTTGTTCGTCAGCAGGGAATTCATCGTCCCCGCCAACGCGGACGCTTCCGGAGGCGCATCGAAGTACACCACGCGGTCCTCTTCGCGCACGCTGACCGAATCCGCCAACTGCAGCGAAAGCTCGCCCTTCGGCCCCTTGACCGTCACCTGCCGGTCGGCCAAGGTGAATTCGACCTTGTCCGGCAGTGGAATGGGGCGGCTGGCAATACGCGACATCGTTTACTCCACGGTGCAGAGGATCTCGCCGCCATGTCCACCCTTTCGAGCCTCATGGTCGGACATGACGCCGTGCGAAGTCGACACCACCGCAATGCCCAGACCTCCCCGGATCCACGGCAAATCGCGTGCGCCGCGATAGACTCTCAAGCCAGGGCGGCTGACTCGGCGCAAACGGTCGATCACCGGTTTTTCTTCGTGGTACTTCAAGGTGACCCGAAGGATATTGCACGGCTGGCCCTCCTCGACCTCGTAACCGGTGAGGTAGCCCTCGTCGCGCAGCACCCGAACGATCGACTCGCGGTGCTTCGAATATTCCATTTCCACCGTCTCATGCCGAGCCTGTTGGGCATTGCGGATGCGGGTCAGCATATCGGCGATCGGATCTTGCATGCTCATGGCCTTGTCCTCACCAGCTGGCCTTGGTCAGGCCCGGGATGTCGCCGCGCATGGCGGCCTCGCGGAGCTTGTTGCGTCCCAGGCCGAAGCGGCGGTAATAGCCCCGTGGCCGACCGGTAATGCTGCACCGGTTGCGCAAGCGGATCGGCGAGGAGTCCCGCGGCATCTTCTGCAGCGTCTCCTGGGCGGCCAGACGCTGCTCCAGCGTGCTGTTCGGGTCCTTGATAGTGGCACGCGCGGCAACGCGACGCTTGGCATAACTGCGCACCAAGCGCTGGCGCCGGCGGTCTCTCTGAATCATGCTGACTTTGGCCATGCTTCAACTCCGCAGGGGAAATTTGAACGCGCGCATCAGTGCCTCGGCTTGGGCGTCATCGCGCGCATTGGTGGTAATGGTCACGTCCAGTCCCCGCATCTGGTCGATCGTGTCGTAGTCGATCTCGGGAAAGACGATCTGCTCGGGGATGCCCATGCTGTAATTGCCGCGCCCATCGAAGGAACGCACCGACAATCCGCGAAAATCGCGCATCCGGGGGATCACGATGTTGATCAACCGATCCAGGAACTCGTACATCAGGGTTCGGCGCAGCGTCACCCGGCAACCGACCGGCCAACCGTCTCGGATGGAGAATCCGGCCACCGACTTGCGCGCCCGGGTCACCACCGGCGTCTGGCTGGTGATGCGCTTCAGGTCGTCCAACGCGTTTTGGATGATCTTCTTGTCGCGCGCACTCGCGCCCAATCCCATGTTCAGGGTGATCTTCTCGATCCGGGGAACGGCCATCGGGCTGTTCACCCCGAGCTCCTCCTGCAACTGGGGGCGAATCTCTTCCAGGTATTGCTGCTTCAGACGGGCCATGGCAACCTCAGATGTCGATGACTTCGTCGTTGGACTTGAAGAAGCGAACCTTGCGCCCGTCTTCCAGGCTGCGGAAACCGACCCGGTCCGGACGCTGGGTGGTCGGGTTGTAGATCTGCACGTTGGAAAGATCCAGCGGCGCTTCGCGCTCGACAATGCCGCCCTGCAGGCCAGCCTGCGGATTCGGCTTGGTGTGCCGCTTCACCAGATTCAGGCCTTCTACTACCACCCGGTTGCCCGACAGCATGCGCAGGACCGTACCCTGCCGGCCTCGATCCTTGCCGACCATGACTACGACCGTATCGCCTTTGCGGATCCTGTTCATGATTCCTCACAGCACCTCCGGTGCCAGTGAAATGATCTTCATGAATCTCTCCGAACGCAATTCCCGGGTGACCGGGCCGAACACGCGCGTACCGATCGGCTGCATCTGGTTGTTCAGCAGTACGGCAGCGTTGCGATCGAAGCGAATCAACGAACCGTCACCGCGCCGGACGCCGTGCGCCGTGCGCACCACCACCGCGTTCAGCACTTCACCCTTGCGCACCTTGCCGCGCGGGATTGCATCCTTGACGCTGACCTTGATTACGTCGCCAATCCGCGCATAGCGCCGACGGGATCCGCCCAGCACCTTGATGCACTGCACCTTGCGCGCGCCGCTGTTGTCGGCCGCATCCAGCATGGTCTCGACCTGGATCACGATTGCCCCTCCGTCGCCGCCTCAAGGACCTCGACCAGTTCCCAGGCCTTGTGCTTGGAGTGCGGGCGACATTCGCGAATCCGCACGCGGTCGCCGATGCGAGCCTGGTTCTCCTCGTCGTGCACCAGGATTTTGGTCGACCGGCGAATGTACTTGCCGTACAGGGGATGGCGGAGCTGACGCACCACCTCGACCGACGCGGTTTTATCCATGCGGTCGCTGATCACCTGGCCAATCACGGAGCGGATCTTCTCGCTCATTCCTTTTCTCCCTGACGACGTTCCGTCATCAATGTCTTGATCCGGGCGATGTCGCGACGTGCCTCCTGGAAGGAGTGGTTGCGCGCCAACTGCCCAATGCGCACTTGCATCCGCATCTCGAACTCACTGCGCCGAAGGCGCAACAGTTCGGCACGCAGTTCCGCGTCATCTTTCGCGCGCAGGGCCTGCATATCCATCAGGCCAGCGTCCGGTGCGCGAAGGTGGTCTGAACCGGAAGCTTGGCGGCAGCGCGGCGAAATGCCTCGCGCGCCAGGTCTTCCTGGACGCCTTCGATTTCATAAAGCATGCGACCCGGCTGGATCTTGGCGACCCAGTACTCGACGTTGCCCTTGCCCTTGCCCTGACGCGACTCCAGCGGCTTCTTGGTCACCGGAACATCCGGGAACACCCGGATCCAGATCTTGCCCCCGCGCCGGATGTGACGGGTCATGGCCCGCCGAGCCGCCTCGATCTGGCGAGCAGTCAGGCGCCCTCCAGTGGTCGCCTTCAGGCCGTACTCACCGAAGCTGACCTTGCTCCCACGCTGCGACAGGCCCCGGTTGCGGCCTTTCTGCTGCTTGCGGTAGCGGGTGCGCTTGGGTTGCATCATGGCGGCGGTCTCCGTTACTTGCCGATTGGCCCATCCGGCCCGCCAATCTCGCCGTTGAAGATCCAGGCCTTGACACCGATAATGCCGTAGGTGGTCCGCGCCTCGGCGAATCCGTAATCAATGTCCGCGCGCAGGGTATGCAGCGGAACCCGGCCTTCGCGGCACCATTCGCTGCGCGCGATCTCGGCGCCATTGAGACGCCCGGCCACGTTCAGCTTGATTCCCTGGACACCAAGCCGCATGGCGTTCTGCACGGCCCGCTTCATGGCGCGCCGGTACATGATGCGCCCTTCCAACTGCTGGGCGACACTCTCGGCCACCAGGTGGGCATCCACTTCCGGGTTGTGAATCTCATCGATGTTGATCTTGACCGTGCCGAGAGCCAGACCCATCATCTGCGCAACTTCGCGGCGCAGGATCTCAATATCGTTGCCCTTCTTGCCGATCACGATTCCGGGACGGGCCGTATGGATGGTGATCTCGGCCGTGTCGTTGCGCCGCTCGATCCGGATACGGCTGACCGAAGCCTGTGCCAACTTGTGGCGCAGGAAATCGCGAACCATGAGGTCGTTGTTGAGCTGGTCGCGGTATTCGGTGCCCTCTGCGTACCAGTTCGAGTTCCAGTCGGTCATGATGCCGAGGCGGAATCCGATCGGATTGACTTTCTGTCCCATGCTTACTCCTCCGCGTCGCTCAGCACGACCGTGATGTGGCTGGTGCGCTTCAGGATCTTTCCGACCCGGCCCCGGGCACGCGGGCGGAAGCGCTTGAACACCGGCCCTTCGTCGACCGTCACGCGGCTCACCCGCAGCAGGTCGATGTCCGCACCGTGATTGTGCTCCGCGTTGGCCAACGCCGACTCCATGGTCTTGCGCATCAACTGCGCTGCCTTGTGCGGCGAGAAGCGCAGGATTTCCAAGGCTTCCCCGACCGGCAGGCTGCGCACCTGGTTGGCCACCAGCCGGCATTTGCGCGGGCTGATGCGCTGGTAGCGAGAGACGCAACGCGTTTCCATCAGGCCTTTGCCTTGCGGTCGCCCGCATGTTGTCGGAATGTGCGCGTCAGCGCGAATTCGCCGAGCTTGTGTCCCACCATGTTCTCGTTGACCAGCACCGGGACATGCCGGCGGCCGTCGTGGACGGCCAGCGTCAGCCCGACCATCTCCGGCACGATCATGGAACGTCGCGACCAGGTCTTGATCTGGCGGCGGTCGTTGTTTTCGACGGCCTCGCGCACCTTGGCCATCAGGTGATGGTCGATGAACGGGCCTTTCTTCAGTGAACGTGGCATGGCATCACCGTTGTTTCTTGTGTCGGCGGCGGACAATCAGGTAATTGGTCCGCTTGTTGTGCCGGGTCTTGTGTCCTTTGGTCGGCACGCCCCAAGGGGTGACCGGATGACGGCCGCCGGAGGTCTTGCCTTCGCCGCCGCCGTGCGGGTGATCGACCGGGTTCATGGCCACGCCGCGCACCGTCGGGCGCACCCCGCGCCAGCGCTTCGCGCCGGCCTTGCCGAGCTTGGCCAGAGAATGTTCCGCATTGCCCACTTCGCCGACTGCCGCGCGGCACTCGCTCAGCACCTTGCGCATCTCACCGGAACGCAGCCGCAGCGTGGCGTAAGCACCTTCACGGGCCAGCAACTGAACGTACGTGCCTGCGCTGCGCGCCAGACGGGCGCCGCCACCGGGGCGTAGCTCCACGCAATGCACCATGATGCCGACCGGCATGTTCCGCAAGGGCAGGCAATTGCCCGGGGAGATCGGCGCCTTGTCGCCGGACATCACTTCCATCCCCGCCTTCAGGCCCTCGGCAGCAATGATGTACCGCCGTTCCCCGTCTGCATACAGCAGCAGGGCAATGTGCGAACTGCGGTTCGGGTCGTATTCGATCCGCTCCACCCGGGCCGGGATATCGTCCTTGTTGCGGCGAAAATCAATCGTCCGGTAGAGCTGCTTGTGGCCACCGCCGATGTGGCGGGTAGTGATGCGCCCCTGATTATTGCGCCCCCCCGTCTTCGACTGGCCTGAAACCAGTGCCCGATGCGGCTTGCCGCGATGCAAATCCGGCGTGCGGACGCTGGCGCGGAACCGGCGGCCGGGGGAAGTCGGGCGAGCCTTGATGACGGTCATGCCCCAATCTCCGCGCCTTCGATGGTCTGCCCGGGCGCAAGCCGCACATAGGCCTTGCTCCAGTCACTGCGGCGGCCCTGGCGCTTGACCTTGCCGCGAACGCTGGCCATCCGCACTCCGTCAACCTTTACGTCGAACATCGTCTCGACTGCATGCTTGACTTCATCGCGGGTTGCATCCTTCAGCACCTCAAAGACATGCTGCTCGTTTTCTGCCAGACGCACTGATTTCTCGGACATCCGAGCGCCCAGAATCACCCGGCTCAGGCGTTCTTCGCTAGGCTTCTTGGCGACAACCGGGGCAGGTTTCGGCTTGGCCGGCTTCGCCGGAGCGGCCGCGACTTTCTTCGCCGCAACTGGCTTGTCCTCAGCCTCCGGCTTCTCGACCTTCTTGACTTCCTCGGCGGGCACCTCCTTCGGCTTGCCCTTGAAGAGGCCCTTGATCTTTCCGAACATGCTCATGACGCCGCACCCCCCAGACGTTGCTCCAGAAGGCTCAGCGCCGACCGGGTCACCAGTACATGTTCATATCGCAGCAGCGATACCGGATCCACTGCGTTCACCTCGCAGGCATCGTAATTCGGCAGGTTGCGTACGGCCAGAAATACGTTTGGCTCCATGCGCTCGACCAGAATCAGGACGCTGGTCAGGCCGAGTTCTTCAAGTTTCTCTCGCGCAAGCCGGGTCTTCGGCTCCGGCAGATCGAACGATTCCACGACGTGCAGACGCTCCTGGCGCAGCAGTTCGGAGAAGATCGAACGCATCGCGTGGCGGTACATTTTCTTGTTCAGCTTGGCGTTGTACGTGCGATTGGTCGCCGGGTGTGTCACACCTCCGCCGCGCCAGATCGGCGAGCGGATGCTTCCGGCCCGGGCTCGCCCGGTGCCTTTCTGGCGCCAAGGTTTGGCGCCGCCGCCACGGACCGCGGCACGATTCTTCTGTGCGGATGTTCCCTGGCGACCCCGCTGCGCGTAGGTCACCACTGCTTGGTGGACCAGCGCCTCGTGAAATGCCACGTCAAAGCACTCGTCTGCGACGGTCACGGCAGCCTGGGTATCACGAGTCTTCAGTTCCATGTCCATTCCCTCACCGCGCCGGACGGACAATCACCCGTCCGCCGGTGGTGCCCGGAACCGCACCGCGGATCCAGAGCAGTTGCTCTTCGCTGTTGACCTGAACTACTTCCAGGTTGCGCTGGGTGACCTGCTTGCCGCCCATGCGCCCGGGCATCTTCTTGCCCTTGAACACGCGCCCCGGGAACTGGCACTGTCCAGTCGCACCCATCACCCGGTGCGACAACGAATTGCCATGCGAACGATCCTGGCCGCGGAAGTTGTGCCGCTTGATCGTGCCGGCGAAACCCTTGCCGATCGTGGTGCCGCTGACGTTGACCTTCTGGCCGACTTCGAACAGGTCCGCGCCCACTTCGGCGCCGACTTCCGGAAGTTCCTCGTCCGCCTCGACCCTGAATTCTTTCAGGCCGCGGGCGGTCTCCAACCCAATCTGCTTAATCTCGCCAACCAGCGGACGGCGCATCCGTTTCACCGGGCGAGTGCCGTAGCTCATCTGCACGGCTGCATAGCCGTCTGATTCCCCGGTCTTCACGCGCACCACCCGGTTGGCGTCCACCGAAACCAGCGTCACCGGCACGGACTCGCCGCTGTCGCGAAACAGCCGCGTCATGCCGATTTTGGTTCCAATGATGCCGAGGCTCATGATTCCGTCCTCTTATTTGAGCTGGACATTGATGCCGGCAGGCAGATCCAGCTTCATCAACGCATCCACCGTCTTCTCGGAGGGGTTGATGATGTCGATCATGCGTTTGTGGGTGCGGATTTCGTACTGGTCGCGCGCATCCTTGTCGACGTGCGGAGAAATCAGCACGGTAAATCGCTCCATCCGGGTCGGCAACGGGATCGGCCCGTGCACCTGAGCTCCGGTGCGCCGCGCCGTCTCGACAATTTCTTTTGCCGACTGATCCACCAGCCGGTGGTCAAACGCTTTCAGCCGCAGCCGCAAGCTGCTGTAGCGGCCCTTCCCTTTCTTCGGTGCAGCCGAAACCGCCTCGGAGACCGCAGTTTCCGTTTTCGGTTGGCTGGCTTTCTTCTTCGGTGCGGCCATGGTTCGATTCAGTCTGCGGTTATTCGAAATGTGTCAGTGTTACTTGGAGATCTTGGTGACGACGCCGGCGCCGACCGTGCGCCCGCCCTCGCGAATCGCGAAGCGAAGGCCCTCCTCCATCGCAATCGGTGCGCCCAGCGCCACGTCCATCGACACGTTGTCACCCGGCATCACCATCTCCGTCCCCTCCGGCAGCGTCACCGCCCCCGTCACGTCCGTCGTCCGGAAGTAGAACTGCGGACGGTAGCCCGTGAAGAACGGCGTGTGCCGGCCCCCCTCGTCCTTCGACAAAATGTACACCTCCGCCGAAAACTCCGTGTGCGGCGTGATCGAGCCCGGCTTGCACAGCACCTGCCCGCGCTCCACCTCCTCGCGCTTCGTGCCCCGAAGCAAGGCGCCGATGTTGTCCCCCGCGCGGCCCTCGTCCAGCAGCTTGCGGAACATCTCCACCCCCGTGCAGATCGTCTGCTGCGTCTCACGGATCCCCACGATCTCCACCTCGTCGTTCACCTGCACCACGCCGCGCTCCACCCGGCCCGTCACCACCGTGCCGCGACCGGAAATCGTGAACACGTCCTCCACCGGCATCAGAAAGTCCCCGTCGATCGCCCGCTCCGGCTCCGGAATGTACGCGTCCATCGCGTCGATCAGCTGCACGATCGAGCCGATCCCGTGCTCGCCGGAGTCGCCCTCCAGCGCCTTCAGCGCCGAACCCACGATGATCGGCGTGTCGTCCCCCGGGAACTCGTACTTGCTCAGCTCCTCGCGAACCTCCATCTCCACCAGCTCCAGCAACTCCGCGTCGTCCACCTGGTCCGCCTTGTTCAGGTACACCAATATGTGCGGCACCCCGACCTGCCGCGCCAGCAGGATGTGCTCCCGCGTCTGCGGCATCGGGCCGTCCGCCGCGCTCACCACCAGGATCGCGCCGTCCATCTGCGCCGCCCCCGTGATCATGTTCTTCACGTAGTCCGCGTGCCCCGGGCAGTCCACGTGCGCGTAGTGCCGGTTCTGCGACTCGTACTCCACGTGCGCGGTCGCGATCGTGATGCCCCGCTCCCGCTCCTCCGGCGCGTTGTCGATCTGGGAATAGTCCCGAACCTCGCCGCCGTGCGTCTCCGCCATCACCTTGGTCAGCGCCGCCGTCAGCGTCGTCTTGCCATGGTCCACGTGCCCGATCGTCCCCACGTTCACGTGCGGCTTCGTGCGCTCGAATTTCTCCTTCGCCATCGTCTCTCTCCTGGTTTAGGTTTGGCTGCGCGAAATCACGTCCTCGGCGAGATTGCCGGGGACTTCCGCATATTTCGCAAATTCCATGGTGTAGGTGGCCCGACCCTGGGTCGCACCACGTAAATCGGTCGCATAACCGAACATTTCCTTGAGCGGCACTTCGGCACGAATCACCTTGCCACTCGGCGAATCCTCCATGCCGCCGACAATGCCGCGGCGACGGTTGAGGTCTCCAACCACATCGCCCATGTAATCTTCCGGCGTCACCACTTCCACCTTCATCATCGGTTCCAGCAGTACCGGATCGGCGTTCTGGGCACCTTCGCGGAAGGCCATCGAGCCCGCCACCTTGAATGCGGTCTCGGAGGAGTCCACTTCATGGTAGGAACCGTCGTACAGGGTCACCCGGACGTCCACCACCGGGTAGCCGGCGATGACGCCGTTCTGCATCTGTTCCTGGACACCCTTGCCCACCGCCGGGATGTATTCCTTGGGTACGACGCCGCCAACGATCTTGCTCTCGAAGACGTAGCCTTTGCCCGGCTCCTGCGGCTCGATCTTCAGCCAGACATGGCCGTACTGCCCACGGCCGCCAGTCTGGCGGACGAACCGGCCCTCCTGTTCGATCGGCCTGCGGATGGTCTCGCGGTAGTTGACCTGCGGGGCGCCCACATTGGCCTCGACGCTGAATTCCCGGCGCATCCGGTCGACGATGATCTCAAGGTGCAACTCGCCCATTCCCGAGATGATGGTTTGCCCGGATTCCTCGTCCGTCGACACTCGGAACGACGGGTCTTCCTGCGCCAGCTTCTGCAGCGCCACGCCCATCTTTTCCTGGTCGACCTTGGTCTTGGGTTCCACCGCCACGGAGATTACCGGCTCCGGAAACTCCATGCGCTCCAGCGTGATCGGGGAATTCAACGCGCACAGCGTGTCGCCGGTCACCACGTTCTTGAGGCCGACCGCTGCCGCGATGTCTCCAGCACACACTTCCTTGATTTCTTCGCGGTGGTTGGAGTGCATCTGCAGGATGCGCCCGATGCGCTCCTTGTCATGCTTGCGCGGGTTGAACAGGGAATCTCCAGAATTCAGGATGCCGGAATATACGCGGAAGAACGTCAACGTGCCGACGAACGGATCCGTGGCAACCTTAAAGGCCAACGCCGAGAACGGTGCCTCGTCGTCCGATTCGCGCACAGCCTCCTCGCCGTCATCCAAGTGTCCTTTGATGGGGGGGACTTCCAGCGGCGATGGCAGGTAGTGCACCACCGCGTCCAGCATCGCCTGCACGCCTTTGTTCTTGAAAGCGGAACCGCACAGCACCGGCACGATCTCGTTGCGCAGCGTGCGTAATCTCAGTCCCTTGCGGATGTCTTCCGGGGACAGTTCGCCCGCATCCAAGTATTTCTCCATTAATTCGTCGTCGCCTTCGGCAGCGGCCTCTATCATGTGCTCGCGTGTCTCGTGGCATGCCGCAGTCATGTCCTCCGGGATATCCTTCAGTTCGAAGGTTGCACCCATGTCGTTCTCGTTCCAGTAAATCGCCTTCTGATCAATCAGATCGACCACCCCGACGAAATCTTCCGAAGCCCCGATCGGCAGCTGTATCGGAACCGGAACCGCACGCAGGCGGTCTCGAATCTGGTCCACGACGCGCCCAAAATCGGCACCGGCTCGATCCATCTTGTTGACGAACGCCAAGCGCGGCACGCCGTAACGGTTGGCTTGCCGCCAGACCGTCTCGGACTGCGGCTCGACGCCGCCGACCGCGCAGAACACCGCGCAGGTCCCGTCCAGCACCCGCAGTGAGCGTTCGACCTCGATCGTGAAGTCGACGTGGCCGGGTGTGTCGATGATGTTGACGCGGTGCATGTCCATGTCGCCAGCCATGCCGCTCCAGAAGCAGGTGGTTGCGGCCGACGTGATGGTGATGCCCCGCTCCTGTTCCTGCTCCATCCAGTCCATCACTGCCGCACCGTCATGCACCTCACCGATCTTGTGCGAGATGCCGGTGTAGAACAGGATGCGTTCGGTCGTCGTGGTTTTGCCGGCATCGATGTGCGCCATGATGCCGATATTCCGATAACGCTGCAGAGGAGTTTTGCGAGCCATGGTCTTACCAGCGGTAGTGCGAGAAGGCGCGGTTGGATTCCGCCATGCTCAGGGTGTCTTCACGTTTCTTGATGGCGATGCCTTTCTGGTCTGCGGCATCCATCAGTTCGCCGGCCAGACGGCGCATCATGGAGGTCTCGGAACGCTTGCGCGAGGATTCGATGATCCAACGGATTGCGAGCGCCTCTTGGCGCTGCGGACGCACTTCCACCGGCACCTGATAGGTTGCACCACCGACTCGGCGGGACTTGACCTCTACCGGCGGGCGGACGTTCTCCAGGGCCTGCTCGAGTACTTCGACCGATTCGCCTCCGCGCACCCGGCCGATTTCATCCAGGGCGTCGTACAGGATGTGTTCTGCCACCGACTTCTTGCCGTCACGCATCAAGGCGTTGACGAAGCGGGTCAGCAGCTTCTTGCCATATTTGGGATCCGGGTCAATCGGGCGTTCCGGAACGTCTCGGCGGCGTGGCATGACGGATCTCCTGCAAGATTTGGCTTAGCCGCCGACTTTGGGTCGCTTGGTTCCGTACTTGGAACGACCTTGTCGGCGATCCGTCACCCCTTGGGTGTCGAGGCTGCCGCGCACCGTGTGGTAACGCACGCCCGGCAGGTCCTTGACGCGACCGCCGCGAATCAATACGACTGAGTGTTCTTGGAGATTGTGCCCTTCGCCACCGATGTAACTGGTGACCTCAAAGCCGTTGGTCAGACGGACGCGGGCGACCTTGCGAAGTGCGGAATTGGGCTTCTTTGGAGTCGTGGTATAGACACGAGTACATACCCCGCGTCGTTGCGGGCAACGGGCGAGCGCCGGCACGTTGCTTTTGCTCGTGGGGCGTTTGCGCGGCTTGCGCACCAACTGGTTAATTGTTGCCATCGTGTCATCAATGAATTGGCGTTCATTTATAAAAACAGGCCAGCGTCCGTGGTCGGATGCTGGCCCGCCAAAACTGGCGGCGAATTATAGCACATGGGGAAACTAAAAACTTTGTTTTAGAGGGTTCACATTCCTGTCATCAGACAGGGTCAAAAACAGCCGCTTCCGCGGCTCCCCTTGTATTGACAGAAATGGAAGTTTTGGCCTAGTCGGCCGTAGCCCGAGCAGGGGTATACCCTGTCGGGCTTGAGCCGTACGTTTAGTCGATGATGTGGTGAACGGGCGCCTTCTCCATCTCCCACTCATCGGATTCCTGATCATAGCGGGACAGGGTGAGGCAATGCCAATCCTGGTCGTCGAGTTTCGGGAAGTCGCCCCGGTAGTAGTAGCCGGGCCAACGCGTCTCCTTGCGGAACAGCGTGTGATGCGCGACTGACTGCGAAGCCAGGAACCGGTGATGAAGCTCCCATGTTCTTTGCAACTGGTGGAGGTCTTCGGCCCCGACATTGTTGAGATCCTTCTTCAGCATGTCCAGCAGTTCCAGACCCCGGTTGAGCAAGGGCTCGTTCGTCATATAGTTCGTGCTGATTCCACCGACATATTCGTCCATGATTTTTTCAAGACGCTGAAGACCATGAATCGGCAGGATGTAACTCGGCGAGACGGTTCCCGCCACGATCTCGTTGCGACCAACCTCGTAGTTCTCCAGAGGCTTGTAAATCGTCTCTTTCAGGTTCTGGCACTGTTTTTCGCTGACTTGAAGTTTTTCGTTTTTCAGGTCGTTGATGTAGTTAACCGCTGCCTTGGCTGCGATTCGGCCTTCCGTGTAGGAACCCGATGAGAACTTGTGCGCACTGCCGCCGATCGTGTCGCCGGCACCAAACAGCCCTTCAACGGTCATCATCCGGTTGTAGCCCCACTGATAATCAGAAGGTGCAACATCCTCGGGGCCGCTGGCCCAGGCTCCCGAACAGGTGGCATGAGATCCCATGACATAAGGCTCGGAAGTCGTCAGTTCCGGGTTGATGTATTTGGGGTCAATGTTTTGAGCCGCCCAAACAACCGCCTGACCGATGGTCATGCCGAGGAAGTTCTCCCAGCCCACGGTTTCCTTGTGCGGATCCTGGAAGGCCTCCTTGGTCACCATGCGAATGGGGCCTCTGCCTGCCTTCACTTCTTCGAGAAAAGCGTGGTTACGCAGACAGGTCGGGGTCGGATGGTGATCGATGTAATCTCCGACCATCTCCTTCGTATGGTCATACCATTTGGACTCGTACTCTTCACCATATCCGTTCTGGGTATAGGTCTTGAGATGCAGGAAGTAGGCGCCGACCGGGCCGTATCCGTCCTTGAATCGAGCCAGGACGATCCGATTCTCCATTTGTGTCATCTTGGCGCCAGCCAGAATCGGCAGTGCATAGGCCGAGGCACTACTCCACGGCGCATACCAAGTGCGTCCCATGCCCTCTCCCACAGAACGCGGCTTGTATATGTGCGAAGCACCGCCGGCACAAACAATCACGGCCTTGGCGCGGAACACATAGAAATCTCCGGTCCGGACATTGAAGCCGACAGCACCGGCCACCCGGTTCGGTTTCGACTCGTCCATCAGCAGGTGAGTCACCATGATCCGGTTATAGACTTCGTTGGCAGCCTTGCGGGCGGCTTCAGCGACAATCGGCTTGTAGCTTTCGCCATGAATCATGATCTGCCATTTGCCTTCGCGCTGGTAGCGCCCCGTTTCCGGGTCCCGCATGATGGGAAGGCCCCATTCTTCGAACTTGTGCACGGTAGCGTCGACGTGCCGGGCAATGTCGTAGCCCAGATCCTCTCGCACCAGTCCCATGAGGTCATTGCGCGCGTAGCGGACGTGATCCTCCGGCTGATTCTCACCCCATTGCATCCCCATGTAGCAGTTGATCGCGTAAAGGCCCTGTGCGACCGCACCGCTTCGTTCGATATTGGCCTTCTCGACGCAGACCACTTTCAGGTCGCGTCCCCAGTACCTGGATTCGTACGTGGCGCCGCAACCGGCCATCCCGCCGCCGACGACGAGGACGTCGGAATCAACGACGACCGTTTTTCTTCGATTAAACAATCCCATTAGTTTGCTCCTTGCTTATGTCGCCGACTTCAATGTCGGTAGCCCGCCGTCGATGTTGAGTGCATCCGGTTCGTGAGCGAGTTCTTGAGACTGGAATGCGTCCGCACTGGGTGCGTCCAGCTCAGCCGGTGACGGAATGGTGCCCCATTCGGTGGTCCGAATGGGCGATTCGAAATTCTTTTCCCGGCCATCTTGGAACAGAATCTTCCAGGAAATCGTGCCCTTTTCTTCTTCGCGAAGCGCTCGAACGCTGTGGCCGAGCGGCGCGAAGTCGGCATAGCCGCGCGCATCGATCGCATTTTGCGGACACGCCTTCACGCAGGAGTAGCACTCCCAGCACATGTTGGGCTCAATGTTGTAAGCACGCCGATAAGTCTTATCGATGTGCATGATGTCCGAGGGACAGATGTCGACGCAGTGACCGCAACCATCACAGCGCGTCATATAAACGAAAGTAGGCATGCTGTTCCGTCCTCTCCTATCGTTGGATGAACAATTGTTCTTTCTTGAGGGTCATGGCCTAATCAAAAACAGACCAGACGAGTTAATAATTCGTCGGCGCCCCGCGCGCCGAGCCAAAGGTTTCAGGCTTGTCAGCCGGTGCCGGCAAATTGCTTCTCGATCCGGCTGCTTCCGCCACCCTTTTCTGCAAGGCGGCAGAGGGCTTGAAAAACATGTGCGCGAACTTGGACCAAGGTATGGATCCGAATAGTACTGCAGTCGAAAGCACGTACAGCCCGAAAGCCAGCCATCCGATTGTCGACATCCCCAACCACGACCACACCAGAGCCAGCGTCGAGCTCGCGAGCAGTGAAAGGATGAACAGGTCGGCTTGCGAAAGATTGAATGGCGAATTGCCCTCGGCTGCAACATCAGCCCGGATGAAGAACCAGAACCAATAGCCGCCGACACAAACCATCAACGCCCCGATGTGCCACAGCACCGGCCAAGCCTCAGATGTTGGAATCAAAAAGGCTGGACATCCAAAGACCATGATGACAGTTGCGGCGACATATCCGACGAAGCCGTACATCGTCAGCAGATGGGCGATTCGTCTCTGAGTGGAGCAGAATTCCGATGAGGTCAAGACCTCGCTGGCCAGGGTCTGGACCGCCATGGACATGACTTGTCCGCCACCGACTTGATTGGTTCCTTTAGTCTTGGATCTCTTCCAATCTTCAAAGAAATACTTGGCGCTTTTCTTATGTATGACGTCAAACAACGTACCTGCCACGACCAGAGCAAACATGACGATAACGAAAGCCTGCATCACTGCAACATCGATGTACGCCGAAAGCTCAGCAAAAGGATTGCTGGTTAACATATTTTCTGAATCCTAGGTTATTCTTGGTTATGTGTCGGGCTGGGCATTATACAAAACTTTGCAATACCGACTTCAAAAATCATCCGCCTACAGCTGCTATCCGCCCCTGATTTCACTCTGAATTGCAAGTTGCTCCAAATTTAAATCAATTATTTCGCTGTCTGTATTGAGACGGGCTCAGTCGGATCATCCTGCAAGCGATAAACAGAAAAAGCATGTTTCTTGCCCGCATTGGGATTGGGAACTGTAGCTGTGGAGATTTCGTTGCTGCGCAAGTCAAATTGGTAAGCCACCACGATTTGATCTGCCTCTTTCCTCACCAATTCTCCGACGCAAACAAACGGGTCGCCAATGGCATGGCCGGCAGGAACGATCAGGGTCCGTTGGTGAACCGTACCCTCCACCAAGGCAAATGGTGTCGGAGCCACGTACATTTTCCGGTCTCGCACCAGAATGTCACCGTAGCTCCCGAAGCCTTTGAAACTTTCGTTCTTGTGCACATAGGTATTGTCGGCATTCAAAAATTCCCCATGACACATGACGAAGTCGAGCACCGGATAGCGGTCGCCGTCCGGCTCTTTCGGATAGCGTCCAAATACATAGAAGATCTGACGTCCATTGTGTTCGCCGCGGGGAATCTGGCTATTGCAGTCGTAGTTGGCTGATCGGCCCGGATAGGCCAACCCTTTCAGCTCGAAACCCTCGGCCGAGTTGACTAGGCAAAAGTCCGGGTATGTGTTTCTGCCCAGTGAATCGTAGTGGAGCCCAAGCGCGTCCAAACGCCGCGCGAACCAGTTCTGGAAATGGAATTCCTTGTCCTTCTGCCCTTCTCGCTCGATCAGCGCGCCGTCCCGGATCGCTTGAACACAGGCTTCGAAGATGACTGGGGCCTTTGACACAGTTACGCCGCCTTTCCTCTGACTTCCAATGTCCCTGCTCCATGCAGGCGCTCAATCTGCCGATCAATCTCATCCTCGCTGCCGTCAAGAAGTTGCAAAGATTCTTTTGCCGAGTCCTTGCAGGAAAGGTGTTTCAGGAATTGAGCCATCAGGATAACGCGCACATCATTACGGCTGAGCCTTCTTCCCGATGTCCTTAGTCGATCGATCTGGCACTCGGCCGTCTTCAGCCAATCTTCGACCTGGCCAAACTGACTCAAAGCGGAACGTTTGCGGCACACGATTATGACGTCGAGGTCAATTGGCTCTTTCGCCTGATGCTTGGGCATGGCGACCGACATCTCCGCCTTGACGGGATGGGCCGCCGTGATAACGAAACCAGCACCCATGAGAGATTCAAAAACCGCCAACCAGCCATCGGGCCGGGAATGGTGGTAGGTGAAAACCAAGAGACCGTCATCTTTCAGAACACGGCAAGTCTCCCGCCAGACGCTTTCCAGTCGTGATGTGAATGTGGCTGCATCGCCATTCTGAACTTCGCTGTTAGCGCGGGTCGTCTCACTCTCCCGTGGGCCGGCTGCACCCAAAATGTACCGTTGCCAGACATGGAAGAAATCTGCCAATTGCGAGTAATGGACATTATCGAAGAACGGTGGGTCCGTGATGACCGCGTCGACAGACTGATCAGGCAAGTCCGTATGGCTTGAGTCCCCGCAGGACAGATACACCGCTTTCCCGTTTTCGAAATCTCGGTAGTCCTCGGCGAGATCAAAACCTAGGCGATTCGACAGCCCAAATACCTTGACCGGCTTCCTGCCGGCTTCCGACGGGCTAATTTCGAATGGATCCTCGGCATAGTCCAGAGCACGCCGAATCCGGCCTCGGAACATCGTGGAGAATGACCCCGAACTCTTGGGCGTGCCCCACAAGTTGGCCTCCAACGGAGTCCGTTCGGGTTTCAGGATGTGATGCGCGAACATGTGCCGGACCGCACCCGTTCCTTCTCCCTTGTATGAGGCGAATTGGTTGTTGAATTCCAGTGCCCCCGAGAACAGACAGGTGAAGAGGTTCTTCAAGTCGGGGTCTTCGATAGCCCGGATCCGGTCTGCAAGGATCGACAGGCACAGGAGTTGACGGGCATTGAACATGTTGTGCCAATGCCGATAGTTGTAGCCAAGAGCCTGGTTGGTGTTGTAGCCTGCCTTGATTTCGACGACAGGAAACGGGTTCTCCCGACTGTTCAGTTCCACCTCCGCAGCCTGATACCGTGCCTGGTCTTCTTCGGTCGCAGGCAGATACTGCTTGGACCCGTCCGGCATCAAGACTAGTTTCGCGTATAGCCGGTGGCGAGGAGGTTTCTCGCTCTCCCGAACCCGTCGCACGATTGAGAATGTATGCCGGCAGGACGGACATTGGGCATTCTGTCCTTGGGCTGGACCGGCTTGGGGGTTGAAGGATTCACCACAAGTTCCACATTTCTCGTCTTCGGAATCGTATCGCGTCTTATTGATGGCATTGCACTGCGGACAGACCACCCTAGCCGTCGGATATCGGCTCGGATAGGCATGCCGCGCGAAGACGTACGAAGAGAATAAATCAACATCGCCGGAGCACTGCGGACAATTCAGCACCTTGACCCAGAAAAAACACAGGGCATCCGCCAAAGTACCATCGGGGAGGGTGACTTTGTAATGTTGCCGAATCTGATCCCCAACATCTCTGTCGATCGCCCGAAACACAGCCAGAATGGCTCGCCGGTCATGGGACGCCAATGCATTCTGTACCAGGAAATGGGAAACGGGGTTGATATCCCGTCCGATCGCCCGACCCCCCAGTTTGGCGACCTCACCGACAGTCGTCCCACTTCCCATGAAAGGGTCGAAGACAACCTGCTCCGGAATTCGCGCACGTCGGTAGAAAAGATCCAAGATGTCCGACCCCGCCGGCGCAAATGCGGCAATCGCAATGGCTCGGAACACGGAGCCCAGCCGGTGCGCCCACCATTTGTGGATATGGTAGATAGGGCGGTTGATTTCCTTACGCCAACTCTCCGCTTCGGCGACTCGACTCAACTCCTCAAATGGAAAATTTTCTTCCTCGATGGCCCGAGAGCCATCAGCCGAGGAGACAAGGACATCTGTCGATCTGCCGCCGAGCAGGTCAAGTTGCCTAGATCCACTTCGCATCCGCGAAGACACCTCCATGCCCGACCCTCTTGAAATGACTCGAATTCATGAAATCTTCAAATAGGTTGCCACTCTATCTCGGCCACCCATTCTGTAGCTAATACTACCACCCCTTCGATCTGTTCCTATGCTTGGCTACGGTCTGCCTCGGGTCTCAACCTAATGGGTTGATTTTGGGACTAACTGGAGTTACGAAAGGGATTTATATACTTGACTACACGACGGCCAAATCCATGAAAACAAAACCGACCCCCTTGAGTACATACAGCATTGTCATATGAAGCATAGTAGTCTCCTCCAAAAAATGTCTGACCACCTGAGGCCGGCGGATTTTTCCTCTGTCCATTGATAGGCATATATGGCGGACAGAGCCCCGGTAATTGACGCGATAACGACGGCAGAGGTCATTCCTGTAACCGGAGCAGTTACGGTCGTAATTGCCGCAGCTGTTGCAATACCAGTAGCTGCCGCAGAAAGTCCGGTAATGATGTACGGCGCAGTTTCGTCCGCATTCTCGGTCCAAGTTATCGTCATTCCTGTTCTGTATTGCCCATAGGACTTGTTAATGAAATGGATAGCTCCCGGAGTTGCCGCCAGCACGACAGAAGATGCACCGATTACCGGGCCTGCACCTTTCACTACATTCCACAATCCTCTGGCCGACCATTTAGCGTCATGGAGAGCTGCCCTTGCCCTTGCCCATAAAGAGGCAGAGGAATTACCACGAGCGCGGTTGCTTCCTGCCTGCTCCCAGTATCCGTTGGATGCCGCACTTGATCCGCCCTTACTATAGGGTTTGATATGGCTCCAATCCTTGTCCAACAAGTACTCTTTTTCGAGATTGGCTAGTCTGACTGGATACGGGATTTTATTAAATTTCCCGATAGTGCCCGGCGATGTCAAGGAAAGGCAATTTCCGCGCATTCCCGCACAGGCGAACTTGTATTTATCAACCACATCAGCCCAATCAACCACCGCATGGGCTGGTGCAGAAACAATCAGGATAAAAATTGCGGTAAGGAATTTCATTGGTGTCCCCCTCTATCGTGTAGTCAAGTATATAAATCCCTTACGAAAAGTATTTTAGCGCTTATGCACGATTTTAAATTATCTTTATTCATTTCGACGGCGTGTCGTCCTCGACCTATTCGCCCAATATCCGGTAGAGATCATTACGGTTGGCAACATTGCCCGGAATTCACCACTATCCCACGTCGGTAATTGCCGAGTAGTCTTCAGTTCACTCCTAGAAGAAGGTAATTCAGCAAGAACGTGCCTCAGCCCCATATCAACAAGGGAAGAAATTGTGGTCCCACATCGTGTCGCTTCCTTACCCAGCCTGTGCAAAACAACTTGAGCAAGGTCGAAACCCTCTTTCATTCATCTGCTCGACTTATTCGATGAACAGCGTGCTGATCGACTCGTTCCGGTGAATGCGGGAAATGGACTCCGCCAGCAATTCGGACACGCTGAGCACGCGGATGCGGTCGCATTCCATGGCTTCCTCGCTCAACGGGATGGTGTCCGTGACGACCAACTCGTCTAGTGTCGAGTTCGACAGGTTCTCGATGGCTCGTCCCGACAGCACCGGGTGCGTGACGTAGGCGACCACCCGAGTGGCCCCATGCTCTTTCAGGGCCGTGGCTGCATGGCACAGCGTTCCTGCGGTGTCCACCATGTCGTCGACCATCACGCAGGACATGCCGTCAACCTCGCCGATGATGTTCATGACTTCCGATTCATTGGGGTTCGGGCGCCGCTTATCAATGATCGCGAGTTCACTGCCGAGTTGCTTGGCGAACGCGCGGGCGCGCACCACCCCGCCGATGTCCGGCGACACCGTCACCAGTTTGTCGCCTCCGTCCCGGTGCCAGATATCCTTGATCAGGATCGGAGAGGCGTAGATATTGTCAACCGGAATATCGAAGAATCCCTGTTCCTGGTCGGCGTGCAAATCGATGGTCAGCAGCCGGTCGACCCCAGCCGCGGTGATGATGTTCGCCGCCAATTTGGCTGAAATCGGCACGCGCCCAGAGCGTGCCCGGCGGTCTTGGCGCGAATAGCCGAAATACGACACCACCGTGGTGATTCGCTCAGCCGAAGAACGGCGTAACGCATCCACCATAATCACTAGTTCCATCAGGTTTTCGTTGGTCGGCCGGCAGGTCGGCTGCACGACGAACACGTCCTTGCCGCGGACGTTTTCATTGATCTCCACGCGCACCTCGTCGTCGCTGAAGCGGCCAATGTCCGCCTTGCCCAGCGGAATGCTGAGGTGCTGGGCGATCTTCTGCGCAAGCGCCGGATTCGCGTTCCCGCTGAACACCACCAAATCGTCGTAGTCACTCATCCTGGCATCCGTTCATGATTCTGAAAATGGCTGGGCCGGCAGGATTCGAACCTGCGAATGCGGGGATCAAAACCCCGTGCCTTAACCTGACTTGGCGACGGCCCAACACCCTTCACGCCCCCTCCTGCGCCAGCAAGGGCGAGCGCGCGAGACCCGCGGCAATCCGTCCGTTCCACTCCGGCGGACAAAGCGCCAGCACGGACTCGGCATCGCCGCGATCGTCGAACCACGCGAAGACCGAGCCGCCTGAACCTGTCATTGCTGCCGGCGCATAGCGGCGCAACCAGTCCAAGCGTGTCCCCACCTCCGGCAGCCGCGACCGGAGCAATTCCTCGAACACGTTGCTCCCCCAATACGCGTCTACCTCGCCCATTTTGATGGGGCTACTCCATTGTGTCAATTGCAGGGACCGGTACGCCTCGGCCGTGCTGACCTCCGACGGGGTCGGCAATACCAGCGCAAATCCCCCCGAACGGTCCACCGGCGTGAGCCTCTCCCCCACGCCTTCCGCCCAGGCGGTGCGCCCATATACGAACAGCGGCACGTCCGCCCCCAGCTCCAGCCCCATCCCGGCCAGTTCCTCCGTTTCCCATGGTTGTCCCCACAGGCGATTGAGTCCATGCAGCACGGCAGCCGCATCGGAACTGCCACCGCCCAGGCCCGCGCCGACCGCGATCCGCTTGTTGAGGAATATAGTGGCACCACACCCTTCGGGATGTCGCGAGTGCGCCAACTCGGCGGCCTGCAGGCACAGGTTGGTTTCCGCGAAAGCCCCGTCCGCATCGTCCGCATATTCGAAGCGGTCGTCCTCGCGCGGCTCGATCGTCAGGCAATCCGTGTAATCAATTAACTGGAACAGGGTCTGCAATTCGTGATAGCCGTCCTCGCGACGGCCGGTCACGTGCAGGAACAGGTTGATCTTTGCCGGGGCGTACAGGCGCATCGATTAGTTCCGGCTCCATTCGCGAACAACCAGCACGCCTCGCATCGCCTCCTGGGCAAAGCGTACCCTGCCCGGCAAGGTCGGTTCCTCGCAGCAGCTATAGTCGCGGTAGTTGATTTCCCATCCCTCCTGAAGGATGCGCAGGGCCCGGGCTTTCCCGTCGAGCACCACCTCGCTCGCGTCGGAGATCGGAATGCCGCGCACGAGATTCACCAGTTCCGCCAGCGGCAGTGCAAAACCCAGACGCTCCTGCATGATCGTTCCGAATTCTCCCTGAAGCGTCTCTTCCCCATCGTCCAAGGTCGCCTGACCCGTCTGCAGGTTGCCGGTCACGTGTACCGGATTCAGCCCGAACGGCCCGCTCAACTGCAGTTCAAAGTCCGCGCCCGCCTGGCGCCACTGCAGACGACCCTGAACCTGGCCGTCGCTCCATTGCAGACCGAAGCGGCCTTGCAACCCCCAATCCTGGAGGTCCGCCACGCTCTGGCGGTGCTCTTCCCAGAGCCGGATCTCTCCCAGTCCGGCCTCTCCCGGCATTTCGAACAGTGGGCATCCCGTCAGCAGAAGCGCCGCCAACAGGCCGAGTCCTGCTTTCCTCATAAGGAGAAACGCTGGGCGACCTGAGCCAAAAATTCGTCATCCGGAAGCTGGTCGATGGCTTCGCGATAAATCCTGCGCGCTTCCTCGTGCTGCCCCCGCACCCAGAGCACCTCGACCAAGTGCGCCGCAATTTCTCCTTCGGTCAACAGCGAGAATGCTCGCCGCAGCAACGCTTCCGCCTTCTCGAGATTGCCGAGCCGGTAATGGACCCAGCCCAGGCTATCGGTGACTGCCGCATCGTCCGGAAGCTGCGCGTGCGCCCGCTCGATATATTCCA
This sequence comes from Gammaproteobacteria bacterium, assembly GCA_028819565.1. GTDB lineage: Bacteria > Pseudomonadota > Gammaproteobacteria > Poriferisulfidales > Poriferisulfidaceae > Poriferisulfidus. The sequence goes on along the minus strand of JAPPLD010000006.1, from coordinate 38,353 downwards.
GCGCCAGTTCAAGGTTGAGGTTGTGATCCGCCCAAGTGTAGCCGAGCGCATTGAGCGCCTGGGGGTTGTCCGGATCTTCCGCAAGCACCGCCTGGAGATCCCGCTCCAGCCAATCGATCCGACCCATCCGTTCTGCCAGCAAGGCGCGACTGTACAGCAACGACGCCTGCCCCGGATATTCCTCCAAGGCCTTGTTCAACAAGGCAAACCCAGCGTCATACTGCTTCAGCCCGTACAGCAGGTCTCCTTCCGCAACGTACAGTTGCACCACGCTTTCCTCGCGCTGGCTGCGTCCGCGCGACACCTTCAGGTGCATGCGTGCCTGTTCGAGAGTTCCCGCGTTCAAGAGCAGGTGGGCAATCCGCACTCGCGCCTTCTGGTAATACTCGTCGACTCCAAAATAGTCCCGCTCCTCGACCTGGTAGTAGTAGTCCATGGCCTTCTTCTCCTCTCCGGTCTCTTCGGTAACGAGCCCGAGAAAGTAAGCGCTGACCGAACGGTTCAGCGCCTGCGGCTGACCGGATACCAGTGGCCGGGGGTTGGAGGCGAGTGCGAGGAAGTGCGTCTCGGACTCCTTCCAGTCGCCCGCCAAAAGCGCCAAGGAACCGAGAGTCATCTGCCAGTGCGGGTTGCCCGGGTCGGATTCGAGCAACTTCTCGAATTGTTTCCGCGCCTCGTCCTGTCGTCCCAGGCTGTTGAGCAAGTCCGCCATCATCTGGCGCAGGCGCTGCGCGTTCTGAATCGGTTCCGCCAACGCTTCCCGCAGCAGCTCAACCGCCTCTTCGGTGCGCTCCATTGAGCGCAGGATGTCGGCCTGCAGAGTGATCGCCTCCGGCCACTGCGGGAGGAGTTCAGAGGCTCGGCGCACTGCCGCCAAGGCCTCGTCCATCTTCTCTTCTACGCGCGCAATGCCAGCCACATGGAGGTGTGCGTGTGCACTTTTCGGATAGATTTTCGTGAGCCCCCGAAGGACTTCGAGCCGGGCCGACTGCGCCTCTGGCGTCGAGAGGGAGTTTGAGGCCGCAAGGAGGTCCAGCTCCAGGCTGAGCGGCGACACTTCGATAGACTCCTCGTATGCTTCAAGTGCAGCTGGAATTTCCCCGCGGGCCGCATGGAGGGAGCCCAGCACACGCAAGGGATGTGGGTTTTCCGGCACCAACTCCCGCCAGCGCAAGGCAGCTTTCAGCACGCGGTCCGGATCCTGCATCCACAGGGCAATCTCGGTCGCCCGCGAGGCAACCTGGGGATCGTCCGTCAGCAGGGATGCCTGGTAATAATGCTCGAATGCCGCCGGCAGGTCTCCGCGGAACCCGCTCATCTCGCCCTGCAGCAACTCGTACATCAAGTCTGCGACCGGAGTTTCGGCTGTTTCAGCCTTTTCGATCGTTCCGGGCGTCCCAGACGTTACGGTCGGCTCAGGCAGAGTTTGGCAGCCTGATGCCAACCCGAACAGCAAAATCAGCCCCGCAACCTTGGAATGGTTCCGGTTCATGCTCGCAAGTAGCCTTATGAAAAGGGATTTTTGGCGTAAAATGAACAAGACAGCCGTCGCAGCAATCGGGCTCGGGAAACCGTATCATTATGGCATTGGCCACCCTTGGCATCAATCATCGAACCGCCAGTCTGGACCTGCGCGAGAAAATCGCGTTCACTCCGGATGCGCTGAATGCCGCCCTCAAGGAATTGGTGTCGTTGCCGAACATCAGCGCAGCGGTCATCCTGTCCACCTGCAACCGCACCGAACTGTATCTCAGCCACGACACCGCAGAGGATCTCGCACAGGCCCGGGACTGGCTCTGCCACTGGCACCAGGTGGACCCAACGGCCCTGCAGGATGCGCTGTACTGGTACACGGCCGACGATGCGGTGCGCCACGCCATCGAAGTCGCCAGTGGGCTGGACTCCATGGTGCCCGGCGAACCGGAGATTCTCGGTCAATTCAAGCAGGCCTCACGCGATGCGGAGCAGGCTGGCGCGCTGGGCGGAGAACTGCATCACCTGATCCAGCACACCTTCGCGGCGGCGAAGAAAGTCCGCACGTTGACCGAAATCAGCCGGAATCCAGTCTCCATCGCCCACGTTGCCGTCTCGCTCACCAAGCAGTTTTTTGACCAGTTACAGGAACGCCGGGCACTGGTGATTGGAGCCGGCGAGGCCGCGCGACTGGTGGCGCGCTACCTGAACGATGCCGGGATCGGCCACCTGACCATCGCCAACCGTAGCCTGGACCGTGCCCAGAAATTGGCCCGGGAACTGCTGGCGCACGCCATCCCGATGTCCCACATCAACCACGCTATGGAGGACGCAGACATCGTCATCAGCAGTACGGCGAGCCCGGTGCCGGTTCTCGGCAAGGGAATGGTCGAAGACGCCGTCCGGCGGCGCAAACACCGGCCGATTTACATGGTGGACCTGGCGGTGCCGCGCGACATCGAACCGCAGATCGCGAGCCTTCCCGACGTCTACCTGTACACCCAAGAGGATTTACGCCAAGTCATCGAGAAAAACCTGCAATCCCGAGAGAACGCCCGCCGGGAAGCCAGCGCAATCATCGACCAGCAAGTTGAAGAGTTCGCGCGACGCGCACAAGGCGAATCCGCGTTCGCCCTGATTCGGGACTACCGCGACCAGGCTCAGCAGTTGCGGGACGAGACACTGGAGCAGGCGCAACAGCGGCTGAAGCGCGGCCGCGGCACTGACGAGACGCTGGAGTGGCTCGCCCACACGCTGTGCAACCGCCTGACGCACCACCCAACCCAAGCCCTGAACGAGGCGGGCCAGGACAACGACCACTCCCTGCTCGACGCGGCACGCACCCTGCTCAAGACCCGTTCCTCGGACTCATGAGGGAGTCGCTTCAGGCCCGGCTTGACCGCTCGGTCGAACGCCATGCCTGGATTCAAGAACAACTTGCGGACCCCGAGGTGCTATCCGACCGGACGCGCCACCGCGACCTGTCCAGTGAATTCGCAAGACTGGCACCGCTGGTGGACCGATACCAGGACCATCAAGCCTGCCAGCAGGAACTGGAATCGATCTCCGAACTGAAGGACGAACCTGATGCCGCGCTGCGTGCCCTGGCCGATGAGGAACGCGTACGCCTGCAGCAACGGATGGGTGAAATCGAGAAAGAAATCGAGGAACTGCTGGTCCCGGTCGACCCGCACGACCAGTGCAACGCGTTCCTGGAGATCCGAGCCGGTACCGGCGGCCACGAAGCTGCCCTGTTCGCCGGTGACCTGTTCCGGATGTACAGCCGTTATGCCGAGCAGAACGGCTGGCAGATCGAATCGCTCAACCACAACGAGGGCGAGCAAGGTGGATTCCGCGAAGTGGTGGCGCGCGTGCGCGGGCGAGACGCCTACGCCCGCCTCAAGTTCGAGTCCGGCGTGCACCGGGTGCAACGCGTCCCGCAGACGGAATCACAAGGCCGGATCCATACTTCGGCGGCCACCGTCGCAGTCTTCCCGGAAACCGAAGATATCGGCGAGATCGAACTGCCCCCGGAAGACCTGCGTGTCGACCGGTTCCGCGCTTCCGGCGCCGGGGGCCAGCACCTGAACAAGACCGACTCCGCCGTGCGCATCACGCACCTGCCCACCGGACTCGTGATCGAATGCCAGGATGAACGCTCGCAACACCGCAACCGGGAGCAGGCCATGTCCCTGTTGAGGGCACGACTGCTGGATCGGGAGCGCCAGCGGCGCGCCGAGGAAGAAGCCAGCCTCCGCCGCGACTTGATCGGCAGTGGCGACCGTTCCGAACGGATCCGAACCTACAACTTCCCGCAGAGTCGCGTCACCGACCACCGAATCGGGCTGACCCTGCATTCCCTGCACGAGATGCTCGAAGGCGATCTCAATCCGGTCATCAACCCCTTGCGGCAAGAACACCAGGCCATGCAACTGGCCGATCAGGACGGTGGCGGCTGAGCCGCTCACCCTCCGCCAAGCGCTGCTCGAATCCCGTACCCAACTGGCTTCCTGCAGTGACAGCCCGGCGGTCGATGCCGAATGGCTGTGGAGCCATGCCCTGCACCGCTCCCGCAGTTGGCTTCTCACGCATCCGGAATGGCCGCTGACGCCAGCCGAGCAGGCGCGGGGCGAATCCTTGATTTGTCGCCGACAGGATGGCCATTCGGTTGCCCATCTTTGCGGCGAGTGTGAATTCCTGGACTTTTCGGTCCGGCTCACCTCTCAGGTTCTGGCACCCCGCCCAGAAACCGAACTGCTCGTGGAACAGGCTCTGCACGGGCTTCCGCACCGGGCGCGCGTTCTCGAATGGGGCACCGGCAGCGGCGTGCTCGCCCTGGCCATCGCCCGCGCTCGGCCTGACTGCCAAATACTGGCCTTGGATCATTCGCGTGCTGCGGTCAAGCTGGCTCAGAGCAATGCCCTGCGGCTGCGCTTGAAGAATGTCCGATTTGTGCGGGCCGACTGGCGTCATCCCTGGCCCGAGGGAACTTTCGACCTGATTCTGGGAAACCCGCCCTACGTGGCCCTGCACGATTCGCACCTGCAATCTCCCGGAGTCTGCCAAGAGCCCCGCTCTGCGCTGGTCACCCCGGCTCGGGGAACCCAAACAATCCGGGTTCTGGCCGCGCAAGCGCGCCGCCATGCGCACCGGCGCACCCGGCTATTGCTGGAACATGGGGCAAACCAGGGTGATGTGTGCCGGAAGATTGTTCGGCGGGCGGGCTGGGGGCGGGCAAAGACGCTGCTTGACCTGGCTGGCTTGCCGAGAGTCTGCCTGGCGTCACTCCAGCATCATAGGCTCGGCAGGTAATTTTGAGACGGGATAGGCTGCTAGATTTGTTTCCGCTTTTGCCCATGGAGGCGGCAGGAAAATTGATTTGGCGACAGGCTTGGGTCTAGGCAATGCGCCTTGCCTTCTTCCTCTACACGACTGGCGAAAAACTTTTTCTTTAGCCAGCACCGCTACTTCTTTTCAGGCGGCGGAGGCGGAGGCGGGGGCGGGGGCTTCATAAAACCTTCCTGTTTAGGCGAGACGCCGTCTTGTACCGGCAGAGTTTTGCCGGATTTAGGAGGCATATTTTGCTGAGTTGTCATCATTTGCCCGCACTTGGAATTCTTGGTAGAAATTCTATCATTTCCACTTCCGGCGCAGGAATCAAGATGTGAGAGACCCCCTCGATGGGATGTCGCTCCTTGCCAGCGAGCCATTCGCACTCTTCTATCAAGAAATGCTGATCATCCGGCCGGCTGGGCCATTCCTGGGGCCAGCCGTATAAGCGACGTCCCCGTTTCAAATGCAATACGACGTAACAGTTTTGATGGAATGCAAAAGCTGAATATTGTGCAGATTGGTAGGAACTCTGCCTTGTCATCTTCAGCCGCCGAAGCAGCTTATGCAAGAGATCGTTATTCCATACGTATGCAAATCCTAGTCCGAGCAGGACGGCGACAATCGCTGGAACAAAAATCGAGCCCTCCACTGAAATGCCCCACTCCGCAACGTTGGCAATCCAAACTGCCGATTCCACTACAAACCCTACGGCCATGGTGAAAATGAAAGCCCGAACGATCAGGTCGAATGCAGTTGGCTTTCGGTTTGATATAAGCGCCTGAAAGATGCTTGCTGCCACAAGGCCTGGCAGCAAAAACATAAATGCGCCTATGAGGCCGTCATAGGGTTGCCACATCACTTCGTCCTATTCTGAGAAAATTCCATAATCCAATTTCACGTGATGCGGCTTTTGGTTGGCAGCAAGAGTAGGTTTACGATCTTTACGAATCTTTCATATAATGTATCGTAAAGATTGCTCCTGTCAAGAGCACTGCATATGAAAAAGAGCACCAATCAGAACCTGTCTGAACCAAGCTCCCCGCGCAATCCTGCCGAAGCGGCATTGATGAATCGGATTCAGCGGTATTTCCTGGTCGCTTTCCGCTCCCTTTCGCGACAGGAGCAGACTCAAGCTTTGTCTGCGAGCAATGATTTTTGGACGATCCTGAACATGCTTGCCCTCGCCCCGATAGCAGATTCCCCGGAACTCAAGGTGCGCCTCCGCGGCGCACTCGCACGGCGCGAACTGCTGGAAAGTGACGGCGGGGTCTTGTCTCCCTCGTCCGTTGCCAAGCTCCTTGGCGTCAGCCGCCAATCCGTCGGGCAACGCCGGTCCGCAAACAAATTGCTTGCCGTTGAAGGGCCGCGTGGATACCTGTATCCATACTGGCAATTCGACGGGTCCGAGCCACTTGCAGGCATGCCCGAAGTACTTGAGTTGCTGGCCAATGAAGACCCATGGACGCGCTTCATCTTTTTCCTAAGCGAAAACGACGCATCCCACGGCAAGCGTCCCCTCGACCTCCTCCGGAAGAAGGATCTTGCACCGGTCCTCAGGGCCGCCCGCGTGCAAGGTCAACAGGGCACCGTCTAAGCAGGGCAACCTACTGGAAGATCTTCTCGAAGAACGCCCGCATGTTCTCGGTCGACTGCCGGTCGGCGTGAGCGTCGTATTTCAGGGCCTCGGTGCCGTACTTGGCGACGTCTGGGTTGGTGAAGCCATGGCGCACGCCGTCGTAGCCACTAAAGGTATATTCGATTCCCGCCGCATCCAGTGCTGCGCGAAACTCGCGGACTCTTTCCTCCGGAACGAATGGGTCGTCGTTGCCGTGTTCGACTAGTATTGCCGCCTGAATCGCTTTCGTCTGTTCGGCGGAGGCCGGCGGCAGCGAGCCGTGCAGGCTGACCACGCCCTTGACGTCCGCACCGCTGTAAGCGAGTTGCATGACGGTCGCTCCGCCGAAGCAGTAGCCGATCGCGGCGATGTTGTCACCATCCGTCATTTCGTGGCTGCGCAGTAACTCGACCCCCAACTGCGCACGCTTCTGCCAGTCCGCGACATTGCTGGTGACCTGCGTCATCCATTCGCCGGCCTGTTTGGGATGTTCGGTCACCATGCCCGCGCCATACATGTCCATAGCGAAAGCCACATAGCCGTCGGCGGCCATCTGCTTCGCACGTTCGCGTGCGTAGGCGTTCAATCCCCACCATTCATGCACCACCAGAATGCCGGGGCGCTTGTCCGAGTGACTGTCGTCGTAGTAGAGATATCCCTTGTGCGGGGCGCCGTTGTACTCGAAATCGACCGTTTCCTCGACGATTTCGGCTGTGGCCGAACCACAAGCCAGCAGCAATATCAGTGAAAAGGTGGTTTTCATCGACTCCCTCCTGTATTCCCAACCTCAATCGGACTGAAGTTTTGTGCGCAGTTGTTCGCTGACCTGCTTCGGGTCTGCCTTCCCGCCTGACGCCTTCATCACTTGCCCGACGAAGAACCCGAGCAGGCGGTCCTTGCCGCCGCGGTACTGTTCCACTTCGTCCGGGTGTGCCTCGATGGCCTGATCGACCCATTGGTCCAGATCAGCTCCCGCACCGACCTGACGGAGACCCCGCACCTCGATGATCTCCTCGGCCTCGCCTTCACCTTTCCACATCGCGGCCAGCACTTCCTTCGCCGCACTGTTGGACACGACACCGGAGTCGATGCACTTCAGCAATTGCGCCAGCGAATCCGCCGATACCGGCGGCTCGGCCAACTCGGTCGACTCCTTGTGCATCCGGGCGAACACCTCGCCGGTGATCCAGCGCGCCGCAGTGGAGGCACTGGCACCCGCTTCAACGGTCGCCTCGAAATAATCGGCCCACTGCCGGCTCTGCACCAGCACGGTGGCCAGGTCGGCGGACAGCGCGTGCTGATCGATCAGCCGGGTCTTGCGCGCCTGCGGTAGTTCCGGAAGCGATTCGGCCAGTTCCGCCTGAATGGATTCATCGACAACCACCGGCAGCAGATCAGGATCCGGAAAATACCGGTAATCGTCTGCATATTCCTTGACTCGCATCGGGCGGGTACGGTCGGTTCCCGGATCGTACTGTCGGGTTTCCTGGATGATCGGTTTGCCGGACTCCAGCGCATCGACCTGGCGCTGTTGTTCATAGCGCAGGGCACGCTCCACGAAGCGGAACGAGTTGATGTTTTTTAGTTCGACCTTTACGCCCAACTCTTTTTCGCCCTTCTGCCGCATGGAGATGTTCGCGTCGCAGCGGAACGAGCCTTGCTCCATATTGCCGTCACAGATCCCCAAGAAGGTGACGATGCCGTGCAAAGTCCGCATGTAGGCGGAAGCTTCCTCGGGGCTTCGCATCTGCGGCTCCGAGACGATTTCCATCAGCGGCACACCGGCGCGGTTGAGGTCTACCGCGCTTTCGCCGGCGTAGCCCTCGTGCAGCAACTTGCCAGCATCCTCCTCCAGATGCGCCCGGGTCAGTTCGATTTGCCGATGGCTGCCGTCCTGCAGTTCGATCTCGACCGTGCCACCCTCGACGATCGGCAGTTCGTACTGGCTGATCTGGTAGCCACGGGGGAGGTCCGGGTAGAAATAATTCTTGCGCGCGAACACACAGGGCGTGCGGATCTTCGCGCCGACCGCAAGCCCGAACATGACCGCCATGCGGATGGCTTCGCAATTGACCACCGGCAATACGCCCGGCAGAGCCAAATCGATGCCGCAGGCTTGGCGGTTCGGTTCCGCCCCATACTGCGTCGAGGCAGCGGAGAACAATTTGCTTCGGGTCGAGAGCTGGGTATGAATCTCCAGCCCGATCACGGTCTCCCACTCACTCATGCGAACCCCGGCGGCACCTGCCGGTGCCAATCCGTCTCCCGTTGCCAAGCAGCACCGAGTCCGAGCAGCCGCGCTTCGTCAAAATAATTCCCGATTAGTTGCACGCCGGTCGGCAGCCCATCCACTGGCCGCGCCGGCAGTGACAGGCCCGGCAAGCCAGCCAAGTTGACCGGGATGGTATAGCAGTCGATCAAGTACATCGCCACCGGATCCTGCGTCTTTTCGCCGAGCCGGAACGGCAACACTGGAGAGACCGGGGCAGCGATCGCATCGACCTTTTCGAACGCTTGCTGGAAATCCCGCCGGATCAATTGCCGCACTCGCCGTGCCCGGTCGTAGTACGCCTCGCGATAACCGGCAGACAGGGCATACGTTCCGATCATGATCCGGCGCCGCACTTCCGCCCCGAAACCCTCCTCACGCGAGCGGCAGAACAGATCCTCCAGATCTTCCGGGTCTGCGCACCGGTGCCCATAGCGCACCCCATCGTAGCGGGCCAGATTGGATGAACATTCGGCTGAGGCAATCACATAGTAGGCCGGCGTCGCGAGCGGGAGATTCGGCAATGAGATCTCGACCAGTTGCGCACCCTGCCCCTCCCAGGCCGCAACCGCTTCTTCCACGGACGCCCGGATCCGCGCATCCAGCCGATCATCGAAAAACTCTTTAGGTAGTCCCAGACGCAGGCCGTCAACCGGCTGCTTCAGTTCTTTTTGGTAGTCCGGCACGGGATGATCCACACTGGTCGAATCGCGGGAGTCAAACCCCGCCATCGTGCCGAGCAGAGCCGCGCAGTCTTCGGCGCTCACGCCGAGCATTCCACCCTGGTCCAAACTGGAGGCATAGGCCACCATGCCAAACCGAGAGACCCGGCCGTAGGTCGGCTTCAGGCCGGTCACACCGCAAAACGTAGCTGGCTGCCGGATGGACCCGCCGGTGTCGGTCGCGGTGGCCGCCGGAGCAAGGCGAGCCGCCACGGCAGCAGCAGAACCACCGCTGGAGCCGCCCGGGACCCGTTCCGGATCCCAGGGATTGCGGACCGGGCCATAGCAACTGTTTTCGTTGGAGGAACCCATCGCGAACTCGTCCATGTTCGTCTTGCCGAGCATCACCATGCCAGCCGCCTGCAGCCGTTCCACGACCGTGGCGTCGTACGGCGAGACGAAGTTGTCCAGCATCCGGGACCCGCAGGTGGTGCGTACACCGCGCGTGCAGAAGATATCCTTGTGCGCCAGCGGCACGCCAGTCAGCGGGCCGGCTTCACCGGCAGACCGGGCGCGATCCGCCGCCTCGGCCTGCGCCAAGGCCTGTGCCCCCGTCACGGTGACGAAGCTATTGAGCGACTCGTCGTGCGCCTGGATGCGATTGAGATAGAACTGCGTCAGCTCGACGCTGGACACCTCCCCGTCCTGCAGCGCTTGCGCCTGTTCCAGCAGGGTTCGCTCGTGCATCAGTCGGAATCCAGCACGGCCGGGACCCGGTACAGGCCTTCGCGTGCATCCGGGGCGATCTCCTGGTAGTCTTCCCGACGGTCGGGTTCGGTCACCTCGTCCTCGCGCATGCGCTGATCGACCTCGAGCGGATGCGCCATTGGCTCGATGCCGTCGACTTCCGCTTCGCTGAGTTGGGCGAAAAACTCGAGAATCGCGCCCAGATCCTGGATCAGGCGCTGTTCTTCATCGGGATTCGGGCGGAGTCGGGCGAGTTTTGCGATCCCCCGGACAGTCTCGGCGGTCAGATCCATGAACGAAGCGGGGTCTTGGGGTCGAAAGAAGCTGAGATTAACAGTCTAGTATAGCCGCCAAGCCTATATCTATGCTAAATTGTCGCATTCAATTTTCTGGAAGTTTTCCATGTTCCGACGTCTTTTCAGCGACGATATGTCCATCGACCTGGGTACCGCCAATACCCTCGTCTACGTGCCCGGAGAAGGAATCGTCCTGGATGAGCCTTCGGTAGTGGCTATCCGTAAGTATTCGGACTTGAACAAACCGCAGGTCGAGGCCGTCGGCATTGAGGCCAAGCGCATGATCGGCCGGACGCCTGCCAACATCGAGGTGGTGCGCCCTTTGCGCGACGGCGTGGTCGCCGACTTTGCGACTGCCGAGAAGATGTTGCAATACTTCATTCGGAAGGCGAGCCAGCGGCGGCTGTTTTCCGTCGGACCGCGAGTCCTGATCTGCGTGCCCTGCGGCGCTACCCAGGTGGAGCGCCGGGCGATCCGGGCCGCCGCGGAAGCGGCTGGCGCGCGCAAGGTCTACCTGTACGAGGAACCGTTGCTTGCCGCACTGGGGGCGGGCCTGAACATCGAAGAGCCCTGCGGCCACTTCATCCTGGACATCGGCGGCGGCACTTCGGAGGTCGCAGTGCTGTCGCTCAACGACATCGTCTACGCCGACTCCTCCCGCACCGGCGGCGACCACTTCAACCAGAGCGTCATCGAATACGTGCGGCGCAACTGCGGGCTGTTGATCGGGGAAACCACTGCGGAGACGATCAAGCACACCATCGGCAGCGCCTACCGCCCGCAGACGGTGGAGGAAATGGAGGTGCGAGGCCGCGACCTGTCTGACGGCACGCCGCGCAGCATCACCGTCAACAGCAACGAGATCAACGACGCCCTGCAGGAGCCGCTGCAGGGCGTTCTGAACAAGGTTCGTTCGGTCCTGGAGCAAACCCCACCAGACCTGGCTTCGGACATCATGGCGCGCGGCATCGTCGTCACCGGCGGCGGCGCCATGCTGCGGGGCATCGACGAATTGCTGATGCAGGAGATCAAGGTTTCCGTCATCATCGCCAACGAACCCTTGTACTGCGTCGCACGCGGCGGCGGCAAGGTCTTGGAGGAAAACATCGAACTTCAGCAGGATTCACAGGCCTTTTTCGGGTAACCGGCCGAAATCCGTTGGAACGGCTAGGCCTTTCCTGAGTCAGACCCCAGATGCATTGGCGTAAACTGACCGGCAGCCTGATCCTGGCAATCGCATTGATTAGCGTCGATTACCGCTATGCGGTGGTCGACCGCGCCGCCCCCCTGCTCGACCTAGTCATCCATCCGATCATGGTTGTCGCGAGCCTGCCCCAGCAGCTCATTGATTCGGTCTATACCCACTACCAGGGCATCGAAGCACTGGCCGAAGAGAATCGGAAGCTCCGTCAGCAATTGCTGGAGAACGTCTTCTCGTCGCGGACTCTCGAGGCACTGGAAGACGAAAACCGCCGTCTGCGAACCCTCGCGCGACTGGACATCCAAGGGCATTCGAAACAGGCACTGGTTGCGGTCGTCACGAAGAGCAACACGAACGCATTCCGCCAGACCATCACCATCAATCGCGGCACCCGGAACGGCACCTACGTTGGCCAACCGGTATTGGACGAGCGCGGCGTCGTCGGCCAGATCTCGAACACCAGCCTGTTCCAGTCCACCGTCCTGCTGGTTACCGACGTCAGCCACGCCCTGATGGTGCGCAACGCGCGGACCAACGACCGCTACCTGGCGCACGGAAACGGACAGGGACTGACTCTCAAGTTCGTCCCACGCCACAACGACCTCAAGTCTGGCGACATCCTGCTGACCTCGGGCCTCGACGAAACCTACCCCGAGCAACACCTGGTCGGAAAAGTCACGCAAATCATTACCCAGCCCGGTCGAGATTTCCTGGAGGCGGACGTCCAGGCCGGGGCGCAACTGCACCGGAACCGGGAAGTCCTGCTGGTCTGGAACCGGGAGACCCCCGAGGAAGTCGCCGATGCGGATTGAACAATGGCGGTTCTACCAGGCCCTGAGCCTGATCGCGGCGACCGCCCTATCAGCCTGGCCACTGCCGGAAGGACTCGCGCCATGGCAGCCGCACTGGATCGCAATGGTAATGATCTTCTGGGTCATCACCCAGACCGGGAAAGCCGGTTTTGGAATGGCCTGGGTGGCGGGCCTGGCCAGCGACCTCATCGCCGGCAACTGGATCGGCATTCACATCGTCAGTTATTCCATCATCGTGTATCTATGCGCCCGGTTCTACCGGACACTGCAATTCTCCGGCTCCCTGGAAACCAGCCTCCCGGTCGGCCTGCTGCTGGCGCTGCACCTGGGTTACCTTCACCTGCTCTCGATCTTTCTGTCTAACGTCGACCCCGGCCTGATTTTCTGGGCCAGCCTACCGACCAGCATGGTGGTCTGGCCGATCTTGTACTTTCTGATGAAGAAGATTCCGGCGGGAGAACCCGGGCTACCCTAAGATCGGGATCAGAGAAATCCTCCCGTTACCGGTGTCGCTCCAGCCAGCTCGTCACCGCTTCCAGTTGCAGCGACGGACCCATTGGCTCCAGTAGTTTTTGAGATCGCCGGAACGCGGTCCGAGCCGAATTTTTCTCTCCCAGCAGTACATAGACGTTGCCAAGTTCGCCAACCAGATCCGGGTGCTTCGGCCAGCGGTTCGTCAACTCTAAGTAGGCCTGTTCGGCACCTGCCAAATCCCGCTGTCGCAGTAACTGCCGGGCCCGGCTCCACGATTCGTAGAGCCTTTCCGCTTCCAGATCGCGGAGTTGAGGTTGGGGCGGTGTTGGAGTCGCTTCCGGCTGTGGAGCCTCCGCCTCCGCTGCCTGCACAGGTTCGGACGGAACATCCGGTTCTTCCTCTTGGGGAGCGGACGGTACGGGTTTTACTCCGCTTTCTTCTTCCGGCTGGTCGATCACATCCCGAAGCGAGGGCAACTCCTCGGGCTCAAACAAGGGCTCCGTCTCCAGGTCCGGGAACCAGGTGACATTCGGGCTCATCCGCCATCCGAGCAGCAGCAGCGTAATCACGATAATGACGACAGCCAGATGGCTGGCGAGGCGGGAGTTCCAGCGGAACTTCATGGTGCCTCCTGCCTCATTTCCGGGGTCAAGCGCATCCGCAACAAGGGGTAGATATACGGCATGTCGACCAGGATGTCTGGAGAGTACAGACTCAAGGGGTCGGAGGGAGGCGCAAGGGACTCTTCTTCCGGCGGAATAGACGGCTCAGGTGAAATCTCCTCTCCAGCTGATGCCGGTACATTGCTCGGTGTCGCTTGAATTGGGTCATTTTCGGCCGGATCCTGCGCTTGCACCTGTTCCGGAATGCTCACACCGACGAGCAGAAAAAACAGTAGAAAAGCCTGAAAAATAGGCATTTTTTTAGGATCGGGAAGAATTTCGCAGTTGGGCGCATTATACTGTTCCCCCCATGGGGAGGATGCTCATACCGAGTTGGACATGGGTCGCCCGGCAGGACACCCTGTTGAAATTCCTTGATTCCATCAAGGAAGCGCCGTGGCTTGCGCTGGACACGGAGTTCCTACGCATCAATACCTACTACCCGAAACTCTGCTTGATGCAGGTTTCGGACGGCACTCAGCATGCCCTGATCGACGCACAGGCCGGACTCGACCTGTCCGGCTTCATCGAGTTGTTGCGCAAACCCGGCAGAATCAGCGTCCTGCACGCCTGTCTTCAAGATGTCGAGATCATGTACCACGATTTCGACCTGATTCCTGAAAACCTGTTCGACACCCAGATTGCCTGGGCCTTGCTCGGGCGCGACTTCCAAGTCAGTTATGCTGCCATGGTGGAAGAAACGCTGGGAATCGCGCTGGATAAATCTCAGGTGCGCAGTTGGTGGGACCGCCGACCGCTCAAGCCGGCCCAGCTCCAGTACGCTCTGCGCGACGTCGTGTACCTCGGTCCCATCTACCAACAACTGTCGGAAGATCTGGAAGCCAAGGGACGAACGGCCTGGCTCCGGGAAGAACTGGAACGAAACCTGGCTCCTTCCGTCCTGGTCCCCAACTCAAACCATATGTGGAAACGGGTCAAAATCCCCAACAGCGAGATCCCCAACGACCGGTTGCACGTGCTGCAGGGGCTGGCGCGTTGGCGCGAACTGGTCGCCCGGCGCCAAGACCAGGCTCGGGGCCGGGTCGCCTCGGACGAGATCCTAGTGGCTCTCGCCTGCGCGATGCCCGAGGATCGGGGCGACTTCGAACAGATTGTGTCCGGCAGGGTCTCCTGGAAGCTACATGAAAGGCTATGGAAGACGCTTCAAGAAGCCCATCGCTGCCCTCCCATCCAGCGGAAGCTCATGGACCGGAACGAGCGCATGGAAATGCGCAGGAAAATACGGATTCTGGCCGGTGTTGCCCGCAAAGTTGCCGAGGAAATCGAAGTCTCGCCGGAACTGCTCGCACCCCGTGCCATGCTGGAGGATCTCGTGCGGCAGAACCCGGATCCGATCCTGCTTCAAGGCTGGCGCGGCAAAATAGTCGGCCCGGCCTTGACCCAAGCCCTCGATGCTCTCTGAATCGGAAGCAGCCACTTCGGATACCCTCCTGGAAAAGATCCGGAAAACCCTACCGGATCAGGACATCCTGCTGATCGCAGACCGGCCGCCCTCCCCCGTGCCGGAATGGGTCGCCACGACACTGTCGAGCGTCGAGGCCTTGGCGGCACCGCGCCCGGAATCACGCCGCACCTGTGGACTGATCCTGACCCCGTGGGTAGAAGAGAGCCAGTTGGATGCGGTCATTGCCCATCTGCGCGATTTCCTGTCCCTGGAACTGTACGTCCTGCATCCCGGCGATACCATGGAACAGACTAAACGGATGGGTGCACTGGGATTGCGCTGCCTAGAGGTTTTCGATATCAATGGGCAGATCTGGGGGCTGAACCACTTCAGCCTGAAGACCTACAAGAAAACGCCGAATTGGCTAAACAGCCGCTTCTGGGCCAACCCTCAACTCTGGAATAAATTCCGTTGGTAGGCCGGGCTTAACCCTGGTCGTGCAGGTTGCACATAGCCTGAACCCCCGGCGGCAGGGTATCGGGACAACGCCCGCACAGCTCGTTGGCCGGAACCGAGAAATCGAGCTTCTTCGGGTACGGCAGGTCCAGTTCGCCCATCAACTTCACGAAATCCTCTTCGCTGCGGTTGTCCTTGAGGCGCGGGTTGCGGGCTTTCTCCTGGCCGATAGTGGACACGAAACGCCCCTCGTAGTCGTGCGCCGGATAGACCAGGGTGTCGTTCGGGCGAGAGAAGAACTTGTCGTGGATCGAGTGGTACAGCATGCTGGCATCTCCCATCTGGAAGTCGGTCCGCCCGCAGGCGTCGATCAACAGCGCATCGCCGGTGAACAGCCAGTCACCGCTCGGGGAGTGGAACAGGAAAGCATGATGGGTGTCGGTATGCCCCGGCGTGAACAGCGGATGAATCTCCAGAGTTCCGACGCGGAACGCCTCACCCTCGCGAACGCCGATATCCCTGCATGCCAAGTCGTCCATCGCGGCACCTGCAATCTTGCAATCGGTGATCGCCTTGAGCTTGAACGCTCCACTTACGTGATCGGCGTGAACGTGTGTCTCCAGGGTATAGGTGAGTTTCAGACCCATCTCGTGCAGAACTTCAAGGTCGCGGTTCGCCGTCTCCACCACCGGGTCGATGAGCACAGTCTCTCCGGTCTGCGGGCAGCCGAGCAGATAGGTGTAGGTGAACGATTCCGGTTCGAAGAGTTGCCTGAAAATCATGGTGAATCTGTTCTTTACGTGAATTCCTTGATTCTGGTGCGGGCATTTTAGCGTATGAAGGTCCGGCTCATAGCCAATTCTCGACTAGACAACTGTCGGTCTTTTGGACCAAAGAATCATTTCTCCAGTTTCAGTATCTATTAGCCCATCAATAATCGGAAGAGAGCCTTCTGGATTTGCTTGCGCAAAGGCAATTTGCCGCTGCGTCAGGCCCTTTGCAAGGATGCCGTCCTTGTGAAAGATAGCGCTAGTAAGGTTTGCCCCTGTCAAATCTGTATTCTCGAAATTTGCGCCATACAAACATGCCTGAGTTAGATTTGCATTAGATAAACTCGCGCTTGAGAAATTGGCTGCATTTGAATCCTTGATCTGTGATAGATCCGCATCCAAGAAACTGGCACCAGATAAGTCTGCGCTTGATAGTCTTGCTCCTGATAGTTTCGCGTTAAAAAATGTGGAATTAGAAAAATCTGTATTAACGAGAAAAGCATCTGAAAAATCTGCTTGCGTAAACGATATCCCCGACAAATCCAAATTGTAGAGATCCAATCCACGAAAATCTGCCCCATTCAAATTTAGCTGATAGTCTTTTTCTTTCTCTATGTCCCTTTGCTCATAACTACGAGCGCTAATGGCCCGCATGACAGCATCAAAATCGAGTCGCTGTTTTGCAGCAGCCTGATCGCGCACGAACGCGCAGAAAAGCTGCATAATTTGGATATGATAAATCTTTGGGTGCTCAGCGGCTAATCTCTCCAGAGCATAAATGCCTCCGAGTCGAACGGAAAGAACTTTGCTACCAAGCATATCAGCACCCTTTTGATAGCGTTCATTCAGCAGTCCGTGTTCTGCTGTGCCGGCTTGTCGCTCAGCAACCCAACTGCGCCATATAGCCAGCGGTAAAGCAATAACTGCTGCGGATACAAGACCAAAATTGCGAATCGTTGAGCTACACGATTCGAACCCATTAGTGGCGGGCCAATGCCAACAGATTAGTGGAGGTATAAAAACTGCTATCAGTACAAATAAGACTACTGCGGCCCAAAACCAGCCAGGCGTGACCGCAATCCAGCCCCTAAGTCGAACCCTAACGTTTTCTAGCATGAGAATTAGTCTAATTGCCCATAACTGGACTAGCTACAAGATCACCACCCCAAAGGTGATCGATGAAGGTTGTTGCCGGCAAAATGTCGATGCCATCGTCCGTACGCCATGCCCGCGGTTCAAGGCACACGACGACACGACGACAGGATGAAGGGTTGTCTTTAACCAAACTACGCAGCCCTCGAAGGTGTTTTGGTGTGATCCGGGTGCTGGCTTTTGCTTCAATTGCGAGCCGCATGTCTCCCAGAACGAAATCTACCTCAGTCCCACCCGAAAGTCTCCAATAGGACAATTCTTCATACAGTTCCCAGTAGGCACAAAAGGAAGAAAGTTCATGGAAGACCCAGTTCTCGAACGCCTTCCCGTAAACATCGGAGCCTGGAAGTATGTCTCCCCTGTGCGCTAATCGGTTCACGATGCCCACATCGGAGAAATAGAATTTCGGTGCATGGATTACTCGCCGTTTCTGCCGTTTGCGATAGGCTGGCAACCAACGACCGAGCAGCGTGTCCTCCAAAATGCCGAAATAGGCTTTCGCGGTGGGAACCGATACGGCGCAATCGCTTGCGATGTTGGAGAAATTGATGACCTCCCCGTCGCACAGTGCCGCTGCGTCCAAGAAACCTGAAAAATCGGGGAAGTGCCGAACCAAGCCTTCTGCCAAAATTTCCTCTTTGAGATAGTCGGCAACGTATGCCTCCAGCAACCTCGCCGGTTGATCTGTCTCGTACATCTGTGGTAGATAGCCATGATTAAGCATCCGGGACAAATCGAATTCGGTTCCCAACTCATTCGCCGTCAAGCCGAACAACTCGTATCGGATCGCCCGTCCACCCAGCAAGTTGGCAGCACCACGCCTCACCTTGCGTGCACTCGACCCGCACAAAGCGAAACGTAGCCCGTAGTTTTCGATCATCCAGTGCACCTCGTCGAGCAGTGCCGGGACTTTCTGTATCTCGTCAATGACGATCTGGCTCCCCTTTTCCGGCAATCCTTCTTTCTCCATCTCCAAGCGCAAAGACTCTGGTTTGTCGGCATAGCGCTTGAATTCGTCTGCCTTCAGCAAATCAAGCCAACGGCTTTTCGGATAGCACTGCTTCAGGAGCGTGCTCTTGCCCGTCTGACGAGGTCCCCACAGGAAAAAGTTTTCTTCCCCGGGTGGCGGCAAAACCAGGCTTCTTCCATACATACTTTAAATATACACGATAATATAAAGTCGCATGTTAAATTTACATGTTCAACGCTCTCGCGAAGTCGCCTCGCCTGTCTCCTATGGCAGAATCCGGAACACGGTCGATTTTCCTTTCCTCCAGCAATTCCCAAAATTGTTATCATTGTGTGATAACCTATTTCAATGACACAATCGCCACGCGATTCGAGCCTAGATACGCTGTTGGATTTGGACGGAGAGACTTTCGTGGTTGACCGAGAAGGCCAGCATTGGGTGAAATTTCGCGTGAGGCGTGTGCCGCCAACCCAGGACAGACCACATGGGATCGATTACTCCCTTACATTGCATGGGGCTAAAGGCGAGCGACTTGTCGGCTTTGATAATGCCCATCCTGTCCGTTCTATATCTGGACCGAGCGGCCGGCGGCAAAAAACGTACGATCATAAGCATCGGCATCGTACAATCCGGCCTTATCAATACCAAGATGCTGCTACATTGCTAGCAGATTTTTGGACTGAAGTCGATGCGGTGCTCAGAGAGCGGAGGACAAAATCATGAAGACTCTAAAAGTAGGCATTGCCAGTTACGCAGAAATGAAGGCTCGCAGCCTTGCTATTGCTAACGGTGAATACAAGCCAAAGCGAGGGGAACCAAAGGTATGGTTCCTGTCTCTCGAAAGTTTCGCTAAAGTTTTGTCTGATCGGAATCGAATGCTCTTGAAGACAATCGCGGAAAAGGAACCGGAATCACTGGCCGAATTGGCCGAAATTTCGGGACGCGCCAAGTCAAACCTCTCAAGAACACTCCATACCCTAGAGCAATACGGCCTCGTCCAACTGGAAAAAGGCCAGAAAGGCAAAATCGCCCCTCGTGCGCTGTATTCCGAGATTACTTTGGACATGCGGATTTAATGCATCAGGGAAAACACAATAATCCGCAAATCACCGCAAAAATGGTGAAATCATTGCTAGAAGAATTACTAAAAGGATGATTGATCCGACTGTATATAGAAGGAAGAAAAATACTTTTTTCAGTGTGGTCTCCTCTTTTCCAGTTGCCATCGTTCATGCCGTTCCTCTTCGGTCGGCTTTCGGTTCTCGTACTCCGCATGGCTGGACACCTTCGCCGCAATACCTTGCGGATTATTGTATGTCTCCAAATTTAACTCGGTATTTCAAATATGCATGATAATTTGAAATGGCACTTCGTCATTCTTGAGCATACTGGACTTCCGCCATTTCCATGACTTCTTGGCGAAAATATCGGCTTAGGTCTGCGGGAGTCCGCAGATCTACCTTCCGGCCTCCCAACAAATCCGATAATTCCAGTTCCATGCCTGCGATCCCGAGAAGCCCGGGAATGTGATCCGGTTCAAATTCAACCAGCATGTCAATGTCGCTATCCGGGCCAAAATCATCCCGCAATGCCGAGCCAAAGACAGAGAGCCGCCTAATCCCGTGACTTTGGCAGAAGCGGGCAATGTTTTCCTTGGGGATCGAAATTTCAGGATTCATCGTTCTAGCGCGGTAACTTCCGGGATAGGGCTTACCCTGCCAACGGCAGGCAGGCCATAGGCATATTGACATTTTAACCCCCTTTACTCCTCAAGCGCGTCCCGATCGGGATCGTGATTTCTACGATCTGTCAGGAATGGCCTGTATCATAGGAAATACAGGTGCACTTTCTTTAG
Organism: Gammaproteobacteria bacterium; assembly: GCA_028819565.1. Taxonomy (GTDB): domain Bacteria; phylum Pseudomonadota; class Gammaproteobacteria; order Poriferisulfidales; family Poriferisulfidaceae; genus Poriferisulfidus. The sequence goes on along the minus strand of JAPPLD010000006.1, from coordinate 18,201 downwards.
GGAGACTCAGTGGACTCACAGCAAGTCGAAAATCTGATCCAGGCCGGCATGCCCGATGCCGAAGTGGCCGTGAGCGGTAGTGAGGGGAAGTTTGAGGCGACGGTGGTCAGTAATGCGTTCGAGGGCCTGATGTCCGTCAAACGCCACCAATTGGTCTATGCCACCGTCCGGGAACAGATCGCGGACGGATCACTGCATGCCTTGACGATCCGACCGTTGACGCCGGAAGAAAGCGAGAAGACCGGTTGATTCAGGGAGTACCGGAGCCCAGGCCCGCGTCAATCTGGTACAAGCCTTCCTGAGACGCGTAATACGCGGCCAGATCTTCAATATCCTCTTCCGACAGCGGTTGCACGATGGCAACCATGATCGGATTGGTGCGCTCGCCGGTCTTGTAGCTCAGCATGCTGTGCAACAGATAATCCTTATGCTGTCCGGCAATGATCGGGAACGTCGGGATCGGGCTGTTGCCATCCGGACCATGACAGGCTTGGCAGGTCACAGACTTCTCCTTGCCTGCCACCGGATCGCCCGCCAGCACGGGGCCTGAAAGCCCGACACTCAGCGCGACCGCAACTGAAACCAGGAAAGAACGGAATGGACGGTTCATTTGAGGGAAGAGAAATAGGTCGCGATGTCTCGGATCTGTTCTCCCGAAAGCCTGACCGAATGCGCTCGCATGGTCGGATGCTTGCGCTCACCGGATTTATAAGTTTTCAGGGCTGCCACGATGTACTCCGCATGCTGACCACCTAGTTTCGGCACGTGGAAGGTCGGGTAGACATTGGTGTAACTGGGGACGCCGTGGCATCCGAGGCAGGTCCCTGCCAAAGTGCGTCCGCGTTCGATCGCCGCTTCGTCAGCAGCTACGAGAGCAGGAGTTAATCCCAATACGAGAGAAGCCGCAAGAAGAAATCCGCGTCCGTGCATGACGTTTATGAAATCCCAGAAAGATATGCGCGAAGAGTCGCTCGTCTGGCAGCCATTATACACCGCGCCCTTCCCCGAACTGTCCGAATGAATGCCTAAAAATGGGCTGCGGGCCACGATTCCAGCAGTTATATCGTCCCGGGTTTGGGCTTGGCCATCATCGGGCACTTGTCCCGCGTACAGCCACAAGGCTTGTCTCCGCAGATCTTCATCTGCTTCATCGCATAATCCATTGCCTCTTCCCGGGTTGCCGTGAAATACTCACTCCACTCCGGACTGGCGAACCCTGTGCGCTCAAAAATCTCCATGATCTCCGGCTTAGCACGGGTCACGATGAAAGTGATCTCGGAATCCACCAGTTCTCGCGCAAGGCTGTGCAGCATATGCTCCCCGGTCGAGTCGATCTCTGTGATGCTGCTCGCGTCCACGATGATGTAGCGCAAGCCCTCAGTCGAAGCAGCGGCCCGCAGGACCTGATCGCTGAAATAACCCGTGTTGGCGAAGAACAGTGGTCCGTCAAAGCGCAGCATTGAGATGCTACAGCAAGTCTCAAGAATCCGCCGCCGGGCATCAGCAAACTTGCCCATGCTGTCACGCGAAATCAGGCTGATGTTCGGTCGCATGATGCGGTAGACGAACAGTCCGAGCGCCAAAAGCACTCCGATGATGATACCGTTTTCCAGGTGCGGCGCGAACGCCAGCGTCAATACGAATGTGATGACCGCCACGACTGCATCGTGTTTCTGGACTTTCCAGGCATCAATGATCGGCTTGACCCGGATCAGGCCCGCTACGGCGATGATGATGACCGATGCCAGCATGGCCTGCGGCATGTGGTACAGGATCGGGGTCAAGAACAGCAGGGTCGCGGCGACGAGCAGGCCGGTCACGACAGAGGAAAAACCGGTGACCGCCCCGGCGCTCAAGTTCACCGCAGAACGGGAAAACGAACCGGAAACCGCATAGCCCTGAAACATGCTGGCTGCCAGATTGCCGAGGCCCTGACCCAGCAACTCCTGGTTCGCATCCAGATGTTGGCGCGTCTTTCTCATCGACATGGACTTGGCCACGGAAAAGGCTTCCATAAAGCCGATCAGCGAGATGGCGATCGCGACCCCCGCCAAGTCCAGCAGGTAACTAAAATCGACGGTGGGCAGAACAAAACTTGGAAGGCCCTCTGGAATTGCTCCAACAATGGCTCCGCCAAAGTTCTCTTTGAAATCCATGGCCCAGGACGCCACCGTGGTCAGGACTGCCGCGACCAAGATGGCAGGGATTTTTTGCCAGAACCTTGGCAGAAAATACATTAGACCAATGGCCACAACGCTCATAGCCACGGTCGGCCAGTGCGTGAACTCGGATGCTGCAACAAGGATGTTCCAGACCGTCTCGTAGTGGTGTTCGCTTTTCTCGGCAACCACCCCCAGCAACTTGCCTAACTGGGACGTGGCGATAATCAGAGCCGCGGCATTGGTGAAACCCAAGACCACCGGATGCGACAGGAAATCGACCAGTACCCCTAGGCGTAGAAGCCCCAGAGCAATCTGGAACACGCCAACCATCAAGGCCAGCATAATTGCGTAGGCGATATAGCCTTCCGATCCCGATGATGCGATCGGCTCCAGGGCCGATGCGGTCAGCAGCGAGATAACGGCGACCGGACCGGTCGCCAACTGGCGGGACGACCCGAACACGGCCGAAACGATTACCGGTAAGAACGAGGCATACAGGCCGTAATAAGTCGGCAAGCCTGCCAACTGGGCATAAGCCATTGATTGCGGGACGATCACCAGGGCGACGGTGGTACCGGCGATGAGGTCCGCCTTCATGACGGAAGATGAACGTAGTTCCGGCAACCATTCGAGGAATGGCAGGAACCGGGTTTTTAAGTATCTCGGGATTTTTTTGGCGGTTTTTTTCCAGAATTTCCTCATGTGGGTGATTCCGTGGTTAAACCCCGCCAAAAAGTGATGCAATTACTTTAGCATACGGGGATTTCGGCGATTTCCCCGACGGTGCGCCTGTGGAAAGCCGAATAGCCCGATATCTGGAAATCTCTTAACGCCCGATGCGCCGATGCACCGAGAGGCGGCGATTGACCGTCCCCCAGTGCTCCCGAAACAATCTGCCTAAGCAGCTTGTGTCTGATTTTTATCGGGCTGAGAAGGCGACAAGATTCCGGCAGCACGGAATCCTTCGAACAATCCTTCCATATGTGAAAGGCGACTTTCCACGGCCGACAGGCGGCTTTCTACGGCGGACACACGATCTTCCAGAGCCGACATGCGGCCCAGAATAATCCTGCCATGCGCGAACACGCTGCCGAGGATCGTCACGATCAGGATGATCAACTGAATGTTGTCCATTATCATGATGTGTTCCAGGTCGGTCAGCCTTATTTATTCCAACCCTAAAGGTGGTTCGGAGTCCCTCCTCAATTCCGTTTTCGGGGGGGATGGCGTTGATGGGAGTTTAGCATGGACGGCCTTCACGTGAAATGGCCGGGAATTATGTAGCAAAATCTGCAAGCGCAGGTTTCACTGAATCTCGTCTAATCGGCAATATCCTTCAATTGTGATCGACGCGGCAAGCAAGGTGTGGTCGGCGGAACAACTGCTTCGCATTAGTCCGAGGGTGGCGAGTGAATCCAAGTAGAACGCGATTTCGCTCCTGCTGACAAAGCCGCATTTGTCCATTAGCAAGGTGATGTCTTCACCGTCCAACTGCATCATGTCGCCCTGATTTTCGGCGAGTTTATTGAAGTGCTTTAGCAAACAGTCGAGCCGCTGTTGTGTCGTCATTTTGGCCATGATCCGGGTGATGAATCTCATAGTGAGAATTGTGCTTGACACCTGTAATTATATGGTATATAATAATCTGCACAACCGGAGATAAGACATGTCCAAGCGTAAGGCAGAAACAATCAGCATCGTTCAACTCATGCAGATGTTCGACACCGAAGAGAGGGCGATAGAGTGGCTGGAACAGGTTCGTTGGGGCGGCACACCGACCTGCTCGCACTGCGGCGGCACCGAGAAAATCAGCCGCCCCAAGTCCAAGCCGTTCACCTACTGGTGCAAGTCCTGCCGAAAGAATTTCACCGTAAAGACCGGAACGGTCATGCACTCGTCCAAGCTCGACACCCGGCACTGGGTCGTAACCCTCTACTACATGCTGACGGCCCGTAAGGGTATCAGCAGCATGCAACTGTCAAAGGAACTGGGCGTACAACAGAAGACGGCCTGGTATCTGCTCCAGCGCATCCGCGAGGCTTGCGCCGAGGATGGCGGCAAACTGTTCGGCGTAGTGGAGATTGACGAAGCCTATCTGGGCGGAAAAGAGGACAATAAACACTCGCACAAGAAACTGAAAGCCGGACGCGGCGCAGTCGGCAAACAGGCCGTGCTGGGGATGCGCGAGCGTGGCGGCAAAACCGTCGCCAAGCCTATTCAGAACACCGACCGGGATACCGTGCAGTCGGTTGTACGCGAGCATGTCCGCCCCGGCTCCACCATCTGCACGGACGAAGCAGGATGCTACGCTGGCATCGCCCATCGGCATCACACCGTCAATCATTCGGCAAAGGAATATGTCGATGGCATGGCGCACACGAACGGCATCGAGTCGGTATGGGCGGTTCTGAAACGCGGCTTCAATGGCGTGTACCACAACTGGTCGAAGAAGCACTGCCATCGCTACATCAATGAGTTTGCGTTCCGGCTCAACGAGGGCAACTGCGAGGTTGACACCATCGACCGCATGGAAGCCCTTGTGCGGGGCTTCGGGGGCAAGCGGCTCACCTACAAGGCGCTGGTGTCTTGAGTGAAGCCAACTTCGCCAGCGAGAGCGTATGGACGGGAGACAACCTGCCCGTCCTGCGCGGCATCAATTCGGAATGTATCGACCTGATCTACCTTGATCCGCCGTTCAACTCGAACCGCACCTACGAAGCCCCGATAGGAAGCAAGGCGGCGGGCGCGTCATTCAAAGATGCGTGGACGCTGGACGATGTCGATGTCCACGAACACGGCGAACTGGCCGACCGCAACCCGGCAGCGTATTCAGTGATAGAGGCGGCGCGTCAGGCGCACGGCAAGGGTATGCAGTCCTACCTGATCTTCATGGCCGTTCGGCTGATGGAAATGCGGCGTGTTCTAAAAGACACGGGGAGCATCTACCTGCACTGCGACCCGACTGCCAGCCACTATCTGAAACTGATGCTCGATGCTGTATTTGGAAAAGGGAAATTCAGAAACGAGGTTATCTGGTCGTATCGCCGTTGGCCATCCAAAAGCAGTAATTTCCAAACGATGCACGATGTGATCCTGTTTTATGCGGGCGGCGACAATACTTTCAATGTGAGTTACGAGCCGCCGAGCGAGAGTTATTTGAAGCGGTTCAAGGGAAAGACCCAAATACTAGACCCTGAAACCCGAACGCGAAAGATCGTAATTGACAAGCCGACCAAAGGTTTGCCGATGCGCGATGTTTGGGACATTTCGATTATTGCCGGATCGTCAAAAGAGCGTCTAGGCTACCCCACACAAAAGCCGCTTGCCCTGCTGGAGCGGATCGTCAAGGCCAGCACCGACCCCGGCGACCTTGTTTTAGATCCATTCTGCGGATGCGCTACTGCGCTGGTGGTAGCAGACCGGCTAGGTCGCCAGTGGGCGGGCATCGACCTTTCGCCACTCGCCATCAAACTCGTGGACGAACGGATAGCCGAGGATCGGGGGAAACTGTTTGCTGGCGCAATCGCGCTGGAAAAGCCGCCCGTGCGGACGGACATGGGCGAACTGCCGAACTACCGGACGCACCGCCATAGGCTGTATGGCGAGCAGGAGGGCGTGTGCGCCGGGTGCGAGACGCATTTCCCGTTCCGCGTCATGGACGTTGACCATATCCTGCCGCGCTCGCGCGGAGGGACGGATCACGCCGACAATCTCCAACTGCTCTGCTCCGGGTGCAACCGAAGCAAGGGAAGCAAAACAATGGCCGAATGGAGGGCTACGCAATGAAACTGGACGACTTCACCGAGGCCGTGCGCAAGGTGCTTTTGAAGAAGCCGCACCGCCCAGACCTGTACAAGAACCGGATGCCGTCAAACGAGGAATTGAACCGCCGCTATCGGCTGGTCAAGAAACGCTGAAACCTGCGCTTGCAGATTTTGCTACATAATTCCCAAATGGCCGGTCGCGGGTTGAAATTCTGCCGCTTTTGGACCATGCCAGTCCCCTGTACATCCCCTCTTCGGCGGCCGCCTGCCTAGGCACGACATCCCACATCCGGGCATCCATTCGGCCGGATTTGCCGGCATCCATCCATCGCATGAAAAGGACGAGGGTTGCCGACAACCGGTCCGGACGTTTCTTGGCTCTCGGAAAACTACCGCCAGTACTCCTTGAGCGCCCGGTTCGGATCCCGGTGCGTGATCCGGGGCCTCCCCACCCGCTTGCCCAAGCACGACACCAGGAGATCCCGGCCCCGCTTCGCGCGCTCCTTGGAGTTGACGCTCAGAACGAGCGCGTCAGGCTCAAGGTTGACGATCCCGAGGGCTGACTCATGGAACGAAAACACCGATTCCAAATTCGGATCTGCCTCATGGTTTTCCAATGTTTGCGCCTTCGGTGGGCCCGAATCCAGCCACGTCCAAGATGGTTCATCATCCGCATCCCTTTCGAACACGTCGGTTTTGTCGAGAATGGCGGCAACCTCCGCTTCATCCGCCCGAACCGGGAAGCTGACATCGGAAAATCGTATCCTCTCGCCGTCGGCACTCCGAGGTGACGGCGTGCCCGCCAAGACCTGGTTCAGGACTGTGGCCATCCAGAATTCCGTCAGGGTCTGGCTAGTCGCCCGACCCAAAAAGAAAACCCGCCGCAGGGCGGCATCGTCAGGGGCTTCCTCCTCCTCGACATGCCTTCTTGCTTTCTCGCGGAAGTACTCCACGAACCGGCCGGCCGTCGCGTCGAGGGCCGCACAGGCTGCCTGCGCCGCCTCGCGCGGGTAGTAAAGAAGTCCTGTGGTCAGGCACGGCTCCCCGTTGACTTCCAAAAGACGCCCGGCAAAGCAATCCCCACGCTCCACGGAATCCAGGAGGCCCGAATCCGCCACGGTGACCGGATCGCCGCCCAGCATCAGGTCGCGAATCACAATCGTGCGCCCCGGATCGAGGTCGCAGATCTCGTAGAGCATGGCCGTGGAATCCTTGAGCGCCTCCAAGTAGCGTTTGCCCTGGACATCCTCGCGCCAGCCGTGCCGCTTAAGATAGCTGTCGATGACATTCCTCTCGCCCTGGTCGCCGAACCGGGTGGCGAAGAAATCCTCCATGATGAAAGCGTACAACGGTGCGGAAGCGACACCAATGAGATCGATAATCTCATGATCGTAAAGATCGAACATCTCCGAGACCGGGTCGAAGTGGTCGGCGAGAATGTCGGATTGATATTCTGCCCAGTCGTCCTGCTCGGACCACCGGATGAGGTGGTCTATGGTCTTGTCGATTTCAGGGAGTGGCATAGGGGAGAGTTCCGGCAAGACGTCTGTATGGGAGATGGGTTTGAAACGGTTGGAGGTGCGGAAAAGACCATTGGAGTTCTGCCCTGCCATTGTATGCTGGCCATAGCACGGACAGCAGCATGTGGCTCCCGGTCTCCGAACTGGTACGGATTAACCCGTCAAGGTCTTCTAGTCAGGTATACTCCCTGCGGCTTGTGTTGACTAACTCTTCCAAAGACTGACCATGGACCAAGATGAATCGCGCATAAGTGTCCCTCATTTTCCCCCATATGGCGAAGTTCGCCACCTTCTCCGAATCTGGAATGGGTGGTCTCGAAAACAACTCACTGGATTGAATCAATCTATCTGGAATCTAACAGGAACGCCTCAAGACATCGTTGACTGGACCAATCCTGACGAATGGATCGCTGAACGACTTGGAGGCAAGAACCGCAAACTCGCTGCACTCATCTGGGAACAGAGCGGTAAAACTGTCAACCCACGGTATACCTATGGCCACTGGGGCTTGATTCAAAAGTACAGCCTTCTCAGTGAAGCATCTGGTGGCAAACTTCAACCCACCAAGGAAGGTCAAGAATTCGTTAATCATGACGCCGGTCAAACTGAGCAATGCCTTGATGAACGAGAAGGGCTCGTCGCTCTTCTTTCCTTAGTTGAAAATAATGAGCCAACACGCGTTAGTGAGATTCGTGAAGATTGGGGCCACCATCTCGAACTTAATTCCAATTTCCGCAGTCCCGCCACTTTCATGACCTGTCTCCGGTCACGAATCAATAATCTCCTTGAGCGGGGTTTGATAGAACGTGATGGTGTGAGATATTCGCTGACCAGCGAAGGTTCCACGTATCTCAGAAAGTTTAAAGATGCCGGTAACGGTCTAACGTCGGAATTCCATGAATGGTTGAAACCTCAGAAGAACAAGACCCGGGAAGACCTTCTGGAGCGCTTGCGCAGCATGGACCCCCGGCAGTTTGAATATTTAGTGAAATTCCTTATAGACAAGATGGGTTATGAAAATGCAGAAGTAACGGCAAGCTCAGGAGATGGCGGTGTCGATGTGACCGCGAACATTGAGGTCGGCATTACATCAGTGAAAGAGGTTATCCAAGTCAAGAGACATGGCAGGACCACTCCACCCAAGGATCTCGACGCCCTTCGCGGTTCGCTTTACCGCTTCGGCGCTATTAGGGGGACCCTCATTACAACTTCGAAATTCTCTAATAAAACGAAGGAAGCCGCTCTCGATAGCCGCGCTCAATCAATCACACTCATTGATGGAGAAAAACTCGTAGATCTCTTGATCGAGCATGAAATCGGAGTTCGGAAGCACACTATCTATTTACCCAAACCACTTCCCAGATTCGAGACGGAGGAAACTGGTGGGGATGAATGATTTAGCCGATGGCTCATTGACATTGACCTCTTAAATTAATGCTGAAAGTGGGACAACCGGAACCACCCAATCTCCCGTGTCGTACTGTGATTGAATCTCAATGGACAACGCAACGAAAACTCAAGTAAAACCAAACCAACCGAATAGTAAAATACCTGCCAGCAACTGAACCCGCCTCAGCGCTGGCAACCGGATTTCAACTAGGACATAGAGTGCAATGGATGCAAAGCGCCCAATCATAGTCTCAGGAGCAAATGACGCATACATGGATTTTCTGGATGACATGCTCGCATCCATACAGGATCGCTTGCATGAATACGATCTAGGAATCCTTGACTTAGGTCTCTCTGAAGAATCAAAAGATCGGATTCAGACTCGTAAGAAAGATACCAAAATCGTTGACCCTGGCTGGCGTCACCAGCCCGGAGACATGTCAAAACAACCTTCGTATAAAAAGGCTTACTATGCGAAACCTTTTCTCCCTGAAATCTTCCCTAGCTATCCGGGCTACCTGTGGATAGATGCCGATGTTTGGCTTCAGGACTCCTCCGCGATAGAACACTACATTACCGCCGCCGACAAATCGCCAGGCAAAGGAGCCATCGCCTATGAATGCCACCCAAACTACAAGGATATAGGACACAAACCACGTTTTCGGATAGTGTGGAAGTTCGGGATCTTCCCTGTGGCTTTTCGCATGGTGGGTCGAAAAGTCTTTCGTCTCGTGTATGACATGTTCGGAGATGCAGTTGCCCTGCAACATGGGCTTACGCCAGACAACAATAGTGGGTTATTTTTCATCCATGCAGATTCTCCTGCTTGGGATGCTTGGCGAAATTACATGTCCAAGGCAAATCATCAGAATTTTATGAAGCGAAATTATTTTCCCGATCAGACTTGTCTCAACGTCGCTCTGAGAGAAAACAACATTTGCTTCAGCGTCATGCCGCCAATCTACAACTGGGTTGTCGGTCTCGGGGTACCGCTACTGGACAAAGACACACATACATTGCTTGATTCATGTGCGCCCCATCAAAAACTGTATGCGATCCACCTTACGGGCGATTGCGGGTCGCGAACCTTTAACCTCCAAACCACCGACGGTCGCCAAGTCAACACATCATTGAAGAGATCCCAGTTTTTGTTGAGCAAGTAACGAACGTTTGCTACACCACAGCCTCGTGAAGCATCCGACTATGTCATCCCATAAACCAAAATCAGTGCTGGGTTCCCGGCTGCGACTGCTACGAAAAGCCCGGCAGCGTGCAATGCTCGAAATAATGCGGCGTTGGTCCAACTGGAGAAAAGTACCCACGGAAGCCTATCAACCAGAGAAGATTCGTAGCATTTTGGTGCCACTGCCAGGAGATGCTATTGGAGAATCCTTAATGACTACGCTATTTCTGAAGACAGTTAAAGCACACAGGCCTGATATTGAGATAACCGTAGCCAGCGGACCTCAAACTGCTTCTTTGTTCTCCGACTGCGATTCAGTAGACAACTTTATCTCGGTTGGAAACCGAACGATGAGTCCAAAGACCCGTATGAAAGTACTTATTGAAGAAATTAGGAAAAAGGAGCGGTTCGATTTGGTTGCTGATATGCGTACGCGATTGGATGTGAGAACATTTTCTTTTCTACGCAAGATCAATGCAAGGCACTATCTCGGCCATGCCAAAAATAATTACACTTTGTTTGATCTCAATGTGTCGCCCGAAGTGCAGCACACTTCGGAAAGATGGCTGGCAGCATCCCAAATAATTACCGGGCAAATAGAACAATCCTCTAAATGCCTTACGCCCCAAGATTTCTGTTTTCCCGCGAACGCAAAGGAGCACGAAATTAATCAGTGGCAAGAAACCCTTCCCCCATCGCGGGCACGAATATTATTCAATCTGTACGGCAGTAGCCCGCATCGTTCCTTTCAATATCCGGAAGCCCTGAAACTGCTCCGCCTGTGGCTGGAAAAGTTCCCTGACGATTTGTTGCAACTTCTCCCCATACCGGGCCACGAACGCGAAGTGAAACGGTTGGCAGCAGAAATTAATGATAAACAGGTCGTGGTAGCCCCTCTCCCCTCTCCCCTCTCCCTCCCAGCCTCCTTCACATTGACACGCCGAGCCGATTTAATTTTTACTCCGGATACAGGAATGGTTCATATCGCATCGTCGCTAAATGCTCCAGTTATTGCAATCTATGATGACAATCCTCAGAATTTTTCGGAGTGGAAGCCTCTCAGTGATCTCCAAACTGTCATCTTCACGCGTCCTCCCATCGCTCCACATGAACGGGTTAGCATCCATGAATTTGATTATGCGGAAATGTGGACGGCAGTTGAAAACCTACTCGCTCAACATGGTTCCTCTAGAACATCCCTCTAAGAGGTGAACGATCCAATTCTTGTCCGTAACGTGCAAACCGTTTGCACTTAGCCCTAACTTACCTCAAGGAAATTTAATTAAGAATTTTCCTAATACAATACACGGCACCCATCAAACTCAAGCACATTCAAGTTAGTCTATGGTCGATGAAACATCAAAGACACGTCTCGTTAGAGGCGCAGACTTCGACAAGAAATACTTGCAAGGAAGGGTCTTGGATATCGGTGCCGGGAAAGATCGGGTCTGTGCCCACGCCGAAGGATTTGACACCGAGGACGGGGATGCCAATCGAATATTAGACTTCCAGGAGAGAGAATCCTACGACACAGTTTATTCCAGCCATTGTCTTGAGCACATGTTCGACCCACCCCGAGCGTTGCAACAGTGGTGGGAGTTGGTCAAGCCCGGCGGATACTTAGTACTCGTTGTGCCAGACGAAGATCTATATGAACAGGGAATTTGGCCAAGCATATTCAATACAGACCATAAGGCGACTTTCCGCATGGACTCCACCCCTTCATGGTCACCAGTCTCGTATGACGTTGGATCGCTGGTCTCCGCTTTACCAAAGGCTGTCATTGTTTCCTTAGAAAGACACGACATGCATTACGACTACCGCCTCATGGCCAAACCGGGAGAAGCATGGAGGCCCAAGACTTTCTTGGTCAAGCATTTGTATCGAATTGCGCGCCAAACACCCTCCGGCATGAAACCTATTTGCCGCAAATGCGTTGACAGATTTGCCAGATTTCGAAAGATTCCTGTAGACCAAACACTAGGGCTGGCATTAGCCCAAATACAAGTGATCGCCCAAAAGCAGGACGACCGGCATCGCTCGCCAAGTATTGATTCCAGTGATGCTTCCTAAACAATTCCAGCCGAATGCAACGTATGACTTGATCCGTCTCGGCAGAGACCATGACGGCGGGTATCTGGTAGACCCGGCCTCGGTCACCAGAACCAAACAATTGATTTCTTTCGGGCTTTCTACCGATTGGTCATTTGAAAAGAGTTTTGTAGCGAGAAATAATGTCCCGCTGTTGGCTTATGACGGCACTGTCGCGGCAAAAACCTTATTTAGACGTATCCCGGAATATCTCCTGCGTCTCAGACTACGAAAGCTAATATCTTCAATTCGCATATTGACAGATTACTATTCATTTTTTAGGCATTCTCGCATTCACCGTCATCTTAATGTCGGATATGATTCTCAAAAATCTGCTTCCCTGCAATCGATTTTCCAGCAGGAAAATCCAGACACCCCGACTTTCATAAAGATGGACATAGAGGGCTCGGAATACCGTGTACTTGATGATTTCTTAAAACACGCTTCAGACATTAGCGGCTTGGTAGTGGAATTTCATGATGTCGATTTGCACCGAGAGAGAGTTCTGAATTTTTTGGAAGAATTTCCACTAACCCTAATACACATCCATAGCAACAATTGCGGCCAGCTGGCGGATTCCAGTGGAGACCCCATCACACTTGAAATGACTTTCTCGGCCGACCCAACACAAACGTCTTCCCAACCTTCAATCCCCCACCCTCTCGATCAAGAAAATTGCCCGCGTGAAAGAAATTTGCCACTTAAGTTCGAATAGCCATGGTTGTTATACGAGGCCGTGTAATCAAAGGCAAAGGAGGTTATGGAAAAGTCTCCCATGGCCCGGAAGTGGCAGCTTACTTTAAGAACACCCCAGTCAAGGGGACTCTTAATGTTGCCCTCAATCAGCCCGTGCGACTACGCCATACGAAAGCACTTATTTCTATGATCTGGCCTTCGTACATCGAAGGAATCCCTTGCCTCATTACACGCACCTCACATACGCCGTTGCACATCGTTGAAGTGATATCTGATGAACAACTGTCTTGTGCGCGCGGAGATCGGGTGACACTTGTGATACCCCAAGGATGTACTGTTGATTTGCCAGCCATTCACCACACAATATGGAAGGTTTTTTATGGCTCTGGAAGAGCACATTGGTACGAATACAAAATTTATCGAAGGCTATTGGGCCCATTTTATTTTGTCAGGCGCCTATCCATACAAGATCCTAAGCGGAAAACACACTAGCAATAAAAGCGATACCCTCTCAGCCTAAAACTATCCCACGGTCCTGATAGACCTTTAGGTGTTCTCTTGCTATCAATTCCGGACTGTACGCCTTCGCTCTCTCTACCCCCTTCTCCGACAAACTTCGCCTCAATCCCTCTGACCGATATAGAAGGAGCAATTGCTCCGCCAGTGCGCCCGCATCTCCAGGCGGAACCAGAATCCCGCACCCTTCGGCGATGATTTCCGGGATCCCGTCCACCCGGCTCGCCACAATGGGCACGCCCGCGCGCATGACATCCAGAAGCGTAGATCCCAGTGGCTCGACCAGAGAAGGAAATGCGAAAAGATCAAAAGTGGCAATCCATGTAATGGGATCTTCAACCCAACCTGCAAAATACACATTAGTCAAACCTTCGGCCTGCCGGCGAAATTCTTCCTCCAGGCGGCCACTCCCCAGTAAAACAAACCGGAGATCTGGCGCATCCAGCTGCAGGGCCCGTGCCACCTGAAGCAGTACGGAATGCCCTTTCTCCGGACCATCCATCGCAGCGGCATGCCCGACAATGAATTTGCCCGAAAACTTTTCTTTGACCTGCCGCACTCCGTCCGGGTCAGGATACTCCGGGTTCCAGGCATCGGGGATACGGTCGATTGAAATTTCCGGGAAACGGTCTCGAAGGCTGTTCTCCACCGCTTCTGTCAAGGCCACGACAGTCTGCGCATTCCGGTATACGGCCGAACTGTAGGAATTGGAGCGTATAGACTTTGTCAGCCGGCGTGTAATCAGGTATTGCTTGCCAAACAGACTCGCAGCATAAGCCACCTGTGCTGCATGCGCCTCATGCGCGTGCAACAAGGATGCGCCTCGGCAAACAAATATTGCCGATAGCCGGTTTCTCACCCGACAGACTTCCAAATTCGGACGGCTATGAAAGCGCTGCGCCAAAGGACCTTGCCGTAGCACGACAACACGCTGCTTGGACACACCTTCGGCCGCAAGCGCCTCGACCAGAATTTCAGTCTGTCGTTCGCCCCCACGCAGCTTCGGGTCGCGTGCCAAGTTGATGTGGCAAACCGAAATATCGTTCCGGAGTTTCTTTCGGTTCCACAATTTGGCATGGTACTGGGGAGATTGCGTCGCCATCCGGCGAATCAACCAGAAAGGCCCGATCAGCGCCCGGTAGACTTTGGATACATACCAACATTCCCGAAAACGCCAAAAGAAATTCCAAGCCGCTCTAGTACCCCATGACAAGTCTTCCAGGACAATGCTTCGCAATACCTTCAATTCCATCCAATCTCCGTCGCGCAACTGGAATTTGTCTCGCAGCTTGTACGGGGCAACGATTTCAATGACATGCAGTGGATGACCCTTAGCTCTCGTAATCAAACAACGCATTCCATCAATTTCACAAGCCCAGAAAAAAGCGCGTTTCCCTCCCGCAAATTCAATCTGTTCTGGATCAAATCGGATTGGTTTGTCCAATGCCAAATTCAGCGATCCGCGAACTGGAGGTTCTCCAAAAAAATTTATGATTTCGGCAGAAAAGCCTTTGATCTTTGAGGCAGTGCCACGCCCACTGATTGCGCGGCCATGCAAAGTCACGGAATCCGGTGTTTGATTAGGCATATAGATACAATTTAAACAAGTTCAATCATCCATATTGCTCAAGGTTATACCGCATTCAAATTTCAAGTCATACAATCTAATGTCCCAAATCGTAGAGATCACTGACCTGTTTCACAAATTCATCCCGCCCTCCGTAACTCGGATGTCGAACTTGGAATATGGGATTTTTTACATCCAATCGGCGTGCCGACATCGCCGCGTCATTTCCTATTGGCACAAGTCTACGGGGTTCCAGCAAATGAATTAATGCGAGTAGAAGTTCCTCCCCTATGCACCGCTCGCGAGCGTTATGTGAGCGGTTAGTGAAAGGCTGGTTTGGTTGATGTGGGTGAAGCGGAAATACATTCCACAGAAAAATACATGTGTCTATTTGCTCTAACATGTCCCAAGTAACAGCAGCCGTACGTTCTGCGACAATCTCTCCTTTAGTCACTCTCTCGGTTGAGACCCCCCAACGGTTGGCATGGGTAGCCATATGTACTTCATCGGTCAGAGCGAGTCCCGTTCTTCGGCCTCCCCGATATCCAAGGTCGCGACCGATCCACAGAGAATCAATGTCTGAATCAATTGCCGACTCCAATATGGAAAGTAACACATCGTAGCGATGGCGTGGTGCGTTGTTGTGATCACACGTTGGACAATGATCCGAATAGGGATTAAAGGTATTTTCGAAAGTTAATGTCTTAAGTGCTTCAACAAAATCGAATGGTGTCATGATTCGCGAATTTCCCCCTCGATTCGTTTGTAGGTGATTGTGCGCTGGTCACGGTCTCCCACCACGATTCCGCCATTGTACTTTCGCACCTGCCTGAATACCTTGTATCCCTCCAAGATCGCTTTCTCCCACAATTTGAGAGGGCAAACTTCAACTTCATATCCATGCACGAAACGATGAACAGTCTTTAGCAAATCAAATGGAAGACTGGTTTGCCTTTCAAAAAAATTTAGATTCTTAGCATAAGAAAATACCCAAGCAGTCAACCCTTCCTCAACAACTTTGGCTCGCCCCCCATCCTCAGCATCATCGTACTGCGGATCACTCTTGCGTTTTTGCTTGATTAGTCCGCGAAAAATTGGGGACCAATGAAGAATGGCTGCGTATGCAAGATGAAAAACATCATGAAAGCGATAGCCATCAGGGTCGCGAATGCTGTCAGTTAGTGGATCACCAATAAACACATTATTCCATTGTAAATAGCTCTTCCCGCTTTTACGTTGTGTAACTTTTATTTCAAAATGCTCCGGCAGTCTTTCCTCATCGGGAAAGCTGTCATCAAAAACTGGTAAATCTTCAGGGATGGGATCCAAAAACCTACCGCATGCTTTCTCCATATTCGTACGGACAACATTGAAGAACGGCACCTGTGTTGCTTGAACTGCTTGGAGGTATTCACTCGCGAATGTGTGCAGCAATTTATGGGCATGCTCGCTGCCTGACTCAGCTCTTAACAAGGCAGTTGCTGTTTCTCCAAGCCCAAACAAAATGTCATCGAAGGCTGGCAAATCTCTAGTAGCTGATACACGGGATACTCGCCCAGTGATCAAATCACCAGCAGCAATTATGTCTTCGCGCCCTTCTTCGTTGATAACTTTGGAGAAAACTAAATCAAACTCTTGTCCGAAACGCCGGCATAAAGCTGCAAAATACCAGAGGACATCCCCAAGCTCTTCTTCCACAGCATTCTCATATTCGACATATATCTCCGGTTCTCTGTGACGCTTTTTGGCTATCGCCATAACACTGCCGACTTCACCGTAAAGTCCTAGCAAAACAGGGCTCGGGTCACCTGAAGGCAGCGTATCAGTAAGATCAACCTTTTGCGCATATTCGCGCAAAAGAGTAAAACATTGTAACGCTTGGGAAGCTGGTTTTTCTGTCATAGCACATGGGGCCAGTCTAGAGGTTCACCGAGATACCCACTATCATCTAATGAACATAACCACATGGCAAAGTCTTCGGCGAAACCGGGCGGGAATTTTCTTCTATAGCCCCGTCCAGCACATACATTTGTACCACGATAGTTACGAAATTTTTCAGGAATCTTTGGACCCGAACCGCCCCAATATGAAAACTTAGTACTGAGTAGAACCCTATCAGTTTGGGTGTCTCGCTGAATATTGTACGGGTTGGGCCTGCCGTGCTCGTAACTGTGGTGGGAATCTAGTTGATGCCATTTTCCTGCTTTCTTAAAATATATGTTGTCTCCATATGCCTGCTTCAAGCTCCCCCTTAGATTGGGCTTTTTGCATTGAAATCGCGGGTTAGCCCAGTAGTCGTTGAATGTCATAGCGTCTGTGACGCACATGGCGTAGACGAGATGCTCGTGGCGGTCTTGTCTTTTGCTACCAGTTCCGATTATCCAATCACCAACCGCAGCCCTCTCTCTAATTCCAGGCTTGCACGTCGCAAGTGTACAAACACCGTAAAAAGGATTTGGCGCAAAGCCATAATCCCTAGCAACGACATAAGAAAATAAATGCAAATCACCCGCTAGCGCAACTATAGCGCTTGATATCGCGTAGCGAAGCTAGAGACCCATCGGGATTCTCAATGCCATCAACCTTGCCATTAATTGCGTCAACAATGCGATTTCCAGTCCAACCAACAATAGCATCAGCATATTTTTCAAGCGCTTCTGGAAGTTCACAACCGTTTTCACCATGCTCCCAAACACCAACAATACGCTTATCTTCTTTCTCAGCATATTCAATTTCCCAATCGACAAAAGCACTATCCTTGGTTTCGGGGGATACGTAAACAACCAGCGTTGAGCATTGTCGAATACGGGGAGCCAGAATTTCGGATTTGATGTAATCCTCTGATTTTGCATTGTTAGGGTTATCTGCGCTGACCGAATAGTCTCTAATTGTCATTCCGTTAGCATCAAGCAACTTCTTTAACTCGCGGAGACCATCGTCATCTTCATGAACATGAGATATAAAGATGTTCTTGAGATTATTTGCCATAATGGTATATGTATAGGTTTGAATATGTTCGCGCGATTATATAGCATTCGAGAATAGCATGACCGCCAGATGTAGTATTTAACATGTCGCCTCCATTTGAAAACCACAAGCAGTATGTTGCTAGACAAAAATTGATACAGCACGGCAACCGATACTCTTGCTTTTCGCACCCGCAGTCTTGATCAAAATAAATGTTACCGCCTATTCTTGAAGTATATGTAGTGGCGCTTCGAGATTTTGTGTGGAATGAAGAGTAGGATGGTCTTTTCGTTGGGATCTGGAGGAGCCGATGGACGAGGCTGGGAAGTTGCTTGAGCAACTGATG
>JAPPLD010000001.1 GCA_028819565.1 Gammaproteobacteria bacterium | reverse complement strand
ACGAGGGCGTGGCGCAGTGGGTGGACCCGTTCTATGACGCTGGCGCGGACTCGCACACCAGCATCATGGGGTCGGTCGGCGCCTTGACCGACTGGGTGGACAGGAATCGCCGGTTCCGGCGTTGATAGGCTGGGGTCTTTCGCAGGCGATACAGATGGCCGACCGAGATGAAGGCCAGCCGCCGGTAGCGCTCGTCCCCGTACTGCTGGTACTGGCGCCGGCAGACATGCCGGATCGCCGGGCCGGACAGGGTCTCGTGCAGGCGGTCGGTCTCGGCCAGCAGGAGCACGTCCTCGGGCGTGTAGTGGCGCGGATACGGCTTGCCCGGGGTGCCGCGGCGGTCGCGGATCGTCCCGCTCTCTCGCCAGCGCGCGATCAACCGGGTCAACTGTGCTCGCGACAGCCCGGTCGCCTTGCCCAGGTATGCCTTCAGCGTTTTGTGCAGACTCTCCGTGAAGAGCCGATATAATCCATGCGGGGCATTAATCCCTCGATTTTTACCTAGATCATACCGGGGCCTCTCCATGAGTGAAGACCAGCACATTGAATGGAAAACAACTTGGCGCGACGAATATTTGAAATGGTTGTGTGGCTTTGCCAATGCGCAAGGCGGGGTGCTGGAAATCGGCCGAAACAACAAGGGAGAGGTGGTAGGCATCAAGAATCCTGCCAAACTGATGGAGGAATTGCCAAACAAATTTCGAGATTTGCTAGGGGTTGTAGCAGACGTCAATCTTCTGGATGAGAACGGAAAATCCTACTTGCGGATCTCGGTCGAACCGTATCCAGTGCCGATTAGCTACAAGGGAGAGTACCACTATCGAAGTGGCAGCACCAAGCAGATTCTCAAAGGCACGGCCCTGAACCGTTTCCTTCTGAGCAAAACAGGCACGTGTTGGGATGGAGTGCCCGTGCCGAATGTAAGTATTGATGATCTGGATGCCGAGGCTTTGGACAATTTTCGCAGGCGGGTGGTGCGTGCCAAGCGTTTGGATGCAGATGCACTTGAAGGCAGTAATCTGGATTTGCTGGAGAAGCTAAAACTTCTGGATGGTTCGCATCTGAAACGTTCGGCCCTCCTTCTATTCCATCCTGATCCCGAATGTTTTTTCACCAATGCGAGGCTCAAGATTGGTTATTTCGAGAGCGAATTCGAGGTGCTATACCATGATGAAATACAGGGCAACTTGTTTTATCAGATCGACAAGACAATGGATTTGTTGCTGACCAAATATCTAAAGGCCGTTATCAGTTACGAAGGAATCCAGCGCGTAGAGACCTACCCGGTGCCCGAGGACGCATTGCGAGAAGCCGTATTGAATGCCATCATTCACCGGAATTATGGGGTTCCGGCAACAATACAAATCCGAGTCTACGAAGATTGTTTGTACATTTGGAATCCAGGGGAGTTGCCAGAGGGTTGGTCTTTAGAGAGATTGCTAAGACAGCATGCCTCGAAGCCTTTCAATCCAGATATTGCGAATGCCTTTTTCTGGGCTGGGGAAATTGAATCTTGGGGCCGTGGGGTCCAGCGCATCTTTGGCGCTTGCCGCCGGGAGGGTCTTCCTGATCCGCATCTACGAGTAGATCCGGGCGAATTGTGGGTTGAGTTTCGCTTTTCAGATGCTTATGTTGAGAGGTTGGGGGTGTCCCCAAGAGAGGCTGCCCAAGACGTTGGCGGGGAGGCAGGCGTAGAAAGCATTCAGGAAAAGATTCTGACCCTGTTGCGCGAAAATCCCCAAATGTCTCAAAAGATGCTGGCCGTTCGAACGGAAATGAGCTATGGCAGCATCAGGCACCAAATTGAAAAACTGAAAAAAACTGACCGGATTCGCCATGTTGGATCGACTAAGACAGGCTACTGGGAAGTTGTTGGCGACAATTTCAAAACTATTCCAGAAAGGCTGGAACAAGAAAACAGGCAAGAAAACAGGCAAGAAAACAGGCAAGAAAAACCTCTGTCCCGCCCTTGACTACCCACCACTTGCAATATATGCAACACATGGTCTTATCCTTTTCTTCTGCCAATTCTAACCGGAGTAATAGAAGTATGGGAGCGGGAACCATTTCTAATCGCTTTGGCCCTGGCGGCGGCTCCGTTCGCGGCCCAGGCCGAGACGTGGAACATCTATGGTTGGCAGAATCATTCTTGGGAGTTTGTGGATATCGACGGCGGACGCAGCTTCGACCGGATCCAGTCCAACGCGGGCAACATCGGATTCGCGGCCAGCGTGCCCACCGGCATGAACGACATCTCGGTCAACGTCCGGTGCGAGCAGTTCACCTACTTCAACCACTTCGCGGGCGGCACCGGCTGGTGCAACCGCAACTCCAAGATCGGTCTGTCCCATCCGCAGATGGGCGAGATCATGTTCGCCACCTGGCTGCTCCCCTACAACGAGGGCGTGGCGCAGTGGGTGGACCCGTTCTATGACGCTGGCGCGGACTCGCATACCAGCATCATGGGTTCGGTCGGTGCCAACACCATCTTCTACAACACCGGTGACTTCGACTTCCAGGCTTCTGCTTCTGGACCGGGCACCGGCCTCAGCGGTGCTGAGTTCAACTACGCGGTGGCTGGCTACGACACCGGCTTCAACCGTCGTCAGGAGAACATCATCCAGTACTGGTCGCCGAACTGGAACGGTTTCGTGTTCCGCTTCGCGTGGACCGCGGGAACCCGTGACGAGTCAGAAGGCCCGATGGGCAACGAGATCGACCCGGTGATCCGTTCTTCCAGCCTGGCGTACACCAACGGCCCGCTGTGGCTGGCGGTGACCTGGCAGGACCATGAGGACTGGACCGTGGCTTCCGTGGGCGAGATGGAGACCTCGGACGCGGAGAGCTTCCGCGTTGCCGGTCGCTACATCATGGACCTGGGCGACGGCATGAGCGTCCAGATCTCGGCCATGTGGGAAGACCTGGAATACGAGTTCAACGGCGTGACCAACGTCGATGCCGCGATGGCCGCGTTCGGCTACTCCAACTTCGGTTCCTCGTACAGCCTGCTCGACAGTGCGGGTGAGGTCATCGGCGAGACGGCGGCAGTTCCGGACACCCCGCCCATGCAGATCGAGGTCGACGAGGACGACATCAAGGCGCAAAAGACCCTGGCGCTTGTGCGTGACTTGTTCTACACGCAAGCTGCAGACGGCACTTATGCGGTAACCACTGGGGTGGTAGTAGACACTTGGGATCCTGTCACTCCCCTTATAAATGCGGTTGCTCCGGCGGACAATCCTTTGACGGAAACAGACGAAAGCATGACCGGTTGCGCTGCCTCGGATGCCACGACGCCGTGTAGCGATTTCACGCAGAGCGTCGTGAACAACGAGGTTCTTATGACTGCGGTCGATGCCCTGAACAATGCCCGTGACATCGATACCACAACGGACGGTATACAGGCGCCGGACCTGGACGTAGCAGTTGGTGAAGATGGCGCCGGCACTGCTGCTCATAGAAACGCCCAGGTCCAGTACGACCTGCTGGTCTCTAGGGCGACAACCGCTGCCGAGGAGGCAGCCGGGCCGGGCGCTCCGGCGGTCAGCGCGGCCGCCAACCGGGCTGCAATGACGGCAGGCCAGAACGTCAAGATCGAGCGTGACGCCTGGATGGTGTCCGGCAAGATCAAGTTCGGCGGTCCGATCGACTTCCGCTTCTCCTACATGGACGCGGATGATCTCGAAGTCTCCTGCGCATCCTGCTCGGGCGACTGGGACGAAACCGCGGCCGACGCATGGAACGTGGGCGTCTTCTACACCATGCCGGGCGGCACCGAACTGCGTCTGACCTACTCCGAAGTCGACAACGATCGCAACGGCACGTACGGTCAGGGCATCTCCGGGACCGGACTGGGTGGTGTTGGTGTTCCAGACGGTAGTGGCGGCGAAATCGAGATGTTCGCAGTCGGCATCGTGCACTGGTTCGACTGATCCAGTCAGCCAAGGCACACCATACAAAGCAGGCGCCCTCCGGGGCGCCTGTTTTTTTGGGGGATAGGTAGCCGCGTAAGTCACTCACCGCATAGCGCGGTCTGCGGATGGTCCCATGGAAGTAACAGATATCCTTGCATGGAGACAATTTCGTGGTTGAACCAAGGATACCGGAGTTACCCAAGAGACTTGTCTTACCTGCTGCACCCTCCTGTTCTAGTCCAAGGCACCCTCACTCAGTAGCATCCAAGTTTCAAGTTTGGCAACACGTTTGTCAGATGCAGGATCAGCACCTTGATCTTAATCGGGAAGAGCTGAAAATGAAAGACGCTCAGGGAAGTTCACCCACCGGACTTGAAAGGATTCACGACCGTCAGGTTCTCAATGCGTTGTCCATCCTGTAGGTCTTCCGTAAGCAAAATATCACACTCTGCCTCAAGTGCGGATGAAATAATCAGGCAGTCATAGAACCCGAATCCATATGATTGAGCGAGAGAAAGCGCTTTCGTGTGAGTCGCGGCACCCAATGGAAAAACAGGATCCAAGATTTCTCGTAACTTGGCTACTCTTTGGGCCAACGCCTTGAGCATAGATCAAGACATTTGTGTCAAGAAATGTGCTCATCGGGCATTGGCTTCCTCTCGATCAAACACATAGTTTTCCGGAACAGGCAAAGGATTTTCCTTAAGGTACTTCAAATACTCAACAATTTTCCTGCGCTTGACTGCCTCGGCTTGCCCGATGGCTTCCGCCTGGCGATTGTCCTTTGCAACAGTAATATGCTCCGGTTTGGCAGATACGATCTTCAAATCGTCGCCAGACTTCAAGCCAAGCTCCCGAATCAATGCCTTGGGCAATCGGATGGCAAGCTTATTGTTCAAATATGTAACACGCATAACAGCCCTCTCGGACATTCCAGCATGAGTATGCAATTATAAGCGAGACCACATTTTCCGTTTTGGACAGCCTTCCCGCACAAGCGGAAGTGGGGGGACAAGAATTGTTTCTAATCACCACGGCCTTGACCGTTGCCCCGTTTGCAGCACAAGCAGAGACATGGGATATTTATGGTTGCCTGAATAAAGCAGGCGCCCATCGGGGGGCGCCTGCTTAACACTACCGGGAATGGGGGTTTCAAAACCGGAACTTGTTACAAAAATCAACGGGGGCAGAACTTGCCCAGCCTCTGCGCGGCTCATTCAGGCATGTTATTGAGTAAATCTTCGAGCGCGCTCCGCTGAATCGCATGCTTCTCAGGATTGCCGCGCTTCAGTTTCCCCAAGTTGACCAACTTCCAGCGAACAGCAGGCAGGTTTACAGCCTCTGGAATGCCTATCAAGCCAAAATCAGGTTCACCATCATGGAGCGAAAGGAGAAAGGCTGCCGTGTCTCCCGACAGGCGCTCTTGAATGTCGCTATACAGACGCGCCTGGGTCGCGGCAAGAGTTTCTTTGGTTACCGACTCTCGTGTCATCCCCACGAATTCGTCGTCGTACAGTTCCTCTTTAAAGCGTACAGGCGGTACCAGCAGTTCATGCATCGGGCGGCCTGAACCAGCCACGTAGACCATGAGCACGCGGAACAGTTCTTCAGTCAGGCCCTCGTTCTCGTACAAATCATGACATCGAAAAGATCACGCGGGTGTTGCCGGTCGAGTGCTGCATGCAGCTTGCCGCCGTAAAGATCCTCGAACGCAAGAATGTTCATTTCGGCAAAACCGAAATGCTCTGCGACTACATCGGATACGACCATCCTAGTCGGAGGATACACGGCTCCGCGAGTCACCGCGGAGGTCTCAACTTTTACTTGTGTTCGCCCAGTGCTCACCAAAATCCGCGTGTCGTTGTTGCCGCCGCCCGCAATACGTTGCACCTGTGCGCGTGGGTTGTGGCGGGCGATGGCCTGTGTGATCCGGTCGAGCGTCGCATCAATGTCTTTCAGAGAAGCCTCGCGGTCATTAATTGGCAAGTAAGTCAGGTCTATGTCTATGGAAAGGCGCGGCATGTTCCTGTAGAACAAGTTGATGGCCGTTCCACCTTTGAGCGCAAAGGCTTTCTCTGTCGCGATCTCCGGTAGCACGCTCAGGAGCAGTCTGACCTGCGCCGCATAACGATCAAGCATTAGCTCTAGCCTCGTCCTCGTCAACAAAGGCGTGCGGGACATATATCCGATAGGCCGGGTGGAATTTACCGTCTTCCACCAAGGCGCGCGGCCCCGAGCCAAAATCAATCTTGGATACTTCAAGATGCTTGCTCCAAGGGTGCCGGTGCCTATCCGAGAAAACGAAAAACAGGCGGCGTACCTTCACGCTCCGGCAACGGAGAAGCAATGTCATGAGCGGCTTCGGCCGCAGGGTCGTCAACCCTTCGAAAATCTTGTCCAAGTGATCAAAACTTGCCCGGTTCGGCAGTTCGTCAAGTGCCTCAAGGATGGCGCGCTCCGGGGAGGATGCCTTGACGGGCCAGTGCCACACGTTGATTGCAGGACCAGCCCCTTCGATATCAGGCCCGACATCGACGACGCCTGTCAAATCGTCACCGAATAGTCTGTCTCGGTGCAAGACGATCTGCCTCAGCATTGGCAATCGCTTGAGCCAGGAAGGTGCGGAACCGTAAAAATGAACACGCCGCGCAGCCCCGAGGTCAAGATAATGGACATGGCCCGCCAAATCCAGTGCACTTTCGCCTCCTAGATACGTGCCGTAATTCATAATTCGTTGCAGTGAAAGCAGGGCAATGGCCCATGCATTTCCGGGAGTGCTTTGCGCACCTTCGGGCAGAGGGCGGCAGTAGACCCCACGAACAACTCTCTCCAGCCACCCGCGGGATACATAGTCATGGATGGATTTGGGGTTGATGCCCTGTGCCCTCAGCCACGGTGTATCAACCATATAGCCTGGCGGGACTTTATCCAGAAGGTTTTTCAGCCTTCGCTTTCTTTGTTGGCTCATAGTAAATAAAATAACATTTTTTCAAAATATTTCAATGCGGCCCAAAGTCTCCAACTTTTGTAGGGGGTCTACGGTAGGAAGGCGTTACCATCTATTCAGGCCACACGAATCAAAGCCTGGAACCCACTAATTGCTCGCACGTTCTATCGCCGAGGTATTATTGAAGAATGGGGCCGCGGCACCCTCAAGATGGCAGATTTGACAACTGACGCGAGGTTGCCTCGCCCTGAAATTGAGGAGAGCGGTGGCTGTGTGACAATGCGCTTCCTACGAGCCAACCATGTGATAGCCCGAAAATCTGAAAGTGGCCTAACAGAACAGCAGAGTGAAATTTTGACTCTATCGCACCGTTCCGATCATACCCTCGCTCTCCGAGAAATTCACTCTCTTGTAGGGCAGCAGGCAGACAGGCGGCGAATACGGCAAGACCTCGCTTTTCTGAAATCTAAAGGATTGATTGAATCCACAGGCCATGGCCGGGGTGCACGCTGGAAACCCTTGTAAAAGCAGACCATTGATTCAACGTTCGGTCTTATTAAGTCTTATTCCGGTTCCTCTTATTTGGGGATGCAGTAGCCAACCAAAGCAATCAGTAACAGTGGCTGGCCATGCGTACACATCCCTTTGGGTAGCACCAAGCAGCTTGACCTGTGAAGACTGCCTTCGGTGGTTAGTTGTTGAGAAAGGCTTCGCCCAAGAAGATGGTTGCCTCTCACGACATTTGCCAGAGACATTATTGAGGATCTCCATGTTTACTACTACTCCCAGCATCATTTCTAATCGCCATGGCTCTGGCAGTTGCCCCGTTTGCAGCCCAGGCCGAGACAATCAACATATATGGTTGGCAGAATCATTCTTGGGAGTTTGTGGATATTGATGGCGGACGCAGCTTCGACCGGATCCAGTCCAACGCGGGCAACATCGGATTCGCGG